>OMWP01000010.1 GCA_900314795.1 uncultured Eubacteriales bacterium
TACAATTCCTCAGTCACCGTTCGGTGACAGCTCCTTTTCCCAAAAGGAGCCTTGGAAATCGGCTACTCATTTTTTATTCTATACTTTTTCGACAAGCTGCTTTTTTATATCACTATCATATTTCAATATGGCCGAACTCGTGTTTGTATTTAAGCTTACACATCACATAGAAGATGATGCCGAGCAGCGCCCATCCTCCGACATTGATGAATTCCTGCCATGTCAGGGCCGCGCCGGAGCCGGGGATCAGATACATCACGACCATAAAGCCCGACAGGACAGAGGCGGTAATACCGACAAATTTATAATGCTTGACCTTGAAGGGTCGGTGCAGCTCGGGTTCTTTCTTTCGCAGGATCACAAAAGACATCGAAACCATCAGGTACGCCAAACAGCAGGCTAAGCTCGCCGCGTCGGAGATCCATACCAGCATCTGCTTACCGAAGAACGGCGCCGCTAATGATAATACACCGATGAGCAAGAGTGCGTTAGTAGGAGTCTTATGCTTTTTGTGGAGCTTTGAGAATCTGCCGGGGATCATCTTAGATTCCGCCATCGAGAAAATGGCGCGACTGCCGCCGATCAAAAAAGAATTCCAGCTGGTGATAACGCCGCACAAACCGCCGATGATCAGTACCTTTGCCATGACAGCGCTGTTGAACACCTTCTCCATTGCGAAGGCGGTGACAAGTCCCGAGCCTTCCATTGCCGCGGCGATCTCCTCTTTATTGAGGGCGTAGCCGACAGCGAATACGACCAATCCGTAGAACACAACGGCACAAATGATCGACAGGAGCAGCACCTTTGCAATTTTCTTTAAAGGAACATTAATTTCCTCGGCAACCTGCGGGATCACATCAAAGCCGAACAAAAAGAACGGTGCGACGACCGCAACGGACAGGATATTCTTGACTGAGCCGAAGCCCTCACCCACGATCACCTGTCCCTCAAGGTTATCGGGAGAACCATTGATCGCGGAAGCGACAACGAGAACGATACCGACATCAGCGATCACAACCGTCAGGATCGTTTGGAAGATCGATGCGGCTTTGATACCGAGGATGTTCAGCACGATGATGCCGATCGTAAAGAAGGAAGCGACCGCAACACCGGTCACATAAACATCGGAACCGGCAACGGTGTATAGATAGCCCTGCGAGAACGACGGGAAGATATATTGGATGATCGTCGGAAGAGAAACAGCCTCAAAACAAACAACGCCGATATAGCTTAAAATCAGCGCCCATGTACAGATAAATGAGCCCGTCGGACCGAACGCCTTGTGGCTGAACACATGCTCGCCGCCAACCATAGGCATCGCGGGCGTCAGCTCGGCATAGGTCAGGCCGACAAAAATTGCAAATCAGGGGGATTCTTATCGGTTACCCGATATTCAAAGGCTCATATATCCTTGATGATCCGCCACTCTCTTTCGAGCCTATCAATGGAGAAAGCGGCGTTCGCGGGACTGGTGGAAGGCAGCTTGACCGCCTCGATCCGCGTCACCGGATAGAGATACTTCATATAGAGCTTATGGGATGTCGCACCGTTGCAAAAGATCTTGTTGACCTTGCTGTGATCCAATATCACCGAAAGATCGTTCGGCACCACATCCCGGATCGAGCTGTCGGAGGAACCCGTGATGGTGCAGGAATGAATGGTATCCCACATCGCGATATGATGGCTCAGTACCAAGGACTTCTTCTCCTCTATCGTCTCAGGCACAGGTTCATCAAATAATCGCGCGATCAGTTTCCAGTAGCGGTTTTGCGGATGACCGTAGAAGAACATCGCTTCTCTGGATTTGACCGAAGGAAAAGAACCGAGGATCAATATCTTGCATTCTGCATCAAACAACGGTGGGATGGGATGGATGATATGTGTGGTAGCGGACATAAGAATCACCTAAACATGTTGAGAATTTAAGAGCTTGACAAAAATGCTAAGCTCATGCAATATGAGAAACATCCATAATGATAAAAGAAAAAGCCCCGACACAAATGTATCGGGGTGATCTTTGGAGGCGACACCCGGAATCGAACCGGGGAATCAGAGTTTTGCAGACTCGTGCCTTACCGCTTGGCTATGTCGCCATATGGTCAGTGGTCAGTGATCAGTGGTTAGTGGTCAGTTATTGTTAACTGCACACTAAGCGCCGATCATACCGCTGATTATTGAAAAAGGACTTAAACCAGTTAAGTCCTTTTCACGTCTATGGAGCGGATGACGGGGCTCGAACCCGCTACCTCCACCTTGGCAAGGTGGCGCTCTACCAGATGAGCTACATCCGCAAATATTGGTGCCTCCGGACGGAATCGAACCATCGACACGGGGATTTTCAGTCCCCTGCTCTACCAACTGAGCTACAGAGGCAAAATTGGCGACCCGGATCGGGCTCGAACCGACGACCTCTAGCGTGACAGGCTAGCGTTCTAACCAACTGAACTACCGGGCCATGGTATGGTGGGAACAACAGGGCTCGAACCTGTGACCCCCTGCTTGTAAGGCAGGTGCTCTCCCAGCTGAGCTATGCTCCCAAACCGTTCGCCTCTTCATTTGCGACTCGTATATAATACTATATCTGAAAGAAAAAGTCAAGGGGTTTTTCTAAATTTTCTTATTTTTTCTTTAACAATTCTTCCAGCTCGTTTTCAGTAAATGTATATCGTTTATTGCAGAATCGGCAATTTGCCTCGGCGCCGTGGTTTTCGTCGATCATCGCCTGTATCTCTTCCTTAGGCATGGAGGCGATCAGCGAGCGGATCTTCTCCTTGGAGCAGCCGCAGACATACTTGACCTCGAATTCATCGAGCACCTCGACCTCAAAGCCGTCGAGCGCCTGTTTGCACATATCGAGCGCGGAGAGTCCCTTTGCGAGCATGGTGGTGATGGAGTCGAGCTTTGCGACATTCTCTTCGATCTTGTCGATGGTAGCGTCATCGGCGCCCGGCAAAAGCTGGATCAGTAAGCCGCCCGATAACAGCACCTGAGAGCTGTCCTTGTCGATCAACACGCCCAGCGCGCAAACGGTCGGGATCTGCTCGGAGGTTGCGTAGTAGTTGGTGATATCCTCGGCGATCTCGCCCGATACGATCGGGATTTTTCCGATATACGGCTCTCCCTCACCGAAATCCTTCATCACGCTGATAATGCCCGCGCCGACTGCCTGTGCGACATTCAGCTTGCCGTTCTCGTAATGAGCGGTCGGGCAATCGGGATTGGTAACAAAGCCCTTGACGTTGCCGTTGCTGTCAGCGACCGCCATGAACGCGCCCAGCTCACCGTCGCCCTCAAAGCGGATATTCAGAGTCGATTTGGAGGATTTGAGCTGTGCGCCCATCATGGAAGCGGCAGAAAGCAATCTGCCCAGTGCGGCGGACGCCACGGGACTTGTATGATGGATGATACTCGCCTTATAGGCGATATCGGTCGAGTCGATCGCGGAGACCATCACGGCTCCGTCGGAGGTGATACATCTGATGATTTTATCCATATTTAATATAATTCCTTTCAAACATGATCGTAGGGACGAGCATTGCTCGTCCGGTGCCGCAGGAGCTTTCTCCCTCTATCCGGGGCCTCTTCCTTGTTTTATGTCCGTCATACCTGCATGGACGGGAGGAGCAAGCCCCTCCCCTACAAAACTGAATCATTCCCTGTTGATCGCATGCTTGATTCGTGCGACAAATACCGCACGGTCGCTGTCCTCTCGCAGAGGCTCAGTCGTCATATCGTGAAAGACCTTGATGTCCTCAAAGCCCGATTTCGTTAACATCTGTCTGAGGTCATCGATCTCATACGCGCGCTCGCTGAAATGCTCACAGCTGCGGAAATAGCTCTCCCCTTCTCGCTCAAAGAGGTCGAGCTCGATGTTGACGATATTATTTTCTTTCAAAGAATTTTGCCACACACAGAACACGCTGTCGGTATCATAAACAAAGGTATTGTTCGCCAAAATCTGTTGGTGCTTATAGACGGTGTTGACGTCAAACACAAAGGTACCGTCGGGGTTCATAAACAGCGCCACGCGGTCAAACACCTTTTGCAGCTGTTCTTTGTCGGTGATGTGATTGAGGCTGTCTAAGGTGCAGACGCAGGTGTCGATGGTGCCGTACAGGTCGAGCTGTTCCATCTGCTGGCACAAAAACAGCACTTGGAGATCCGCATCATACGCTTTATCCATCGCCACACTGAGCATCTCGGCAGAGCCGTCGATACCGAACACATCCACTCCCCTGCGCTTTAATTCCAGCGTCAAAGAGCCGGTTCCGCAGGCAAGGTCAAGGGTCAAGCCCCAGTCGTGGTCATATAAAGATAAAACGCTCTGAATATAATCAGCGCGTTTTTTGTAATCCACATTGAAGGTCAGGTTGTCATAGAATTGGGAGAAATACCGATACCCGCTCATTCTTCTTCCTTTAAGCGCTCAAAAACGAGGGTGTAACCGCCCGCGTTCTCATAATCAAGCGAACGCTTCACACGGCTGATGGTCGCAGTAGACGCACCTGTCGCCTCGACGATCTTGTTGTAGACCATGTTCTTGTCCAGCATCATCGCTACGGCAAAACGCTGGGATAATGCCTTTAGCTCAGGGATCGTGCAAAGATCCTTGAAGAACGCCTCGCATTCTTCCACGGTTTCAAGGGTCAATATCGCTTTAAACAGATCATTCGTGAATTCAGCATTGGGTTTTGCAGGCATAGTCATACTCCTTTTGTCCGATGTGACTTTTCTTGCTTTACTATTTTAACACACGAAAACGCAAATGTAAATAGAAATAAATATTTACTGCATCAATATTTATACACGGTTTAAAGTGTGATTAGCATATCGGTTGAGATCGCCACAATCCTGATGGATTTTGCAATGACTTTTCCGGTTGAGATTGCCACAATCCTGACGGATTTCGCAATGACTTTTCCGGTTGAGATTGCCACAATCCTGCGGATTTCGCAATGACTATTTCGGTTGAGATTGCCGCAGGATGACGATCGTCATCCCTCGCAATGACGATGGATAGAAAAACGCTCCTGAGAAACAGGAGCGCTGTGTTATTTGATGGTATATCCCTTTGATTCCAGATACTTGCTGATCTGCTCATCATCGTAATACTCGAGATCATCTGCACCGGCGAGATACTCATTATGGTGTCTGAGCTCATGCACTAAGATCCGACGCAGGATCTCGCGGTATTCTTCGAGCGTTTTATTGACATAGGCACGGATGATGCTGCCGTAATAGATCTTGATAGACTTGCCCAGATTATCGCGGACATACACGCCGAGTATGTATAGATCATTGTTCTGCGCGTACCAGTGGTAGCGAACGCCGTCCTCCAGCACGATACCGCCGTTGAGTTCACGGTACAGCTCCTGCGGAAGGGTCTCGGCGATCTCATCGAGGATCGCGCCGCATTCTTCATACGTCATAGGCTCAGTCTAAGAAGTCCTTGAGCTTTTTGGAGCGGGACGGATGACGGAGCTTTCTGAGCGCCTTCGCCTCGATCTGTCGGATACGCTCACGGGTGACATTGAATTCCTTACCGACCTCCTCGAGCGTGCGGCTTCTGCCGTCCTCCAGACCGAAACGCAGTCTTAACACCTTCTCCTCACGAGGCGTCAGGGTGTCGAGCACCTCCATGAGCTGTTCACGCAGCATGGTATGGGAAGCGGCGTCGGCAGGTGCGGGCGCGTCATCATCGGGGATGAAGTCACCCAAGTGGCTGTCCTCCTCCTCGCCGATCGGGGTCTCGAGCGAGACGGGCTCCTGCGCCACACGCATGATCTCGCGCACCTTATCGACAGGCATATTCAGCTCCTCGGCGATCTCATCAGCCGAAGGCTCTCTGCCGTTTTGATGCAGCAGCTGAGAAGAAACCTTCTTGACCTTATTGATGGTCTCGACCATATGGACAGGGATACGGATGGTACGCGCCTGATCCGCAATCGCACGGGTGATCGCCTGACGGATCCACCACGTCGCGTAGGTAGAGAACTTGAAGCCCTTGGTATAATCGAACTTTTCGACCGCCTTGATCAGACCGAGGTTACCCTCCTGGATCAGATCAAGGAAGTGCATACCGCGACCGAGGTAGCGCTTCGCGATGCTGACGACCAGTCGCAGGTTCGCCTCCGACAGGCGCTTCTTCGCGTTGACGTCGCCCTCGGAGATCTTGATCGCAAGCTCGACCTCTTCTTCCGGAGTAAGCAGCGGAACGCGTCCGATCTCTTTGAGATAGACCTTGACGGGATCATCGATCGAAATGTTGTCCGTCGCTTCCACGGTTGTGGTTTCACCGGAAGTCTCATCCTCTTTGGCATTGCCGCTGATATTGAGGTTGTCGATATTCAGATCCTCCTCGAGGTCGGTCTCGACAATCTCGATCCCGGCTGCTTCCAGAGAATCATAGAGTTTTTCAAGCTGTTCGGGGTCGATATCCATCTCGCCGATCGCGTCGAGGATATCTTTGTTGGTAATATTTCCCTTGGTCTTAGCGAGATCGGTCAATTCCTTTAAAAGGCTCTTCTTATCTGCTGCTGCGGACATCGGGTATCATCCTTTCCAAATTCAATGTCATAATGGGGAGCGTACGCTCCTTGCTGTTATCAACCGAAAATCGGTTATTCATGTTTATCTTTCAGACGAGAGAACAGATTGGTAAACTCGTCTTGTGTACTGTTGCGGATATCACTCTCGGTCGGCTTTGCCTTTTCATCGAGAATGATATTGATATATTCATCCAGCGCCTGTTGGGTACGCGGCAGATCGGCGCCCGAATTCACGATGCGCACGATCTTAGCCTGCTCGTCGTTGGTGAAGTCCAGCGACAGCGCTGTCATCGGATCTTGGTGTTTTATAATTCTTACAGAGAAATATTCAAACAGATTCCGATTGAAATCCGTCGTAAAATCCTCGGGTCGGAGCTTCTCATGGATATAAACGAGCTTATCGGGATTGTTCACCAAAAAGGCAATCAGATTCTCCTCTGCGGAGACAGCACGCAAATTGGACGCATGCTGCGGGTTGATCCTGTCATCCCGCGCCGAGAGATTTTTTTGCAGCTGAGAGAACTCATTCTTGCGGCGGTAGCGCTCTTTGCGGCGCATCCCCTGCTTGACCTGCTCTAGGATCGAAGCCTTGGAAACGTCGGTCTCGTCGCTCAGGCGCGAGGCGTAGATATCGCGCTCCATGGGATTATCCAGCTCACAAAGCAGCTTGACGCCCTCGTTGAGATAACTGAGCTTGTCCTGCGGACTATTCATATCGTAGCGGGATTTGAGCTTTTGCATCCGATATTCCATATCGTTGCCGCTGTTATCCAACACATTCTGAAAAGCGGCATGACCCTTATCGCCGTGACGGCGGATGAATTCATCGGGATCCTTGCCGTCGGGGATCGAGATCACCTTGACGACCAATCCCGCTCTGCGTAAGATATCGATCGCTCTGGCGGTCGCCTTTTGACCCGCTTCATCAGCGTCATAACAGATGATGACCTCTTTGCAGTAGCGCTTCATCAGCGCCGCCTGATCGGCGGTCAGCGCCGTACCGAGGGTGGCAACGGCATTGGTAAAGCCTGCCTGATTCAGCGAGATGACGTCCATGTAGCCCTCACAGAGGATCAGTGAATCGCTTTTGCTGTTCTTCGCGTTGTTCAGCGAAAAAAGGTTGAAGCTCTTATTGAACACCAAGGTATCGGAGGTGTTGAGATACTTGGGCTTTTGATCGGTCATGATACGCCCGCCGAACGCGATCACGTTACCGCGCACATCAATGATCGGGAACATCACGCGGTTATAAAAGCGATCAAGCACCGAATTACCGGAGCGGGATTTGAACACCAAATTCGCCGCGATCATCTCGTTTTCGGTGAATCCGCGGGAACGCAAATGATTTCCCAAGGCAAAGCGCTCATCGGGGGCAAAGCCCAGACCAAAATGGCGGATCGTACTGTCGGCAAGCCCGCGATTGCGCAGATACGCGAGTCCCTCGGCGCCCTCTTTCGACATCAGCTTGGCGTAAAAGAAACGCGCCGCCTCACGATTTGCTTCATAAATGCGGGTGCGCAGCTTGCTGACCGAGTCATCATAATCATCCTCGGGCATGGACATACCGGCACGTTCGGCAAGGAACTTGACCGCCTCCATATAGTCGAGGTTTTCGATCTTCATCACAAAGGTGATGATATCGCCCCCGACGCCGCATCCGAAACAGTAAAAAGAACCATTTTCCGTATAGATGTTGAAGGATGGTGTTTTTTCGCCGTGAAACGGGCATAATCCGACCAGATTCCTGCCGCGGCGCTTGAGCTGCATATAGGACGCCGCCAGCTCACCGAGATCGTTACGATATTTGATTTCACTGATAAATTCATCCGATAAACGTGGCATAAGCTCTCACTTTCACCGACACCGACGCGTCGGTTTATCATTAACTTCTAAAGCATCATCTTTCACAATATCAGGGAATCACCATTAAACAGATCATCTTCCCCCGAAAAAACGTCACATTTATTAATTACGCAAATTCCCGCAAATACCCTTTTTATTTTTGAACTTTGTCAAAAAAATCTTTCTTACTCTCAGTCGCCGCAACCTTTCCCGAGGATTCTTCACTCAGCGCCTTATTAAAAGCGACAAGATCATCTTCGGGCAGATGGAAACGGACAGTAACCTCTTCGGTAAAATCCGAATCGTCAATAGCGCCGTTGAATCTTGCGACAAGAGACGGGATCTTTCCGTATAAGGTATAAGAACAGCGCAGCTCACACACGGAGCATAGCTCCATCTCGCGCTCCTGTGCCGCGTCGATCGCAAGCTTTGCCGCCGCGGAATAAGCACGCACTAAGCCGCCCGCGCCGAGCAGTACGCCGCCGAAATAGCGGGTCACAACAATGACGCAGTCGGTGATATCGCGCTTGCGGATCGCGTCGAGCACCGGGATGCCCGCAGTACCCTGCGGCTCATTATCATCGCTGTAGCGCGACACGCCTTCATCCTTGATGACATAGGCGTAGACATTATGGCGCGCGTCCCAATGTTTGGTTTTGATCTCATTGATAAAGGCGATCGCCTCATCCTGCGTTGACACAGGCTTGCAGTAGCCGATGAAACGCGAGCGTTTCTCGACCAGTTCATCAGAGGCGAACGCTTTGACGGTTTTATATGTATTCATAAGCATCATAGTCAGACGAACAGTGCTCGTCTATAGCAAAGAGATTTGCATAAACAGTAATGTGCTTCATCACTGAAGGGGATTCCCACAGTCGCAAGGACACGCATGTCCTCGCTCCCTCGGAATGACAACGAATATAAGAACAGCAAAAATCGTTGATTCCTTATGGGAAGGCAATAACTAAGTAAGGCGGTACAACAGTACCGCCTTCAACTCATTTTCATTATTTCTCCATACCGAAACGCTTCTTGAAACGGTCAACACGGCCGCCTGTATCAACAAGCTTCTGTTTACCGGTAAAGAACGGATGGCACTTGGAGCAAATTTCAACACGGATATCCTTCTTGGTAGAGCCGGTCTCGATCACATTACCGCAAGCGCAGGTAATGGTAGTCTGGCCATAATTAGGATGGATCTTTTCCTGCATTTCATTCACCTCTTTCACATAGCCATATTCGTGTAGCCATAATTAACATAGGTATTATACACTAATAATCTTCAAAAAGCAAGTGTTTTTTCTAATTTTTTAATGTGATCTATAAAAAGAAATCTTATTGCGCGGCAAGATATTCCACATATCGGTCAAAATTCATATCCAAAGCACGCATATTAAAGGCATAAGTTTTGCCGACATAGCGGAATAGATGGGAGGAATACGAGATACCGCCCGCGTTCTCTTTATTAGGATAGCGCAGGATGAACCCATAGTCGACACAGTGGCGCGTCAGCCACGAATACGCCGGTGTATCGGCAAACTTTCCGTCAGTCTTGACGGTCAGATAGACCAAGAGTCCCGTCTGCTGTTCGCTCTCCCCTGCCGGCGGCAGTTCCTTTTTGACATGAGCCTCTGCCATGACCAAACTCGCCTTGGAATCCTTGCGGTATTTTTCGACCTCTTCCTTATAACGCTTAGCCTGATCCTCATAGGACACATAGCCCTCCACGACCATCAGGTCAAAACCCGCTTTTTTCGCGTCGGCGACCATGTTGTTCAGGCTGTCTGCCGCATCGGAAGCGATCTGAACGCCGCAGCTCTCCATGGTATCGGGCACAAAACTCTTATCGATCGGAGAGGCGGCGCTGACCGTTTTCAAAAACATAGGATTGGAGGAATGGGTGTCATCCTCGATATATTCCGATGGTGAGATAGGACTTTTCTCGCTGAGAGAATTCACATAAAACTTATACCCGAAAAAGATGCCGACGATCAAAACGGCAAGCATGACCAGCGGAAGGATATACAACAAGGCGCGCTGGTTCTGTACCTTGTTTTCCTCCCGCGCCTGTTGTTCTTCCAGAACGCCGCGATTCACTTTTCCGAGTTTAAAGTTTCGTTGCTTCCTGCTCAATTTATCCTGCCTTTATCGGCCTCCTTCTTCAATAAGGAGGTGCAAAACTGAGGGTTGTCTATGAATGTTGATCAACCCTCAGTCGCTTTGCGACAGCTCTCCGATGTATGGATTTTGTTACCCAAATCACAGATTTGGACAGAATCTCACCTTAGAAAAGAGAGCCTTATTTGATTGCTTTTGTATCGATCTCTTCGCGCATCATGTCCTTGAACGCTGCTAAGGACATGGAGCCGAGATCACCGTCCTTGCGGTGACGGATGGAAACGGTATTATTTTCGATATCCTTGTCGCCGATGATGACCATGTACGGGATCTTCTGCACCTGCGCCTCACGGATCTTGTAGCCGATCTTCTCATTGCGGTCATCGACCTCTACGCGCATGCCCATATCCTCGAGCTCCTTTGCGATCTCAAAGACACGGTCATGATGACGGTCGGCGATGGGCAGCAGCTTGACCTGTACGGGTGCAAGCCACAGCGGGAACGCGCCTGCGTACTTCTCAATCAGCAATGCGAGGGTGCGCTCATAGCAACCGATAGAGGTACGGTGGATGATGAACGGATGCTTCTTCACGCCGTCGCGGTCAACATATTCCATACCGAACTTTTCGGCGATCATCGGGTCGATCTGGATGGTGATCAGGGTATCTTCCTTGCCGAATACGTTCTTGATCTGGATATCGAGCTTGGGGCCGTAGAATGCCGCCTCACCGATACCGATCTTATAATCGATACCAAGGTCGTCGAGGATCTTGCCCATCATCCCCTGGACATTGTTCCACTCTTCCTCAGTGCCGATGTACTTCTCACGGTCGTTGGGATCCCACTGGGAGAAGCGGTAGGAAACATCCTCATACAGACCCAAGGTCTTTAAGCAGGTGATGGCAAGGCTCAGGCAGTGCTCAAACTCGCCCTCGAGCTGCTCGGGGGTGCACATCAGATGACCCTCGGAAATGGTGAACTGACGAACGCGGATCAAACCGTGCATCTCACCCGAAGCCTCGTTACGGAACAGCGTGGAGGTTTCGTTCAGTCGCATGGGCAGATCGCGATAGCTTCTGCCGCGGTTGAGGAATACCTGATACTGGAACGGACAGGTCATCGGACGAAGCGCGTATACTTCATCATCGTTATCGGGGTCGCCGAGGATAAACATACCGTCCTGATAATGATCCCAGTGACCGCTGATCTTGTACAGATCGGACTTCGCCATGAACGGCGTCTTGGTGAGCTGCCAGCCGTTCTTCTGCTCGAGATCCTCGACCCAGCGCTGTAACAGCTGGATGATACGGGCGCCCTTGGGGAGCATGATCGGCAGACCCTGACCGATATAATCAACAGTAGTGAACAGCTCGAGCTCTCTGCCGAGCTTGTTGTGGTCGCGCTTTAAGGCTTCTTCTCTGCGGGTGATGTACTCCTCAAGCATGGAAGCCTTCGGGAAAGAGATACCGTATACACGGCAAAGCTGCTGATTCTTGGAATCACCGCGCCAGTAAGCACCGGTGCAGTTGGTGAGCTTGAACGCCTTGACGGGTGCGACAGACATCAGGTGAGGGCCGGCGCACAAATCGACGAATTCCGCCTGCTTGTAGAAGCTGATCGGCTCGCCCTTGTCAGCGTGCTCACTCGCGAGCTCTACCTTATAGGGCTCTCCGATCTCATTGAGGAAATCCAGCGCATCCTGCGGCGCTTTTTCAAAGCGGGAGATCTCGATGCCGGACTTGACGATCTTCTTCATCTCTGCTTCGATTTTAGCGAGATCATCGTTATCAAAGGGCTTCTCTACGTCAAAATCATAATAGAAGCCTTCATCGATGGACGGGCCGATCGCGAGCTTGGCTTCGGGGAACAGGCGCTTGACCGCCTGAGCGAGAATATGAGAGGTCGTATGCCAGAACGCCTGCTTACCCTCATCGTTATCGAAGGTCAACAGCTCGACCTTGCAATCCGCTGTCAGCTCGGTGCGCAGGTCACATACCTTGCCGTCAATCAGCGCGGCACATACGTTTTTATACAGTCCCATCGAAATGGACTTGGCAATCTGAGCGGGCGTGATGTTCTCTTCAAACTGCTGCACTACGCCGCCCTTTAATTCTACATTGATCATATTGATCCTCTCCTTTAATCATAATCGGTTGAGATTGCAACGGCATAAATGCCTCGCAATGACAATTCATAATAAAAAAGCCCTGCTATTTCCGAAGAAATAACAGGGCGTATTGACGCGGTTCCACCTGATTCAATATCGATCATCAACAAACTGATGTTGACGATTGATATCCTCATTAATGCCTTAACGCGGCTCACGTCGCCCCATTTCCTGAGCGAGACATATCTCTTTCCATTCGTTGAGATTGCCGCGGCAAAAGCCTTGCAATGACAATTGATGAGATATGAGGGGTGGTATCCCGCTATGAGCGTGTCGTCTTACACCGACCGACGACTCTCTGTAACGCAGAAACAGCGGACATTGTCCCCTATTCAGGCTATTTAATTCAAGAAATAATATATCACCTTAATCAGCGGCTGTCAATGGTTTGCCGCAAAAAAATCTAAGCTAAATGAACGATTTTCAACTGACAGTAATACGCATCCAGTATATTGATCTCACCGTCAAAATTCACATCCGCAGAGGCGGTCTCTGCACCGTTGAGCTTCACCAAATACGCGATATAACACTGGATCGTCGTCGCATCCATTACGTCAAGCTCACTGCTGCTGTCCACATCACCCATCACCGTATTGACTGTGTGATCTGAAAGAGCGCTGTTCGCCGCGGAGCCCTCTTCACAGCAAACGACCGCTTGAGGACATCCGCTGAGAGCTGACGCGCTGATATCGGTCGTCTGAGGTGAAACGGAGATCCCCTCTAAAGCGGTGCAACCGTCAAACGCATTATCATACAGCCGGGCTACGCCGTCGGACATCAGAACATATCGCATCGCGCTGCAGTTCTTGAACGCATTGTGAGAAACTGTCAGGTTATCTCCGCACAAAGCAGCACTGCTGATCGCGGAATCACCGTTAAACGCGAGCTGACCGATATAGGATAAGCTCGCAGGTGTTTTGAACTGTTGCAGGCTCTTGCATCCTCTGAAAGCCCCGTCGCCGATCGTCACCAGACCCTCGGCATAATTGATGGTTTCCAATCCGGTACAGTCAGCAAACGCATATGCATCGATCGCATAGACACTCTCGGGGAGAGTAACAGACTTTATCTTGGAGCTGACAAAGGCATGTGAAGCGATACGCTTGATCGAATCGGGGATCGCGACCTCTGTATCGGTGCCCTGATAACGCAGCAGCACACCGTCGCCCACAACGGCAAAAGCATCTGCCTTACTCAGGTAAGGTGTACCGTCAAAGGCATATGCGCCGACAGCACTGAGCGTTGCAGGCAAATTGACGCTCTCCAATTTGGTACATCCGTAAAAAGCGCCCGTACCGACACTGACCAGACCCTCATTCGCAGTGAAGGACTTGAGATACTCACAGCGTGCAAAAGCATAGGAAGCGACCGAGGTACAACGCAACGGGATCGTAACACTTTCCGAAGTGCCGTTATACCACAGCAAAACACTGCCGAGCATCACATATTTCTCGGTAGACGCATCCAAATACGGTGTACCGTAAAACGCCATATCACCCACCTCGGTGATGCTGTCACCGGAGGTAACACTTTGCAGCGAGCTGCAGCCGTAGAATGCTCTGTCCCCTATCACACGAACAGAATCATTCAGCTTGATACTTTTTACTTTTTTATTATCGGCAAACGCGGAATCACCGATCGCGGTGATATGGGAAGGTATGGTCACATCCGCATCGCTGCCGTTATACTTGAGCAGCACGCCGGATTGTATATCAAAATCTTCATGTGCCGCCGCGGTCGGAAAAACAAAAAAAGGAGCAAGCAGCATTAAGCAAACCATGATACAACAACACAGTCTTTTCATGCTATCATCCTCCTTTGATCAATTAATGAATCCGGTAGTTTAGTCTCCCTTACTGGAGATATCCAGGATCAATTTGTCAATATCATCTAATCTGGATTCATAATCCTTCGGTCTGTCGTCTTCTTCAGGTACTTCCTGAACCTCAGTCAGATAATTCTCGACGTCATTCTTTGTTTCTTCGTTCTCTACATCATTTCTTTCTTGCGTATCCAAATACAAATAGTCCTCGGTGTCACGATTCTCAAGCTGCGATGTTTCTTCAATACTATCGTTCTCATCCTCGGAAGTATTACTGGCAATGAAGCCCTCGACCTTTTCCTCAGCGATATTGACGACCGGAGCCTCTTCTTCTTTGACCAACGTCACACTGTCCTTATCACGAACATGCCGGGTCATCTCGATCAGGATGAATAAGATATACAAACCGAACAGCAGCATCTCGAGGGGCTGCGCATTATTCAACACCTGTTCTGTATCAAAGCGAAATACCAGATGATACACACCGTACGGAATCATTGCCGCAACAGCGGGAAATCCGTAAACAAAGCAGGATTTAAGCGCGTTTTTGCTCTTGATCAACGCCAATACAACGGCATAGTTGAAGAAGAACAAAGTCGCAAACATATAACAAATCAGCGAGCTGACATCCGCCAAGCGGATCGAGATCGTCGTAAACTGTACAAAACTGAGAACCATCCTCACACCGCAAAGGATCGCGGGGATCGCGTTGATCAAAGAGAAGTTCTTTCCCTCTTTGTAACGGAAGGAATGATTCAAGCCGAGAATGATGAACACAACAGCGGACAGAAGTGATAAAACAGCACCTAAGGTCTCCAACAGGGAGATCCTGCCCGAGCTAAAGATCTGAAAAACAGTGAAGCCACCGTCTGCCGCCAACAGCAGTGACAGCAAGATGCCGACGATTCCCGCGGGAAAGTTCTTTTGAGGCAGATAATACTTGGCGATCTTTTTGTCCAAAAGGACAAACAAGACAGCAAATAAGAAAATCAGCACACAAGCGCCGAGATAACAATATTCCATTTGTAAGGCGCTCAATCCCGGTATGCTTCCTTCCGGCATAAAACCCTGAGCGAGTTTAAAAAAACCGGCCGCCAAAAACAGCGGTACAAACGGAATCCAGGTTAGTTTGGATTTCATATTCATACTCCTTATTTCAAACCTGATCCGATTATCTATGAGATATCGTCGGTTCAAGCAATATATGATTTGATCGATAGATCGAAATAAACCGAAAAAGACCTATTTCGGCTACCATATATTGTATATGAAGGATCAAGGGCTGTCAAGTTAAGGTTTTGTAAATTATACGCTGCCGACATGAATCCATAAAAAAACCGACGCGTTGCCGCGTCGATCTTTTTACTTGATTCTGTTTTTCTTGTTCTCACGTTTACGCTTCTTTGCATAAGAGGATGATACAGAAACGTAGATGATAAAAAGGATAACCACCAAACCTACCGCCATCAAAAACCACGGAGAGGTCAAAACACCTCTGATCGCGTCAGTCGTATACAAGATCGGGCTGACGTTAACATCGTCGTTCGATACCAGATTGATCTGTGTGAACGGTTCGTTTTTATAGTAGACGGTCGCCGTCGTGATGATGTCGCCCTTTTTGATGGGCGCGCTGACAGGATCGGTGCTGTCGGGCGTGATGCGTATATCGCCTTCCGAATAACCCTGCGGCAAAATGACATTGCAGTCTGTCTGGGGCACCAACAAAATACTTTTGGTGTCCCACGCATGATCGACCTTCTGTTCACAGATCGGCGTATCCTTGGTCACCGGAGTGACAAAGGAAAGGTTCAAAAATGCCCATCGGAACATATCGGCAGCTTCTATCATACAGTACTGCTCGTTCTCTTCCTTACTCGCATCATACGGAGCATGCAGCGCGATGCACATGTAGGAGTAGCCGTCGTATACGGCGTTAGACACCAAGCAGCGCCCTGCCTGCTGAGAAGTTCCGTTCTTAACGCCGGTCGCATAGACATAGTAGTAATCACCGCCGCGGGCGGGATCGATCAGCATGTTGCTCGTGATAAAGGGAACTTCATCTTTTTCTTTTGCATAGTAAGTATTTGTATTACAGATTTTAGAAAACAGCGGTAAGCCCATCGCCTGTTTCGTGATCTTATACAGATCGCGCGCTGTCGTATAATGGTTCTCATCATGTGAGCCGAACGGATTGGTGAAATGGGTATCCGAACACTCGAGTTCCTCTGCCTTGGCGTTCATTTTATCCACAAAGGTCTGGATATTGCCGTCACCGATATAATCCGCCAGCACCATCGCAGCGTCGTCGCCGGTGGGCAGCATCAGCGCATAGAGAAGGTTCTCGACCGTTAAGGAGTCGCCTACATACCAATCGACGCCGGTACAAGACATTCCCTGCTCCAATACACTGTCGATACAAGTTTGCTTGATCGGTATTTTCGTATCAAAATCATCAAAGTATTCCGCCGCGACGATATAAGTCATGATCTTAGTCAATGACGAGGGATAGCGTCTTGTATCCGCTTCTTTGGCAAAGACCTCCATCCCGGTATCCAGATTGACCATCAGCAGGGAATCGGAGAATTGCTCAACATCACAATCAAAGCTGAGCGCTCCGGCAGGAATCGATCCGAAACAGGCGAAAAGAACAACCATCGCTGTTATGACAGAAATCCATCGAAAGATTCTTTTCATACGTTAATCCTCCGTCAGCGTTTGATTGTTTGCGGCTTTCGGCGCTTGTGTAGATGATTGTGCAATAGAGCCCTGTACCGCAGACTCTGTCGGGAACTCAGCCTCCACCGCTTCGCGATGGGGCGTCAGACGGCGATAGACATAGCCGGTGAACCGTCCGAAATCGGACAGCATCCCCAAGCCCTCTTGAGTATTGGAGGACAGCGTGATATCGTCGATCTCTTGCTCTTCATAATAGAGCTTTGCCCTGCCGATCGTCTGACCCGCAAGGAAGGGAGTCTTTACGGATTTCGGGATATCAAATTGATAGGTGAGCTTCGATTCGTCATATTCGTTGGGTAAGGTCTTGAACGCGGAATTGTCAGCATGCAGTCCCACCTTATAATCACCCCAATCGGTCTTGACAGACACATCGGACAAGGTATCCTCAGCGTTGAATATCTTGCGGTCGGAAAGATTCAGATACGCCCAAGAAGTCAGTTTACGCGCATCGGCAAAGACATTACGCTCGCTTTGATGCAATCCGAGCAAGCCAACAAAAAGGTAGGTTTTGCCGCGGTAAGTGGTGGTCAAAACAAGCTCCTCATAGGTTTCCTCGGTAAAAGAATACATCGCGTCGTTGGTATAGCGGAAGTAGTACGGGCTGTTCTCGTTCAAAATCGACGCTTCCGCCTCAACCCGATACGTTTCCTCATCCATCCCTTGCGGCGTATATGCCTTATTCTTCATCACTGTGAGATAGAATTCGTTTTTGCGAACCTCCTGATAGAGCAAGTAGGTATCACGGCAGGTCGTATGCTGAGCACTGGTATTATTAAAGCCGGGACTGACATATGCCGTGCTCTTGAGTCCGAGCGTTGCGACACGCTCGTTCATTGCCGCGACAAAGGCATCCCTGTCGTTGTTGGTTGACAGATCAGCCAAAGCGTAGGCGGCATCACTGCCGGAGGTCAACAGCATGATCGCCATCAGATCTTTGGCGGTAAGAGTCGTATCGACAAAGCGGTCAAGGCAGCCGTCGGAATACGGCAGCGCGTCAATATAGGACTGCTCGACCTTGAAGGTGACCGTATCGGGATTGGGGATCATCTCATAGGCAAGCAGGAAGGTCATCAGCTCAGCCAAAGATCCCGCGTACCAGTTGGTATCGGGCTTTTGTGAAAAGACGACCGTGTCGGTATCGAGGTTCACCAAAAAGAGATCCGAGGTAGAGGTTTC
This sequence comes from uncultured Eubacteriales bacterium, assembly GCA_900314795.1. Taxonomy (GTDB): domain Bacteria; phylum Bacillota; class Clostridia; order Oscillospirales; family Acutalibacteraceae; genus Ruminococcoides. The sequence continues at coordinate 18,410 of OMWP01000010.1, forward strand.
GACCTTTGTTTCATACGAAGATGCAGGTATGATAAAACTGCTGACAAATATTGCAAAAATCAATATCGCAGAAATCAAAAATTTAATTCTTTTATTCATAGCATTTCCTTTAAATATATGTTATAATTGCTTTGAAGAAACAAAAAATTCTTGTATACAGTATTATTCTACACTATTTACGAGATGATATCAATCATAAAATTCATAAATTTACAAAGTTTTTGGAGGAACATTTTGATATACATTACAGGAGATACCCACGGTGATATCAATATATTCAACGAAAGAAGACTCGGTCATCTGAAAAAGGGTGATTGCCTGATCATTACCGGTGATTTCGGATTTATCTGGGATAATTCTAAAGAAGAAATAAAGAACCTGAAAAAGCTCACGAAAAAGAAGTATGATATCCTCTTCGTCGAGGGTGCTCACGAAAACTTTGAACGACTCAAGGAGTTTGAAGAAGTCCCCTTTCACGAGGGTACCGCGCGCAAAATTGCGGATAACATCTACTGTCTGAACCGCGGCGAACTCTATTTGATCGACGGATATACGATCTTTACACTTGGCGGAGGCTTGCCTCCCGAAATGGATGAGGCGGAATCTTCACCCTCTTTGCCGACAGATGAAGAGCTGGAATACGCCATTGTCAATATCGAGGAACAGCGTCACAGGCTCGATATCATCATCACTCATGAAGCACCGGCATCCGTCAAACGGATGATCAACCGCAACGCCTCCATCAACGATTTGAATATCTTCCTCGATACCGTCATGCACAATACACTGTATCAAAAGTGGTACTTCGGCAGTCTGCACGAGGACAGGCAGATCAGCAATAACCTGATCTGTGTGTTTGAGGATGTTTATCAAATCGGATAGCCGGATGAGACAGCCTATATCAGTCGATTACAAATAGCATAAAAATACGGCGGGAGCAGGCCCCCGTCAAGAAAGTTGTCCGCAGCTCGTTACTGAGTTGCGGACATTTTTCATCAATTCATCGTATTTTCGGTTACGGCAAAAAGTCGGCGCATCTTTGCGCGAAGAGCTCTGAGAGAGTCATCGCTCAGATCGGGTGAGAATCGCAACAAGACTTCTGCCGCTTCCTGACTTTGCGCCAGGGTCTCGGTATCGGAGAAATCGGCAATGTCCAGCTGCGGCAGACCGTGCTGACGGTTGCCGAAGAAATCACCGGGGCCGCGGAGCTTTAGATCCATATCGGCGATCTCAAAGCCGTTGTTGGTGCGGCACATCACACCCAGCCGCTGTTCTGTATTCTCTCCCCTGTTGTCGGATACAAGAATACAATAGCTCTTGAACTGTCCTCTGCCGACGCGTCCACGCAGCTGGTGGAGGGTCGAAAGTCCGAATCGGTCGGCATTCTCGATCATCATCACGGTGGCGTTCTTCACATCGACGCCGACCTCGACAACGGTCGTGGAGACAAGGATCGAGATCTCGTTTTTGGCAAATTGCGCCATGACTCTTTCCTTATCCTTCGCCTTCATCTTGCCGTGCAGGATACCGACGGAGATATCACGGAATGGACCGAGCATCAGCTCGGCGGCGTAATCATTGGCGTTTTTCAGTTCATCCACGCCCTCGCTCTCTTCGACCAAGGGACATACGATATAGCACTGTCTGCCCTCCTCGACCTGTTTCTTGAGGAAACCCAAGGCGCGGTCACGTTTATCGGTGCGGATGAAAAAGGTATCCACCTCGGTGCGGCCGGGCGGCAGTTCATCGATGATGGTGATATCCAGATCGCCGTAGATGATCAGCCCAAGGGTGCGCGGGATCGGAGTCGCCGACAGGACGAGTACATGGGGATGCTCCCCCTTTGAGGCGAGTCGGGCACGCTGCACGACGCCGAAACGGTGCTGTTCGTCGGTGATCGCACAGCCAAGCCGATGGAAAACCGTGCTCTCACTCACCAGCGCATGGGTGCCGATCACGATATCACTCTCGCCGTTCTCGATCCGCTCGCGGGTTTTCCGTTTTTCAGCCGCCGTCATGGAGCCGGTCAAGAGCTCAACACGGACGTCGGTATGCGCGAACATCTTGGAAAAGGTCTCAAAATGCTGCTGCGCCAAAATCTCGGTCGGCGCCATAAATGCCGCTTGAAACCCATTTTTGACGGTATGGTAACACACGGCGGCACATACGGCAGTCTTGCCCGATCCGACGTCGCCTTGGATCAGACGATTCATCGGTGAGGGCTTGTCACGCATATCACTGACACAGTCGGCTACCGCACGCTGTTGCGCACCGGTCAACGCAAAGGGTAAAGTTTCAATGAACTCCGGTGTATAATTGGTCGTCAAGTGCACCGCTGTCTGCTCACGGGACTGTGATTTCATCATCCGCATGCCGAGATTCAGCACCAACAGTTCCTCAAAGATCAGGCGATGCCGCGCCTTTTCCATCGCGTTCAGATCGCTTGGAAAATGGACGTTGTTCAGCGCGTAGGACAGATCGCAAAGATCATAACGCCTGCGGATATCGTCGGGCAGCGGATCATGGATCGTCTGAGGGAGCATCGACAGTGCCTCTTTAGCAGCGCGGATCATCATATGATTATTTAACCCCGCAGTGAGGTGATAGACGGGGGTGATCATATCGCTGTCGGTTACCTTGCAGAATTCGGGCGACACCATCTGGTAGCCGTATTTATCGTAGGCGACCTTGCCCATAAACAGATAGGTCTCACCGTATCGGAGCATGGACGAGATATACTTATTGTTGAAGAACACGAGGTTCAGGTAACCTGTATCGTCGCTGATACTCAGCTTCGCCATTGTGCGGCCGCCCGAGATACGGATCGTATTGACAGGGGTCGAGACCCTGCCGCGCACGACACACTTGGTTTCGGGTTGTACCGCGGCAATATCGGTGGTATCCGACCAGTTTTCATAAGAACGCGGATAATAAGAGATCATATCGCCGACGGTCTCAATGCCGAGCTTGCGGAACAAAGCGGCGCGCTTCTCCCCTATGCCGCTGAGTTTTGTGATCGGGACTTCATATAAAGACATATCGCACCGCCTTTCCGTTAATACTAAGTTTCATTAAAACACTTTAACATTTATTGCGTTGCGTCGTCGCTCGCCGTTCTCGGTAAGCGTATCCAGTAGGTACGCTTTGACCTCGTATAACTTCGTTGTCCTCCTTGACAGGCGCCAGCCTGCCTGCGTCGTCCGCCTCGTTCTACGAAATTTTCCGTTATTAAATTTGTTAAAGCGTTTAATGGAAACTTAGTATAATATAAACCTATTGTACTAAATTCGAACATATATGTCAATCGCAAAATATAAGAAAGGCTGTTCCCGAAGAAACAGCCTTGATGATTGATTGAGATTGTCACGCCTCGCAATGACAATATAGAAATATGCGCGTCTTACTCTACACTGAAAATGTAGTAGTAGATGGGCTGATCACCCTTGATGTAGGTGATGTCGACCTGATCGGCAAACTTGTTCTCGAGCATTTCGACTGCGGAAGCCGCTTCTTCCTCAGAGACGCCCTCACCGGAGATCAGGGTCACAAAGGACATTTCCTTGTTGATCATGGACTTAGCGAGCTTATACAGCGCCTTGTTCGGAGAAGAGGAGGTAACAGTGAGCTTACCGTTATCCAGACCGATGATCTCACCCTCTTTGATTCTTCTGGCACCGAACTCGGAGTCACGCGCCGCAAAGGTAACCTGACCGGTAGAGACATTCTTAGCCGCCTGGAGCATATTATCGACATTGGTCTCAGCGTCGGAATCGGGATCGAATACCAGCATCGCGGAGAGTCCCTGCGGGATGGTACGGGTCGGAACGATGATGACCGTTCTGTCCTCAACGATCGCGGCAGTCTGCTGAGCCGCCATGATGATGTTCTTGTTGTTCGGGAGCACATAGATGCACTTGGCAGGAGTTGCCATTACAGCCGCATAGATATCCTCGGTGGAGGGGTTCATGCTCTGGCCGCCGGATACGACGTTCTGACATCCAAGCTCATTGAAGAGATTGCACAGACCCTCGCCTGCCGCTACAGCGACAAAGCCGTATTCCTCGGTAGGCTCGGCGACAGTGAGCTCAGCCTTTTTCTCGACCTTCTCCTTCGCCTTTTCGTTCTCTTCCTTCGCCTTTCTGTGCTGCTCCTTCATATTCTCGATCTTCACGGTGAGGAGCTGACCGTATTCAAGACCGTGCTGGAGTGCGTCGCCGGGGGTCTCGGTGTGTACATGAACCTTGATGATCTCCTCATCCGCTACCATGACGATGCTGTCGCCGATGGTCTCGAGATACAGGCGGAGATCGTTAGGCTCTTTCTCACACTCGGTATTACGACCGACGATGAACTCGGTGCAATAGGTGAAGTTGATAACCTGGTCAAACTCAGCCGCAGCGGAACGGAAGAAATCATCCTCGATCTCGTTCTCATTCTCCTCTTCCTTCAGCTCAACGACTACGCCGTCGCGCAAAACAGAGAGCATACCCTCGAAGATGGTCAAAATACCCTTACCGCCCGCGTCAACGACGCCTGCCTTCTTGAGGACAGGGAGCATGGTGGGCGTCAGATCAAGTGCTTCAACAGAAGCGTCACAGACGATCTCCCACAGTACAGCGGGATCTTCCTCAGTATCGAGCGCCTCTAAGCCTGCCTCATAACCCATACGGGCTACGGTGAGGATGGTACCCTCGGTGGGCTTGGTGACTGCGTTATAAGCCGCCTCAACGCCCAGACCCAGTGCATGGATCAGGTCAGCGCCGGAAGCCTCCGCCTTGCCCTCCAGACCCTTGGAGATACCTCTGAACAACAGAGAGGTGATAACGCCGGAGTTACCGCGAGCACCGCGCAGCATAGCGGAAGCAGTCATCTTAGCAACTTCGGATACATCGGCAGGCTCCGCGTCCTTGAGCGCGTCGGCAGCCGCTGTGATCGTCATCGACATATTGGTACCTGTATCACCGTCGGGAACAGGGAAGATATTGAGGTCGTTGATTCTCGCCTTGATGGACGAGATGTTGTTCGCACCGGAAATAATCGCTTGTTTTAGAGTTTCACCGTTAATCAACGTAAACACATCCTTTTTCCGTACATCGTCAGCACCGGCTAACCAAGTGCGCAGGATGTACAAAATACTATTTGTTACAAACTTGTATTATTATACACTAAAATGGTTCAAGAAGCAAGCATTTTGTATACAAAAAAGTAAGACAAAAATAGAATTATATTAGTTCATATGACTGAGCAGCGGTGCATTTCCCGCTGTTGCGATCGATATCGAACACCGCGCAATTGAGCTTGCAATCTCCCTTTGCCAGATCAAAGCGTTCGGGTAATTGCGTCGTAAAGCGTCGGAGGATGATCTCCTTCTTCACACCCAAGATACTGTCGATCACGCCCGTCATGCCGACGTCGGTGATATAGCCCGTGCCCTCCGGCAGTACCTGGGCGTCACCCGTCAAAACATGGGTATGCGTGCCGAACACCGCGGACACCCTGCCATCCAGATAAAAGCCCATCGCGCGTTTCTCAGAGGTCGTTTCGGCGTGGAAATCGACGATGATGATCTTCGCGTCGAGCTCTTTGAGGATCTGATCCGCGCGGATAAAGGGATTTTCAAGGCTCGCGTCCATGAACTGCTGACCCATCAAATTGATCACGCCGATCGAGGTAAAGCCCATGTCGACCACCGCCCAACCGCAGCCCGGAGTAGCAGAGGTCGGATAATTGGCGGGTCGGATGATGTGGGGGTGTTCGTCGAGGAAAGGATAGACCTCCTTACGGCGAAAGCTATGGTTGCCGAGTGTGATGAAGTCCACCCCCGAGGTGAACAGATGCTCGGCGGATCGCGGGGTAATCCCGTTGCCGTCGGCGGAATTCTCACCGTTGCAGATCACAAAATCGATTTGCTGTTGTTGCTTGAAACGAGGCAAACGCCGGCGCAGGAATTCGCATCCTACAGAGCCGACAACGTCGCCGATACACATAATGCGCATGTTATCATCTTTCTATATCTAAGATAGATGCAGTATACCACAGAATCGGGAGAATTACAAGGGCGTAACAAATGACAAAATGCCGCTGTTAGCCGTCCGTTTGAAAGGTATATTACTCTCCTATCTTTAGGCTTTTGATTTATAAAACTCCTGTCATTCTCGGTACGTCGGACACGCGTGTCGGCGCCGTACCCTACAAATCTTTTTTCTCAGTCGGAGCAACATATGGCGTGAGATCGGTGTTTTCATCCGTGCCGATCGGCTCGCTTAAGGCAATATCTTCTACACAGGTGTAGGTCGCGTAGAGTGTGTATACACCGTCATTGTGCTTAAGCCGGTATTCGCGTGACTCGATCGTACAATTCTGTAAAGCAAAGGCTTCATATAATCGGGCTTCTTGCTGTAATAATTCTTCTGCGGAATTATCATCAAGAATCATCTCTTCCTCAGAGAGCGCATTGACATGATCCGTCACGACGCCGATCGGCAGAGTGATGCCCAGCGGCGCAGGAACCTCTGTATCCGTATTCGATACGGCGCTCGGGGAATCGACCGCATTCACACGGTACGGCAGCCGCAATCCGAGGAACTCCAGCATTTGGCGCTCGGCGTCCTCACCGTTCGGCCGCAGCAGCTTCATCTGCTCCGACATCGAAAAGCTCGCCTGCCGCGTTGTACGCGCCATCACACGCGCGTCGGCGTGCACCAGTCGGTGAGTACCCTGCTCATCGGTTCGAATCCCGCTGACAATGAGCTGACCTTCGATCACGCCGGAGCCTTCCATCACCACGGTCTCCCCCTCCGCCGCCTCGATCCGCACGATCACGCCATCCGACTTTGCCTTGACGTTGCAGGGAGAATACACGTCCTCCACCTCGGGCGGCACAGCTTCTTCCTTGATCTCAACAGAGGCGTAAGAGCCTGTCATATTCACCGCCATCCAACCGATCTCATGCCGCTCGATCATCACATCGCGCGATAATTTCCGAACATCCAATGACGGCTTGAACGCGCCGATATACAGTCCGTGCTCCCGCAAAACATCATTCATCTGAGATCGGCTGACGGTCTCCAGCCCAGTGATATCGATGCTCCAAATGAACAGCGACATCACAAAGATCGAAAGGATAAACGCACATGCTCCGATCAAAATGCCGACACGCTCCCGATAGCGGAACAGCATTGTCGGCATGCCGTTCTTGCTGATGACCTGCAATCGCACACCCGCGCCGCGTGCCAAGGGTCGGATCCTGCGGTAATCCGAACGGTACATACAGGCCGTGAAGCGGCTATCCGATCGATGAACATTCCACAGGCGCACCCTGTGGCGAGAGGTGATGTTGATAAAGCGTTCCGGGTATTTTCCGCTGACGGAGAATTCGACCGATCCGCGCACCATACGCAATAGATCTAACAGCATAGGCTACACCGTAAAGCTCAGGCTCATAATAAAGCCGTCGATGATCAGCGCGGAATCCGAGATACAGCGCAAGTTCAGCTCACGCCCCGATACATTCACGAGCATGCCGCCCGTATTGATCCGCACGGAATCGGTTGAATATTCCAACACGCCCTTACTGCCCTCGATCAACAGCTCACGATTGCCGCTGAGCTCGATGCAAGGCGCGTTCAGCGTGGATAAAAAAGGCGGACGACGTTTTGATTCTTTCTGCTTTTCTTTCATTGTATCACCGATTCATTTTATGAAGATGATCGCATATATATTATCGGTGAGCAAAATGAAGATCAAAAAATTATTCTATTTCAGAAAAATAATCGTCATAATTCCGATTGCTGTCGGATGTGTGATCTGCTTGAAATATACACAGGAATGTGCCGACGGCATCAAAAAAGGGATCCTTTTCTGCATCGAGGTACTGGTGCCGTCGCTGTATGCGTTCATGGCATTATCATCAGCGGTGATCCGCAGCGGCGTTGCCGTATCGCTCACAAAACCACTCGGAAAACTATCAAGATTTCTGTTCCGACTACCGCCGTCGGGATCAGCAGTCATCCTGTTGAGTATCCTCGGCGGCTATCCTGTCGGCGCTCGATGCTCGGCTATGCTCTTTGAGCAACGCAGTATCAGCCGCTCGGACGCGGAAAAGGCCGCCAATATCGCCGTATGCGCCGGTCCGGGATTTCTGATCAATTATATCGGAAGTGCTTTACTGGGCAACCGTCAGCTCGGGATCATCCTGTTATGCGCCGAGATCACGGGAGTAGTGGTGACGGGTGTGATCGTGGGAAGGACGATGCGCTCGGCTCCCCTGCCCCATCCGCATCATACGACCGAGAATCCGTCACACAATCTGTTGATCGCATCCGTCACCGACGCATCGCGTGCGACCTTCCACATGTGCGGGATGGTGGTGATCTGCACAGCGATGATCGCAGTGATCGAAAAGATATCGCCCGATGAAAGAATCACGGATATCGCATCCGCTATCATTGAGATCACCGAAGGATGCCACAGGATGTGCGGGAGCTATCCGCTGTATCTGATCGCGTTCTTCATCGGATTCGGCGGGATCTCGGTACATTTGCAGGCGTATTCCGGGATGGGAGATCTGCACATCAACAAAGGATTATTTTTCCTATTTAGAATCATACAAGGAATAATCACTGCCGCCGCAGCATATAGTTATCTTATGATTTTTCCGGTGGATCAAGGGGTGTTCAACTCGACCGACACAGAGTTGACTGTTGCCAAATCCGCTACGCTGGCAGGATCGGCGGCATTGGTGCTCAGCTCACTCTGCTTCATCGGATCGATACATCGGCGCAGGGAGCAGTAAAATAGATGCGGGAGGAGCAAGCCCCTCCCCTACAGTATGATTATTGGAGGTAACATATGTGCGGAATCGCAGGCTGGCTGGATCAAACAGCCGATCTCAATGAAAAGAAAGATGAATGTTGGAAGATGTCGGAGAGTCTGAAGCGACGCGGCCCCGATGAACACGGCGAGTACATCCGCCGTCACGCGGCACTGCTTCATCGAAGGCTGAGCGTCATTGATCCCGAGAACGGTCAACAGCCTATGAGTACGCTGTACGAGGGCGAGAAGTACACCATCGTCTACAACGGCGAGCTGTACAATACCGATGAACTGCGGGATGAGCTGAAAGCGGCGGGCTTCGGGTTCGGCACGCACAGCGATACAGAGGTGCTGCTCAAGGCGTACTGCTACTATAAAGAAGCGTGCGCCGAGAAGCTCAACGGGATCTTTGCCTTTGCGGTGTATGAGGAAAACTCGGGCAGGCTCTTTCTCTGCCGCGACCGAGTCGGCGTCAAGCCGCTGTTTTACCACACCTATCGTGACGGTATTGTGTTCGGTTCAGAGATCAAGGCGATCTTCCACAGCGGGATGATCGCGCCGCAGGTGGATGAAGAAGGGCTGTATGAGCTGTTCTTCCTCGCTCCCGCGAGAACACCGGGCAACGGGATCTTCAAGGGGATCCATGAGCTTCTGCCCGGCGAATACGCGGTATATGAGAACGGCGAGTTGCAAAAATACCGCTACTATCGGCTCACGGCACATCCGCATGAGGACAGCGAAGCGCAGACGATCGAGAGGATGCGGCACCTGCTGACAGACGCGATCGAGCGGCAGTTGGTGTCCGATGTGCCGATGTGCTTCTTTCTGTCGGGCGGACTGGATTCAAGCATCATCTGTCAGACAGCTTCAAATTATTATAACAGACGATCGGATCTGCTTCCGACATCAACGCGCCCTCTCGGTGAACGGTACGCGATCGACACCTATTCCGTCGAGTATGCGGACAATCGAAAGTATTTTACCAAGACGCTGTTCCAGCCGAACGCCGATTTTGAATTTATCGACTTGATGGTACGGAGCACGGGCTCGCATCACCATGAGATCATCCTCGATAACAAAGAGGTTCTCGAAGCGCTTTATCCCTCCGTCATAGCGCGTGATCTGCCCGGGTATGTCGACATCGACTCTTCCCTGTTGCTCTTCTGCAAGGAGATCAAAAAGGATTTTACCGTCGCGTTATCAGGTGAATGTGCCGACGAGCTGTTCGGCGGTTATCCGTGGTATCATAATCACGATATTCTTTTTGAGGACTGCTTCCCGTGGTCGAGAGAGCAAGCTATCCGCCGCAGCATCCTAAAGGACGGCATATTGCCAAAGGGTGAAAGCTATGTGCGGCAGCGGTATCTCGACACGATCCATGCGGTGGACAGTCTGCCGCAGGACAGCAAGATCGACAGACGGATGCGCGAGATGTTCGCCCTCAACTACTACTGGTTTATGCAATGCTTATTGGAGCGCAAGGATCGGTGCTCCATGTACTCGGGGCTCGAGGTCAGAGTGCCGTTCTGCGATTACAGGCTGATCGACTACGCCTACAACATGCCGTGGCAGCTCAAAGCCTACGGCGGCAGAGAGAAGGGCATCATCCGCAAGGCGTTTGAGGATATTTTACCGAGGGACATCGTCTATCGTAAAAAGAGCCCCTACCCCAAAACGCACAACCCGATCTATCAAAAACTGTGCGCGGAGAAAGTCGAAAGGATTCTCAACGATCCGACGCGGCGCATCAATGAGCTGATCGACTCAGACGGTGTTCGCGCGATCATAGAGCATCCCGAAAAGGTCACCTCACCATGGTACGGACAGCTCATGAAAGCGCCGCAGATACTGGCATACATCATCGAGATCGACTACTGGCTCGAGGAATACCATGTTAAAATCGATATGTGATTATGACCGTATGGGTAATTTGATTCATTCGGAAGTGTTATCGTGTGTTTGTAGGGGAGCGGCTTGCTGCTCCCGCGATACAACTTTTATTCATAGGAAGCCTCAATTGGGTAGTAGTGTCGTTTGCTTCGCACGAATCTGCATTTAATCAGTAGTGTTTCGGGAGGAGCAAGCCCCTCCCCTACAGATTCTCCCACTCAAGGCTCTCAACGATTACAGTGCTGTAACAATCGCAGAAAAAACGCACGATTTCAAAGAATTATCATAGAATGTTAATAGATTAGTCATTTTTTGTTCTAAATAGCGACACAAACAGTTGTTATGATAGAGTCAACATCAAATGACGAAAGGAAGTGGCGGAATGAAAGGCGAAAGCTATAAGAATGTAAACGCGTATTTTTCACAGACAAAAGCGCGCAATACCACCATCAAGGCATTACATGATATTCTGCCGCTCGTGATGTATATCTTCTATCCGATCCAGCTGTTAACACTGGCGATCAACGAGGGCATCGGCAGTGAGCTGTTCCTGAAATTCACACTCATTCCCCTATGTACGCTGATCCTGATCTCCGTGCTGCGGCTGATCATCAACGCGAAGCGTCCGTATGAGGTGTATGATTACACGCCCGCGGTCAACAAGAACACTACGGGAAAGAGCTTTCCCTCACGCCATACCGTGAGCGCTTTCATCATCGCGATGGCGTTCCTCTATGTCAACACAAATCTCGGGATCATCATGCTGTGTCTGGCGACCGCGATTGGCTTGACGCGTATTCTGTCAGGCGTGCACTTCGTCCGCGACGTTGTAGGCGGCGCCGCGATCGGCATTTTCATCGGCATCATCGGATTCTTTATCTTTTGATAATCAATTAGTTGAGATTGCCACGTCGTTGAACACGCGTGTGCGCTCCTCGCAATAACAATATAATAAAGAAAAGCGTGGGCAGTTCATTTTGCTCACGCTTTTTGTTATGATGCTGTTTTCTTCCCTTTTCTTTTCGGCTCGATAAAATGGACGATGATATGGTGCACCAGCGTCACGATCCCCGCAAAGATAAAGCTGATATAGAAGTTGATACCTCGGGTGATGACCATCGTGGAATTGAGTAATACCACATTACTGATGACCATTTTGAACACGCTGTTGAAGATCGCTTCACTCGCGCCGACCGCTCCGGGAAGCGGAATACAATAGGAACCGAACCAACAGAACGCCTCAAGCGCATAGATATCGATGACATTGATCTTCACACCGGCAAGCTCCGGGATGTTGTACAGTGCACCGTAAAACACCAGTACGCCGATGGAGATATAGGTGATTCGCTCAGCGAAATTGAGCAGGAACGATCCGACCAGCGCCTTTTTATCATGATTGAGGAGCTTGATCGAATTTTTGAAACGCTTGACGGAAGCATCGATGCGTCCGAGATACTCTTCCCTATCCTTGATGATGCGGAAGAACGCACCGATCTTGACGAGCCATGTGGCGATCTTCATGACCGTTTTCTCAGACACCATGATGATCACGTACACAGAGAGGAACAAGAGCTGTACAAGCAACCCGATGACGATACAGACCTTGACGATCCATGAATCGATGTTGAAGAACAGGTTTGGTCTGACGATGAAAGTGACCAAAGCCAACGCCATCAATGACGCGGTATACATCAGGAGATTGACGGATAAAATCGCCGTGGTGTGCGAGATCGGGATCTCGTCCTTGACCATATAATATGCCGAGGCGGGTTGTCCGCCTGTAGCCGAGGGTGTGATCGCCGAAAAATAGATATCAGCCGCGGCATAAGAGTAGTTCTTTAAGGGCCCCTTTTTATAGCCCAGCGCGCGTGACAGAACACCGATACTCATACCCTTGAAGCCGATATTCATCACCATGCAGAATATTGCGCCGAGCAAGAACGGCCAATGGATCTTGCTGACAAATTCGCCCAGTGATTGCAGCGAGAATCCGTCGTTGTTATGGAAGATGATGAAGAAGGTGAATCCGATCAGCAACAACAAAACAGCGACATTGATCAACTGCTTCTTCAAACTGGGCTTTTTTGTTTGCATCGGACACACCTCCTTTGCCGCGTGCGACAGTGATCTTATGACTGTGTCACAGTGACGAAGCAGTCAGCCACAGTGTAAGCACAATCACTCATTGCGTTTCTATATATTTTACCTTAAAACGCCGCAAAGGTCAAGTTACAATAAATGCATACCCATATCATTACGGTGAATAATATTCCTATGACGATACGGGAATTACTCAGTGAAAATAGAATCGAGATCGGCGCGGAGCTGTACTCTAAGGATGAAGCGCTGGATGAGCTGATCCGCCTGCAAAAGAAGGGCGGCACGATCCATAATCCGAGGGCATTGAAGCGAGAGATCGTGGAGCGTGAGCGCAAGGGCAATACCGCCGCGGGATGCAGGATCGCGATCCCCGACGTAGCGCACAGCGGCTCGGCAAAAACCGCGATCAGCGCGGTCACGGTCAAGGATGGAATCGATTACGGCGCACCCGACAAGCGCAAGGTCAAGCTCCTCTTTATGATTGCGGGAAAAAGCGGGAGTGATGAGCATCAAAGGGTCAAAGAGCAGCTGCTAAGGCTGTTGTCCGACCCTGCCTTTACCGCACAATTATGCGCGGCTCCCGATCAAAAGTCATTCTTAGCCTTGATCGATCGCAAAGAGAATAAGCAACCGAGAATAAATCCGAACACGCTGTAAATGACAATATTTCGGAATAATTCGGCTTATCAATCTTGGCAGGCGCCAGCGCGTCCTCGCGGGCTGCGCTTATTGGTAACGGTCAGGTATGACCGTTACCGTATCGCTTCGCCGCTCGTCCTTTCCCCAAAAAGCAGGCTTTTTGGGACCCTGACGGGTTCGCGAGGATTTTAACAAAGAGCGGGCGGAAATATGCCCGTCAAAACCGGGTTCGGATTTGTTCTCGGTTGCTTAAGCATGCAAAACAGCCGCTGCGGTAACGTCCGCAACGGCTGACTTTTTGAACAATATTCGAAATTAGAATTATATTGATAAACCATAAAGCTTCTTGGCATTCTCGCTGAGGATCAGCTTCATCTCGTCATCGGAAAGTCCGAGGTTGAAGAACATCTCCAGTTCGTCCTTGGGATGCCACATCGGGTAGTCCGTGCCGAACAGCACCCTGTCAGCACCGTAACGGCGGATGATCTCTGCTGTTTTGTCGAGCGGTACCCACGCCATCGTAGAGGAACAGTCAACATAGAGATTCGGCGTGCCCGCAAGCGCTAAGCTCGCTTCTTCCCAGAGTGACCAGCCGCCCATATGCGCGCCGATGATGGTCAGGTTGGTGTAGGTCTCCAGAATCGGGATCAGACGATTCGTGTTGGAGAAATCATAGCGCTTATCGCCGGTGTGCATGAGGATCGGCAGACCGAATTCCTCGCACAGCTCATAGATTTTCAGACAGCGATAATCATCGATCTTGAACTGCTGGATATCGGGATGGAGCTTGACGCCCTTTAACCCTAAATCTACTAAGTGCTGTACATCCGCGCGCTGATCCTCGCTGTCGGGATGGAGCGTGCCCAGACCCGTGAGCTTACCATTTGAGCTTTTGACAGTATCGGCAATGAAATGATTGATGGACTGCACCTGCTTGGGGGTCGTCGCGACAGACTGCACCAAAGCATGATCGATACCAACGTCAGCGTTGATTTTCAAAAGACTGCGCGCAGTCCCGTCACACTTGGCGACGGTGTCATAAAAGGTATCGGTGCCCGCGACCGCCTTTGCGGCGATCTTCTCGGGATAGATATGGCAGTGGGAGTCGATGATCGTAAATCCGTTTCTCATGCCGTCACCACGCTGTTTGCCTTATGCAGACCGAGCTTTTCAACCGCGTCCTCACGCATTTTGTACTTGAGGATCTTACCCGCGGCGTTCATCGGGAAGCTGTCGACAAAGTCAATATAACGCGGTACCTTATGACGCGCCATGTTCGCGGCGATATAATCCTTCATCTCCTGCTCGGTCATGGTCTCACCCTCCTTGAGGATGATGCACGCCATGATCTCTTCGCCGTAGTTTTCATCGGGAACGCCGATGACCTGTACATCGGAGACCTTGGGATTGGTGTAGATGAATTCTTCGATCTCTTTGGGATAGATATTCTCACCACCGCGGATGATCATATCCTTCAGACGACCGGTGATCTTATAATAGCCGTCCTCAGTCTTGCAGGCAAGGTCACCTGTATGGAGCCAGCCATCCTTATCGATAGCCTCGGCAGTCTCCTTGGGCATCTTATAATAGCCCTTCATGATATTATAACCGCGCGCAAGGAACTCACCGTTGACGTTCGGAGGACACTCCTCCCCTGTCTCGGGATCGACGATCTTGCACTCGATCTCGGGCAGTTCCTTTCCGACAGTGTTGACGCGCACTTCGATGCTGTCCTCGGTCGAGCTCATGGTACAACCCGGAGAAGCCTCGGTCTGACCGTAGACGATGGTGATCTCGGTCATGTGCATCTTGTCGACGACCTCGCGCATCTTATCGATCGGACAGGGGGAACCCGCCATGATACCTGTGCGCATATAGGAGAAGTCGGTTTTCGGGAAATCAGGATGCTCCAAGAGAGAGATGAACATCGTGGGAACGCCGTGGAAGGCGGTGATATGCTCGTTGTTGATGCACGCCAATGCAGGCTTGGGGCTAAAATACGGCAGAGGCAGGACGGTAGCGCCGTGGGTCATGGAGGCGGTCATCGCCAGTACCATGCCAAAGCAATGGAACATAGGCACCTGGATCATCATGCGGTCGGCAGTGGAAAGATCCATGCGGTCGCCGATATTCTTACCGTTGTTGACGATATTGTAGTGGGTCAGCATGACGCCCTTGGGGAAGCCGGTGGTACCCGAGGTGTACTGCATGTTGCACACATCGTCCTTATCCACCTGCGCCGCCATGCGATAAACCTCGCTCTTCGGCGTTTTGGCGGCATATCCCATCGCCTTTTCCCAGGTCAGACAGCCCTT
The DNA here is from genome assembly GCA_900314795.1 of uncultured Eubacteriales bacterium. Taxonomy (GTDB): domain Bacteria; phylum Bacillota; class Clostridia; order Oscillospirales; family Acutalibacteraceae; genus Ruminococcoides. The sequence continues at coordinate 34,168 of OMWP01000010.1, forward strand.
CTGCTCAAAGCCGACGGTGATGACGTTGCGAAGGAACGGCAGGCGCTTTGCGTGGAGCTGTTCTCCCTCTTTGACATGTTCGAGCTCGGGACACAGACGGGCGATGATCTCGCCGTAGCTGGTGTCCTTCGCACCCTGCGTGATGATCAGCGTATGGGTATCGCTCTGTTTGAGCAGATACTCCGCCTCGTGGATCTTATAGGCGGTGTTGACGGTGACCAGTACCGCGCCGAGCTTGACGGTCGCCCAGAAAGCGATATACCACTGCGGCACGTTACTCGCCCATACCGCAACATGAGAGCCCGCCTTGACGCCCAGTGAGATCAATACACGGGCGAATTCATCGACGTCGTCACGGAACTCGGTATAGGTGCGGGTGTAGTCGAGAGAGGTGTATTTGAACGCGAGCTGATCGGGGAACTCCTCGACCATGCGGTCAAGCACATCGGAGAAGGTCGCGTCGATCAGCGTTTCTTTTTTCCAGACGAACTTACCGGTGTGGCGGTTATTCCAGTACAGCGCGGATTCATTCTTGGAGGTATCGGCGAACTGCTTCATGAAGCTGATAAACTGGGCGAAGATGATATCCATATCATCCAGATCTGGCTCCCAGGTGGGATCCCACACCAGCGAGATAAAGCCGTCGTAGTTGACGGAGCGCAGCGCCTTCATCGTCTCGGTGATGGGCAGATCGCCCTCGCCGACCAAGCGGTATTCAATGCCGTCGTCAGTCTTGACAGCGTCGTTGAGGTGAACATGACGGACATACGCGCCGAGATTAGAGATGATCTTGGCGGGGCTCTCCCCTACGGTGAAGTAGGCGGCGGACATATTCCACAGCGCCGCGACATAGTCGGACGCGAAGTATTCGAGCGTATCGCGCAGAAGCGCGGTATCCGCATACAGACCGCGGGTCTCGATCAAAAGCGAGATCTTATCCTTCTCAGCGTCGGGCAGAATGGTCTCGATCAAGTGCTTTGCATTATTGACCGCCTTGTCTACATCCTCATGCGCTTCCGCACGCAGGCGGATGTTGGGGATACGCAGATTGGCGGCGATCCGCATACAGCGCTCGATCTCGGCGAATGCGGCATCGAACTGATTTTCGTCAGCAATATCGTTGATCACGTCGATACAAGGCAAGCTCAGGTTGCGGTCGTATAGCATGCGTAATGTCGCCGCGGCGGAATAATCCTGGAATACGCCGCTCTTCTCTGAGAACGCGGCATTATCAATATTATGGGGCTCGATGCCCTCGAATTTGAAATACTCGGCGGCTGAGCAAAATTCTTCAAAAGAAATATCATGCCAGCCTTTGGTAGAGAATGAAAATTTCATCGGTAATCACATACCTTTCGTCATAATTAGCCTCCCTTTCCTAAGGGAGGTGCCGCAAAGCGGCGGAGGATTGCACTAAATCAAAACCAACAGTAACTATGTGAGATACTTTGACAACCCTCAGTCACCTTACGGTGACAGCTCCCTTAGAAAAGGGAGCCTATTTATTAATCCTCTTCGTAGACGATCTTGTTGACGGCGTTGATATACGCGCGGATGGACGCGCCGATGATATCGGTGGAAAGACCGGTACCGGAATAGATGCGTCCCGCAACACGCAGACGAACCAGCGCATTACCCATGGCTTCTTTCTCCTGCGTGACGGTCTGGATAGAGAAATCGTCCAGCTCAAAGCGTCTGCCGATGATCTGCTCGATCGCGTGGAACGCCGCGTCGATGGGGCCGTCGCCGATGGCGATCCCCTGTACGGTCCTGCCCTCGCGGTTCAACGCAATCTGGGCGGAGGAGCTGATCCGGTTGCCGCTGTTGATGACATAATTCTCGAGCGTGTAGGTCTCGGGCACCTGCAAAGCGGCTGACGCGACGATCGCGTCAAGCTCTTTGATACCGACGCTCTTCTTGCGCGCGATACGGCGGAACTCCTCATAGACCTTCTTGACGTCCTCATCGGAGAGGTCATAGCCGATCTTCTCGATATTCTCGCGGACGGTATCGACGGTATCGTTGAGAGACAGACGAATGCCGTCATCGGTGATCTCGCGGGTCACGACGGTACGCGTCTTACCGCTGATGATCCACTCGATCTGGTCGATGGTGCGGAGCAGCTCGGTGGTGCGGATATCGGCAGAAATGCCGTAGTTCTCACGAATATCCTTGATCAGCGAGCCGAACTCACGCAGGGGCGTAGCCTCGCCGCCGATAGAGGTCTTGACGCAGGCAGCGCCGTTCTTGACCGCTAAGATTGCCGCGGCAGTGGCGACGCCGTTTTTATTGTTGCATTTTACGCCGACAGGCACATCTACATCCTCGGTGACGCGAACAACAAACGCCGCAAAATCATCGGGCAGCAGGATCGCCGCGTCATCACACAAAGTGACCTTGGTCGCGCCGGCATCGACTGCGGACTTGACTGCTTCTTTGAGGAACGCTTCTTCGGCGCGGGTCGCGTCAACAGCGGTGAACTCAACGTCATCGCAGACGGATTTTGCCTTTTCAACCATCTTCTTCACATAAGCGCACATCTTGGGCTGTTTGATGTGCAGGGTGTATTCCATGATAGACGCGGTCATGGGCAGCTCAACACGAATACGCGGACGTGCCGCAGTAGAGAGCGCGTCAGCCGCACGGTCGATCGCGTCGGGTGATGACGCTGCCGCAACAGACAAAACGCTGCCCTTGACAAAGGAAGCCGCTGTGCGCACCAGCAGGCTCTCGGCTTTGGCGGTGCCGACCTCGGGAAGCTCTACGGCATCCACACCCAGTCGCTCCAGCTTGCGCGCGATCTCGAGCTTTTGCTTGAATGATAAGGTCGATTTTTCATCGGATAAGGTTGTGTCTGCAATCTTGATGTGATTCATAACAATTCCTCGTTTCGTATGTTAATAGGGTATATCCTGATAGATTACGATATCATTAGCGGTAAGAGTCCTCGCAGTAGCTCTCAGCCAATCATCGTTCGCAGGCTTGAACGCCCACTCCGATTCTTGGGAGAGCCTTGCGTGGGAGTTGTTAGCCAAATCGTAGATTTGGACAACTCCTCAAAAAAAGTCCCCGAGGTCACTGACCTCAGGGACGAAGTTACTTCGCGGTACCACCCTGTTTACCGTAATACAACGGTCACTCTAAGGCTCTGACAAGCCCTCTGCCATGATAACGGGACAATCCGTAGTCGGTTAGTAAATCTATCGGTTGAGATTGCCACAGGCTGACACGCGTGGCAAGCCTTCGCAATGACAATCAATAGTAGTTCACCGACTCTGCTCCGAAATGAGACTCGCTCCTGCTGTCCTGTTATCTTTCACCGACCGATAACTCTCTGAAAAGACGTTCTGTAAAAGCGATAATTTCATCAACGCATTTATGTGGTTATTCAACTTTAAGTAATATAGCACAATGTCAAAGAATTGTCAAGCGCTTTAGTGCGTGAAAATATCGTTTTGTTTTATATCACAATCGGGATGTTTTCGGTCGCAAAAAATATGGTGTTTTTGACAGATTTACTATTCAGAGATCATCCATCTTACCGTAGGGACGAGCATTGCTCGTCCGAGAATGACGGGCGTCACCTTTATCGAAAATGGATAGATAGGATAATAGCGTTTTCTGCCATGCGGACGGTCAATGACCATCCCTACTAAAACACGTATTTGCTTCTCGTTTCGATAACGAATATTGGATATGTTTCGGCGGGAGCAAGCCCCCGCCCTACTGTATTCCTTCACACAAAAACGGCAGGGTCTCCCCTGCCGTTGTCGGTTACTATTTCGTTAAGATTGGACGCAAGCGTCTTTTCTCACAACAATAATCAAACGCAATCAGATCTCGACTGTCCAGCCGAACTTGTCCTCTACCTCACCCCACTGGATGCCGGTGATGGAATCATAGAGGTGCTGAGAGAGCTTGCCGATCTCGTTGTTGTTGATAATGTACTTGTGATCCTTGTAGCACAGCTCACCGATCGGAGAGATAACAGCCGCGGTACCGCAGCCCCATGCTTCTTCCAGAGTGCCGTCGGTCATCGCCTGAGCCAGCTCTTCAACAGAGAGCAGACGCTCAGAGACCTCGAGACCCTCGCTCTTGAGGAACTCGATGCAGGATTTTCTGGTGATACCGGGCAGGATGGAACCGGTCAGCTTGGGTGTGACGATCTCACCATTGATCTTGAACATGACGTTCATCGCGCCGACTTCCTCGATATACTTGCGCTCAACGCCGTCGAGCCACAGCACCTGAGAATAGCCCTGCTGCTCAGCGCGCTCGCCTGCACGGTTGGAAGCCGCGTAGTTACCGCCGCACTTCGCGTAGCCTGTACCGCCGCGTACCGCACGGACGTCCTGATCCTCGATCATGATCTTGACGGGGTTCAGACCTTCCTTGTAGTAGGAGCCGACAGGAGAAGCGATGATGATGAACTCCGCGTTATGGACAGCGTGAACGCCGAGGCTCTCATCGTTACCGAACATGAACGGACGCAGATACAGAGAAGTGCCCTTATCGGACGGCGTCCAATCCTGCTCTAAGCGGACGAATTCGACCAATGCCTGCATGAAGTCATCCTCGGGCATCTGAGGCAGGCAAAGACGCTCAGCGGAATTGTTCATACGACGGATGTTCTCGATGGGTCTGAACAGCTGAACCTTGCCGTCGGCGCGGCGATACGCCTTTAAGCCCTCAAAGATCTCGGAGCCGTAGTGCAGAACGGTGGAAGCGGGATGGATGGAGAGGTTCTCAAACGGCACAATACGGGGATTGTGCCAGCCCTCTTCGCTGTTCCAGCTCCAGCGGAACATGTGGTCGGTAAAAATCTTACCGAAACCGAGTGCGGAAGAATCGGTAGGCTTCGCCTTCGGATTCGGGTTTAATGTAACTTTGATATCCATGATTATTCCTCCTTATCATATCATGAGCAGGGTGCTTCCAAGCCTTCCCCTTGGGGGGAAGGTGGGCTTTTCGACTCCTCAAGAGTCGAAAAGGTCGAATGAGGGGCTGACTTTTCCACTGAATGTCCGTCTTCAGTGAGGCTGCTCTCACTATGTCTTTAAGAACTCCACTCTTTGAATCATTGATCTATCGGATGAGTGATCCCCTCATCCGTCACCCTATGGGTGACACCTTCCCCCCAAGGGGAAGGCTTTTTTATTCAAACTCCGCGCCCATTTGAATCGCCTTGAAGTTGACGTCCTTCATGTTGGCACGCTTTGCGGAAATGACCTTGTCGAGAGCAGCACGGATGCCGTCTTCGGTATAGTCGCCGGTCTCCTTGAGGAGCTTACCGACGATGATCATGTTGGCGAGGTTGCCGAGCTTCTCATCGGAAGCCATGCGGGTCGCGGGAATGTAAAATACTTTGACATCGTCACGCTCGACCTTGCGCTCGATCAGTGTGGAATCCGCGAAGATCATACCGCCGGGAACAACCTTATCCTCAAATCTGTCGAGAGAGGGCAGGTTCATCGCGACGAGGATGTCGGGGTTCGAAACGATCGGAGAGCCGACAGGTGTATCGGATACGATGACGGAGCAGGACGCTGTACCGCCGCGCATCTCGGGACCGTAGGACGGAAGCCAACTTACCTGCTTATCCTCGATCAGACCCTTGTAGGCGATGAATTTACCGGCGAAGAGGATACCCTGACCGCCGAAACCGGAGAATAACATATTTTTAGCACTCATTATTCTGCCTCCTTCTCTTCTGCGGAGCGATCCTTATAAACGCCCAGAGGATAGTAAGGCAGCATATCGCTCTCGATCCACTCCAGCGCCTGCTTGGGGGTCATGCCCCAGTTGGTCGGGCAGGAGGAAACGACCTCGACAAGAGAGAAGCCCTTGCCGTCGATCTGGTTCTGGAACGCCTTTTTGATCGCCTTCTTCGCGTTTCTGACGTTCTTGACGTTGTTGACGGTAACGCGCTCGAGGTACTCGGGGCCTACCAGCTCAGAGAGCATCTCGCAAACCTTGATCGGATAACCGCAAGCCTTGGGGTCACGGCCGTAGGGAGAGGTCTGGGTGACCTGACCGACCAGAGAGGTCGGCGCCATCTGACCGCCTGTCATGCCGTAGATCGCGTTGTTGATAAAGATAACAGTGATATTCTCGTTACGAGCCGCCGCGTGAACGGTCTCAGCCATACCGATGGAAGCGAGGTCGCCGTCACCCTGATAGGTGAAGACGATGTTGTTCTCGGGATCGGCACGCTTGACGCCGGTTGCGACAGCCGGAGCACGGCCGTGAGCCGCCTCGATCATATCACAATTGAAATAGTTATAAGCCATAACGGAGCATCCTACGGGGGCGATACCGATGGTCTTGCCCTCGATGCCCAGCTCGTCGATGACCTCGGCTACCAGACGGTGTACGATACCGTGGGTACAGCCGGGGCAGTAATGCAGCGGCACATCAATGAGTGCATGCGGTTTCTCAAATACAGCCATTACTTGATACCTCCGTTTACTTCTTTGATCGCATTGAGCACCTGCTCGGGATCGGGGATCATACCGCCGGCGCGGTTGCACAGGGTCACGGGGCACTTACTCTCGGTGGCGAGCTGTACGTCCTCGATCATCTGACCCATGTTCAGCTCGACCGAGATGAATGCCTTTGCGTGCTCGGCAGCCTTCTTGAAGGGAGCCTTCGGGAACGGCCACAGGGTGATCGGACGGATCAAACCGACCTTGATGCCGAGCTTGCGCGCTTCATCAACCGCGTTCTTACTTACACGAGCCGCGATACCGAACGCCGCGATCACGATGTCGGCGTCATCGACCTTGTATTCCTCATACATGGTCTCGTTCTCTTCGATGACCTTATAGCGATCATAACGCTTGAAATTGAGCTCCTCGAGTTCCTCGGGAACCAGAGAGAGGGAGTTGACGATATTGTGCTCACGCTCCATCTTGGTGCCGGTGGTTGCCCACGGCTTTTCGGGAGCGGGCTTGACCTCGAGGTCATCGATGGAAACGGGCTCCATCATCTGACCCATGGTACCGTCGGCGAGGATCATGGCGGTCATGCGGTAGGTATCCGCCAGCTCAAAGCCCTTGACGGTCAGCTCCGCCATCTCCTGTACGGACGCGGGAGCGAGGACGATCATGTGATAGTCGCCGTGACCGCCGCCGCGGGTGGACTGGAAGTAGTCGGACTGGGAGGGCTGGATGCCGCCGAGACCCGGACCGCCGCGCTGTACATTAACGATCAGCGAGGGCAGGTCGGAGCCTGCTAAGTAGGATAAACCTTCACCCTTCAGCGATACGCCGGGAGAGGAAGAAGAAGTCATCACGCGTTTGCCCGCGGACGCCACGCCGTATACCATGTTGATCGCGGCGATCTCGGACTCTGCCTGCAGGAAGGTTCCGCCGACCTTGGGCATAACCTTCGCCATATAGGCAGCTATCTCGGTCTGAGGGGTGATCGGGTAACCGAAGTAATGCAGACAGCCCGCCTTGATAGCGGCAGCGGCGATCGCTTCGTTACCTTTCATCAAAATCTTATCTGCCATCGTTTTTCATCACCTTTCTACCTTGATAATACAGTCGGGGCACATCATGTAGCAGGAAGCACAACCGATACAGGCGTCCATATCGGTGCACTCTACGGGATGATGACCCTTCTTGTTGATTTTGTCTGTGGCGATCTGCAAGATCCCTTTGGGACAAGCATCCACACACAGCGCACAACCCTTACAGTTGTCGGTCTTGAATGTTAGTTTTGCCATATACATTTTCCCTTCTTTATAATAAATAATTATTATGTATGGTTATTTCGCTTGAATAACAAGAACCTAATAGATAACATCAACAGCAACAGGAAAGATGATGATTCTGTTGTAGGGTACGGCATTTATGACGTACCGCACGGCAGAAGGTTTCAGATCGATCATGTTTATTCGACAGATACATCTATCGGCTGTTTCGGTACGTCGACAAGCGCCGTACCCTACAGAGCGTTACCAAATACTGAAATCTTGAGGTCAAACATAAACTGCTTTCTCTCAGTCGCAATCGGCATCATATCGGCTTCTTTTGCAGCTTCAAGCGGAATAATGGGCTGATTTTATCCTTGAGATCATCATAAAGATGATCCTCGACGGTGGTGAGCACCAGCGGCAGGTTCGCGAGGCTTGCGACTTCCTCCGCGTACTTCACAGAGGAAAGAACATCATCCGCGGATGTCTCAACCGCTAAGTTCGAATTGTTGATAATGCCCGTGAACGGGATGCCGCACGCCGCTTCGATCTCGCGCATGACCTCGATGGTGGACTCCGCGTCGGGCGTCAGGGGGCGGAACTTGTTGACGACCATCAGCATTTCATAGTCATTCTCAGTGCGGATCGCGTCGCGCAGTCTGCCGAGCGCGTAGGCTCCTCTATCGTCGCCGCCGATATCCATGATCACGCTCAGCGTTTTGTCATCGGTGATCGAATACAGGTCGGCGGGCATGGATGGCAGATCCACGTTGGAGGACGCGAAATCGGAGCAGATCAGGCGAATGCCGTGCTCCTTGAATTCATCCTCACTGTCCTTACTGCGGAAATAGGGATTGACGATATCGAGGTCGGCGATGGCGACATGATCCCGCTTTGTGGCGAGGTCAAGCGCCATATTGACAGCGATATTGGTCTTTCCCGAGCCGTAGTGACCGCATAGTATAGTTAATCGTTTGTAGGTCATTAAAACCTCCGGATTTTGAAGTTGAAAGTTGACAGTTGAAAGTGGAAAAATGTGGGAAACACTCGCGTTTTGATTGATATGGAATTCATTTGAGGGCGAAGCCCTCCCTTAACTTTCCACTTTCCACTTTCCATTTTCCACTATAAAAGATTTCTCTGAATCTTACCGCTGGTGGTCTTGGGCAGGCTATCCTTAAAGACGACGATACGCGGATATTTATACGGAGCGGTATGGGTCTTGACGTAGTCCTGGATCTCCTTCTTCAGCTCCTCGGTGCCATCGGTGCCCTTGACGAGCACGATGGACGCCTTGACGACCTGACCTCTTACAGGATCGGGCGCGGGAGATACACCGCATTCGAGGACATACGGCAGTTCCATGATGACCGATTCGATCTCGAACGGTCCGATACGGTAGCCCGAACTCTTGATAACGTCATCCGCGCGACCGACATACCAGAAGAAGCCGTCCTCATCACGCCATGCGAGGTCGCCGGTATGATAATAGCCGTTGCGCCAGTTCTTGCGGGTGGAGTCGACGTCGTTGTAATAGTACATTGCCAGACCGCAGGGCATTTTCTCAGCAATATTGATACAGATCTCGCCGGGCTCACCGTCGGGCACGTCGTTGCCGTCCTTGTCGAGCAGGTGGATGTCATAGATCGGAGAGGGCTTGCCCATCGAGCCGATCTTATGCGGCGCGCCGATCATATTGCAGATGATAACGGCGGTCTCGGTCTGACCGAAGCCCTCCATGATCTGCAAGCCGGTGAGCTTCTCAAACTGGTTGTACACCTCGGGATTGAGCGCCTCACCCGCGGTGGTCATACGCTTGACGGAGGAGAAATCGTATTTGCTGATATCCTCCTTGATCATCATGCGCAGCATGGTAGGCGGCGCGCAGAAGGTGGTGATATGGTATTTGGCGAACATCGGCAGGATGTCGTCGGCATGGAAGCGGTCAAAGTCATAGACAAACATCGGCGCTTCACACAGCCACTGTCCGTAGAGCTTGCCCCATGCCGCCTTTGCCCAACCGGTGTCGGAGATGGTGAAGTGCAGACCGTCGGGGTCGACATTGTGCCAGAAATGCGCGGTCATAAAGTGACCCAGCGCGAGCTTGTAGCTATGCGCGGCGATCTTCGGATAACCGGAGGTACCCGAGGTGAAGTACATCAGCATGATGTCGTCGCCGCAGGGAGTGCTCTCCTTGCGCTCAAAATGAGAGGAGAACAGCTTATATTCTTCATCAAAGTTGCGCCAGCCCTCGCGCACACCGTTGACCATGATGCGCTTTAATTGCGGATAATTCTCCATCGCTTTCTCGACCTCCGCGGCGGAATAGCCGTCGCCGGTACAGACGATAGCGGAAACGCCAGCCGCCTTGAAGCGATATTCGAGGTCGTGCGCCTGGAGCTGGTTGGTCGCGGGGATCGCGATCGCACCGAGCTTATGCAGACCGATGATCGCGAACCAGAACTGATAATGACGTTTGAGGATCAGCATAACGCGGTCGCCCTTGCGGATGCCTAAGCTCTTGAAATAGTTCGCGCACTGGCAGGACGCGTGGCGGATATCGGTAAAGGTGAAGCGGTGCTCCGTTTTGTCGTTCGCGACATGGATCATCGCGAGTTTATCGGGATCTTTATAGGAAATGGCATCGATGACATCGAAGCCGAAGTTGAACTTGTCCTCATTCTTGAAGGTGACCTTGGTGGGCGTGCCGTTCTCGTTGACCTCGTAGTCGACGAACTTTTTCCAGACACGCTCCTTGGTATCGGTATTCTCCACCTTCGCGGCAGCGATCGCCTTGGTAGTGGTCAGCTCGGGGATCGGCTCACCCTTGGGGTTGAGGACGATCGCGTAGAAGATACAATCCTGCTCGCCGACTGCCATCTCACCGTGAGGGGTGTTGGAATCAAAGTAGATGGTATCGCCGGGGCCGAGAATCTCCTTATGATCGCCGACCTGCACCATCAGCTGTCCCTCGATGACGATATCGATCTCCTGACCGTCATGAGTGGTCAGCTCCATCGGCTTTGTCTGCGCCTCGGGATTATACTTGCTCTTGACATACAAGGGCTCCGCGATACGGTTCTGGAACGCGTAAGCGAGGTTATAATAGGTCATGCCGTGCGCCTGACTTACCTTTTGACCGAGTCCGCGACGGGTCACGGTATAGGATTTCAGGTTCGGGGAAATACCCTCGATGATCTCGGTGACGTTGACGTTCAGCGCCTGAGAGACGCGGTAGATGAACGCGAAGTTCAGATCCTGCTTGCCCGATTCACACGCGATGTACTCATCCTCGGTGACGTCGGTAAACGCCGCCATCTCGGCGATGGTCTTGCCCTCGAGTTCGCGCAGTTCGCGAATTCGGGTCGCCATTTCTTTTATTTTTTGATCTATGGTCGTTAGATTCTCCATAAGATACCTTCCTTCCGTTCGTTCTCATAACACTCATACAAATGGATAGTTGATAGTGGAAAATGGGAAATTGCGGGAAACGCTTCGCGTTTTGGAAGTTGAAAGTTGACAGTTGAAAATGGAAAGTTTCGGGTCGCTTCGCTCCGAATTATGATAGTATTTTACACTTTCCACTTTCCACTTTCCATTTTCCACTTTCCACTTTCCACTATCCATTTTCCACTTTAAATTAAAAAACGCTCATCCCAAAGTCATCACTTTGAGACGAGCGCATAACACCCGCGGTACCACTCAAATTGCAGGCTGATATCTCAGCACTGCCACTCTCAGGGTCTGTATTTCTCAATCGTCATTGCGAGGAGACGGCAAAACCGCCGACGCGGCAATCTCAACCGATCAAAAGGGAATGACAATTGATATGCTAACCCCTATGCATTTACGCAGCAATCACGGAGGAGGTCTAATCATATCATAGGATACTTTCTTCTCCCCGGCTCAGAAGCTACAAACACGGAATCCATCATAGGAGCTTGCACCAACCGCTCTTTCTCTGAATGATGAGAGAACCGCGCCCTCTTCGTCATAGCCTTTAGCTCGTCTAATCATATCACATGATTCTGTTTTTGTCAATAGATAAATGTATGGAACGTCGGATAGAATTGTAGGGGTCGTCGGACACGCGTGTCCGACGACCCGCATGGCAGAAGCGATTGTTGCCTATCTACCGTTTTCGATATCAGAAACGCCCGTCATGCTCGGGATGTCGCAAGCGTCATCCCCTACGGTAAATACTTCATCTGCTGCGCATTTAACTGACATCGCTCGGAAATGTTTCGGGAGGAGCACAGTGGCGCTTAGCCAATCACAGGCTTTGCCTGTTCTTGGAGCGCTGTTGCATGGGAGTTGTACACCAAATCAAAGATTTGGACAACTCCTCAAAGCCCCTCCCCTACATTACATTATTATTACAGCTTATTGCGCTGGATCTTGCCGCTGATCGTCTTGGGCAGGCTGTCCTTGAAGACGACGATACGCGGATATTTATACGGAGCGGTATGGGTCTTGACGTAGTCCTGGATCTCCTTCTTGAGCTCGTCGGTACCCTCGGTTCCCTTGACGAGCACGATGGACGCCTTGACGACCTGACCTCTTACAGGATCGGGCGCGGGAGATACGCCGCACTCGAGGACATAGGGCAGCTCCATGATGACAGACTCGATCTCGAACGGTCCGATACGGTAGCCGGAGCTCTTGATGACGTCATCGGTTCTGCCGACATACCAGAAATAGCCGTCCTCATCACGCCAAGCGGTATCACCGGTGTGATACATGCCGTCGTGCCACGCCTCTTTGGTGGCTTCTTCATTATTATAATAGCCCTTGAACAGACCGCAGGGAACGCGTTTGTCGGTGCGGATGATGATCTCACCGGGCTCGCCGTCGGGAACAGGATTGCCGTCGGGATCAACGATATCGATGTCATAGCCGGGGATGGGCTTACCCATCGAGCCGAGCTTGGGGGTTGTACCGAAGAGGTTGCCGATGGTGAGAGTGGTCTCGGTCTGACCGAAGCCCTCCATGATCCTCAAGCCCGTCGCCTTGCGGAACTGGCGCCAGACCTCGGGGTTGAGCGCCTCGCCTGCCGTTGTCATATGAGTGATGCTCGACAGATCGTACTTGCTCAGATCCTCCTTAATCATCATGCGCAGCATGGTAGGCGGCGCGCAGAAGGTGGTGATGTTATATTTTTTGAACATCGGCAGGATGTCGTCCGCGTGGAAGCGGTCGAAGTCGTAGGTGAAGACCGCACCCTCACTGAGCCACTGACCGTAGAACTTGCCCCATAACGCCTTACCCCAGCCGGTGTCGGAGATGGTGAAGTGCAAGCCGTCGGGGTCAACGCCGTGCCAGTACTTGGCGGTGACATAGTGACCGAGCGCATATTTGTAGCTATGGTTGGCGATCTTCGGATAGCCTGTCGTACCCGAGGTAAAGAACATGACCATGGTGTCGTCGCCGCAGGGGGTCTCGACCGTGCGATAATAATGGGTGGAGTACATCTCAAACTCCGCGTCAAAGTCATGCCAGCCCTCTCTGGTGCCGCCAACCATGATCTTGGTTTGTAAGGTCGGAGAGGTCTTCTGCGCTTCATCGACGGAATCGGCAACCAGACCGTCGGCAGTCGCGACGATCGCGGAAACGCCCGCAGATTGGAAACGATACTCAAAGTCATGCGCCAACAGCTGGTTGGTCGCGGGGATCGCGATCGCGCCCAGCTTATGCAGCGCGAGCATGCTGAACCAGAACTGGTAATGGCGCTTTAACACCAGCATGACACGGTCGCCCTTCTTGATGCCGAGGGACTTGAAGTAGTTCGCCGCCTGATTGGAACGGCGCTTCATATCGTTGAAGGTAAAGCGGCGCTCGACCATGTTCTTATCCACATGGAGCATCGCGAGCTTATCGGGTGTGTTATTCGCGATCGCGTCAACGCAGTCGAACGCAAAGTTGAACTTATCCTCATTGCGGAAGCTGATCGCCTTGAGGCAGCCGTTCTCATCCTCGAGGGTGCGAACGAACTGACCCGTGATAGCGGATTTTTGCTTGACATGCGCCTTCATGACCTCGTCATCGCGCTCCTCCGCCTCTTTCTCACCGGGCAGGATGATGGCGATGAACTTGACGTCCTCGCCGCCGATCGCGATCATGCCGTGAGGCGTGGAGGAATTATAGTAGATGCTGTCGCCCGCAGCGAGCTCCTCAAAGTTGTTGCCGATCTGGATCTTCATCTTGCCCGACAGGACAAAGTCGAATTCCTGTCCCGCGTGCTTGGTGAGGTGGATCGGCTTATTCTGCAGGCTCTCGTTATAGTCGTACTTACAAAAATACGGCTCGGCGATCTTGTTCTTGAACATCGGCGCGACGTTGACGATGGAGATACCCTCCTCCTCGGCAGTCTGTCTGCCGCCGCCGCGACGGGTCACGGTGTAGCTCTTGAGTCGTGCGGACTCACCCTCCAAAATATCGGTGATGCCCAGTCCGAACGCCAACGCGCACTTGTGGATAAAGGTGAAGGGAAAATCCTCGGTACCGTTCTCATACGCCTTGTACTCAGAGACGGATACCTCGGTTTTCTCCGCCATTTCCTCAACGGAGAAGCCGCTGATCTCGCGCATTTCTCGAATACGCTTAGCGACCTCGACGAGTTTTTCGTTATCTACAACTGACATGGTGTTTCCTCCCAATCGATGTTTATATGAAAAAGTATGATGACTATGATACAAGTGGTCAGTGGTTAGTGATTAGTGGTCAGAATCTCAGGTCGCTTCACTCCGAAAAAAAATAATCGGGTACGGGCAGAGCCCGTCAACAACTGTTCACTGTTCACTGAAAACTGTTCACTAAACAAAAAACGCCCGTCTCAACATTGAGACGAGCGTGAAAAATCACATCCGCGGTACCACTCAATTTGCAGTATTGCTACTGCCACTCTCAGGATCGATATAAATTGTCATTGCGAGGCATTTGACACGCGTGTCGAGCCGTGGCAATCTCAACCGATATGAATCCCTATGCCTTTACGCAGCAATCACGGGGAGTATCTACTCAGCATACGAATGTATCACTTTTCGGGCTCCCGGCTCAGAAGCGATGGGTACTCAGGCTCATTCTATCGGCTCACACCAGCCGCCGACTCTCTGAAAAAACAATGCCTTGACCGTCTTCGTCACAGCCTTTATTAATTGTCTGTTAAAAATGTATCACAATTATGCAAAAAAGTCAATATCGGCAATATGCCGATAAAGTCAAAATGTCACTCTGATATTTTAGTTACTTTTTCTCTGCTGAGAATATAATTCAGCACCGCCATCGAAATGATGATGACATAGCCGACGACACTCCAGATATCGGGCACCTGCTGGAACACGATCAGGCTCATCAGCGACGCGAAAATGATCTGGCTGAAATCATAGACGGAAATCTCCTTGGCGGGCGCGTAGGTATACGCCGCGGTGATGGAGAACTGCGCGAGCGCCGCGCTGACACCGGCACTCAGCAGATACACCCACTGCAACGCCGTCATCGGGACATAGCCCGCGATCATGATCGGTGTGACGATCAGGGTGGACGCCGTCGAGAAGAAGAACACGATAAACGGGTTGCTCTCCCCCATCAATCCAAGCTTGCGCACACACCCGTAAGCCGCTCCCGCGCATACGCCGCCTAAGAATCCCACCAATGCGGGGATGAAAGCAGCGTTGGCAAAGCTGGGCTTGATGACGAAGATCGTACCGAATAACGCGCCGCCGAGGATCAGCCATTGATAGAGCTTCGGGCGCTCATGAATGAAGATAAATGAGAAGATCACCGCGAAGAAGGGCGACATCTTATTGAGGATGGACGCATCGGACAGCACCAGCGTCTCGAGCGCATAGTAATTGCAGACCACGCCTGTCAAGCCAAATAACGTCCGCAATACCAGGAACTTCCAGCTGCCCTTGACAGTCGGTCGCAGGGGTGCTTTATTCTTCAAAAGAACAATAAAAGCGATCACCGACGCCATCGCGTTGCGGAAAAACACCTTTTGGAACACAGGCAGCTCATCGCCGCTGAGCTTGACAAACATATTCATACAGGCGAAGAAAAACGCCGATAAGATCAGAAGCAGGATTCCTTTGGTTCTTTTACTCACTTTATCCATCTCGCATCATACAATAATAACGGTTATAACGAGTTGATCTCGCAACCTTTTTCTATTGTAACACAAGTATGAATGATTTTCAAATCATGTTGATCTTTGATTGTCGGAATAAAACGCGGCAAACTGTCAAAGATAATGGCAGATGAAACAAATTCAGGAGTGTGAAGAAATTGCATATCAAACGCGGCGATATCTATTATGCCGATCTCAGTCCGGTGGTCGGATCGGAGCAGGGCGGTGTACGACCCGTGCTGATCATCCAGAATGATGTGGGGAATCGCTACTCCCCCACCGTCATCGCGGCGGCGATCACCAGTAAGACAGATAAGACAAAGCTGCCCACGCATATCCCGATCGAAGCGCGTGACTGCGGCTTATACAAGGACAGCGTTGTCTTGCTCGAACAGGTTCGTACATTAGATAAACGCAGACTCAGAGAGAAGATGGGTTCTGTCAACGTGCAGTCGATGAAGCAGATCAATCAGGCGCTGTCGGTATCCTTCGGGCTGATTGGATGACGCGGAGGCGCGTGCGCATCTTTTCCGTTATCGACTTTGAATTGGTTGAGATTGCCACAGTCCCGACACGCGTGGACGCGCGCGTCAAGGGCTTCGCAATGACGAATAAAAAAGAATCCCGAGGACAAAGCCGTGCGGCTCCGTCTTCGGGATCGATTATTTCTCTATTATGATGCAAGCGCCTTTAAGAGCGCGTCAGTCTTGTCGGTATTCTCCCAGCGGACGCCAAGCTCCTCGCGACCCATATGGCCGTATGCCGCCAAGGGCGCGTATTGTGTATTCAGCAGATCGAGCGTGCGGATGATGGACGCTGGACGCGCGTCAAACACCTTGTTGACAGCAGCGGCGATCTGCTCATTGGTATATTGCGAGGTACCAAAGGTCTCAACCATGACCGACACGGGCTTTGCCACGCCGATCGCATAGGCGAGCTGTACCTCCGCCTTCTTCGCGATACCCGCGGCTACGATGTTCTTCGCGATATAGCGCGCGAAATACGCCGCGCTGCGGTCAACCTTTGTCGGATCCTTACCCGAGAAAGCGCCGCCGCCGTGACGCGCGTAACCGCCGTAGGTATCGACGATGATCTTTCTGCCGGTCAAGCCGGAATCGCCCTCGGGACCGCCGATGACAAATCTGCCGGTCGGATTGACAAAGATCTTGGTGCTGTCATCGATCAGATTCTCGGGGATGATGGGACGGATGACCTGCTCGATCAGGTCTCTGCGGATGGTATCGAGAGAGGTCTCCTCGTCATGCTGAGTCGACACGACAACGGTGTCCACACGCTTGGCAGTGTCGCCGTCATATTCGATGGTGACCTGTGTTTTGCCATCGGGGCGCAGGTACGGCAGGGTGCCGTCCTTACGCACCTGTGTGAGGCGCTTTGCCAGCTTATGCGACAAGGAGATCGCCAGCGGCATGAGCTCGGGTGTTTCATCACAGGCATAGCCGAACATCATACCCTGATCGCCCGCGCCGAGCTGATTCTCAGCGGCCTCCTCACCATCCTTGAGCTCGTAGGAAGCGTTGACGCCCATCGCGATATCGGGGCTCTGCTGATCCAAAAATACATTCACATCACAGGTGTGACCGTCAAAGGTCGCCGCCTTGCTGTCATAGCCAATCTCGCAGACAGCGTCACGGATGACCTGCTCAAAATCGACATCAGCGGTCGTGGAGATCTCACCCATCACATTGATGCGGCCTGTCGTAGCCGTTGTCTCACACGCGACATGCGCGTTTTTGTCCTGCGCCAAGATCGCGTCAAGGATGGAATCGGACACACGGTCGCACACCTTATCGGGATGACCCTCGGTGACGGATTCAGATGTAAATAAATATGACATAATCGTACCTCATTTCCATATTATACTAAACAGCACTGATCACAAATCACTGACCACTAGTCACTGACCACTAATCACTGACCACTGATCGCTAAAACAAAAACTCCGCACGGGTTACCGTACGGAGCGCTTAACTCATCTTTCGGTAAACCCGCAGGATTTAGCACCTTACTCACGCAGGTTGCCGGACTTCACAGGGCCTGTCCCTCAGTCGCTCTTGATAAGTGATCAGTTATTCAGCTTTCAAGATTATAATACCATCGACAGCATATGTCAAGGTATTATGGTTCATTATCGCGAAAAGTTACGCGATCTCCTCCAGAGAACAGCCGCAATCGATAGAATGCTTGACTCTGTCCCGAACCTCAGCGCGCTTTGCGTCGTTGAAGCGGTCAACGGTACCGACAAGATAACCGGTGATACGGCGGATACGCTCGAAGGGGACGTTGTCGTAGGTGTAGCTCATATCAACATACTCACCGTCTACAGTGAAGGATACGGAGGTGATCACCTTGTCGGGATTCTTCTCCTTGAGCTGCTGTACATACGCGTTGATTTCTGCTTTTGAAAGGCTGCCGCCTGTGACTGTTACTGTCATAATAAACTCCTCATTTCCTAAAGATTCTTTGATTTCAATACAATATATGCGGTGTAAACACACTTTATCTTGATTGCAATTAGAATAATAGCACAATATATTGTGGTTTGCAAGTAACAAAAGGGTATTTTTCAGTTACAAAGTTTTAACATATTTTGTACTTTCTCCCGATAGGGGCGCTATATATAGTATTGTACAGCATAAACGTATATTTATAATGCGTATAGAGAATAATAAAATATAAATATATATTCACACACAATCGTTAATTATGAAATGAATATCCCCGTTACAAGCAACAGGCGATTCAACCTTTTTATTGGTTGAGATTGCCACAGGGCGCAATTCAGATCGTCATTACGAGGAGGAACCTCGTTCCGGCGCGGCAATCTCAGCCTTAACGATTGCGCCCTTCGCAATGACAAATCATGATTCAGGGAGGGATCACAATGATCGGATTCATCATCGGGCTGATGCTCGGCGGCTTCTTCGGCGTTGCGCTTATGGCGCTGATGCAGATTGCCTCAGACGCGGATGACAGGGCGGGAATACGCAGCAAACAGAATCATTGAACAGCAAAGGAGCAGCCCGGCCGGACTGCTCCTGATTATTATTCGACTGTGATTGCCACATCCCCTAACGGAGATTCGCAATGATAGGATTATTTATCCGTCACCATTTCCTTGACGGAGGTGGCGAGGGACGCGATGTTCTGCATATCGGAGGGGATGATCAGCTTGGTTGCCTGACCGTCGGCCACCTTCTGCAGGGCTTCAAGCGATTTGAGCTCGATGACCTTCTCGCTCGGGTTTGCTTCACTGAGCATGCGCAGGGAGTCGGCATATGCCTTTTGAACCGCTAAGATCGCCTGTGCTTCACCTTCTGCCTCACGGATCTTACTTTCCTTGACGGCGTCTGCCTTGAGGATCGCGGATTCCTTTAAGCCTTCGGCAACGAGGATCTGGGAGCGCTTCTCACCCTCTGCATCGAGGATGCGGGCACGGCGCTCACGCTCCGCCTTCATCTGCTTCTCCATGGCATCCTGGATCTCACGCGGAGGCAGGATGTTCTTGAGCTCAACGCGGATCACGCGGATGCCCCACGCGTCGGTGGCTTCATCGAGGATGATACGGATCTTGTCGTTGATGGTGTCGCGCGAGGTCAGGGTGGAGTCGAGCTCCAGGTCACCGATGATGTTGCGCAGGGTGGTGGCGGTCAGGTTCTCGATCGCACTGAGCGGACGTTCTACACCGTAGGTATAGAGCTTGGGATCGGTGATCTCAAAATACACGACGGTGTCGATCTGCATGGTGACGTTATCGCGGGTGATAACCGGCTGGGGCGGGAAATCCACGACCTGCTCCTTGAGCGATACACGCTTGGAGATCCTGTCGATGAACGGCACCTTCAAGTGCAGACCCGTGCCCCATGTCTGATGATACGCGCCGAGACGCTCGATGACAAAGGCGTGCGCCTGGGGAACGATCTTGATGTTGCGCGCGATGATGATGATCACAGCCAGTGCGATCACAGCAAGGACGATGAATGATACGATTGACATGATACTTTCCTTTCTCCATGATACATGGATATATAGTTCTTATTTCTTATTTCTTATTTCTTAGCTCTTAGTTATACTGACGATCAGCTTGACGCCCTCGATCGCGGTGACGGTGACATCCTCGCCCTCTTTGATCGGCTGACCGTCCGCACTGCGTGCCGTCCACTTCTCGTTATCGACCTTGACCAGTCCCTTGGCACGGGCGTTGTCGATATCCTGCAGGACGATGCCGTGCTTGCCGATATAGCGGTCGGCGTTGGTGGCCTCCGGGCGTTTTTGCTTCATCCGTTTGACGATCGGTCGGGTCACCGCGAGAGCGATCGCCGTCACGACGACGAACACGATCAACTGTATCGTTAGTTTATCCGTGAACAGCGAGGTGATACATGCCGCCACGCCGCCGATCGCGAACCATAACGATACCAGCTGGACGGTACACGCCTCCAGCACGCCCATCACGATCGCGATCACCAGCCATATGATTGTCATTGTACTCATAGTCTACCTCCAATAGAAGAATCCGAACGGGGGTCAGCACAGGAACCGACGCCTGCGATGGATCGGGATAAAGAGCGGAATCGGGATAGTACGCCCGCGGCGAAAGGGTCGAAACAAATTAAACATCATGATCCTTGAATAACGCCTCCTTATTCTCCTCTGCCTTTTCAACAGGGGCATTCTGTCTGTCGGCACGTTTCGCGACGAAGAACGAGATCATCAGCCCGATGAATACGGGGATGAAGATGACCATCATCAGTCGGTTGCCCGTAAAGATCGAGATCATCATCAGCACGAAGGTGATCACACTCAGCACCGCGCTGACGGTTGTAAAAGTGGATTTCTTCTGTGACCCGAACACGTCCTTGATCTGGTTGGCGTTGGCTGCTACGGGTCTGTTCTTCATAAAATCGGTTTGATTGTTTTCCATGATCCTCACCTTGATTGCGGCAAATCACCGATCTGCTGTGCGTACAACGCATCTGCGGATCGCTTATATTGATTTGCCATATATGTGGTTGCCATCACTGTCAACGCCGTAGTCAGCTTTGCGGAATCAGTGGTCTTGACGCTGTTATCGAGGAACACCGCGACTCTCTGCCCTATTTGATCGGGCGGGGTAAGCTTTTCAGATAGCTCCTGCGCGATATCACAGAACAGGTCATACAACGCCTCTTCCGTAATGATATCATCGCTCTCATCATCGGCGTCGCCGTTGACATAGCGGAGCAGTTCACCGACGCGATCGATCTGCATACTCTCTCTAAGCTGAGCGATCAGCAGGATGCGCGCCAAGTGGCGTTCACGATACTTCTTCCCCACCGGATGCGGTACATAACCGCGCTTGATCCAGTTCTGGATCGTTGACGGCTCCAGCGCGCTCAATGTGCAGACCTGGCTGAGTGTCAGTCCGTCTGTCGCACGGATCAGCGGCAGGTATTCCGCAATTCTGCACGGTTGTCGGTCATTTGGATTATCTATCATCACGCGACCTCCTTATTGGGTTTGTTTGATTATATCACAGGTTCATGTGACTGTCAATAGTTTTCATAAGATTATTTTAGGAAATTTTTGGTTGTATTTGTTGAGATTGCCACACCGCCTGACGGCGATTCGCAATGACATTTGATTGAGGTTGAGAGCAACACAGCTTTTAGCAACCCTCAGTCTGCTTCGCAGACAGCTCCCTTAGGAAAGGGAGCCTTTTGACCCCTCGCAATGACAATTTTGAATCAACTGCCCCATCGCAAACACGAAAGCGTCCGCCGAACACTTAACCCTCGCACAAATCTGACGGCGCATTTGACTCTTCAAAACCAATCACTGACCACTGAACACTAATAAAAGAAAAGCCCGCCAATCATGACGGGCATTGTACGTTTATTCAAAAGTTCTCTCGGTGATGACAGCGTTATCGCCGTTGCGGTAGACGACCTTTACCTTGGGATTCTCAACATCAACATAGGTTTTAAGCGTGCCGGCAACAGAGGTAAAGGTGGAACCCTTTTCCTCCAGCGCCTTATCCAGTCCGGATTTGAGCTCGGCAACATCGTTCTCATCATAAGTCTTTGTAAAGCTGTAATCATAGACCAGCGTATCATCGCCTTCCGCATAGACCGACATTTGCATATCATCGGTCTTGTTGGATTCGATGGTGGAGTTAATCTGCGACTGCACCTCGGGTGTATCCAGGTATTCTTTAACGGTCGCGTATGTCTTACCGGATGTCTTGGCGTCGGCTTCAGCAGCCCGGGTCGCTTCAAGGGGCGTTGCGGCGGATGACGCTGAATCGGAAGTGGCGCCGGGATCATTCTGCTTCTTTGAGCACGCCGCCAAACCGACGCAGAAGAGCGCGATCAGCAATACACAAACAATTCTTTTCATGGGTAGCCTCCATTTATTTCATTGTTTTACGTCCATAGTCTAACACAAACGATCTGTTTATGCAAGCTCTTGACCGAAATAACCCTATTGATAATCAAATCCGCTGTTCTCCCCTATCGGCTGATCCAGCAGCTCGGGGTGAGCGCAGATATAATGGATCAGTTTCAGACTGCGGGCAAAGTAGAAGCCGTCGCCGATCCGCTCATCGAGCGTCGCGCCGATATCGCAAACCTTGCGGATCTCTTTTGAGCCGTCGGGCATGAGGCGTTCTTCGTCATGGATCGTACCGATGGTGACCATGATGCTGTTGGTGCCGTAGTTGTTGAGATGATGATAGACGGCGGGGCACTTGATCGATCCGAGGTTAGAGAGCAGGACGGTCGCATAGTGCGGATCGCCCTCGGTCAGCGCCGCGGGATTCTTGCCCCAGAAATCGAGCCATCGCACGAGCTTGCAGATCAGCATGACGATCGGACGAGGGAATGCCGCTACCTTGTCGAGCAGTTCATCAACGCCCGCTTTTTTATTGCCGCGTGAACGAACCTTTTTGACCTTGTTGACGACCATCTGACTGACGTTGTCAACGGTGTCGGTATCCTTGGGGACAAAGAACAGGAGCGCTTCCTCCGCATGATCCTCAAATGCCAGCTTCGCGACAAATGCCACGCTGATATCAAAGCGCTCATACATGCGCCGTCCCTGCACAAAGCGGTTCATCAGGGGGCGTTCTCTGACCATCTTGGCAACCGCCGCGATCACACAGTGGAAGAAGGTGGTTTTCAGATCGGGGTGCTCGAGGTTCTTTTGCTCGACGAACTTTACCATTTCGGTGACGTCGATCGTATCGTGCAGATACACCTCGCTGTCGGTGCGCTTCGGCCACAGGCTCGCGATGATCGTCTGCATACCGGTCGCCTTAACGCGTCTGCCGTCGCGGCGATCGCCCCATTTTCTCTTATATTTTGTCCTTGCCATAATTTGCTTCCTCTTTTAAACTATCTTATATCTCATAAGTCTTTCCGCGCTTCAACGCCGCGGCGGGGATGCCGTGACGCAGCAGCCTTGCGGTAAAGTTCACCGTATCGACATGGGACGACATCGGCGGGAAGGTGTTGTCATAATGATCGAGATAGACCCTCTTCGGTTGGAGCCTGTTGATGATCGGCACCACCGTGCGGGCGGGGTTGGAAGTCCCCTGGAACGGCAGGATCAACACATCGGCGCCGGTCGGATACACGGTATCGAGATCGAGCCCCATACTGCCCAAAAGCTGGATGCGCTTGCCCTCGGCTTCGATCTCATAAAAGAGCGTCTCACCGTTCTCCGCGTAAATGCGGTTGAGCTTAACCAGCTCCATCAGCCGCTTGAGATGGAAAAAGGAATCCGGCTTGAGCAGGGTTTTCAGTATGATGCCAAGATCGAAACGACAGTGTTTGCCCTGAAAAACGCGGATGGTAAAGCTGCCGAGCCTAAAGGTCGCGCCGGGGATGATCACACGGAGCTGTTCGCGTTCCATGCTGCGCTTCATCAGGGTTTTACAGGGCGCACTCGTGGCGTAGATCAGCGTATCGGAATCCTTGTACAATCGCGGGATATCAATGATATGATCAAAATGGCCGTGGGTCACCAAAACGGAATCCGCGGTACGGTATTTGATGGCGTGCAGTTTTCTGCGGCAGGTGGTCTCATGCAGCGGGATGGTCAAAAAGGGATCGAAAGCGATCCGATAACCGTCGGACTCGAGCAGGATCGATGCGGTTCCGTGCCAACTCAGTTTCATGATTTTTCCTCCTCTTCGGCGTTTGCCTCTTCTTCCAGTTTTCGATAGGCGACCTTGCCGACCAGCGTTTTGGGCAGTTCATCGCGGAAGATGATCTCCTTGGGCAATGCATACTTGGCAACATGCAGTGCGAGTTCATCCATAATCTTCTGCTTTAACTGCTCTGTCGGCTCGACGCCGTCATGCAATACGATATAGGCGCGTACCCTTTGGATACGGCGGGGATCCCTGACGCCGATGACACAGCTGTACGCCACCTCGTCCATGCCGTCGATGACGTTCTCGATCTGACCGGGATAGACGTTGTAACCGTTGGTGATGATCATGCGCTTGATACGCTGTTTGAAATAGACATAGCCGTCCTCGTCCATGGAACCGAGGTCACCCGTATAGAGCCAGATGTTGCCGTCGGCGAGCGTTCGCAATGTCTTTGCGGTCTCTTCGGGATTCTTCAAATACCCCTTCATCAGGGTGGGGCCGCGCAGGATGATCTCGCCCTCTTCCCCATACGGCAGTACGTCATCGGTGCCGGGGCGGACAATCTGATAGACCATATCGGGGAACGGCAGTCCGATGCTGTTCTCACGATATTCATTCGTCGGGGTCAGACAGCTTGCGGTGACACATTCGGTCAAGCCGTAGCCCTCGCGCACCTGGATAGGGGCGTTGTGCTCATGGAGGAAGGTATCGATCTTGCGCTTGAGCTCAACGGAAAGGGAATCACCGCCGCAGAACATCCCGAGCAGATAAGACAGGTCTTTGCCCTCCAACTCAGGCAGATGTAACAGTGCTTCAAATATCGTGGGGACGCCCGCGATGAAATTGGGCCTTTTCTGTAATAACGCCTTGGCGTAGGTATGTTTATTGAAGGTCGGCATCAGCATGCACAGTGCGCCGAAGACCAGACCGACATGGATGTTGATGCCCAACCCAAAGCCGTGGAACATCGGCATACAGCTGAGCAGCCTCATGCCGCGTTTCGCATCAAAATTCAGCGCCTCAAAGCCCTGCATGGCGAGCGCGTTGAAGTTGAAGTCGGTCAGACAGATACCCTTGGGAAATCCCGAGGTGCCGCCGCTGTAGAGAATGACCGAGGTGCGATCTTCTTCAAACGGTTCGATCCCGACGGAATCGACTGTATCAGCGCCCTTCAGGAAATCCTTATATAACATGCCGTAATCGATGTTCGGATACTTCAGATAATCCTTGCCCTTTTTGATAAAGTAGGCGACCGACAGGAAGAAGGGCAGTTCCTCCTGCATACGGCAGACGATCTCCTTCACGGGGTGATCGGCGTTTTCAATCGCGTTCTGCACCGTCTCACAGAACAGATCGACCGTGACGATCGCTTTGCTCTCGCTGAGGTTCAGATAATAGGTGATCTCATTCTGCGCGGACTGGGGATGGATCATGTTGGCGATCGCGCCGATGCGGTTCAAGGCATAAAAGCACTCCACTGTCTGCGGGATATTCGGCAGGCACAACGTCACCGCGTCGCCCTTTTGGATCCCCAGTGCCTTGAACGCCTTGGCGCAGCGCTCGATCCGCCGGATCAGCTCGCCGTAGGATATCAGCTTACCGTAGAACTCCAGGGCGTTATCCTTCGGATTGATATTCGCGCAATTCTCCACCATCTGATACATCGTCAAGCGGGGATAATCGATCATATAGTTTTCGTTCATGTATTTGCCTCGTTAATATTTGCAATATTAAATATATGATAAACAAAATTGCAAATAATGTCAATCAATTCGAGGGAATCCGATACCGAAAACGCCCTTTGCTTGACTTATCAAACAGAAAGTATTATGATGTATACGCCGAGCCATTCAATCTACTTCGGCACGAAAGGAATCCTAACATGAAACTCGATCCGATAGTCATATCGTTACTGGACACCGATCTGTATAAATTCAATATGGATCAGGTTATTTTCCATAAGCACACTGATCTGTGCGGTAAATACTACTTTAAATGCCGCAATAAGGACGTGAGATTCACACAGGAGATGCTCGACGAGATCAACTCCCAGATCGACCATCTGTGCACCCTGCGATTCAGAAAGGATGAGCTGGATTATCTGCGCTCCATCCGCTTCATCAAAAACGACTATGTGGAGTTCCTGAGACTGTGGCGACCGATCCGCGAATATGTCACCACCGAGCTGAGCAAGGACGGCGAGCTGTCGATCATCGTAGACGGCCCCCTGTTCTCGGCGATGCAGTTCGAGATCCACCTCTTAGAGATCGTCAACGAGGTCTACTTCCGCATGTCATACGATTATGACACCCTCTTGAAATCCGCCGAGGAAAAGCTCAACGCGAAGATCGAGGCGCTGAACAACGGCACCTACACCTTCAAGTTTGCCGAATTCGGCTGCCGCAGACGACTCTCGCGCGAGTGGGAGGACGTCGTGGTGCGCCGACTGTCCACCGAAACCGACAAATGTATCGGCACCTCCAACGTCTACCTCGCGATGAAATACAACCTCACCCCCATCGGCACCTATGCGCATGAGTTCGTGCAGATGTACCAGGGCATCGACCGCTATCCCCTCGCCTACACCAACCATTACGCCATGCGCGACTGGTATGACGAATACGACGGCGACAACGGTACCGCCCTGACCGATACCATCACCACCGACCTGTTTCTGATGGACTTCAACCGCTCCATGGTCAACAACTACAACGGTGTGCGGCACGATTCGGGCGATCCGTATGAATGGGGCGAGAAGATCATCAAGCACTACGAGAGCTACGGCGTTGATCCCCGGACAAAGCTGCTGCTGTTCTCCGACGGTCTGGATTTTGACCGCGCGCAAAAGCTCTTTGACTACTTCAAGGACAGAGCCAAGGTCAGCTTCGGCATCGGCACCTTCTGCTCTAACGATACCTGTGCCGAGCCGCTGAACATCGTCATCAAGCTCCAATACGTCAACGGCAAGCCAGTCGCAAAGCTCAGTGATAACCCCGAGAAGAGCATGTGCCACGACGCGGATTACCTCAAATACCTCAAGCGCTCCGTCGCCTTCCGTCTGAAAAGAGAAACTTTATGATCGGTTGAGATTGCCACGGCATGAACGCCTCGCAATGACAATGATAATCGGTTGAGATTGCCACGGCATGAACGCCTCGCAATGACAATGATGATCGGTTGAGATTGCCGTGGAAATGTTTTTCATTCCATGCATCGACGATCAAGCACAGATGAAAACCCCGCCTTTTTCGGCGGGGTTCGTTTTATTTCTCTCCGTTGTGCGAGATCAAACGCACAAAACGTCACGAAAGACATCAGGCAAGGATCAGCAAAACGATTCTCTTCATCGTGATTATCTCTCTTTTCTTGTTCGAAGAGTCAACACCACTATCATCACAGCAGGCAGGTAGAGAATTACCGCTTTCTGAAAACATACTTCAAGCGGAAGATAACGCGTTTGATCGGCATAAAGTCACTGTATACATGTGCGTAGAGGCGCTTTTTGGGGCTGTAGACCGAGATGGTCTCACCGTCACGAATGATCTCGGTGAGCACACCGATAATATGCCGATCGGTAATACCCGACTCCACTCCCACGCGATTGTCACCGCAGATCAGGTAATCATCCTTGCGCACCTTGATGATACGATGCAGGACATACTGACCGCTGTCGCGCTTATACAGCGGGATATCCAGCCGTTTTAACGGCAGCTCGGGTCGTTTGATGACCAGCAGATCGCGCGGTTGGATCAGCGGATACATGCTGTCGCCGACGTTGGTATAGATCAGCTCGCCTTTTTCGGCAAGCACCTCTTCAAAACTGGATTTACTCATCGATGGCTCCGATCGCGCGCAGTCTTTTGATAACATCGGCGATATCCGCACGCATATCTTCCTCATCACCGTCGTATTTTTCTTTTAAAGAATCAAGAATCTTTTCTTCCGTTGTATCTTCCTTTAAGCAGCTCAATATCGTATCCACTGTTTTATTGCCCTGCACCAGACCGTGAAAGCTCGCTTCTGCGGTCGGCACTAAGAGGGTCTCATCTCCGATATTGTGTACGATAAATTCGTTTTTCAGTTTCATGATGTCACTTCCCGTTGGTAATTGCTATTATCATACATGATAATCGATCAAGATACAAGACTATTTTAAAAATCTATCCCAGCGCCGAATGATAGAAAGACAACACTGTATTGATAAAACTCGGGTCAAGTTGGTTGCTTTTTGCCATATCGACAGGGGTATCCTCCGGGTGATCGGCACGATAGCGGAGCGCGTTCTCCGACAGCCAGATCCCGCTGTGACCGCTGCGTAACGGCTCGTCATACACGGTGAGGTTGATTCCGGCTTGATCGGTTTTATCCAGAGTCGTACTCAGCCGCTGAGAGAGCGGGACTCGTTCGTCATCAGCGCCCTCAAACACGGCTACCGGTGCCGACGCATTTTCGATGCGATCAGATACACAAGGCATATCGCCGAACAACAGGCGGTTTTCCAACAGCAAAAACGGATATTCGATATCGGCAAGGAAGCCGACATAAGGTCGCGCGGATTCACGCATCAGCTGTACGGGGTTTTCAAAGCCCGATATGATGACAGCCGCTTTGACGCGATCATGATCCATACCGGTCGCCGCCGCATAGCCTCCGGCGGAATGACCGTACAACAGGATCGGAAGGGATGACAAACGCTCATCCTCTTCGGTGTATCGCAGTGCCGCTTGCAGATCGAGCGCGGGTTGTGATAAGCCGCCTTTCCCGCTGCCCTCACTCTCCCCTACGCCGGTCGCGTCATAGCACAACACACCGTAACCGTTGTCAACAAACGCCTTCATCTCAGAAAGATGCGCTGTGCCGCCGTCGCCGAAGCCCGCCGCGATCACCACAAGCGCCTTGGGAGCATCGGGCGCAAAGTAATATCCGGTCAGCATATTGTTACCGGAGGGGAACTCGACCTTTTGATAGGGATAACCGGCAGATTCCATTTGTGAATAGGAATAGGAAAATTCACTCGGCGTATCACTGCGCGGGAACGCCGTATGAAAGAAGATCACGGTCACGATCATCGAGATCGCCGAAAATGATAACACAAAGATCAAAAGAGCCAAAAGCACCCGTTTCACATATCGGTTTCGTTTACTATGTAACTGCATTGCCGCTCTCCTTTCATATAGTATTATCTGTTGCGGATCCATCATGCATGGTGCGCATCCGGGTATTCTTATAGGATGAAACAGCCCGCACCACGGGGTGCAGGCTGAGATCGATTTTTGATTATAAAGATAATAAAGCGCCGAAGGCAAACAGGTAAATGGTATAATATACTGTCAGAATGATACCGAACACCAGAGCGATAACGCCCAAAACCTTACCGGTGACTCTGCGACCGTTGGTGGGATAACCCGCCGCGTCAAACCTCTTGGCTCTGCTGATCGCGATCGCGCCGAAGATGATGCCCAAGATCGAGCCGATCGGGAACCATGCTAAGATGATCGCCGCAATTCCGAACCCGAGAATACTCTTTGACAATGACTGAGACTCGGGAGTAACACCCTGCTTAGGCTGTGCATATTGCGGCTGGCCATACTGCGGCTGAGCATAGGTAGGCTGACCATATTGCGGCGGTATCGGCTGAGCCTGCATCGGTTGCGGTTGGGGTTGTGCAACCTGCGGCTGTACCGGTCGGGAGCTCTCATACTGAGGGCGCATCGGCTGAGGCGCTGTCGGCGGCTGGACAGGTTGAGGCTGCGGTTGTGCGTACTGCGGTGGAATAGGCTGAGAGGTTTCGTACTGCGGTCTCATCGGCTGAGGCTCTGTCGGCGGCTGAACCGGCTGCGGCTGTATCGGTTGCGGCTGTATCGGTTGCGGCTGAGGCGGCTGAACAGGCTGCGCAACCTGCGGTGCTTGCGGCTGTGGTTGGGGCTGCACCGGCTGCGCCTGTGCCTGTTGTACAGGCTGTGCAACCTGCGGCTGTGCAGGCTGCGCTCCTACCGGTTCATCATCTACCAGCATCGTCTGGAGCTCGACCTCGGTGCCGCAAACCGCACATACCTTATCATTGATATTGATCTCATTTCCGCATTGTCTGCAAATCATAGTAGTGTCTCCTCAAAACAATTGATGGTTTTATCACAGAACAGCCAAAATTCCGAGAACGATCCATACGATACTGACGACCAAACCGACGATTCCCAGAATCCTACCGGTCTTTGCCTTGCCCACCAACGGGTATGTCAAGGCATAATTCTTTGCCTTGCTCATCGCGATAGCGCCGAAGATGATCCCTAACAGGGGGATCAACATAGAAAAGACCAATCCGAGTATACCGAATTTCAACACCGAGCCCGCCAACTGATCCTGTGTGTACTGACCGTATTGGGGTTGAACAGGTTGACCATACTGGGGTTGACCATACTGGGGTTGACCGTACTGCGGCTGACCGTACTGCGGTTGAGTAGGCTGACCGTACTGCGGCTGAGCGGGTTGACCGTACTGCTGCTGAATAGGCTGTTCGTACCGAGGCTGCTCCGACTGTACGGGCTGTTCATATCGGGGTTGTGCAGATTGATTGGCGGCAGCATCATTCGGAGCGCCGCAGGCACCGCAGAATTTATCGTTGGGAGCAAGTTCATTTCCGCATTGTTTACAAATCATGTGTAACCTCCTGATAGTGTTGATCGGATAACCGATCCTTCTTTGAAACCCGCCTTTGGTCAAAGAAAAACAACTAACCATAAACCCTCATTTGTCAAAAACACAAAAGCGGAAAACGTACAATAATATTATATATCTATATGATCAAAGAAGTCAATAACAGTTTCGTCATATCTTTGCGTATCATTGATGCGCACGCGTGAATGAGCGCCCTTCTCAAACCAAACCAGCTTCTTTTCACTTGTACAGCGGTCATAAACCTGCTGTACCTCGGACGGTAAAGAGAATACATCCTCCTTACTGTGCAGGAAAAGGATCGGTTTTTTGAGCTGATCGATCCGATACAGCGGTCCGTCATGCACCACGTCCGCACCTGCAAAAATACGGATGTAGAGCGTCACGAGGAAGGTCGCGGGCTGGATAGGATGATGTCCGTCGATCAGATGATTGACAAAGGAATCCTTGAAGGTGGTGAACATCCCTTCCGCCGCCATCCCCTTGAAGTAATCGGGACAGTCGGGTGAGCATAAGGCGAACAGCCCGACGCAGGAACCGATACAGATCCCGTGGATCACGATGCTCTTTTGGTGAAAGCGATCATGGAGCAATTCACCCCAGCGCAGGATATCACGATATTCCTTGGCGCCGAGCGACAAATACTTGCCCTCGGACAGACCGTGGGCACGGTTGTCGATCACCAGAATGTTATACCCGAGTCGGCGGTACGGTTCCGCAAAATAATAGGAATACAACAACGACTCCATCCGCCCGGCGATGATGATCACCGAGGTGTCGGAACCGAAATCAAAGTATTCTCCGACCAGCTTGAGACCGTCGCTGACGACCTCGACCGGCTGCTTGTATGAATGGTACTGCTTCTCCCACTCGATGCCGATATCAAACATCCGCTTGTATTCCTCATCATCGGGAATACTGCATTCCCTACCCCATTTCTTCTTGGAGGTGCGCACCAGAAGCACCGAGTAGAGATAGTAGGCGAGGATCGGCAGGGGCAGGATCCCAAGTATGATGATCGCGATCACGATCCAAATCCAGATTGGCATAATAACTCCTTAGGCTAAACCGATGATCCAGTGATAGATCTCCTGACCGCCGTCGATGAACTCAAAATCCATCAGCGGATAGCGGGAGGACAGGATCTCATATAATTCCTCTTCCCTCTCTTTGGGAACGCTCAACCCGCGGAAGACCACACAGGTCTCTTTCTCATCGATATCCTCGATCGATGCAATAGTATCCGCGATCGTCTTGACATAATCGGAACCGACGCTGACGATCTCGCCGTCAAGCAGGGCGATCTCATCCCCCTTGCGGCAGCTGATCTGGTGATAGCTGTAATCGCGGGAGGCGACCGTCTGGCTGACGGTGGCGATATTCTCGATACCGCTCTTCATCTGTGATACACGGAACTGCGCGTCGTCGCTGTCGGGGACATCCATCGCCATCGCAAAGTAGCCCTGCGCAACGCTTTTGGATTCGATCACGGTGATATTGTGACGTTTGGAAAGCTCGACCGCCTGATGCGCGGCGAGGATGATATTGGGATTGTTCGGCAGGATCACGATCTCGTCGGCGTCGACCTCATCAAATGCCTCCAAGAACTCAGCCGACGATGTATTCATCGTCGTACCGCCGTCGATGACGATCGCACAGCCAAAATCCTCAAACAGCTTTTTCATGCCCTCGCCGTTGACGACTGCGATCACAGCAAGGGGCTTGTGCTCCTTTTTCTTCGCGATTTCCAGATCATGCTCGTTGTGCTGCACCTGCATATTGTCCATCTTGAAGGTCAAGAATTCGCCATACTGCTGTGCCAAGGCGATCACCTTGGCGGGATAGAGCGTATGGATATGCACCTTGACGCGCATCCCGTTGACGACAACAGCAATCGAATTACCGAAAAAGCGGAGCTCCGAAATGAATTTCTGCTTATTAAAATTCTGTTGATAGCGTGTGTTGGTCAGGCGCTGGAGAATGAACTCCGTGCAGTAGCCGTCCGAAAACTCAGAGGTCTCGTTGAACAACGATAGATCAACTAAAGGTTGTTCCGCTTTTTGAACCGGTACATCGACAAGCTCGATCACCTCACCGTACAGGCACTTGAGCATGCCCTCCGTGATCAGGATGAATCCGTAGGCGCCGCTGTCGACCACACCGGCTTCCTTGAGCACGCTGAGCATTTCCGGCGTAAAGGACAGCGTCTTGCGCATCTCGGCGATATACATCGACAGGATGGTTTCGATCGAGGAATTGCGCGTGATCTGCGTGCGGATATGCTCGATCCCCTCGCGGGTGACAGAGAGGATCGTACCCTCTACCGGATGCACGACCGCTTCATACGCGGTACGGTAACCGCGGATCAATCCGTTTCGCAGCTCCCCCGGTCCGATGAGCGGTGAACGCACCAGCTCATCCGCAAAGCCGCGGTAAAACTGGGAGAGGATCACGCCCGAATTACCGCGCGCGCCGAGCAGCATGCCGTCGGACAGACTGCGCAGATAAGCGCCGGCGTTTTCGTCGGACTTGGCGTAGCGGATACCGTTGCCGAGGGTCAGCGCCATGTTGGTGCCGGTATCACCGTCGGGAACAGGAAACACGTTGAGGCGGTTGACCTCTTCCTCGTGCTGTTGCAAAAACGCCAACCCGTTTTTTATCATTTTTTCCAGATGGATTCCGTTAATTCTTCTCATAGACATTCTTTACAAGCAGGGTTCATGGGCGCAACAACGCGCGCCCGTTCTTCAATGATATGTGGATGGAAATCACTTGCCCTCGGAAATAAACTGTTCGATCAAGACGCGTTCGGTGCTCAGATCATCGGAGATCGGTTTGCCGACATAATATGCCGCCATCAGTCCGGGTCCGACGTTGATACCGCAGAACGGATAGACGTCGTTGATATAGACCGCCTTGGGACGGAACTTCTCTTCGATCATTTTCTTGTACACCTCAGCCTGCGGATAACGGCAGGACTGGGCGATGAAGATCACCTGATCCTCGGGGCTTTCGATGGTCGCTTCGATGTACTTCATCAAGACCGCATACGCCGCCTTAGCGCCCTTTGCCTTACCGAGAACGGTCGTCATACCGCCGGAATCGAATTCGCCGATGGGCTTGATCCCGGCGAGGGTGCCGAAAAACGCCTTGGGATGCGTGAGTCTGCCCTTCTTGGCGACAAAGCTCAGATCATCCAGCCAGCCTGCCTGATGGAAACGATTCTTGTTCTGCTCCAGATAAGCGCACACCTCTTCAAAGCCCTTGCCCTCACTGCGCAGCATCGCTGCGTGTACGACCATCAAGCCGAAGCCGGGGCCGTAGCGCATGGAGTCGACCAGTTGGATCTTGGAGTCGGGATACTTAGAAAGGATGTTTTTGCGTGCGGTTGTCGCAAAATCAAACGAGCCGGACATGGCGCTCGAGATCGTAATGCAGATGATCGGCTTGCCGTCTTTCACATATGTCTCAAACGCCTTTTCGTACTCCGCTGTGTTCGGAGGCGCAGTCGCAAAGTCGGACGGATTCTTTTTCAGCTCCGCGTAAAAGTCCTCGCGCTTCACATCCTTCCACTCCATAAAGCTGGGTACATCACCCTTATCGGGCAGGACAAGATGTCCGTCAATGATTTTGATATCATATTGTTTTTGGAATTCGGCGGAAAGGTCGCATCCCGCGTCCGCCATCAAAATAAAATCGTTCATCATAATCTCCTTTGTATTTGCAGATAGAGAATTCTATCGGTTTATCGATCGTGTAATCGCGAGCATCCGCATATGTACATGCGTTGATCTTCGCATATTATTCATGAAAATAGGTTTGAAGAAAGTCTGTCATCGCCGCTGTTACCTGTTGTTCACCGGTGCAAAAGGCGGTGGTATGACCCGCGCCCTCCACCACAACGAACGCCTTTTCGGCGGAGCAGGACTCATAGTTCTTACGTCCCTCCTCCAAGGAAACGGTCGAATCGGCTGTTCCGTGGAAAAAGAGGATCGGTTTTTTGGCATACCTTAAATGCTCCGTCGTCTTTTCCCGGATATCGATCTTCTGTTCCTTTTGACAGAGCCATCGGAGATACGGGATCAACAGCCGCGGCAGATGCATGCGCTTCGCGTCGCTGTAGAGCTGGTTTTCCGCGGAAATAAAGCCGCAGTCGATCATCATGCACGGCACACGTTCCTCTGTCAAAGTGTCGGACAAATACGCGAGTGTGGAGCCGCCCATCGATGTTCCGTACAGCAAAACACGCTGTCTGTCATCCCGCCTGAGGATCTCTCGGATCCACACCGTAACGTCGTCTTTTTCACGCAGACCCATTCCGCAGCGATCGCCGCCGCTGCAGCCGTGGGCACGCTGATAGATCACCAGCACATTATAGCCCTGATCGTAGAACCACCGTGCGGGCGCCACCAGATTCACATACGGATCGGCGTTGAAGCCGTGCACCATCAACACGGTGCGGTCAGCGGCGCGATCATACCGATCGCCGCACAGGGTCACCCCGTCCGTCGCAGTGACTTTGACGCGTTCAAACCCCTGATCGCGCAGGTAGTGCCAATCGCGCAGCATGCGCTTCTTAAAAGGTTCTATCGCCGGTTTATGGAGCTTTTCATCATCCAACTGCAAGACCTTATGTCTGCCGAAGATCGAGCGGTAACACACGATACCGGGCGCGATCCAGAAGATGACAAAAAGCAAAATGATAGCAAGAATAAGATAGAGTATCAACATAATACTTCCTGTTTTTATTGATCAGAGTGAAAGCGCTGCCATTTGCGGCGCACCTCCAGCTCCTGTTCGGATATCTTTTCACCGAACACGATCTCATTGACAAAGTGCTCGCAGTTATTGTGGATCAGGTTGTAGCCGCCTTCACCGATGCGCGCTCTTGCGGCGGATACCGTTTTGTCGGGATTGTGACGTCTGAGCTTTTCTTTCAGCGTCAGCTGTGCCGCTTCTACCATGTTGCCGCAGGAAAAGGCATCGATATCGGTGGCGAGCACCTTAATATCCTGCTGATGCTGCAGATTCTCTGCTGTCGGCGGCAGTCCGAACGCGATCACCTCGTCCTCCGACACAAAGATCCCGTAATGATACACAGAGCCTAACTTGACGCGGATGATGTCGCCGTACCGACACTCCCGATAGACCCACTTCATTTGAGCTTTCCCTCGATATAGGTCACGACGTCACCGATGGTATCAAAATCATTCATCGACACATTGTCGAACACGATCCCGAAGCTCTCTTCGATGGCGATCACCATGTAGAGCACCGACACCGAGTTGAAGCCCAGATCGGTAACGAGCTTGGTGCTTTCGTCACAATTCTTGATCAAATCGCTGTTCTTGGCGTCGGCAAAAAGCAAAATCTCTTTCAGTTTCTCAAAAATCTCTGCTCTGCTCAGCATTTTTTATACCTCTTTATCTTCATACTGGGGGTGCGCTCAAAATCGGAATCACGGATGATGATGCGTGAGACGCGTTGGAAGGTGGGTAAGGTATTGTTGATCTTTTCGAGCGCGGCAGTCAGGTGCTGACCGATGTTTTCGATACCGAGTCGGGCGATCTCCGGCATGCGGGGCACGACCTCGAGCGCTAAGATATGGGTGCCGTTCTCGGTCACATCCTCATACACCTGCGCGTCCTGGATCAGGCTCAGCTCGAGGAACTTGACCTCTAACTCCGCGGGAGAGATATTCTCACCGGAGGGCAGCACGATGATCTCTTTGATACGACCGGTGATATAGAGGAAGCCCTCGTCATCGACGCGAACCAGATCGCCGGTGCGGAAAAAGCCGTCCTCATCATAGACGCCTTCTTCCTCTTCTCCGACGTAGCCGGACATCATGTTCCTGCCCTTTAAGAGCAGTTCGCCGTCCACGATCTTGTACTCCTGATTCGGATACAGCAAGCCGACGGATTCGGGCTTACTGAGATATTCGGGATTACCGGATACGAGATTAGCGCTTTCCGTCAAGCCGTAACCGGGCAGCAGCATGATACCGAATTCCTTATGATACTCTTTGATCAGATAAGGCGGTACGGCAGCCGCGCCGCAGATGATCGCTTTGAGCGAATCGCCGAGCATATTCTTTCTGAATTTCTTGGAGAGGTTGAGCGCCATTTCCGCCAGTGCGGGTACAGCCACCAGGATCGTCGGACGGAACACCGCGATATCGCGGAACATGTCTTTATTATTACGGCAGATAAATAAGGTAGAGCCGGTGTACAGTGAGGTCATCAGATTACGGATCAAGCCGAACACATGGGACAGCGGCAGGATCAGCAGATAGCGCTGATGGAACACATCCCGATAGCCGTAGCAGCCGTTGACCGTGCCCTGCATGACAGCGGCATTCGAAAGCAACGCGCCCTTGCTTTTGCCGGTCGTACCGCCGGTGAACATGATCACGCACGGGGTATCGCCCGAGGGGAACGCCATTTCGGTCAAGGTATCGCCCTGTGTATCGGATGCAATCAGCGTAACATCGGGACGTTTTTCGGCTGTGATCGCCGTATTCTCCTGCAACGACGGATGATAAAGGATCATGTCAAGACCGTACTTCATCGTACAGCCGAACACCGTCATTGCATCGAGCTGAGCGGGTAAGATCACAGCGGTATAGCCGAGGGTCGTCACCGCCAAAAACGAACGGACAAAATCATAGGAATTCGGGCAGTAGATGCCGACGCGCAGGGCTTTTTCATCACTTTTGATGACGGTGCGCAGGCGGCTGACATCCGCTTCGATCTGAGCGTAGGTATAGCGTTTGCCGTCATCCTCGATCGCGACTGTGTCGGGATCATTCGTGACAGAAGCCTGCCACATCTCGGACACGCTGTCATAATCGATGATACGCTCGAATTGCTCCGGATCGGTATATTTTTTGAAGATCTCTTTAGTAGGACTTTGCATAATCTCCCTCCGTTTATGATTGGAAATTCGGTTGAGATTGCCGCGGGGCTAAACACGCGTGTTTGCCCCTCGCAATGACTGTTTTAAATCAAACGATCAGCGCCGAAACGCGATCGCTTTGAGTTCGTTTTCTTTTTCAAACAAGCGGTTGGTGATCTCTTCGATCTCTGCCATTGACGGACGGCCGGCATACATTTGATTGATATCGATCGGCTCGCCGATGACAACGCGCAGTCGGGATGAGCGGGGCTTATGCTCACATACATAGATCGGCACGATCGGCACCTTGGCGCGCATCGACATCAACACCATCCCGCTTTTGAACTGTCGCATCTCTCCCGAACCGTCGTTGATATGACCTTCGGGGAACATCGACACCAGATCGCCGCTTGTCAAGTGGTCATTGATGACCTTCATCGTTTGAAAGCCGATGTTCTTCGTATCGATCGAGATACACAGAACATGATTCAAAAACCACTTCGCCTTGGTCTCATAAAACTCTTTATTGATGATAAAATGATGGCGGCGGTACCAGATCGCCAGCATCACATAGACAGGATCAAAAAAGCAGTTGTGGTTGGAGATCACCAACGCACCGCCTTTGATCTTCTTTTTCGCGGTCTTGTTCTCATAGATGATCTTCGGTCGATACCACAGCAGCGTCGGGATCGCGCCCGTCACGCGGACAAAATCGACAAAGAAGTATCGGGGTGAAAACAACTTCGCTTTATTTGCTTGATCGTTCATGCAGATTATTTCCTAAACTAATGATTTTGTTCCTCATCAGGTCGGTCAGCGCGGCGATATTCTCTTTATCGCTGAGCTTGGGATCGGCGACCTGTGAGGGAATGATCGGTGTGCCGATGATCACGCGGGCACGTTCTTTTGAATTGAAGTACGAGCCGTTGGTCACCATCGGGATGATCGGTGTATCGGTCATCAGCGCGAGATACGCCGCGCCGGTTTTAAACGGCAGCGGTCGGGGTTCATCCTTGCGCGGCAGTCTGCCCTCGGGACAGATCCCGATCACACCGCCTTTTTCGAGGATCTTTTCGCACTTCGCCATAAAAGCAAAATCATGGGAATCGCGGTCAACACAAATGCCGCCGAGCATCCGAAGAAAAGTGCCCAACACCGGCTTCTTCATCACCAGCTCAGACATCTGGAACCGCAGGGTACGTCCGAAAAAGACGAACATCGCGAGCGGATAATCATATACGGACAGATGGTTGGAAATGAGGATCGCTTTCCCCTTGATCCGGCGGGATTGCACCGCCTTATCTTCATAATATATCTTTTTGCGAAAACACAGGAGCTGGATCGGCCAGCCCGTGATCTTCACAAACCAATTCAACAAACAATAGAACATAATCAATCTTACGCATCATGATCGACAATCATGATCGTTACATTATATCAGAAAGGTAACGGTGGAAATCGGCAACGGATGACAGGTTTTTCTCTGTTGAGATCTTGACGGAAAACTCGTTTTCCATCGCGGATACCATGCCGAAATAATCGAGTGAGGTACCGCCCAGATCGAGGAAGAAATCCGCTCCGTCTGCAATATCCTCCGCAGAACGCTCCAGTGCCGCGGCAAAGAACTCTTTGATCCTTTTTGCCAATGCGTCCTGCAAGCCCTCATCCTTTTTCAACGGCTTCACTTCGTGAAAACCGTTTTCTGCAAGCTGTTGCTGTAATCGGATCCGATTGAGCTTGAACTCATCGCCGACGATCAGCTGATCGCTGACATACAGGATCCGTTTGATCTCAGCGTTGAGGTGCATTTCCTCCAACTTTTCCCTGATCGCCTGATCCAATGCGGAAAATCTATCCTCGCTGATAAAGCGGTTGACGGAGATCAACAATGTCGGAACGGGATGTGCGCCGTCACGATCGCCGATCAAACAAATCTCGTTGACGTCTTTGAGTCTTAGCTGAGGCTCGATCAGATTCGGATTCAGGTTCTCGCCCGATACGCCGACGATCAGATCGTCCTTGCGACCAAGGATCTTATAATGACCGTTCTCACACACCGCCAGATCATGGGTGTTGAAGAAATCGGTGTTGATGATCTTCTTCTCGCCGTCCTCGATGATATAGCAGGCGATCGCCTTCCCCTTGACCTCCAGCTCGCCTTGATCGTTGATACGGTATTCCACACCGTCCATGGGCTTGCCGATATAGC
Organism: uncultured Eubacteriales bacterium; assembly: GCA_900314795.1. Taxonomy (GTDB): domain Bacteria; phylum Bacillota; class Clostridia; order Oscillospirales; family Acutalibacteraceae; genus Ruminococcoides. The sequence goes on from OMWP01000010.1 coordinate 73,925, forward strand.
CGTCATTGAGGATACTCGGCTTCTTGGACAGTTCAAGAGAAGTGATACCGATCTCGCTCATGCCGTAGCCGTCAGCAAGATGATAGCCGATATTGTTAAAGAACCGCATCGTTTCCTTAGCGATCGACGAGCCGCCCGTGATCATAAATCGGATGCTGTCACCGAACAGATTGTCGCGTACTTCTTTGAACGCGACGCGCGTGAACAGCGCACCGGCTGCGGAATCGCCGAGCTTGTCGCGCAGCTTCATCGCTTTCTCAAATTTACGGTCGGTCTCTTCCCCGCGCAGACGGATCGTCTTACGCGCTTGGCTGTAGACCGTCTCCCAAAACAGCGGCACGGCAAACAGGTGGGTAACGTGATGGCGCCGAACGGTACCGGTGATGGTCTCGGGCTTCATATCCTTCAGCTCAACAAAGGTGCGCGAAAAGAACGAAAACCAGATATAGACCGCTACCAATCCGAATACATGATAAAACGGCAGGAAGGTCAACAGCTTCAAGCGATCCTGATAATGCCGCTTGACCTCGTTACACTCTTGGATGATGCCGTAACTGCCCTTGATTTGATAAAAAAGCTCCTCGGCGGAGTAGGCGCAGAGCTTGACATGGCGAGAGGTACCGGAGGTCATCACGATGATCTGTGTTCCGAACTTGTCGGGGGTATAGGTTTCATCCGACCGCTTGATCTCATCGCTCATGATCGTCCTGACGGAATAGGTGCGCCGATCGGAGATCACCGCCTGTACATTGCAGTCACGGATGGCGCCCTCCACTGACTCTTGCGGCAGGCGCAGGTTGATCAGCAACGGTCGAAAGCCGCACAAAAGGATCGCCCAAAAGCACTCGATCCACGACAGCGAATTGTCCATCGACAGCCCGATCACCGAACCGCGTTCCGCATCGGCAAGCAGCTTCTTCAATGACGCGGCACGCGCCATGATCCTTTTCTCGACCTCGCCGTAGGTGAAGCTCTCGATACGATAACCCGCGGATCGCTCATACATGATATTCTCTTTTTCCTGAAACATCAGGGAGAAAAGCGTCTCCATCGACAGCCCGCGTTCTTCAAAAGCGCGCAGCTTTGATTGGACAAAATCCTTGATGGTTTTATATTGTCCGAGCCCCAGATCACCCATTTAGCTCACCCCTTTCACGCAAAAAAGCCGAAACTCTCCTTTATAGCATTAACAGGTATCATCTTACCACAATCATCCCCGAAAAGCAAGATAAATCGACATCCCTCGACACGGCAGATTATCCCAATTTTTATATACGGTTGAGATCGTCGCGGGGCTAACCGCGTGTTTAGCCCCTTTCAATGACGATTTGAATAAAATGACTATTGCGTTTTATGAAAAAGTGTATTATGATATGGTTATCAAAAACAGAAAGAGGTAATTTATGGCACGTTTATCATCCAACAACAATACCGCGACCAAGGAAAGAAGGTCGTTCTTATCCTCGAACCCTGTCATGCACAGACTGGATAAGGTGAACGAATACAGTGAGACCGATTCAGCCACCTACGGCGGTATCGCGGCAAAGACAGTCTACTTCCTGCTGTTCTCCATAGTAGGTATCGCGGCGGAACGGATCCTATCGCAGGTGCTTGCCACAGGTCAAACCTTCGACATCAGCTACAAGGGCTTCCAAACCACGCTCTACATGGGCGAATCGATCGCTTTGCTCGCAAGCGTTGTTCTCGCAATCGTATTCCAGCTGCTCGCGTTTTTCGCGAAATCCACCACTCCTGTCACCGGCGCGCTGTACTGCGTCACGCAGGGCTACTTTATCTCCTTCTTACTCTTCAAGGTGCTCCGCGGATTTGAATATCTCGGTCTTTTGGCGCTGGCGATCACCATGACGATCGTCATGGTAATGGCGATCCTCTACGCCACCGGCATCATCCGCGTGACCAAGAAGTTCAGGATGGTGATGTTGACGCTCTTTATCACCGTCATCGCCGTATCACTGCTGATGCTGATCGGCTCGTTCATCCCTGCTACCGGTGAGCTGGTCGCGCAGATCAGAAACAACTTTGCGATCTCTATCGGCTTCTCGGTGATCTTCATCATCATCGCGGCACTGTTCCTGATCTGTGACTTTGCTACGATCGATCATGTCGTACAGGATCAACTGCCCAAGAAGTATGAGTGGCAGGCAGCGTTCGGACTCTCCTTCACTGTCTTGTGGCTCTATATCAAAGTACTCGATCTGATCATTACGATCTTCGGCAACAGAAACAAGTAACTCACGGCAAAAACCGCGTACAGTCGTTTGTGAACTGTACGCGGTTTATTTTTTTATTGTTTTATCGCGATAACCGATAGTTCTTGTGATGATCGACCATGCGATCTACCGTCGCAGCATCTTGATGACGCCGACACTCAGACCGATCACACCCACTGCGGCCAACGCCGCCAAGCCAATGGTTTTGTGCACAAAAGGCACGTTATAGTTCATTTCGGAATAGGACGGATTGATCATATAGCGCAGCAGCGGGAACAAGAGCTGGCGTTGTTCGGGCAGTACATCGTCCTGCATGTGGCTTTCTTTGCATAAGATCATGGTAGAACGGCTGAAAGGATCGTAACGCTTCCATTTGAGGTCTTTGACAGACGGATCACCCGTGCGGGCAAAGTTCGCCCACATGGTCATCACCTGCTTGGACAGTGCTTCGTCTCCGCGCTCACCGGTGAAGATGGTTTCATCGAGATTGCCGAACACATACGAGAGCTCGACCGCATGGCACGCGCCGCAATACTCGTTCGTGGAAGGCTCTGTCCAGTAGTACATATAGGTTCTGCCGCCGTAGCTCGAATGGCACTCCGCCTGTTTGACGGCAGGCAGTCGGAACATCATCTCATCATAGAACTCCGACATTTTCCAGATGCTGTAGCCGTCAAGTCGGTGCATGAACGCCTTGACGCGAGCCTGATCCTTTTGATCAAATGTTTTCAGATCGTTCTCGAACTTGACGGGGATGCTGAAACGATACGGCACGATGCCGCCGATCTCCCCTACCCAGTACCGTGATTCGTCGCTGTTGGTACCGATCAGCATATCGATATGCGCCGACCGGCCCGCTTCATACGCCTCATAGGGCTTTAAGGGGATCAGGCGACCGTCGCGCTGGGGGAAGTTATTGTAAGCGTTCAGCTTTTCATTCAGGCGCATAAGCTCCTTTTCAGGGAGCGCCATGAGCTTCGCCATAGAATGGAAGCCGGTCTCTTCGATCAGTCGTCGTGTGAACGGCTTGCACTGCTCCTTGGAGAAGGTCAGCGCCACCGAACCGCTCTGAGCAATCACACGGCGGAATAAGCCCTTTGCTTTGGGGATGATCGGTAACAGCGAAACGCTCGCACCGCCGGCGGACTCACCGAAGATGGTGACGTTTTTGCGATCGCCGCCGAAGAACCCGATATTCTTCTGCACCCATCTGAGCGACTCGATCTGATCAAGAATGCCCAGATTCGGCGCATCGGCAAAATTCGATCCGCCCTTGAGCGATGAGAAATCCACAAAGCCCATCAAACCGATACGATAACCGACGGTGACAAGAATGATATCGGGATTCTGCCTCACAAAATTCGCGCCGTCATAGAGCGGATCAGCGGTACCGCCCCAGCCGAAACCGCCGCCGTGGAAAAATACCATGACAGGCTTTTTGGCGGAGGCATTGGTACGGTTCACCCAGATGTTCAGATACAAACAGTCCTCGCCCTGGGGATAGTAGGAGCCCTGCTCGGTCTCCCACTCGGTCTGGATCGGGCTTTTGCCGAAATAATATGCCTCATATACACCGTCGTTAGGCGCCGCGGGAGCAGGACGCTTCCATCGGCGACTGCCGACAGGGGGCTTTGCGTAAGGGATCCCACGAAAAGCAAGGATGCCCTCATCCTGCTGTCCGACAAAGGTTCCGTTAAAACACTTGACAGCGGCAGACGGATGATAGGAGCCGTCAATTTTATGGTTCACACCGTAAGATGCTCTGATCTTATCGCGTGCAGATAATGAAACTGTTTCAGACATTACAGCTTTCTCCTCAGAATAGTCTTTAAAAAGTCAAAGAAGTTGGTCTTGTCCATGACGTTCTTGTACAGCTCACCGAGTGTGACGTCCTTTTGAGAATCATATTTTACGATAGTCTGTACCAAACGGACAAAGTAATCGCGGAAGAGCTCCATACTGCTGTCCTCGTAGCGGCTGGCGGCAAAATCGATCATCAGCATCAGACCGTCCTCGCCGTCGAGGATCTCCATATCGAGGATCGTCTGGGACGCCGCCTGATTCTGGCGCACATCGATGGTCTCGACGTTGTAATTATCCAGTCCTCCCGTATCGCGGATATCCTGCTGATACAGGACATATGCCGCCTCGCCGTCGCCGATATCACAGGTGATGTCAACGTATGGATAGCAACAGTGCTCGATGCCCTTCTGGACCTGTTCGTGTACATCCGCGAACAGATCGCGCAGGGTCATTTTTTCATGGAGATGAGCGCCGACGGGCAGATCGCGGAACAAGAGACCGACCGTGTTCATCAGCTCCATCTCCTCGCGGCCGTTGTAGATCCAGCTGATCTTGATGTCGTTCTTGTTGTTATAGATCGCAATTGCGAGCATACCGACGGTGATGAAGAACTCGTTACGGCTGATCCTGTACTGATTCTCGATCTTCTTGAGCTGTGCAGGCTCTACGCCGAGTTCCGCGAAGATCTCACCGAGCTCATTCTCACGCGAGGTATGATCGACAGAAGGACTGCTCGACCATTTTATATTATCATATCTGTCCTCGAAATACTTTTTGCTCTCCTGATAGAATTCCGTCTCCTGAGCGTGTTCACGCTGATGGAGCATGTAGTAATAGTAGTCGGGTTCAGGCTGAGCGCCCATATAGACCTTGCCGACATTTGCCATAAACACCTTGAAGGAGGTGCCGTCGAAGAGGGTGTGGTGTACGTCAAAGAAGATATAGGCATTCTTCTCCGTTTCAAAGACACGGCAGCGAAAGAGCTTGCCGCCGATGATCTTGAACGGCTGTACCAGATTATCCTTGATGTTATCAAACTCAAATTCGCTGAGCTTTTCGACATGGATCTCCTCGAGTATCTCGGGGGTATAACGCTGGATGACCTCACCATCCTCGTTGAAGTGGAAGGTCGTCAACAGCGCGGGATGGTTCCTGATAACGGTATACATGGTATCCGCCATTTTCTTCGGCTCAAAGATGGTCTTATCCAGCTTCATGACGGTATACAGATTGTACATCGTCGACTTCGGTGTATAGAGCTGATAGTCTACCATATACAGCATCTCAGCAGTCAAAGGATGATCCCGCTTGATGGATTTCTCCTGGATGACGTCGGGAGAATCGTCTCCCGCTTTCGCGCGTCTTTGCGTATAGATCTCGGCGATCTTCTCAGGCGTTCTGCCGCGGAAGACATCGCCCGCGTTGAGTCCGGGCAAGTTACTTTCGGTGATCAAACGGATGGAGGTCAGCGAATCGCCGCCCATCTCATAAAAGTCATCGTGAATACCGACTTGCTCGAGCTTGAGGACGGTCTCCATCGCGTGACAGAGCTTCTCCTGCGTCTCGTTCTCGGGAGCGACATACTCGGTCTTGAAGTCGTCAGCCTCGGGCGCGGGAAGCGCCTTACGATCCATCTTGCCGTTCGGCTTTAAGGGAACCTTATCGATCTTGATAAAGTAAGCGGGGATCATATAATACGGCAGGCGCTTAGACAGCTCCGCTCTCAATTTGTCAGAATCCACTTCGATGTCGTCGATATAATACGCGCAAAGGAAGCTCTTGCCGCTTTCTTCAAAGCCGCGTGCCGCAGCCCATTCGATGCCGAGCGCCTGCTTGACGGCGGCTTCGATCTCGGCGGGCTCGATACGGTTACCGTTGATCTTGATCATATCGTTGGATCTGCCGAGCAGGACATAGTTACCGTCGGACTCACGGCGCGCAAGATCACCGGTATGATAAATACCGTTTTGGAACGCCTTCTCGGTTTCCTCCGGCAGATTCAGATAGCCGCGCACATAGGGATTCTCAAAGCACAGCTCGCCGATCTCACCGTCCTCGACCTCGTTGCCGTCCTCACCGATCAGGGTGATCTTGGTCTCGATCTCCGGCTTACCGATGGGACAGGTCTCATACGCCTTATCGATCGTGAATACGCCTACCGCGAAGCCGCTTTCGGACGCCGCGTAGACATTGATCAGCTCCACATTGGGATTATAAAGGTTGTTCGCAGGTTCACTGCCGACTACCAGCATACGCAGGAAGGGACCGGTGGTATTGCCGAGCATGCGAACATAAGAAGGCGTCAGGAAGGTGACGCTGATGCGCTTTTCAAGGAAATAGGTCTTCAGCGCGAGGGGGTTCTTGATGGTCGCGTAGCTGACGACAAAGAGCTTGGCGCCCTCGATGCTGAACAGCTTCAAAATAAGGATGACGGAGGCGACAAAGTTCATCGGCGCGAGCAGTGCGACGCGTTCCTTGCCGGTGAAGGGATCCTCACCGCCTACGCGGATCGATTCGATCGCGCGGCTGAGGTTGCCGTATTCGTGCAGCACGCCCTTGGGATTGCCTGTCGTACCGGAGGTATAGATCGCGTATGCCGCGTCATGCAGATCGGTCTTTTCGTGTCCCGACAAAGGATCACATTTCATGATATCGTCCCAATTGTCGGCATTCAGCTCCGCCTTACAGCCGCAATCCTTGCGGATATAGGCGATACGCTCGGGCGCATAGGTATCTTCGACCAACGCCCATGCGGCACCCGCTTTCCATACGCCGAACATCGCGATAACGGGCAAAACACCGCGGGGCAGTTTGATCAGGACAAAGTCCTCTCTCCCTATCCCCTGCTGCTTCAAGTAGGCGTAAACACGTCCGCTCATATCTTCGAGCTGAGCATATGTAAGACCCCTTGCGTGCGCGTCGTCATACAAGACCGACGCCTGTGGATCATTTTGGGTATACTGCTCCAATAATTGCATTATATCTGTCATGGGCCACTCCTTATTTGACAGTCAATACATCCGAGAAACCGGTTACTTCAAAAATCTCCTTGACCATATCGTTAGCGTTGATGATCGTCATGGAACCCTGGTTATTCATCTTCTTTTGCAGCATCAGCAAAAGGCGCAGACCTGCGGAAGAGATGTAATCGAGCTGTTTGAAATCAAGGATCAGCTCTTTTACGTTATCAAGGCTGCCTGTGAGCTCCTGCTCTGCCTGAGGGGTGGTGTTGGTGTCCAGTCGACCCTCAAATGCCGCGGTGAGCTTTGTACCTTCAAGTTTCTTTGTAACAGTCATAGTAATCTTCTCCTTTACAATTATAATATATTTATTGCATGATTGGTTGTATTGTAACATAGAACGAGAAAAAAATCACTACTTTTTTGTAAAAAATTTGCGGTTCTCACGATAAACTATATCTAACAAATATGCGGTATGACCTGAATGATTGCATTCATCGGTCGAATATGGTAGAATAACAGTATCATTTGCTGAGATTGTCACAGCCTAACGACTTCGCAATGAATTTTTCATATCAAGGTGGTATTATGATTTTCGCGATTATCATTGCCGTGATACTGATAGGACTGTTGCTCGTCCTGTTCTTTTCGTATTACAAAGTGTTTTATTATCCGATCAAGAATATATCCGAAACAAAAGGTCCTATTACCAAAACAAGACATCCTTATCGAGATGAAGCAAGGACAAGAGTCAAAGAGCTTGCCGCGATCGAGTGTGAAACCATCACGACACAGTCCTATGACAACCTCAAGCTCAGTGCACGCTACTATCAGGGCGATCATACAAAGCCGCTGATCATCTGCTTTCACGGCTACCACGGCTCTGCCCTGCGCGATTATTCGGGCGTGGGATTGTCACTGATCCGACAGGGCTATCCCGTCATCATGATCGATGAAAGAGCCCACTGGCGCTCCGAGGGTCACACCATCACCTTCGGCATGCGCGAACGGTTTGATGTGCTGTCATGGGTCAAATACGCTTGTAAACGATTCGGCAATGACTGTCCCATCTACCTGCATGGTATCTCGATGGGCGGCGGTACGGTGTTGATGGCGTCCGGACAACAGCTCCCCGACAACATCAAGGGCATCATCGCCGACTGTCCGTTCAACGACCCCGAAAAGATCATCCGCCATGTTTGCAAGCTGGTCAACCTCAAGCCCGATCTGTGCTGGCCTTTCATCAAGATCTCAGCACTGATCTTCGGTCGTTTCAACATCAACAAGACGACTGCGGCAAAGGAAGCGAAGAATGCGACCGTTCCGATCATGATCGTCCACGGCGAGGGCGATGACTTTGTCCCCGCGTCTATGAGTGAAGAGGTACAAAAGGCGAATCCCGATTTGATCGAGTATCATCTGATCGCCGAGGCGGGTCACGGGCTGGCGTATTATTACGATCCGCAGCAATACGAAACACTCATGAATGGTTTTATCAACAAAACAAGCTAAGGCATCACCGCATCATTCAAGGCGCACACCTGAAGCATGCAGATTTGCTTTGCAACCACACCGCGTAAGAGCTAAGCTCCTGCGCGGTATTTTTTGGCGGCATTTTCTCTGTTCCCGTTGATTTTTGATAGAGCCGATGATATAATAGATTTCACCTGACCGACCGGGAATCCCGAATGAGGAGGAACATCATGATAGAAGAAAAAATCATACCTTTATATATACCGTACCCCGACAGTAACGATGAAAGATTAGTACGCGTATACATCCCTGAACATGAAGCGGGAGAAACCTTTCCCGTTATTTATATGACAGACGGACAAAACCTCTTTGAAGACAACCACGTCGAATTCGGCTGCTGGTATACGAGAGAATCGGTTCGCGATGAAAAGAAAGCAACAGGAAAAGCCGCGATCATCGTCGGCATCCATAACGATGGCGATACGATAAAACGTACCAATGAGCTGACCCCCCTCACGATCGGCGAGCTTTCCTGTCCCGAGGAACTCAAATTACAGATCACCCCGCAGGGTGAGATCTTCGATGACTTTGTCGTCAACCGCTTGATGCCTGTGATCGAAAAGGACTTTCCCGTAGAGATCGGCAGGAACGCGACCGCGATCTGCGGCAGTTCATCGGGCGGACTGCAGGCGTTCTTCACGGCGCTGAACCATCCTGATCTGTTTTGCGCGGCAGGCGTCCTCTCCCCCGCCTTTGTCCTGTACACACCCGAGGATATGCGGGATTGGATCCACACCAAGCTCCAACCTGTCGTGCCGTATCTCTATCTTTATTCGGGAGCGGGTGACGATCAGGAAAAGCTGATCTACCAAAGCACCGAATGGACATATGAAATCTTAGAAGAGTGTTACCCACCCGAAAAGCTCAATGAGGTGATCCTCTTTGAAATGCCCCATCACGAGACTGCATGGGAGCAAGTATTCAAAGACTTTCTGCACACCTACCTCCAACGCCGAGCAGAATTCTAAAAAAGCCAAGGAGATAAGGTAATGGAACGAGAAAGCTTTCAATCCCGACTGGGATTCATTTTAGTCAGCGCGGGCTGTGCGATCGGCATCGGCAACGTGTGGAAATTCCCCTACATCGCGGGTCAGAACGGCGGCGGTTTGTTCGTGCTGATCTACCTGCTGTTTTTGGCAATCATGGGCATCCCGATTTTGACGATGGAGTTGGCGCTCGGACGCGGCAGCGGACTGAGCATCGTCAAGGCGTACAAGAAGCTCGAACCCAAGGGCTCCAAATGGCACATCCACGGATGGTTCTGTCTGGCGGGTTGCTACCTGTTGATGATGTTCTATACCACCGTGTCGGGCTGGATGATCGACTACGGATACAAATTCGCCGTTGGTACCTTTGACAATATCACCGTCGAGCAAGCTGATTCGGTATTCACCGATATGCTCGCCAATCCGTGGGAGATGCTGATCTTCATGGGACTGACGGTGCTGATCGGCTTTTTGGTCTGCTTCGGAGGCGTCAAGAACGGACTGGAACGCATCACCAAATGGATGATGCTCGCGCTCTTGGCGTTGATCATCATTCTGGCAGTCAACAGCCTGTTCCTCAGCGGTGCGGGCGAAGGCTTGCAATTCTATTTGATGCCCGATTTCAGCTCGATCAAAAAGGTCGGCTTGATGAATATCATCAGCGCTGCTATGAGTCAGGCATTCTTCACACTGAGTCTGGGTATCGGCTCGATGCAGATCTTCGGCAGTTATATGTCGAAAGACAGCACCCTGACGAGTGAAGCGATCCGCATCACAGCGCTCGACACCTTTGTCGCCATCATGAGCGGTCTGATCATCTTTCCCGCGTGCTTCAGCTACGACGTCGCGCCTGCAGAGGGTCCCTCGCTGATCTTTGTCGCTCTGCCTAAGATCTTTATGAACATGCCGCTCGGTCGGCTCTGGGGCTGCTTGTTCTTCATCTTCATGAGCTTTGCAAGCCTCTCTACCGTCACAGCGGTATTCGAGAATCCGATCTCCGCGTGTATTGACAACTTCGGCTGGTCGCGCAAGAAATCCACAATCATCAACTGCGTGCTGATTTTCGTGCTGAGCCTGCCCTGCCTGCTTGGATTCAATGTGTTGTCCGGCGTCAACGTCCTCAACAAGGATATTTTGAGCATGGAGGACTTCTTGGTGAGCAACCTGCTCTTACCCGCGGGCGCATTGGTGTTCCTGATCTTCTGCTCCTACAAATTCGGATGGGGCTTTGATAACTACCGCGCGGAGGCAAACACCGGTAAGGGCGTCAAGATCGGCAAAGGCATGGTATATTACTTCAAGTTCGTGTTGCCGATCCTGATCTTATTCATATTAATAACCGGACTGATCCCGAAACAGAACTGACCGAGAGTAATGATGTAAATAAACGGATACAAAACATGAAGGTATAAGATGAAAGCAGACGCAAATGTGTCTGCTTTCTTTTTGGCATAATTAATGGTATAAAATCATAACCACCCGTAAAACGGGTGGTTTGCTCTGGGGCTATAAGCCCCTGTTACTGACCCGCGTCTCAAGGCGCGGGCTTTAACTTTGTTCAAGCCT
>OMWP01000013.1:0-34495 GCA_900314795.1 uncultured Eubacteriales bacterium
GCAGGAGATGATCCGCGCGTGATCATCATACTTGAATTGGATAGCGTCGTTGGACGGGTCATTCAGCGAGGTATCGATTGTGATCGCCTGCGCCGGAGGCAGATAGTTATCTTTCGCTTTTTGCAGCTCCTTGGCGCTGACGGTTTTGCGGCTGACGAAGAAGATGACGCCCAGAACGATGGCGATCACGAGCACGAGCGCGATGATCGCGATGATCAGCGGTTTTTTGTAGCTGTTATTCGGTTTTTGCGTGCGTTTGTTCGCCCTGCGTTGGGCACGGTTGCCCCGATAATTCACGTCGGTGTAGCGTTCATCGGGCATCCCGTCGCGGCGTTGTGTGTCGGCGGGGCGAAGAATATCGGCGTCGTCTCCGGAAGCGGTGGGGACAAATTCGCTGTCTTCGTCCGCCATCACGGTATTGTTGTCAACCTGCGGGTCAATGGCTGTGCCGCATTGGGGACAGAATCGCGCGTTGTCGTTCAGCTCAGCCGAACAGTTAGGACATTTCATAGGCTACCCTCTTTGGTTAGTGGTTAGTGGTCAGTGGTTAGTGGTTGTCGATCGGGTATTCATAATCGTCATTGCGAGGAGATGACCCTCGAACTTGATACTGTCAATTGATGGTGTGTGAACTGTAAAAATTCGGATTGTAGCTTTCGTTGATGACCGTTCCGTTCGCGTAATCGAGCGTACAGCTGTAATACTCCGAGCTGTCGATCATGATGGTGATCGTCGCATCCTTAGAGGAGGCGATCGTAAAATCATAGGCGCCGCTTTGGGTGATATACTGCGGATCGCCCAAGGAATCTCCGTCGGCATAGCCTTGCAGGGCAACAGGGGTGTCAAAACCGTTCTTCACTTCCAGATGGATGGAGAAGGTCTTGTCGGGGTTCAGCGGCATGTTGTCGACCGATGAGGTGACGGAGCGATCCTCCTCCACCGTGACCGTGTCAGCGGCGTTGCGGTTGAGCAGGGCGAATATCGTGATACCGCCGCCGATGATCACCAGTGCGATCAAAACAATGACAACAGCGAGCCCCGCGCTGATTCCCGAGGAGCGGTCGTCATAATCGTCCTCATAGTACGGTCGGCGCTGCGGCGCTCTGCGGTCATATCGGTCGTCCCTGTAGGGCGGATAGGGCGCTCGCGACGGCTCTCGGTAGGCGGTTTCACCGCACTGATTGTAGGGGTCATTCTGCCGCGGCATGGGGCGAACCGGTGCGGGTGCAACCTCATCCCCGGAGCGATAACGCCTCCCGGTGGCGGCTCTCGGGGACAGATCGACCTCATCCGCGCGCTGTGTAAGATGGGACGATGCGTCATGCGCCCCTACCCTCGGGAAAGACGGCTTGGGCGGATCTTTCAGCGCCGCTTTCATATCCGCGGCGGAATCATAGCGATCCTGCGGCAGATAGGCGCACGCCTTGAGCACCACGCCGACCAGCGCGTCACTGCCGTGAGCAGGACGGGGGAAGGGGTCGCCCATCAGGCGCTTGGTCATTGCCTCGTCGCGATCCTGTACGGTGACAGGCTCGGGATAGGGCGGCAAAAACGGATTACGGTTATCGTTGAGCAGGCGATAGAGCAGGATGCCCAGCGAATAGAGATCGGCGCGGCGGTCGTAGTTCTGACCGCGGTAGGTCTCGGGCGCCATGTAGGAGTTGGTGCCGATGCGCGTGTGGGCGGAGGCGGTCTTTTCGACCGTGCGGGCGATGCCGAAGTCGCCGAGCTTGTAGGTGCCGTCGTTGGCGACAAAGATGTTATCCGCCTTGATATCACGGTGCAGGATATTCTTGCTGTGGCACAGACTCAGCGCGTCGCATAGATCCATACCGAGCTTTTTGACCTCGTCCTCGGTGAGGGAATGCTTTTCCAGCAGCTCGGGCAGCGGGGTGAGCAGCTCCATCATGATCAGGATGTCATAGCCGACGCCGTCCTTGCGCTCGACGACCTTGTAGTCGTCGTAGGTGACGATGTTGGCGCTGCCGCGCAGCTCGGATAAAAACGCGATCTCCTTGATGAACTCATTGACAAGGCTGTGGTAGTACGCCTGCGTACTCTCCTTGTCCATGCCCTCGCCCATCACCTTCTTGACGTCATCATCGCTCGAGGGGATGCGGATGACTTTTAAAGCGCGGTGTTCTTCGATGGAGTAGCGGTTGCGCACGATCTCGTAGACCTTGCCGTAGCCGCCTTCGCCGAGCTGTTTGACGATCTTCCATTCTTGCCAGTCTTTTAATTCTTCTGCCATAGCAAACTCCGGTTATGTGATTCGATATCGGTGTACCGTAGATTGGTTAGTTCACATATCGGGGCGTGCGAGCTTTGTCTGAAAAGGGCAGAGATCCCCGATGATCGATAGTTATCAATATTGTAACATATTATATGGGCATTTTCCACTCTTTCTGTGAATTTTTTTACATATTTTTGATGCATTTCCACTCAAAGAACGGATTACAGAATCGCAACAAAATTGACATGATTTGTATTTACTGGTATAATCGGTGTGTAATACTAAGCAGCAATAAAACACTTTAATATCTATTGCGGAGAATTCCGCATAACTGCGTTTCGTCGTCGCTCGCTGCACTCGGTAGGCATATCCGGTTGGTATGCCTTCTCCTCCTCTCCCCATAACGCGGGGCGTTATGGGGACCCCGGAAATGACAGGCGCCAGCCTGCCTGCGCCCTCCGCCTTGTTCTGCAAAATTCTCCGCTAATATCTTTTTAAAGCTTTTTATTGCTACTTAGTAGTAAAATGCCTGTGGTGTGTCCGTGTGATAAAGAGGATGCGTCATCATGGCTTTGAGGAGGTTAGTGATGATACAATCGCGCAGAACATTCAATCTGTTTACGATCAGTGAAGCACGCAACGTCATCTTTGGCTTGGCGACGCTTTGGATCGGTCTGTTCCACTCCAATTATCTGTCATTGGAGCGCTATACCGGCAATCAATTTTTGATCGATGTTTTCAAGAATTTCCGTGGTTCCGGTAATATCGGCGTCGATATGTTCCTGTTTTTGTCGGGCGTGGGATTGTTCTTCTCGTTCTCGAAGGACAGCCGTGTGGGCAGCTTCTGGAAGAAGCGCCTGATGCGTGTGCTGCCCTCGGCATTTTTGATTGCGGTGGTCTATTTTTCACTGCGCTATGTCCACGGCAGAGAGAGCGGACTGCTGGCGTATGTCAGCCGCGTTACGTTCACCTATTTCTTCGTCACGGGTGAGCGCGTGTTCTGGTTCATCTCGCTGATCCTGGCGCTGTATATCGTGTTCCCGATCTTCTATAAGATCATCGATAAATTCCGCCTGTGGGGCATGCTGGGAACGGTCGCGGTGATCGTCGCGCTCACCTTCCTGTGCAGAGCGGTCGCGCCCGGCTTCTATTCGATGTGGGAGATCGCGCTGTGCCGTGTACCCTCGTTCGTCATCGGCATCTGGGCGGGCAAGTTCGTCAAGGAGAAAAAGGAGATCAACATCAACTGGCTGTGGGCGTTCTTCGCCGTATTCGTGGTGTTCATGACGCTGGTGATCAACTACACCCCCATCATCAAGGCACTCGTGCCCGGCTACACCAAGGAGCAGGAGACGATGTATATCTTCTTCTATCGCTACTGCGGTTCGGTCGCGGCGATGGCGCTGGTAGTGCTGCTCAGCTGGATCTGCGCCTCGATCCGCCACTCAGGCAGGGGCAATGTCCTGCGCAACTTCTTTGAGTTCGTCGGCATGTATTCGATGGAATATTACATGATCTACCTGAACCTCAACCATTATCTGGAACGCATCTACAAGATCCCCGCCGAACATCCCGAGGCGCAGATCATGCTGTATTTCGGCAGCTTTATCGCCTCACTGGTGCTGTGCGCGCTGACCAGAAAGTTCTGTGACTTCTTCATGGATTATATGCAGAGAAAGCCGAAGAATTATGAGGAGCTCAGAGCAGCGCGCAAGGCACGGAAATAGTTAGGAATTAGGAATGAGGAATTAGGAATGAATGGCGGGCTCTGCCCGCACCTGATTAGTATTTAGCATAACAATAACGCTTGCAATTCTAACAAAGAGTTGCAAGCGTTTCATTTTGTCTGTCTGTATTTCAATCCAAAAGCCGTCAGGCTTTCCCGAAATTCCTAATTCCTAATTATTTTACTCCTAACTCCTCATTTTATCAACGTCCACCTGCTGCTGGAACTGCATGATCTCGTTATAGATGCGCTCGCAGTTGTTGTGGTCGTCGTAGTGATAGAAGTCGTCAACCCTCGCGATGTACTCGGGCTTCATCTTGCAGCCGTTTTCCATGTATTCGCACAGGGTGTCGACCAGCATGTCGGAGGTGGTGCAGATCTCGCCGAAGCCCATGGTGTCGTAGAAGAATCCGCCGTCGTCATAATGCGCGGGCAGCTCGTCGGGGTGGAAGTAGACCAGCGGCTTTTTCATGTACGCAAAGTCGAACTGTACGCCGGAGTAGTCGGTGACCATCAGGCTGGATTCGGTGAGGATCTTCTCGTAGCTCATGTCGCCGACAGAGGAGATAACCTCCACATACGGGTCGGGCGTGTAGTCGTCCACCTGCGCGCTGAGGATCGGGTGCAGCAGATACTTGATCTTGTAGCCGGTGCGCTTGGCGGTCTCGATGAGCTTTTGGTTATTGATCAGGTCGTTGTAGATGCGGTAGTAGACCGTGTTCTTGAAGTCGGGGTTATAGGAGCGCTGTTCACCCTCGCTGGTGGTGACGGGCATCGCGTTGTACATACGCCACGTCGGGGTGATGAGGATCTGCTTTTGGTCGTTGTTGATCAGTCCGTCGTAGCGGCCGATACCGGTCATCTTGATGATGCCGGTGTCCTTGTAGCCGTAGGCGTGGTTGTTCAGGTTCTTTTCCTCATACTTCGAGGCGATGAAGTACATGCGGGTGTTATCGATGATGCGCTGCTGCGCCATCGCGCACTTCTGCACCGACAGACCGTGCTGCAGGCACATGGTCGGGAAGTTGCACAGATCACGGATAAAGCGGCTCTTGTCCAGACTGTAGCCGTTGAAGGGGAAGGTCTGGGAGTTGGTGATCAGCGCGATGTCCGCGTTGAGGAACGCCATCTTATGCTTGAGGGAACCCGTTTTGACGGGATGCAGACCGTCCTGCTTCATCTGGCGGTAGTCGGAGGTGTTCTTGTCGATGATGTAGTAGCGGGTGATGCCGTCCTTTTTGTCCTTGCAGTAGCGGTATAGATATTCGCTGCTGTCGCCGCCCTTGTAGAGCTTGTCGTACATCAGCCAGATGCGCTTGTTCTTGTAGAACGGGCGTGTCAGCCAGTATTCGATACGGGTGATGAAGGTGCGCTTGCTCTCCATGAATACCCGCGGCAGATACTTCAGCTCCGCCTTGAGGGTCTTGCCCGCCGAGGCGTGCTCGATGACCAGCTCACGGTTGTTGTTGATGGTCGCCATGTATTTGTTGAAGCGCCAGTAGCCGCCCACGGGAGACGCCGCGAACTTCGCCCAGTGATGCAGGTAGGAGAACTGCAGCGGTACGCGGGTATTCTTGTATTTGGCGAAGAAACAGAGCTTCTGTGTGGAACGGTTATTGTCGAAAGAAAGCTCCAGATGGAAGGTGAATTTTTTATAGGCACTGATGCCGAAGTACTTGGTGAGCGAGTAGCGGTCGTTATCCTCGAGATCGATCCGCTCGCCGTTCCATTCGGCGTACAGTGCAATGTTTTTGAGGTTGAATACCTGACGGAAGGAACCGTCCAGCAGCAGCTTGCCGTCGGTGTAGTCGAGAACGTGCAGACCGACGCGCTGTCCCTGCATGCGGGCGATGACAACGTCGTTGCAGTCGAGGGTGACGTCCTCGTTGCCCTCGCTTAAATGCTGGGGCATCCTATAGAGGTCGGTATCGTATTTGAGCATATAGAACATCTCGGCGGCTTCTTCACTGTAGCCGAGCGCCTTATACTTGCCCGCGTTGAGGATGATGGTGTCGTCGAGCAGATCGAGCACCTTTTTGCACGCTTGGAAGAACAGCTCCAGCTCTTCTTCGCTCATGTTGCGCTTGTTGCGGTTGTTCATGTTGGCGAGGAAGCGCGCGGATACCGCGTACATCAGGTAGAACTGGATGAAAGTGGGAAGGGTGCCGTCGCTGTTTTTGAAGCGCTCGGCAAGCGGGAGCAGGAAATGCTCGATGCTGTCGCGGTACCAGTCGATATCGTTGGAGGGGACAAAGTACGCCGAGTCGTCGCTCAGCGGCATGAAGGTGTTGAAGTTCGCCGCTTCCATCGCAAAATAGGTGGGATGATCCTGTTGCAGGCGGAGCATCACATCATGGAAGAATTCAAATTTCAGCGAGGTATCGGCGGGGTATTGTTTGAGCACCGCGCTCTCGATCAGATTACCGTCGATCTCCATTTGCAGGAGGTTGGGGTAGTCGCGGATGTCCGCCTCTTTGTTGAGCATGAGCGGCGGAACATTGGTGCGGTTGATATATTTGTAGCGCGTGTAGACGGGATTGATGCAAAAACGGTTCGGCGCCGCAAAGCACCACGGCTTGTTCGCGCCTACCGATTTAAGGGCGTTCATAAAGTAATGACTGCCGAACACATCGCCCGGTCGCGCAACGACCGCGTAATCGGCGCTGAGGTTCTCGAGCGCGATGTTGTAGGCTGCTGCCTCACCGCCCGCGCCGGGCTTTTGGATCACGCGCGCGTTCTGATAAGCACTGAGCTTATCGGCGGCGTTCTGCTCGGCGGAAGTGTCGATGACCAGCAGTTCGATCTCACCGGTGTTGACGTTTCTCTGGTTCTTGACGGATTCGGCTGTTTTCAGGATCAGGTCTGAGCTCTCGATATATGGAATGATAACGGAGACTGACATTTTCTTTCCCCTTTCACAGGAGCATTCGTGCGCTCCTTTTCAACTATACATCATACCATATATGCGCCTGTGTTGTCAATAAAGGCGGGGATTTTCGAGTGAGGAGTGAGGAGTTGTGGGATTGGGTGATCAGAATCAGGAGAGCCTTCCCCCCGAGGGGAAGGCTTTTGCGTTTTGATCGAACATTCCTCGTTATTATACCTATATTTATGCGCTTTTTTATATGATTATTTGACTTGATAAATGACGGAAAGTTCGCTATAATAGTATACGGATTTTGTCGAGGATGACAGAAAATGCAGAATAATGAGAAAATATGCAAAATATCCTTGACAAATAGGCAGAATGATGTATAATTAATGCATAAACTTCAATTTTAACGCATATTCATTCGGAGGTAAGTACCATGCAAGCTATCAACAAGGAAAACATCAAGAAGGTCGTTCTCGCTTATTCGGGTGGTTTGGATACATCCATCATCATCCCGTGGCTCAAAGAGAACTACAATAACTGCGAGGTCATCGCGGTATCCGGCAACGTCGGTCAGAACGACGAGCTCGAGGGTCTGGAGGAAAAGGCGCTCAAGACCGGCGCTTCCAAGCTCTATGTCCTCGACCAGACCGAGGAGTATGTCAACGACTTTATCATCCCCACCATGAAGGCGGGCGCGGTATACGAGGAATACCTGCTGGGTACCTCCACCGCGCGTCCCTGCATCGCCAAGGGTCTCGTCGAGATCGCTTTAAAGGAAGGCGCCGACGCGATCTGCCACGGCTGTACCGGCAAGGGCAACGATCAGGTTCGTTTTGAGCTGGCGATCAAGCACTTCGCCCCCAACATGCCCATCATCGCTCCGTGGCGTATCTGGGATATCAAGTCCCGTGAGGAAGAGATCGAGTATGCCGAGGCGCATAATATCCCCCTCAAGATCAACCGTGAGACCAACTACAGCAAGGATAAGAACCTGTGGCATCTCTCGCATGAGGGTCTTGACCTCGAGGACACCAACAACGAGCCGACCTATGAGAAGCCCGGCTTCCTCGAGATGGGCGTATCCCCGATCGACGCGCCCGACGAGCCGACTTATGTTACCATCGAATTTGAACAGGGCACACCCGTCGCGCTTGACGGAGAGAAGATGTCCGCGAAGAATATCATCTTAAAGCTCAACGAGCTGGGCGGCAAGAACGGTATCGGTCTGCTCGATATCGTTGAGAACCGTCTGGTCGGTATGAAGTGCCGCGGCGTCTACGAGACCCCCGGCGGCACCATCCTCTACAAGGCGCATGAGACCCTCGAGTCCATCTGCCTCGACAAGATGACCATGCACGAAAAGCAGCGCCTGTCCATCACCTTTGCCGAGCTGGTCTATAACGGTCAGTGGTTCACTCCGCTGCGTGAGGCGCTCTCCGCGTTCGTCGACAAGACACAGGAGAAGGTCACCGGTTATGTTAAATTAAAGCTCTATAAGGGCAACATCATCAAGGCGGGCGTTGACAGCCCCTACAGCCTGTACAGCGAGGAGATCGCGACCTTCGGCGAGTCCGATTACGACCAGACCGATTCTGCAGGCTTCATCAACCTCTTTGGTCTGCCCATCAAGGTGCAGGCGGTCGTGGACGAGAAAAATCAATAATTTTTCTCGTCAGTGCAAAATGGATAATGGAAAATGGATAATTGTTTTGGCATGAATCGGATAGAATTGTTCGAGCAAAGCGAGTAACATTCATTTTCAACTTTCCATTTTCAATTTTCAATTCACAGATTAATGTTTATGGGTCGGGGAAGTCTATCGATACCCCCGACCCTCACGGCGTATATAAAGGATGAAATAATATGGCTAAAATGTGGGCGGGACGTACCGCCGGAGATACCAGTAAACTGGCTGACGAATTCAACAGCTCCATCGGCTTCGACTCACGGATGTTCAAGGAGGACATCACGGGCTCGATCGCGCACGCGCAGATGCTCGCCAAGCAGGGCATCATCGAGCGCAAGGAGGCGGATACCCTCTGTGACGAGCTGTTAACGATCCTCGAGGACATCAATTCGGGGAAGCTCCCGATCGATATGGACGCCGAGGATATCCACATGTTCGTCGAGGAAGAGCTGACCAAGCGCGTCGGCGACGTGGGAAAAAAGCTCCATACCGCGCGCTCGAGAAACGATCAGGTCGCGCTCGATCTGCGGATGTACCTGATGAACCGCGTGGATGAGCTGTGTGCCGATACAAAGCACCTGATCGCCGCCCTCGCCGATAAGGCGGAGGTGTACAAGGAGGCGATCATGCCCGGCTACACCCATCTGCAAAGAGCACAGCCCATCATGTTCGGCCATCATCTGCTCGCTTACGCGATGATGCTCCTGCGTGACGTCGACCGCATGAACGACTGCAAGCGCAGGATGAATGTCTCGCCGATCGGCTGCTGTGCGCTGGCGGGTACCACCTATGACACCGACCGTTATTTTGAGGCGGAGCAGCTCGGCTTTGAGGGCATCGCGATGAACTCGCTCGACGGCGTGTCCGACCGTGACTTTGTCATCGAGCTGTTGTCCGATATCGCGATTTTGATGATGCACCTCTCGCGCCTGAGCGAGGAGATCATCCTCTGGTCAAGTTGGGAGTTCGGCTTTGTGGAGCTCTCTGACGCTTACACCACGGGCTCTTCCATCATGCCGCAGAAGAAGAACTCCGATATGGCGGAGCTGGTACGCGGCAAGACGGGTCGTGTGTACGGCGATCTGATGGGCGCTTTGACGGTGCTCAAGGGTCTGCCCCTCGCCTACAACAAGGATATGCAGGAGGATAAGGAGGGCGTGTTCGACGCGGTCGATACCGCCTCGATGTCCGTGAAGATCTTCATCGGCATGATCTCTACCATGAAGGTCAAGACCGAGAATATGAAGAAGGCGGCACAGCGCGGCTTTATCAACGCGACCGATCTCGCCGATTACCTGACCAAGAAGGGGATGCCGTTCCGCTCGGCGTACAAGATTTCCGGCTCCATCGTCGCCTATTGCATTGAGAACGGCGAGGTGCTCGAGACCCTGCCCCTCGAAAAATACAAGGAATATTCAGACCTGTTCGAGCAGGATCTGTATGATGATATCGATCTGTTCACCTGCGTCAATAAGCGCAATTCCGTCGGCGGCACCTCGGTGCAGTCGATCGAACAGCAGATCAGATTTGTGAGAGAAAAAATATAAATAATCATAACCTATTCTGTAGGGGAGGGGCTTGCTCCTCCCGTATCGCCAAAGGCGATAATCGCGTAGCGAAGGTTGCAGTTGCTTCGCATTATTATGTGATATCTCGGAAAGGTTTCGGGAGGAGCTTGCTCCTCCCGTATCGCCAAAGGCGATATTCGCGTAGCGAAGGTTGCAGTTGCTTCGCGTTATTATGTGATATCTCGGAAAGGTTTCGGGAGGAGCAAGCCCCTCCCCTACAAATGACACCAAAAGGAACATCAAAACATATGCACAAAATATTCATCGACGGCAGCGCCGGTACTACGGGGCTCCGGATTCGTGAGCGCTTATCTGAGCGTAAGGATCTCGAGCTGATGATCCTGCCCGACGAGCTCCGCAAGGATACCGCCGCACGCCGTGAAATGCTCAACCAAAGTGATATCAGCTTTCTCTGCTTGCCCGATCAGGCGGCGATAGAAGCAGTATCGCTGATCGATAATCCCGACACGGTCGTGATCGACACCTCCACCGCCCACCGCACGGCGGACGGCTGGACATACGGCATGCCCGAGCTGACGGATCTGCGTGAACAGATCAAAACTTCCACCCGAATCGCCAACCCCGGCTGTCATGCGAGCGGCTTTATCGCCTTAGTCCGCCCCCTCGTCGAGTTAGGGATCATCAAAAAAGACAGCGCGCTGTCGTGCTTTTCGCTGACGGGGTATTCCGGCGGCGGCAAGAAGATGATCGCGGAATATGAGGCGAAGAATCGTGACCCGCTGTTCGACGCGCCGCGCATTTACGCGCTTACTCAGGCACATAAGCATCTGCCTGAGATGAAGCAGCTCTGCGGTCTCGACAAAGAACCGGTATTCAGCCCCATCGTCGCGGATTATTACAGCGGCATGGAGGTCAGCGTGACCCTCACGCCTGAGCTCTCTTGCAAGGATTTTACGCTTGATGACATCAAGACAGCCTACAAGGACTATTACAAGAGCGGCTTGATCCGTTATGATGACAGCACTGAGGGCGGGCTGATCAGCGCTGTGGCGTTCAGCGGTCGTGATGATATGGTCGTCGCGGCTTACGGCAATGATGACCGCATCACCCTGATCTCCCGCTTTGATAACCTCGGCAAGGGCGCGTCCGGCGCCGCGATCCAGAACATGAACATCCGTCTGGGGCTGGATGAAGCGGAAGGCTTGGTTGTATAATCTGCTTTTTCGAGGGAATCAAAAGTCTCCTTCTAAGGGTTACTGAAAACTGAAGAATGAATAATGTCGGGAAACACTTCGTGTTTTGGCTTATATAGCCTCCCCCTTGGGGGGAAGGTGTCACCAAAGGTGACGGATGAGGGGACAACCTCTCCTATTGATACCGGACTCGGTGAGGATGTTCGGTTTACCGAGAATCGAGGAAAAAGATCAACACTCTTTGTTAAGATGATTTTTTGGACAAGTAAGCCCCTCGTCCGACCAATTTGCTTAGGGCAAATTGCCCACCTTCCCCCCGAGGGGAAGGCAGGGTTCTCTGAAAGGAAGGAATAGGAATATGAAACTGATTGAAGGCGGTGTGACCGCGGCTCAGGGCTTTTCTGCCTCGGGCATCCACTGCGGCATCCGCAGGAATACATCGAAAAACGATCTGTCGCTGATCGTCAGCAGTACCCCTGCCTCGGCGGCGGCAGTTTACACCACGAATCTTGTCAAGGGCGCTCCCCTGACCGTTACCAAGGCGCATATCGCCGACGGCAAGGCGCAGGCGATCATCTGCAACTCCGGCAACGCCAATACCTGTAACGCCGACGGCATCGAGATCGCCGAGGGTATGGCGGCTTTGGTCGCTGAGAAAACCGCCGTCAATGCAAGCGACGTTGTTGTCGCTTCCACAGGCGTCATCGGTCAGCCGCTGAGCCTCGATCCCATCCGAAACGGGATGGACGAGCTGGTCGGAAAGCTCTCAGAGAGCGGCAGCCGTGACGCGGCGCTGGGTATCATGACCACCGACACCGTGCCCAAAGAGGTCGCGGTGGAGTTCACCTTAGGCGGCAAGACCTGCCGTATCGGCGGCATCGCCAAGGGCAGCGGCATGATCCACCCGAATATGGCGACCATGCTGGTGTTCATCACCACCGACTGCGCAATCGCCCCCGACCTGCTCCAAAAGGCACTGTCGGGCGATATTCAAAATACATTCAACATGATCTCTATCGACGGCGACACCTCCACCAACGACATGGTCGTGGTGCTTGCGAACGGTCTGGCAGGTAACGCTGAGATCAACGCCGAGGGCGAGGATTTCACTGCCTTTATGCAGGCGCTCAACACGGTCACCGTGGGGCTGTGCCGCATGATCGCCGGTGACGGCGAGGGCGCGACCAAGCTGCTCGAATGTCAGGTCAGTGGCGCAAAGACCCTCGATACTGCCAAGACGGTAGCCAAATCCGTTATCTGCTCGAGCCTCTTGAAAGCGGCGATGTTCGGCGCGGACGCGAACTGGGGTCGTGTGCTGTGCGCGATCGGCTACTCCGGCGCGGATGTGGATGTGAACAAGATCGACGTCAGCTTCAGGAGCAACAAGGGTACGATCACCGTCTGCGAAAACGGTGCGGGTATCGCGTTCAGTGAGGAAAAGGCGAAGGAGATCCTGCTCGAGAAAGAGATCGAGATCTTAGTCGCCCTCAACGATGGTGAGTATGATTCCACCGCGTGGGGTTGTGACCTGACCTATGATTATGTCAAGATCAACGGAGATTATAGGACATAAAAGGCTTGGCAGAAACGCTTATTGTAGGGTACGGCATTTATGACGTACCGTAGAATGACGGGCTTTATTAACAGTAGAAGCGTGAGATAGGATTGATAGCGGCTACAACGGTACGTCGACAAGCGCCGTACCCTACAGCTCACATATAAATTGTTATTGAGGTAACCATGAACAACAATTTTTCCAACGCGGATAGGGCGGAGGTATTGACCGCCGCACTGCCGTACATCAAAAAATATAACGGAAAGATCGTCGTCGTCAAATACGGCGGCAACGCGATGATCAACGAGGAATTAAAACAGCAGGTCATGCAGGATATCGTCCTGTTGTGGCTGATCGGCGTCAAGGTCGTGCTGGTGCACGGCGGCGGCCCCGCCATCAACGAGGTGATGGAGCGCGTGGGCAAGAAGCCCGAGTTCGTAGACGGCTTACGCGTGACCGATCAGGAGACCATCGACATCGTGCAGATGGTGCTGTCGGGCAAGGTCAACAAGACGCTCGTCAATCTCATCGAGAGTAAAGGCGGCAAGGCGATGGGCATCTCCGGCATGGACGGCAGACTGATCGAAGCGGAGCAGAAGGATCCCCGCCTCGGCTTTGTCGGCAACGTCACCAACATCCGTCCCGAGCCGATCATGGATCTGCTCGAAAAGGGCTATATCCCCGTTGTGTCCACCATCGGATGCGACAAGGACGGCAATGCCTATAACATCAACGGCGATACCGCTGCGGCGTATATCGCGGGCGCGATCCAGGCGGAACGCCTGATCATGATGACGGATATCGCAGGCATCCTCAAGGATAAGGACGACCCCTCGAGCCTGATCCCGCAGATCACGGTCAGTGAGGCGCAGACCCTCTATCGCGACGGCGTGATCTCGGGCGGCATGATCCCCAAGGTCGGCTGTTGTATCGAGGCGATCTATAAGGGCGTGCAGAAGGTCATCATCATGGACGGCAGAGTGCCGCATTCCATTTTGATGGAGCTGATGACCGACGAAGGCGCGGGTACGATGGTGCTCGGAGACGATAAACAGTGATCAGTTGTCAGTGATCAGTGATCAGCTTTTGGCTGACGCTGTCCACAACTGTTTATATGTGAGCTGACTGACCACTGAACACTAAACACTAAACACTAAACACTAAACACTGACCACTAAGGAGAAATTATGAGTATCAAACAAACCGATGAGCGCTATATCGCGCATACCTATAAACGCTTTGACATTGCGATCGTCAAAGGCAAGGGCTGCCTTTGCCGGGATGATAACGGTAAGGAGTATATCGACATGACGTCGGGCATCGGCGTCAACGCCTTCGGCTATTCCGATCCCGTGTGGGCGGAGGCTGTCGCCAATCAGGCAAAGCTCTTGCAGCATACCTCCAACTTGTACTATACCGCTCCCTGCGCGGAGCTGGCAGAGATCCTCTGCACCCGCACCGGGATGAGCAAGGTGTTTTTCAGTAACTCCGGCGCCGAGGCGAACGAGTGCGCGGTCAAGGTTGCGCGCAAATATGCCGCCGAGCATAAGGGCGAGGAGTATTACAATATCATCACCTTGAACAAGAGCTTTCACGGTCGCACCTTAACGACCCTTGCGGCGACAGGTCAGGACAACTTCCATCATGATTTTTTGCCGCTGACCGAGGGCTTCCTCTATGCTGAGCCGAATGATATCGAGGGGCTGCAACAGCTCGTCAAAGAGAACAAGGTCGCCGGCATCCTGATCGAGACCGTACAGGGCGAGGGCGGCGTGAACGCCCTCGACGCCGACTTTGTCAAAGCGGTAGAGCGTATTTGTAAAGAGCACGACATCGTCTTTATGGTCGACGAGGTACAGACCGGCAACGGCAGAACGGGCAAGCTCTATTCCTATATGAATTTCGGCGTACAGCCCGACGTGGTGTCGACCGCCAAGGGACTGGCGGCAGGTCTGCCGATGGGTGCGACCCTGATGAGCGAGAAGGTAAGCGAGGTGCTCGGCTACGGCGACCACGGCTCCACCTTCGGCGGCAACCCTGTTTGTGCCGCCGCCGCGATCTCGGTGATGAACCGCATGGATGACGCGTTCCTCGCGGACGTTGCCGCAAAGGGACAGTATGTCAAGGAGCGTATCGAAGCGGCAGGCTTTGCCGTCAGCGGTATGGGCTTGATGATCGGTATCGAAACGAAGAAGCCCGTGTCCGAGGTGATCGCCGCGTGTATGGCGAACGGCGTCTTATGCCTGTCCGCCAAAGAAAAACTGAGATTATTACCGCCGCTGAACATCCCGATGGAACAGCTCACCAAAGCGGTGGATGTGATCATAGAGGCGTTGCAATAATGAACTGTAGGGCGGGGGCTTGCTCCCGCCGCATCCCGCAGGGATAATTGCGAAGCAAAGTTTCATCTGCTTTGCAGGGATCATTGAAATAACAGAAGCGTATCGGCGGGAGCAAGCCCCCGCCCTACAAATATACCGAGGTGCAATATGAATTTACAAAATCAACATTTCCTGAAACTATTAGACCTGACTCCCGACGAGATCGGCGGGCTGATCGATCTTGCCGCCGAGTTGAAGGCAAAGAAGAAGGCGGGCACACCCCATCGCCTGTGCGAGGGCAAAAGCATCGCGCTGATCTTTGAAAAGACCTCGACCCGCACCCGCTGCGCGTTTGAGGTTGCGGCGGCCGACCTCGGTATGCACCCGACCTATCTCGACCCCTCCGGTTCGCAGATCGGCAAGAAGGAGAGCATCGCCGACACCGCCCGTGTGCTGGGCAGGATGTATGACGCGATCGAATACCGCGGCTATGGTCAGGTGATCGTCGAGGAGCTCGCGAAATATGCGGGCGTCCCCGTCTATAACGGACTGACCAACGAGTTCCACCCGACCCAGATCCTTGCCGACTTCCTCACCATCCGCGAGCATTTCGGCACCTTACAGGGCAAAAAGCTCGTCTATATGGGCGACGCGCGCTATAATATGGGCAACTCCCTGATGGTCGGCTGCGCCAAGAAGGGCATGCACTTTGTCGCTTGCGCGCCTAAGAAGTATTTCCCGAACGCGGAGCTGGTGGCACAGTGTCAGGCGATCGCGAAGGACACAGGCGCTACTCTTGCATTCATCGAGGATCCGATGATCGCGACGAAGAACGCCGACGTGATCTACACCGACGTATGGGTATCGATGGGCGAGCCCGACGAAGTGTGGGAGGAGCGCATCCGCGACCTCAGCCCCTATCAGGTGAACAAAGCGCTGATGGATAACGCCGGGGAAGGGTGCCGCTTTATGCACTGCCTGCCCGCGTTCCATGACCTGAACACCACTATCGGCAAACAGATTCATGACAAGTTCGGCATCGACTGCATGGAGGTCACCGACGAGGTGTTCGAGAGCGAGCAGTCCATCGTCTTTGACGAGGCGGAGAACCGCATGCACACCATCAAGGCGGTCATCGCCGCGACGCTGGCATAATCAAGTAATGTAAAAGCTGTTGTATTTCGGTACGACAGCTTTTTTGTTATGATCGGGCATTTTCCGAGAAACTATTACCGAGTGACGGAGGTTTCTGTAGATATTTCAACCGATTTGTGTTATCATGTGACCAAATACAGAATAACGGTAGTATATAGATAGAGGTGATAACATGGAGGATGAAAGAATCGTCGCGCTGTACTGGGCGCGGGACGAGCGTGCGATTACGCTCAGCAAAGAAAAATACGAACACTATCTGTATACGATCGCTCTCAATATCCTCGCTTCTATGCAGGACGCGGAGGAGAGTGTGAGCGATACCTATATCGGTGCGTGGAACTCCATTCCGCCGCAAAAGCCCGTTGTCCTGCGCACTTATCTGGGCAGGATCACGCGCAATCTGTCGCTCAAGCGCTACCGCTATCTACATGCCGAAAAGCGATACGGCAGTGAGACGGCATTGGCGCTGGACGAGCTGTCAGAGGTCGTCGCCGATACACAGACGGCTGAGAGTGAAGCCGAGCGCAGGGAGCTCGTACGGATCCTGCAGGTGTTCTTGACGAGCCTTTCGAGCGATCAGCGCATGATCTTTTTGATGCGGTACTGGCATCTGCACCCTGTCGCCGTGATCGCGAAAAAGCTCGGCTACTCGCAGAGCAAGGTCAAGATGACCCTCAAGCGCACGCGTGACAGCCTGCGCGACTCTCTCAAAGAGGAGGGATTGCTGTGAAGAGGAACGAACTCTTGCTCGATGTGATCGGCGAGGTCAAGGATGAGTATTTGCAGGAGATCGACAGCCGCATTAAGCGCGTGCGTCGCGGGCGGAGGTGGAAGCGCGCCTTGCTTGCCGCATGCGTGATCTTGATCGCGGGTATCGTGGTACAGTTCGCTGTGATGCTCGGCGGCGGTCTCGGATCGAGAAGCGGAGGCTTTTCAGCGGAGGGGCTTGTCGCAGGAGGATACTATTTTCATCAAACAAGAGATGGAGATGTTTTTCGCTATACGCCTGAGGAGGGATCGGTTCGCTTGATCAAGGGCTGTATCCTTGACCGATGGAAAAACACGCGGTGTTCCACAACGGCGAATGGCTACGGCTTCTACTACTCCAAGGGCGATTGGATCTATCGCATCAAGCACGGTGAAACAAAAAGCGAAAAGCTCTATCATTATGAGAGCAAGGCGAAATATCCCGATTTGTATCCGGCAGGCGCGAACGATATCGCGGTGTTTGTGGATTACAATAGGGCAGATGTGTTAACACATCATGAAGTGCTCATTATTGACGGCATTACGGGTGAGTGCAAGACGGTTGTGATGGAGCGGAATATTCCGTATTATGAGCCGGAAACTATGCCGTTTGATGATCCGAGGTTTGCCGACAAGAGTGACAAGTCGGATGAGAATTTCACCGTCTATGCCGATACGGTGACCTATACCGTGGGCGGCAGAACGCTGGAACTGGTTTATCAGGGAAGCGAAGATGAGCTCGACTACACCTACTGCCTGACCGAAAACGGAAAGCCGCTCTATAACGGCTATGTTGAGCCGTATGATGTGAGGACGGTGGGCGACAGCCTGGTGTTTACCATTGGACGCGGCGGCAATAACCTCGGCAAAGATCTGAACGGTTATGTGATCGTTTCTCCCGACGGTACCAATCGTGTGGTCAATGTTCCGTCTGTACCGGGTAATGAGAAGTTCTTCTTTACTGTCAAGGATGTGGAGGATGGACAGAGTATTTTCGCGGTACGCACCAGTGACAATGAGAAGTTCAAGCTGAAATGGGACAGAGCGGAGGAGCGTCACGTTCGGGACATCTATTCCAACGGATCGTATATTTGGACGATGGGATTTGATGGGAAGAAGGGTGATGGTCCGGCATCCTGCTATCGGATCGAGTATGAGAACGGTATCCCGACCGCTTTGACGCTGATCGACGACGATATCACCGACAACAACAAATAAGACAAAAGGCTCCTTTGTACAAGGAGTCTTTTTTTATGTATGCGCATATTTCTTCCGTATTTCTCAGCCTTGCGCCAGTGTTCCGTATCCTGCGCCAATCTTCCGTAGGATGGGATGATTTCCGTTTTGTCTTTCGATAATCCGTGAAAACATTACCGAAAAATCCATCCACACCCCGACAAACGCATGCAGTCATTTCCGCTATACTTAGGACAAGATCAATGTGAAATCCGTCTGTTTCTTTGCGGGAGGAACGATTCTCCCCTGCAAATCCGGCGGATCAAAAAGGAATGATAAAATGTCTGTTGTACAAGCTGTTCGGGGTGGTCGTGCCCGCGGAAAGGAACATTCGGCGCGGAATGTCGCGCGGGAGGTGGTCATCCATATCTCCTGCTTCTTGGTAGGCGGCGTGGTGTCGCGCGGCGCGACCTTGGGTGAGCTGTCGCCGTTCGGCGCGTCGGTGGTGGCGGCATTGCCGTTTACTTACATGCCGGCGGGGATGCTCGGCGCGGCGCTGAGCTATTTGTTCGCGTCACCCGTATCGTCCTTTCGGTACATTGCGGTGGTGGTATCCATCGGGGCGATCCGCTGGGTGCTGAATGAGATCAAAAAGCTCTCCGACAGCCGCTTTTTTGCGCCTGCGGTCGCCTTTATCCCGATCTTCGCGACGGGGATCGCCCTGACTTTTTCGGCAAAAAGTGAGATGACCGAGGTGGTCGAGTGCGTGATCGAGGGGCTGATCGCGGCGGCGGGAGCGTACTTTATGAGCCGTGCCGCACAGCTCTTCTCGTCCAAAAGAGCGCTGTCGGGCTTCTCACAGCAGGAGCTGAGCTGTCTGTCGATGAGCGGCTGTATCCTGCTGTTGTCGCTGTCGCGCGTGATGATCGGCACGGTGTCGGTCGGCAGGATCCTCGCCGTACTGTTGGTGCTGTTATTCGCGCGCTATGGGATGGTCAAGGGCGGCAGTATCGCGGGGATCGCGACGGGCGCAGTGTTTGCGTTGTCGGACGCCAAGCTGTTATTCTTGGCGGCGGGCTACTCGCTGTCGGGGTTGATCGGCGGACTGCTCGCGCCGATGGGGAAGGCGGCGGTGATCTTTGCCGCGGTGATCTGCAATACGATGTTTGCGTTCGCGTCACCCGATCGGGCGATGGTGCTGTCGGTTGCGATCGAAAGCGCCGTGGCGTCGGGGCTTTTCCTGCTGATCCCGAAGGACGCGGGTAACTTTCTCTCGACGGTGTTCACCGATGACGGCGCGCGCACCTCACAGGAGGCGATCCGCCGTAATGTGACCATGCGTCTGGAGCATTGCTCCAAGGCGCTCGATAACGTCAGCTCCTGCGTCAACGCGGTGTCGGACAGGCTCGCAAAGCTCTATGAGCCAAACGCGGACACGATCTATGAACGTGCTGCCGACTACACCTGCAAGAGTTGCGGACTTCGTGCCTACTGCTGGGAGAAGGAGCGCGGGCTGACGATGGATGATTTTCACCGCCTGACAGACGCGTTGAAGAAGCGCGGCTTCGTCAAGGAGAAGGATATCGAGGACAACTTTATCAAGCGGTGCTGCAAGTCGTCGGAGCTTACGCGGAGCATCAACCGCAGTTACCGCGAGTACCAGTCGCTGGAGGCGGCGCGTCATCGGATCACCGCGGTGCGAAGCGTAGTAGCGGGTCAGTTCGCGGGACTGAGCGATATATTGCACGACCTGTCACAGGAATTCGCGGCGGTAGAGGGCTATGATGAGGCGCGTGCCGAGCGGGTGATCGAGGCGCTGTCGGCAGAGGGGCTGACGGTAGCGGATTGCTCCTGCCGAACGGGTGAGGTCAGCGGCATGACCGTGGAGATCGAGATCATCGTCGGCAAAAAGACCGCGCTCTCCAAGACGCTCTTACTGCGGGTCGTCAATCGCGCCTGCGGACGGTATTTCGAGAGCCCCGAGCTGAGCTTTGAGGGTGATCGGGCACGGGTGGTGATGTGTGAGATGCCGCTTTATGACCTCGAGATCGGCTCGGCACAGCATGTGTGCGATGACGGCGAGTTATGCGGCGACTGTCTGAATTACTTTGTGAACGGCGCGGGCAGTACCGTGGCGCTGATCTCGGACGGCATGGGCTGCGGCGGTAGAGCGGCGGTGGACGCGAATATGGCGGTCAGCATCATGTCGAAGCTCTGCAAGGCGGGGCTGAGCTATGACTGCGCCTTGGCGGTGACGAATTCCTCGCTGATGATCAAGAGTGAGGAGGAGTCGCTCGCGACGATGGACTTGATGGATTTCAACTGCTTTACAGGAAGAGCAGGACTGATGAAGGCGGGCGCCTGTACGACTTATATCAAAAAGAACGGCAAGCTGCTGCCAAAGGAAATGCCCTCCCTGCCGCTCGGGATCCTGAACGAAGCCCGATTCAGCAAAGAGGACGTTGTGTTGACCAAGGATGACTGGATCGTGATGGTGTCGGACGGCGTGATGATCGGCTCCCCCGAATGGATCGAAAAGCTGATCCTGAGTTGGCGCGAGGGCAGCGCCGAGCAGCTCGCCGCGCAGATCGTCAACGAAGCGCAAAAGCGCAGGAAGAACGACCACGACGACGACATCACCGCCATCGCGATGCGGGTGGTGGAGAACGGGTGACAGTGAGGAGTTAGGAGTGAGGAGTGAGGAGTTAGGAGTTGTTATTATCATACATCGCTCCATTTGTTTCACATTTAGATTATAAAAACAACAAAAAGGGTCATCGGACAACCTCTCGTCCGATGACCCTTATCATATATTATACTAAGTATTAAAACAGGTGTGGGCGAAGCCCACCATTAATTCCTCACTCCTCACTCCTCACTCCTAACTGTTACAGCTCCTCCATCACCTTTTCGATGTGCGGGAGGTAGTGCATGGAGTAGCCCAGACCGTTCGGGTGCACGCCCGAGTCGTCGACGCTGCCGTCCGACCAGAAGCCGTCGTAGCAGAATTTTGCTGCCATGCGTTTGTTGAAGCCGTCGAGGTCGGAATTATTGAACAGATCGACCGTATGGATGCCGTGATCGGCGGCGAGCGACAGTACCTTTTCCTGATACATCCGCTGACGCTGCAGGGAACCGTAGTCGATCTGGTGGGATCGCACGTAGATGACAGGTGCGGAGGAATATGTCTTTTGTACCAGATCAAATGTCATATTCGTTCCTGCGACAAACGATGTTTCATTTGAGTAATCCTCCATGACCTTTTGGTCGCCGTAATGGAAATACTCGGGATTCTCATAGTGAAAATCACGGGAATACGCCGAGCTGAACCAGTCGGGCGCGCTGTAGCCCCAGTCATAGACGAGCCGTGAGGGGGTAGAGGCGTTGTACGGGATGGACGGATAGCCTTCGTCATTATCGCCACCGTTAAGGATCACCAGATCGGCGCTCTGATTCTCCTTGATCGCGGTACGCACCTGATTGGCGATGTGGCATTTATAGCTCGCGTAGTTGGTGAAGATGTAGTAGTTGCCGTCTTTTTCAAGCTCGGTGCCCATCGACGCGCCCGACCAAGAATAGTCGCGGTGGATCATGCCGTATTTTTCGCCGATGAATTCGACGGGGCCTTCCATCATCTCTTCGTCGTAACGAGGAAAACGCTTGTTGACAAAATCGTTGCGGTTGATATCGCGGTACGTGCTGTCGATGACGCCGCCGTCCGAATAAACGATATTGCCCCTGCCCTGCATACCGCTGTCGCCGAACGAGATCACGGTCTTGCCGTGCCATGTCTTGTACAGAGAGAGGTCGGTCATCAGATGATCCCATTCATCCGCGGTGACGTCGTTGTACAGATACAGGCGGTTGTATATATCGGGGGTGAACCAGCCGTAGTAGGCGACGGTGTTGATGTTCGGGTAGGTGGTATCCGAAGCATAGTAGTTGTCGGCGCTGACGCGTGTGAATTTGACGGTGCTGTTGCCGGGGGTGTTGTAGGTGTTGCCAAGTGAATGGGCTGTGTAGCCGAACAGGTTGACCAGTGTGTCGGCGGTAAAGCGCCTGGTCAGGGAGGTGCCGTCGTTGAAGTAGCCCGTAGGGGTCAGAGCGCCGTATTCATGCGCCGCGTCGCTGAGTTCAGCGTAGGAAAGATCGGAGAAATCCGTGTCGTCAAAGCCGTCGATCTTAGCGCTCAGCAGCTCATAGATCCAGCGGTTGCGGGTGCAGTACAGATCACCCGAGGCGTAGTAGGGCGTCACGCCGCAGGCGCTCGCGACTTCGCCGTAGCGATCCAGCGCGCATACCTTGTAGGCATAGACCGAATCATCCTCGGGGTCATACTCGCAGGTGTAGGTCAGGTCGGTGGTATCCTCGCACAGCACCTCGAGCTTATCGGGTTCATTCAGATACTTGCGGTATACGCGGTAGGAGGGAGCTGTGCCTTTCCAGGAGATGATATCCCTTCTGACTGCGGGTGCGGCAGCGGTAGGGGCGAGATCGGAATCCCCCTTGGATTTGAGCACGATCTCATCCTCCGCTTCCTCCTGTGTCGGTTGTACCGTTGTCTCTTCTTCTGCAGTGTCGTCAACGGTTACATCTGTACCCGATTGGATGAATCGTTTATCCTCGTCGGAGCTTTCACTGCTCACAGTATCGGTGGATTCATTGCTCTGCGTTTCGTCGGGCAAGTTATCGGTACCGGTTTGAGCCGATCCGGCAGCTTTGCCGATCGTCGCAGTCACAGTGGGAGCGTCAAAATAGGTAGCGGTCCATCCGCGGGTATCACAATCCGAGGCGAATTCCATGCCGTCGGGAGTAACACAGCGGATCGTGTAGGTATATGATTTTCCGATATGGACGTCGAGATCCACAAACTGTGTGGAGGCGGTGGTGATCATCCTGACCCAATCGCCTTGGGCGTTCTTGTAATAGACGCGGTAGAATACGCCGTCGGGACAATTCTCGTTGACAAAGGGTTCCCAGGTGAACCGCACGCCGCCGTCGATGATCTCGATATTGCTGAAATACGGGATCGGCGTATTGTCATCATACAGCTCTTCGGCAGAGAAGGACGGAGCAATTCCGGCATAAGCGCCGATCATGACGACCGCCGCGAGCACTACCGAAACGACGCGTTTTAAAGACATGTTATCATTCACTTTCGTTGTTTTATGAGATAGGCATATGGATGATTAATATACAATATTATATAATAGCGCTTTTTGTCGAATCGGTCAAGAAAAAACAGAATTTTAGGGTGCAAAAAAAAGAGCCTTCCGAAGAGGAAAGCTCTTATCATTCATCCATTATTGCATTCATCCCTGAGGATCGCGTGCAATACGGTATCGCACACACCTTGGTTATTGCGGTCTGCCTGACGCAGGGTGCCCTCATACCGCATACCGCACTTCTCCATCACTCTGCCTGAGTTCGGATTGTTCACATCATGACCCGCTTGGATGCGGTTCAGCCCGACGGCGTCAAACAGATAGCGGATAACAGCGCTGAGCGCCTCGGGCATCATTCCTTTGCCCCAAAAGTCATCGCTCAGACAGTAGCCGACCTCGGCGGATTCCACCGCTTCGTTGAGCCATATCACGCTGATACTGCCGATGACCTGTCCGCTGTTCTTTTCCTCGATCGCCCAGTAGTAGGTATCGGGTTTTTCATAGGTACCGATCACGTATTGTATGTAGCCTTTGACGTCCTCAACATTTTGGTAGGGCTGCCATGTCATGTAGCGCGTGACCTTCTCGCGCGACATCCAGTTGTCGAACGCCTGCTGTGCGTCATCCAATGTGAACCGCCGCAGAATCAGTCGCTCGGTCTCGAGCGAAACGGTTCCTGCATGTTTCATCATTACCTCCCTATAGATAGGGGGACGGTATTGACCGTCCCCGTGATTCATTCAATAGTCATTGCGAGAGCCTGACACGCGTGTCAGCTCGTGGCAATCTCAACCGATAAAAACGGTCAAGCTCTTTGCGCCTTGTACCGGGGAAGCTTATTATCCCTCATTCCGCAACAGCAGGAAGCTGCGGCTGCGGATGGTGACGCTGTCCTCGCCGATCTCATAGCCGCCGAGGAAGTAATATTCCTTCATGCCGTCGGCGTCGAATTCGATGGTCTTGTCCTCATCACTCGGGTTGATGAACGCCGTGAAGCTGCCCCTTTTGTAGACAAAGGGATACTCCTTTTCTCTGGCGTATACGATCTCAAAATCGCTCTCGTTCATCAGCTCGGGGTTTGCCTTGCGCAGGGCAATCAGGGATTTGAGGTTCTCATAGATACTGCCGCCTACGCCGATCTGATCCTCGACGGTGGGGTAGCCCTCGCTGTAGTCGAGCGGCAGATAGAGCATATCCTCGTCCGCGTCGGAGAAGCCGAGGTTCTTCTCATGGTTCCACTGCATCGGGGTGCGGGAGCCGGTGCGCGAGAAGCCGCCTTCCTTAGAGATCAGGTCGGTGCGGTAGCGCATGCCGATCTCGTCACCGTAGTAGACGAAGGGTACGCCCGGCATCGTCATGATAAAGGCGTGGCTGAGCTGGATCATCCATTCGCTCATGTAGAAGGGTGCTCTGGGCATATCGTGATTGTTGGTGATGAAGCTGATGTAGCCGTGATCCTTACTGCAAAGGTAGGCGGGCACATAGTCCGCTAAAAAGGCGGTGATATCGCCGTGCGCGCCGTCGGCAAACACACTCAGGTTATCACCGTCGGGGGTGGCTCTTTTGCGGAACAATTCATTATAACCGTTGCCCTGATGATCAAGGTAAAAATCCGCGTGGAAGCCCGCGTTGACGATCGCGCGCAGGGGGTTGCTCCATTCGCTCACGAGCACCGCGTCGGGGTAGTCGGCGTCCATCATCTCGCGAATATTGCGCCAGATCTTGGCGGTCGCGATCTTGTCGTCGTCATTCTTGACCAGTGAGTCCGCCATGTCGACACGGAAGCCGTCAATTCCCTTGTCAAGCCAGAAGCGCATGATATCCTTGAGCGCGTCGACGGTCTCCCATGCTTCGGGGGAGTCGGACGAGAACTGCCACTCGGGATGGGTGACCTCGTAGAAGCCGTAGTTGAGCGCCGGCTGAGAGGAGAAGTAGTTGACCAGATAGTTGCCGTCGCGCTCGCATATGCCGCACATCATGCGGTATTCCGCGGGCGCGTCCCATACGCATTTGGTGAAGATATAACGGTCGTCGTGCGGGGTCGGGAAGCCCGTCTTGGCGCTTTGGAACCACTCGTGCGTATCGCTGGTGTGACCGGGTACGAGGTCGAGCAGGATCTTCATATCGCGCTTATGAGCCTGCTCCAACAAATGCTCAAAGTCCTCCATCGTGCCGTAGCGTGCGGCGATCTTTTTGTAATCGCGCACATCGTAGCCCGCGTCCATGAACGGCGAATCATAGATCGGGTTGATCCAGATCGCGTTACAGCCGAGGTTTTTGATATAATCGAGCTTGGTCACGATACCGCGCAGATCGCCGATACCGTCCGAGTTGCTGTCGCAAAAGCTCTGGGGGTAGATCTCATAGAAAACGGAATTTTTCAGCCAGCTTGTACTCATGTTATTCACTCCTATGGTTGGTGTTTGATGGGGTGGAATTTGCTTAGGGTGACAGGAAAAATCCGAACCGTGGTTTTGACGGGCATATTTCCGCCTGCCCATTGTTAAAATCCTCGCGAACCCGTCAGGTTTCGCTGTGGTTTTGCCGCGGTCAGACATAAATCTGCTCCGTCAAAACTCCGAAGGACTGAAAATGAGCAAGATTTCGAGCAAGTTTCGGTGCAGAAAGTGCAGGCAGGCTGGCGCCTGCCAAGATCGATAAGCCGAAAATTGCTGAAATATTGCCATTTTCAGCAGGTTCGGATTATTCCTGTCACCCTATACCAAAATATTACAATATGTGACAGGGAGTGTCAATGGTTTTTTGGAGAACAGTTAACAGTTAACAGTTAACGGTGTCGGGAAACGCCGACGCGTTTTGGATTGATATGATGTCTGCGAAAGATAACGTCTGTCACTCTATGATAAGCCAGCGGACGTTTGTTGTTTTTACAAATCGGGTGAGGGCGATGCCATCCCTTCACCGTTCTCTGTTAACCATTCACCGTTAACCGCATATGATAAGAATGCCAATTCTTTCCATCCAGTGATCTTCACTTGTATATGGGTGGCGGATATTTTATCATGGGTTCAGATATGAGGTGTGTGTATGACGGTTGAGATGATCGGGGAAAAGACAATACTGGTGTCCCTTTGTGAGGGGGATATGCGGCGGTATTCGCTTTCTTTGGAGGGTGACGACGATAAAATGCGCTCAGGGCTGAAAGACCTGCTCTGCCGCGTGGGAGAGATCTGCGGACTGGATCATCGCGGCAAGAGCTATCTGATCGAGGCGCTGCCCTCGAGCAAGGGCTGCTTGCTGATCATCTCGGTACATGCCGTCAAGCATCGCAGAAAGTTCCGCATCAAGCGCAATCGGGCGCGTGAGCTATGTGTATTCTTCGACGCTGACGCGATGCTCGATTTTTGGCGGTCGCGCCCGCAGGGCGGCTATGCTGTCTATACCTATGAGGGCAGATACATCCTCCTGCCCTGTGGTTCGGCGAAGGCGGATATGATGGCGCGGTTGAGTGAATACGGCGAGCTGTACCCCGTGAGCGAGGCGACCTTTGCGCGGATCCGGGAGCACGGCAAGATACTCCTGTCACCCTACCCGATGACCGCGTCCAGAGAGGCCATATAGGCGGCGGGGGAGTGGCTGTCCGCGACGCTGCACTTCGGGATCGCGTTCGCGGATGCGATCAGGTCGTTTAAGTCCGCTCCGCTTGACAGAAAGTTGAGCAGATCGGCGTAGTCGGACATCATCGCCGAGAGGAAGACGTCAGCGGTGTCGTCATCCATGTTCTGTGACAGCATATGAGCGACCGTGGTCATGAATTCATAGAGGCTGAGCTTGCGGTCGCCGACAGGTCTGCGGCGGCGGTAGTAGGCGTTGACGTTCGGCGCAAGGTCATATAAAGCGCCGATAAAGTTGTCCACGGCTCTTTGACGGGTAAAGCCGATGTACTCCTCGCCCGTGAGCTGACGGTAGCGCGCGGTCATATCGCCCACATCCGACAGGGAAATGTTCTTGCCGTACTTGGTGTAGCCCCAGCCCTCGGGCGGAACACGGGTGAAGAGATCCTCCTGCCGCACGAGGTTATAGATGCAGTTGTAGCGGTTGGTACGGCGGCTGAGTGTGGTGGATGGGGATGCGAAGGTATAGGCACAGACGCGTTCGAGTCCGTAGCGATCGCATAATCGCTTTGCGAGGATATTGGCGACGGCGCCGCCGCGGCTGTAGCCTGTCACAAAGAACTCGGGCTCCATCCCGATCACGTGGGTGAATACATAGTCGCCGAGCTTCAGCTCCGCAAAGTCAGCCGCCTTCGCAAAGCCGCTGTGCTCCGCCGAGTAGCCGACTTCGAAGTTGGAGTACCACTCGTCTCCCGAGGTGCCGCGCAGTACCGCGGCGATCTGCAGGCGGTTTTCCCTGACGCGGCTCGCGATACACATGCCGACCTTATCACGCTCGGTGGTTTGGTACGCGATGGTGATGACATCGCCGTAGCCCAAGGCGCTCAGATTATCACGCAGCAGCTTTTCATCATCAGCGCTCATGCTCAGCGCTGCCGCGACAGAACAGGCAGTCGGGCTGAAAAAGCAGCTGTTCTGCGGCAGAAAATCGTGATTTGCCGTGATGTGGCGCAGGGTGGTTCGGTGCGGTGAACCCGAGATCGGAAAACGCAAAAACCATTCTTTCTGTTGGGGTTTGATGATCATAATGCCCTCCATCATGTTGACTAAATCGTAATTTGTGCTATAATAGCAAATGTCAAATCACGATCATCAGCGTGCACAAACACGCTATGTATAAGGAGAGGTTTTATGAAACGGATCATTTCGTTATTACTTGCTGTGATGCTCATTCTGTCGGTTGCTATGATGACCGGTTGCAAGAAGAGTGAGAAAAAGGCTGAATCCGTCAGTACTTCCGGTACTTCGAGTGGATTGAGCGCGGCATCGGTTCCCGAGGGTGCAACACCTATTGCGACCACCGCCGAGGGTAACGCTACCGGTTACACGAAGTTTGATAAGGATGAAAAAGACCGTGTCGTGCGCAACTATACCTATGATTCACTCGGCAAGCTGCAGGGTTCGATCGGCTATGAATATGACGACAAGGATAATGTCGCCAAGGAGATCCACTATAACACCGATGGTACCATCAACACGCAGATCGTATATGAGCGCAACGAAAAAGGCTTTGAGACCAAGCGTACCGAAATGGACGCCAATGGTAAGGTCAAGTTCAGCGTTGTGACTACCTTTAATGAGGACGGTACCTCCAGCCGCACCAAGTATGACGCGGACGGTAAAGAGATCAAATAACATCGTTGCTGCGAGGTGTCGGCATAAGTCGATGACATGGAGATACAATAAAAGAAGCAGGAGTTTTCGCTCCTGCTTTTTATTATGTCCGTTTTTGTTTGTGTTATGAATCGGTATTGTGTTTTATTGCTACTTAGTATTAACTGTCATTGCGAGGACAGACATTCGTGTCTGTCCTCGCAATCTCAACCGCTAAATGGCTTGGATTCGCCGTCCGTTTGTTACACGGAACAAGCTTATTCACACAATCCGCGCAGCTCGGTGATCGCTTGTTTCGTGTCGGGTGCGCCGAATACCGCTGTGCCCGCAACGCAGATATCCACGCCTGCTTTTGCGGCGGTGGCGATGGTATCCTTGGCGATGCCGCCGTCCACCTCGATCAGGGTAGAGAGCCCGCGTCGCATGATCTCCTCCTTGAGGAAGGTGACCTTCTCCATCATATCGGGCATGAAGCTCTGTCCGCCAAAGCCCGGCTCCACCGTCATCACCAGCACCATGTACAGCCTGTCGAGATACGGCAGGACAACGTCGGGCGCGGTGCCCGGCTTGATTGCGAGGGCAGGCTTGACGCCGCGCGCTTCGATCAGCTTCAGGGTCTCGTCGATGTCGCTGTCGGACTCGGTGTGGAAGGAGATGATGTCCGCGCCCGCGTCGGCAAAATCATTGATATAGCGGTGCGGTTCACTGATCATCAAGTGTACGTCAAAGGTCTTTTCGGTTGCCCCTCTTAGCTTTTTGATGACCGGTGCGCCGAAGGTGAGGTTCGGCACAAAGTGACCGTCCATGACGTCGAGATGCATGATATCCGCGCCGCCCTTGTCGATACGGACGATCTCGTCACGGAACACGGAAAAATCACAGGATAACAGAGATGGTGCAATTAACATAATGAAACTCCTTAAGAGATTGTGTAGGGGAGGGTCTTGACCCTCCCGAAAACCTATATTGAAATAATCGTTTTGTTATGATACTTCCATGATTCAGTATTCATTTCTTACGGTTGTTTGACCGATTATGCGATGATCACGCCCCTACAGGCACATCCGTTTTGTTTCAAGGGAAAAAGGCACGCGTGCCTTACGGTCGTCTGACCAGCTCGGCGATGAGGGTCGCGGCGACCCAGAAGCCGATGTAGATCAAAAGCTCTACGACCGACAGTCGTGCGACTGAGGCATACAGCGCGAGGGTCGCGCACAGCAGGATGCCCAGTATCATGCCGAAGATCTCGATCACAATACCCAGACTGATGTTGGACTTGACGCCGATACATCCGCCCACGGCGCGTGCCAGAGAGCCGATGCGTCCACGCGTCGCGACATAGGCGCGCGAGGCTTCCTCGACCTTTTCGGTGGCTTCATCAATGACGGTAGAGTAGCCCGGTGCGGTGACCTTGACCGAACGATAGAAGATCTCATAGCGGTTGGCGATCAGCTCGGGGGTGATGTTGGCGTCGGTCGTGCTGACGACCAGTGCCAGACCGCTGCTCTCGGCGCGTTGGATCTGTGTTTTGAGCGGTTCTGCCGCTTCATAGGACAGCCCCAGCACCGCGATCGCCTGTCCCGCGACCGCAACATAGGCGATCTCAAGACCGCTGCCCCGCTTTTTGAAGGGCACCTCAGCGGTGGGGATGGTGATGTGATAACGGTTCATCAGCTTCATGTTGCCGATGAGGATGCGCTCGCCCTTGATCCAGCCGACCACACCGCTCTTGTCCTCATACATCACGCTTTCGACAGCGGGCAGGACGTTATTGTTCTCCATCGCCAGCTCATCAAACGCCGGCGCGATAGGAGAATTAGCCTCGCGCAGTACCGCGGTGGCGAGCAGCAGGTTCTCGCTGATTCTGTACTGTTGCAGCGGATACATCTCTTCGAGCTTGACGGAGCCGTTGGGGAAGAGGTCGGTGGCGTTCATCATCACGGCGTTGGTGTCACAGAATTGGCGTACCGACGGATAGCCGGCTACCATCGCGTCCTCGCGCAGCATCTTGCGGCTGAACAACAGCATGGGCAGGTTGCCTGCGAGCATGCCCGTGAAGGGAATGCCGATACACAGCATGACCGTCAGCGCCGATACCGCACCCTGGACGCTCTTGAAGATGATCGCGTAGAGGATGGTGACGATGACGGAGCTGATGATCGCGATCGGCGCCATTTTACCGGTGAGCTCTTCGCTCGGGTCGGGCGCGTAAGAGATCTTCAAGAAGTCCGATAAAAAGCGGGTGACATGCTGGTAGGCGACGACTCCTTTGGATGAGGTGGTGCCGCTGACCAGCCGACGTGCCGTTTCGACGTCATCGTATATTTTTGCCGCATAGGCAGGAGAATGGTCGTTGATAAAGGTAAAGTTGCTCTTGACCCTCAGCGCCATCAGCAGTCTGCCTGTCGCGTTCAGAATCAGCGCAAACGCCACGACAAAGCTGTACAGATGGTGATCACCTCCGACGAATGAGGTGGAGGTAAAGAGGGAAACAAGGCATTGTATGAAGCACCCCAGATACGCGAGCGCGATCACGGTGCTGCAATTGGATTTGAAGCGTGCCAAAGGCTTGAGCCCGTCGATCAGAGTATGCCGTGCCACCAGTCCCAGCGCGAAGGTCAGGATCAGATACAGACCGCAGAAGGTGAAGGCGCTTCCGGGACCGTTCGCAGCGACGGTCGCCGCGCCTGCCATGCGTTCCCAGATCGTCAGACCGAGCATGGCGATACCGATGAGCAGCGCCAGCAGCAGATGGGTGAGCTGGTGTTTGATGTTTTGGCGGGTGGTCTCAAATATGTACTGCACATCTTCATTACTGTTGTAGTCCATCGAGCGCACCTGCTCGTTTTCAGACGGCGTGGTAAAGCCCGATGAAATGACAGCGCCCAGTACACGGAAGAACTTAGCGACACGCGAGCGCTTCTTTTTCTTGGGCTTGGGCGCTTCTTCGTCAAAATTGTTGCGCATGATCTCTTTGTTCTTCTGTTTTTGTGCCGATTCGGTCTTGTGACGCGCGGCGATCTGCGTGAGGGTATACAGCAGACTCTGGTGCGGTCTGACCATCGGCTTGGTCGCGTGATAATTCCCCGAGATGGTGGGATCGGTGGATTTGAGATATTCGTCGTACTCACTTTCGACGACATCGGTGAAGCGACCCGCTTTGAGGTACAGCTTTTCGACGCTTTCCTCGTGCTGATACACGGGAATGGTCTCCACGATCGTATCACCTGTGGGCGTGTAGGGCTTTGTCGGTTTTTTGGAAGCATGCGATTCATGATGCTCCGCGTATTGTGCCGACTTTTGAGGCTCGCCGGGATTGTCTGCGGGGTCGAGGCTGACGTCGATCTCATCGATATCCTGTACATAGATGTTGCGCAGCTTCTTGACGTCTACAACATCCTCGATGATATCCTCGGCGACGGTCGCTTTGGGGTCGAACTCCGGCTCGAGGGTGACCTCGGGCGCGTTGACCTTTTCGGGCATGCTGAACTCCAGCTTACCGCGGATCAGCTCGTCCTTGGTGACCTCCTTACGCCGTGCCGCCGCTTCTTCCTCGAGCGGCTGATGACGGCGGAATTTCACCTGTTTATCTTTTGTGGAGTAGATCTCCTCCATCTTGTTGTCGAGAGACTGTGAGGATGAGTCGTATGCCGCCTCGTTGATATCAGTCAGCTCGTCCTCTGCCGAGTTCTCGACAGGGAGTTCGATGATACCGTCGGATTTGTCCTTGTTATCTCCTCTGTCCCAGCGGAATATGCTCATGTTTCTCATCTCCTTTATGTGTCACGCAAGGCGTGACAGTGATGTTTTGCATTTCAGCAAAGTGATGTGCGCACTGCGCGTGATGAGTGAAGTTTGCCTTACGGCAAGTTGCGGGAGGGCATATTGCCCTCACCCGATTTGATATCGATCGAAAACGCGACAGCATTTTCGATCACCGTTCACCGTTAACCCAATATGTTATCTGCTTTCGGCTACCTTGTACATCAGGATGCCGGCGGCTACCGAGGCGTTGAGGGAGTTGATCCTGCCCTTCATCGGCAGGGATACGATCACGTCGCATTTTTCACGCACGAGCCGCGAGATCCCCTTGCCCTCGTTGCCGATGACCAGCGCCGCGCCGCCGCTGAAATTGGTTTTGCGGTAATCCTCACCATTCATGTCCGCGCCGTAGATCCAGATGTTGCGGCGCTTTAAGTCGTCGATGGTGTCCGCAATGTTGGTCACTCTGGCGACGGGAAGATATTCGAGCGCGCCTGCGGACGCTTTGTAGGCGGTATAGGTCAGCCCCGCGTTGCGGCGCTTCTTGATGATGACGCCGTGCGCGCCGACACATTCCG
The DNA here is from genome assembly GCA_900314795.1 of uncultured Eubacteriales bacterium. Classification (GTDB taxonomy): domain Bacteria; phylum Bacillota; class Clostridia; order Oscillospirales; family Acutalibacteraceae; genus Ruminococcoides. The sequence continues at coordinate 32,952 of OMWP01000013.1, forward strand.
CCGAGCGGATGATCGCGCCGAGGTTGTGCGGATCCTCGATCTCATCGAGGATGATGATAAAGGGCTGCTCTCCGCGTTCCTCTGCGAGGGAGAGGATGTCCTCCACAGAGGCATATTCCTTCATTGCGCAGAGGGCCGCGATCCCTTGATGTGCCGCGCCGCCCGTCATGAAGTCCAGCTTTTTGCGCTCGACCTCCTGCACGGGGATACCGGCTTTCTTTGCTTTGGCGGTGATCTCCACCGCGGCGCCCGATTGGGTGCCCTTGGCGACCATCACCTTGATGATCGAACGCCCTGCGCTGAGCGCTTCGGCGACGGGGTTGCGTCCGATCAGCAGCTCGTCGTTCTGATACGGCTGATTCTTTTCGTTATTCATAGGCATACCTACACATTATAATCGTACTTATACCAATACAGTATACCATATATAGTATGCGGCTTTGCTTCTTAGCAAGAATAAAAGCGAAAAATGAAGAAGAATTTACCGTTCTTTTTCGACGAATTTCTCGACGATCCCGAATCCGCCGCTGACAGGATCACGAAACAATTCCGTTTTTGGCGGAAAAATCGTGAAGGAAAAGAACATCAGGTAGTACAGCGTCAACAGCATCAGCGCGGGATAGAAGTACTCCTCGAGCCGATTTTCAGCGGTCTCCAACCGATAGGACAACGCCTGTGCCGTGAGCACTGCGATCAGTGACGCGGCGATATCCAGCAGAAAAATGTTTTGCTCCGTGAAAAGCGAGAGGAGATGTGACGAGCCGATGATCATGCCCGCCATGACGTAAAGCCCGATCACCTTGGCGACGACATACTGCCGAAAATGCACCTTAAGCCAGCAAAGTTGGAGCAGCGCCCAGCCGATATAGGGCGCGGCAAAGATCTTGGTGTGCTCCCACACGCTCTCATTGACAGCGCCGAATACGATGCTCAACGCCGCGCCTTTGCTGAGCGGATAGACGAAGTGCAGCAGCACGGCGGCGCTGTAGATCAAAACGCACCCTGCCGCTTCTGACAGCGCGACAGCCCTCTTGTCCATATGAACCCCCATTTATCTCAACCGATCAAATCGCATCACCCCGGGGTGGCGACAGTCGATAACATGATATGAGAGTTTCCTTGTACACTATTCCTGAACAGAGAGGAATTTATAATGATAAATAATAATTATTTTAAGAAAATATACAGTTTGTATTATTCGTATTTTTCAATAAAAATGTTGATAACTCTGTGGATAAGTGGAATAACTCGGGGTTCAAAACGCTCAAATCGACTAATAAATCCTGCGTTTTTTTGAGTTTTCATAGTTTTCCATAATTTTTTTAACAGAATTATCCTATCTTCTTTTTGTGAATTAAGCGGTTTTCCCTATACAAATAGTAATATGGCGCTTGTCAATTACTGTACGGAATAATAAAGAAATATTTCAGGATCATTGTGCTATATAATACTAAGTATCATTAAAACACTTTAACATTTATTGCGTTAAATTCCGCATAGCGGTGTTGTCGTCGTCGCACGCCGTACTCGATAGGCATATCCGG
>OMWP01000013.1:34500-103313 GCA_900314795.1 uncultured Eubacteriales bacterium
CACGCGGGGCGTGATGGGGTCCCCGAAAGATGACATACGCCAGTATGCCTGCGTCCTCCGCCTTGCTCTGCGAAATTTCTCGCTAACAAATTTGTTAAAACATTTAATGGATACTTAGTATAAGCCCTGTTTCGATTCTTTCACATAGAAAAAACACCCTGTCTTGCAACAGGATGTTTACGGTATCGGTATTAACCCTTGAAGATGAACGCTTTGAAGATCAGCGTGACCAGACTGCCGTCGATGATTCCCAGCACAATGCCGCCCAGTACATCGGTCAGGTAATGCACCCTCAGGTACATGCGTGAAAATGCAATGGCGCACGCCAACAGCAGCGCAGGGATCCAGATCCATGGGGGACAGCACCATGCGGTGACCGTAAAGGCGCAAAAGGAGGAGGCGCTGTGTCCCGAGGGGAAGGAATGATCCTTGGGCTTATTGATTTTCATATCTTCATCCGAGATCCATGTGGACGGGCGGTCGCGGCCGACGGACTTTTTGATCAATACCTCTCCGATCAGGTAGTTCACGCCCAAAGCGGTGGTCAGGATCACGTTGGTCTCGCGGTATCGGCGGGTAATCAGAAAGGGGATCACAAAGGCGACCAACCAGATGAATCCGCCGGTGCCCGCGTAGGTGAACAGCACCATGATCCTGTCCAGCACGGGACGGTGGATCTCAGACATCCGTTTGAGCACGCGTTCGTCCATTTCACGCAGTTTATGAAACATAATTTGCTCCGTAATCAAATCATTGCGCGGCACGGGTGTGTCGCAGTGGTCTCAACCGATCAGGTTCTTGTCATTGCACAGGAGAACCCCTGAGCGCGCTTGGGGCATCTCCCTTAGAAAAGGGAAGCAATGCTGCGGCGGTCTCAGTCGATTTCTATACTTTTTCATTATATATGAAAACCGAGAACGGTGTCAATATATAAGGAAAAGATTCTGTCAAAAGATCAAAAAGGCTCCCACGCAAGGGAGCCTTGTATCTGTGTCGTCTTCGGTGATCTCAAATTATTTCCGGTTATGGATATTGTTGAGGATCGATTCGATATCATCATCCGTGGTGGAAGTGTCGAGCTGAACATCCTCGGTGGGATCTTCCGCTTGAAAATCCTCCGCCGGCGCCTGCTTTTCTTCAACATTGACGCGGCGGGGACGCATGGAACGGCGTCGCGGTGATCCGTCCTTTTTATGGAAAGGAAGCACATCGCCCAACAGCAGACCCAGATAGCCGCATAAGAAATAGGCAACGATATAGATGAGAACCGTGTACCACGAGGTCCTCCACATGCCGTAAAGCAGTGCGGAAAGCGCATAGAAGATCGGTGCGAGCAGACAGAGGATGAGATTGTTTCGTTTCTTTTGTATCTTATAGACCAGCCCGCAGCCGAACGCTGTCAGCGGAAAGACGCCGATCTGGATGATATAAGTCAATGCAGAGGTGGTCTTGCCCATAAACAAGGGCAGCAGCAGGAAGATGATGCCGATGATAATGATGTATGGTAAAAGTTCTTTAAGCGTTTTTTCTAATTTGTCGTTCATTTTTTCTCCATAGATTGATACTTGATTTTCGGTAGCTATAATTATAGATTATCATTTTCATAAAATCAAGATAAATATTACCTAAAATTCGTCTATTTTTTGATTGACTTATTTGTGACAGGGGAGTAAAATAGAATTACTGTCGGACAGGGTGATCTCTGCAGCTGACAGAATCCAAAACCGAAAGAGGCGAGAGAATGGACACCGGAAGTACGAGCGGCGCTGCCGGAGGGCGACGAAGAGTCAAGTATTGCGGTACGGATTTGAGGGATCCGGTTTTCAGTTAAAAGCAGATAGCGGTGCGTCTTTGGGCTTTTGTAAGAGAAAGCCGACGGACAAGCGCGCTGTATGATCGCGCGTCTGCGCAACGGACTTATCTGTTTTTCACTGGAAATCGGCAAAGCCGCAATACCCCTTCTACAGTGCCTCCGCGAGTTAAAAAACGTAGGAGGTTATTTTTATGGAAAGGAATACAGTGAGCTTGTTCGAGACGATCCAGACCCTGCTCGATAACAAGCGCTATTCCACCCTGCGCGACATCCTCAACACGATGAATCCCGTCGATATCGCGGCGGTATTCGAGGATCTGCAGAGTGAGAAGACAGCTCTGCTGTTCCGACTGCTGCCCAAGGAAACGGCTGCCGAGACCTTTGTCGAGATGGACGAGAAGACCCAGCAGCTCTTGATCCACGGCTTTTCGGATACGGAGCTCAAGGAGGTCATCGACGAGCTGTATGTCGATGACGCGGTCGACCTGATCGAGGAGATGCCCGCGAATGTGGTCAAGCGAATCCTCCGACAGGCGGATCCCCAGACAAGAAAAGAAATCAACGAAATCTTGAAATATCCCGAGGACAGCGCCGGGTCGATCATGACGACCGAGTGCGTGATCCTCCGCCCCAAGATGACCGCGGAGGAGGCGATCAAGCGCATCCGCCGCACCGGTATCGACAAGGAGACCATCTACACCTGCTATGTGTCGGACACGCACTCCACCCTGATCGGTATCGTCACCATCAAGACGCTGCTGCTCAGTGATGATGACGAGGTCATCGAGAACATCATGGAGACCAACGTCATCTCCGTCAACACCCTTGACGACCAGGAAGAGGTCGCCCAGATGTTCAACAAGTACAATTTCCTCGCCCTGCCCGTCGTGGATAAGGAGAACCGCCTGGTCGGTATCGTCACGGTCGATGACGCGATCGACGTCATGGAGGAAGAGGCGACCGAGGATATCCAGAAGATGGCGGCTATCACGCCGACCACCGACAAGCCCTATGACCGTATCGGCGTGTTTGAGACCTATCTCGCGCGTATCCCGTGGCTGCTGATCCTGATGATCTCCGCCACCTTCACCGGCATGATCATCACCGGCTTTGAGGACGCGCTGGCGGGCTCGCTGGTGCTGTCCGCCTTCATCCCGATGCTGATGGATACCGGTGGTAACTCCGGCTCACAGGCGTCCGTCACCGTCATCCGTGCGCTCTCGCTGGATGAGATCGAGTTCAAGGATATCTTCAAGGTCATCTTCAAAGAGGCGCGTGTATCGATCCTGTGCGGCGTCACGCTTGCCGCGGCGAACTTTGCCAAGATCATGCTGTTCGACCGACTGGTGCTCGGCAATACCGGCATCACCGTACAGGTGGCGCTGGTGGTATGCCTGACGATGATCGTCACCATCTTTATCGCCAAGCTCGTCGGCTGTACCCTGCCGATGATCGCGGCAAAGATCGGCTTTGACCCTGCCGTGATGGCGTCGCCGTTCATCACCACCATCGTGGACGCGATCTCGCTGGTCGTCTATTTCCAGATCGCTCAGGCGATCCTGCATCTGTAGGCTCTTAATTGAATAAAGTCATCGCGACTCATGACACACGTATTTACGCGGATCGGGGTTGCGCTGATTTCAATCGAATAAAAGACTCCCTTTGTGATGTGCGTCACAGAGGGAGTAAGATTTTTTTACACATTATTCGAGCAGCTTCAAATGCTTTTCGTACAGAAGCTCGTTGACGGATATGACGTTCATATGGTGGATCAGCGCGAACGCGATAACAGAATCACGCGCGTCGCGGGGGTACAGCTCGCCGTATCCGCTTTTACGAAGAAGGCGGTTCATCTCATTGATCGCAAGACCGATCCCGAACCCCAGCATGATGAGTTTGTCCCGCGAGGGATTTTTGGTACCGTTGAGGATCTGGTAGCCATAGTGCTTTTCGATGCCGGAGCGGTTGATCACATCGATCTTACTCATCTTTTCGGCGGCTATTTTATAGTTGAGCAAATCGGCTACCGACTCGAACAGCATTTCGTCGCTGTTTTCCGCAAAATATTCGTCGATGCTTCTTTTCTCGCCCAAGGACTTATAAAGGTCGTCGGTTTTTTTCATTGTTATCTTCCTTTTTTATAATGATACCGGTTTTTGCTGTATGACATCCCGGAGGTGATCGATATGACAGACGCGCAGAGATATGAACTGTGGCAATACAGCGTGGTCGCTGTAATCAATCCCCAAATGAATATCGTCCGCAACAACGCCTCGGGACAACTGATGGTGCTGCGCCTTTACAACAGGGAGATGTACCCTGTTTTGCAGATGCTCTGCCAAATCAAGGACAGAAATCTGATGCAGGTCTATGACGCGGCGGATGACGGGAAGCACTGCCTCGGTCTGTGTGAATTTATCGAGGGGATCACGCTCGAACAGCTCGTGAAAACCGAGGGCGTACTGTCCGAAAAACGGACGCGTGAGATCGCCGCGGATGTATGCGCGGGGCTGAGTGCTTTGCACCGCAGAGGGATCATCCATAAGGATATCAAGCCGTCCAACGTGATGGTAGATAAAAACGGCGTCGTCAAAATCATTGATTATGATATCGTTCGTATCCATAAAAACGGCGCTGACAAGGATACCCGCATGTTCGGCACGGCGGGGTATGCCTCTCCCGAGCACTTTGGGTTCGGTCAGACCGATCCCCGATCGGATATCTATTCGGTGGGTGTGTTGATGAATTATCTGCTGACAGGCGCTATGCCGGCGGAGCGCCGATATTTCGGTCCGCTTTCTCCCGTGATACAACGGTGTTTGGAGGTGGACGCAAACAAGCGGTATGATTCGGTCGAGCTGCTTTATGCGGCTTTATGGGGCGATCTGAGCGCCGCCGACACGACGACAAGGCGAGAGCGAAAGAAGCGTCCCTTCAGACCCTTGCCGGGGTTCAGAGGCAAGAATGTATTTGTCAAGATCCTGATGACGATTCTGCTGGCAGCTTACTTTTTGTTGCTCTTTCTCAGTATTCAGATGGCAGTCAAAGAAGCGAGCAGCGCAGACAGGTTCTTTTGGGAGCATCTGTATTTTTCCGTGAATATATTGGTGTTCTTCACGGGATTGCCGTACATCTTTTTCGGCGATGTATTCTATCTTTCCGAAAAGATCTATCCATCCAATCCCGCGCGCGGCAGACAGTTGACAAAGGTGTTGGGCGTGTTATCGATCGCCGCGGGGATCGCCATGATGTTTTTGTATCAATATATGCCCTTTCATTGAGGCTGATCGCTTCCGCAAAGTGATGCTTGATGGTTTGTCATGCGTTTTCATCATTCATATTAGCATAATTTTCCGAAAAAATGTTATGCTGTCAGCATACCAATAAGAGGTTGTGTTTTTGTATGATAACAGTACAGTAATGTGTCAGACAGCTAAGGAGGAATGATGATGAAAAGGACACTTGCTTTGATGATGAGTCTATTGTTTGTGGTAATGCTGTGTGCGTGCGGCGGTGAAAAATGGCCGACATCGGGACTCGGAGCGATGCTGCCGAAGCCTTCTGCGGGTACCGTGAAGAGCATCAATGAGTTTGATCAAAAATTTTCCGCAATGGTAGAAAGCATCTCGAAGGATGGCTATGAAAACTATGTATCCGCTTGCAAGGATAAGGGCTTTACCGTTGACGCGGAGGAAGCCCCTGACTATACGGCGTTCAATGAGGATGGGTATAAACTCAGGTTGAATTACATGGAATCCAGTAAAATGCTGGACATCGATCTGGATAAGCCTATTGAAATGGGAACACTCCGTTGGCCCGACAGCGCTTTGGGCAAAGCCGTTCCCAAGCCCGATTCCGACAAGGGAAAAGTTGAAACCGACACCGAAAGTCAGTTTATCGTCTATGTCGGAGGGTTCGAGATCGATAAACTGGACAGCTATATCGAAGCCTGTATCAAAGCCGGCTTCACTGTGGATTATGACCGCGGTGATAAATACTATCACGCGTATGACAAGAACAACTATTACCTCAAGATCTCCTATGAAGGTTTTCAAACCATTTGTATCGAGGCGAGTGTGAAAGAAGAGGAAACCACCGCGACCCAAAATACAGATGATACGAAAAAAGAAGATACTTCTAAAAGCTCAAAAGCCGATTCGTCAAAGACAGATTCTTCCAAGTCCGCTTCTTCCGCGTCGAGCTCATCCAACTCGGACTCCGGTGAGGTGTCGGCTGATTTCAAAGAGATGATGGACGAATATGAGAGCTTTATGGACAGTTACGTTGATTTTATGCAAAGGTATAAAGACAGCGATAATCCCGCCTCGATGATGGCGGAATACAGCGAGATGATGAAAAAATACAGTGAATTCATGAACAAGGTGAACGCGGTCAATACCAACGATTTGTCCGCGGCGGATTACGCGTATTATTTGGAAGTGACCGCAAGAGTGAATAAAAAGCTGGCTTCCGTTGCCTGATCCGTTATTATTCTATAGGAAACACGCTGAAAAAGCAAATATCGTTTGCGGGGTACCGCACTGATATCGCCCAATGATCGTGAAAAAACTCCCTTTGTGATGTGTATCACAGAGGGAGTTTGTTTTTTGGGATTTGTTATTTTAGTTGGCTTGTACACTGATCCCTTTGATTCCGGGGTCAACTGATTTTGCTTTTTCCTCGTCTATTTCATGTGCATTATAATAGACCGTTGCTTTGGAATCGATGTTCTGTCGTATAGTAGCGGAACCGACTAACGGAGCAAGTTCATAGCTTCCGATGACCTTTGATACCTCCAGATAAGTCATATCGGCAGAAATGGATTCATTGTACTTTGCGTTACCGTAAACTGTGATGGAATTATAAGAATGGATGGTACCATCGGATATTTTCTTTTTGATGCTCTCTGCTGAATCGGAAGCCGGGTCACCTCCTACAAAGAATGCGAATCCCGGTAAGGTGGTATTGTTATAGATACTTACCCCGCCGGACGTTATTCCGAGCATATGCTCCCCTTCGAATTCGACCTCGTAATCATTCCCCATGATCTCTATGATCTCAGACAGTGGCTTGGTTACCAGATCAACAGCATAATACTCCGTTTTGGGTGCCTGTGTCGGTGCTTCTGTAGCGGACGGGTCGGTTGATTTGGGGACGGTCGGCACCTCTGTAGGCGTGGTTTCGGTCATCTGCTCGGTTGCCCTGACATTTTCGACCGCGGCGGTCTCGACAGTGGGTGAGGGCTCATCCGCGGTAGCGGGTTTAGTTGTTTTTGCGCAGCCGCAGAATACGGCGGCGGTTAACAGAACGGCTAATAATAAACTGATTTTTGCTTTCATTGATCTACACTCCTTTATCCTTGTGTTTGTTTATACACACAAGTCGACAGAGTGTGACACGCTATATGACAGTTCATTCCGTGTGGTACAGAAGAAGTCGTTGATGATCGCTCACAGATAAAGCGTCAGCGCTTTCTCCACATAGGATGCGCCGGCGAGCTGCGCGTGGCGGTAGACGACTGTCAGATTGCCGTTATCGTCAAAACACATCCGGCTGTGTTCTTCGACAGGAGAGAATGCTGCTACCGTATCGTGATATAGTGAATCAAGAAGGTCGTCGGACAGCGCGTTGTCATACGCCTCCGCGGTGAATTGGGACTTTACCTGTTCGGCAAAGGCGGTCGTCACCTGTTGAGGATCTACGCCGTAGCTGTTGAGCAGACAGAGGTTGCCGATCTTCTTTTTGGCGGCGATGTCGATATTGTAGATGAAATGCCGATCGGGAGAATCCGTGCCGCCGAAGCCTGTCGCGGTGATCGCCAGCGACAATATGCCTGAGCGACCTGAAACCGTGTAATCGACTTCCTGATAAAGAGGGGAAGATATCGTTTTACCATCAGCCTTCTCGGCTTGGGCGATCACTTCGTCAAACGTATCGAGGATCTCCTGATTGATCGCCGCGATCTCTTCGCCCTCTAACTCGATCTGCGGGATGCGGTAACGGACAGGTATATCCGTTTCTTCATATTTGGTTGCCGTACCGCTCAGATCCTTGTAGGTGCTGACGAGAGAGGCGACGTCGCCGTCGGAGCCAGTCACCTTGAGATCGGGGTATTTGCGCTCGCCTTTGAGCCGGTCGATCATATCATTGATCGGGATCAAATCGGGAGATTTTGCCTTCTCGACATCAAAATCCAAGTAATCCTTCAACGCTGAGGAAAGGTCCTCGTTTACATTGTGCACAGTTTTTCCGGGAGAGACAGAGATCTCGGTATACGGCGCATCGTTGGCGAATTGATATTCTTTCAGATAATATTCGGTATCCCCTTTTGTGGGAGGATAATGATACAGTTGGGCTTTTTGTGTTGTTTCTGCACTGCTTTCTTCGGTGGATTTATCCACTGCATCATCCGAGATGGTCTCGACCTTTTGCTTGATCAGGATCTTGTCCTGTTTTTCAAGATAGGTAAAGTCGGAAGCTTCCCGAAAAGAAAAATCGCATTTTGTGACAAAAAAACCGTCATCTGTGACATTGAGCAACTGATCATCGTATCGTTCATCGGTACCGAGATATAATTCAGGCACCTCGTCGTCATTGAGATATACCAAGGCGCATTGAGGGAAGCGCTCGCTGTCGAGTGAGCGCAGATACTCATAGTACAGGCTCTCCCAGTCGGTGTCGGCACTCAGTGCTGCGGCAGTCGTCCTTTTGGCGTTAGATGTCAATGTGGCGGTATCGGGTGTGGCGGTATCGGGCGTCGCGGTGTCGGGCGTCGCGGTGTCCGATGTTGCATCAGCGGTCTCGTCTGAGGGGGTTTCTGCCTTTTTGCAGGCGGTGAAGCAGACCAACAGTGCCGCAATACAAATCACGGAAAGGATCCTTTTGATAGGGGTTTGTTGCATGGTATCATTCCTTTATCTTTTTGACTGTATATACACACAAGTCGGCAGCGTGTGACACATTTTTTGGATGATTCTGCGTGAGAAGAAGGGGGACAGTGTTGATGGCACTCACGGATAAAGCGTCAGCGCTCTTTCCGTAGAGGGCGCGCCGGCGGATTGGTAGTGGCGGTAGAGCACCGTCGGGTTGCCTTCGCTGTCAAAATACATCCGGTTAAAGTCATCGATCGGCGAAAAATCCTCTACGGTGTCCTGATACAGTTGATCGAGAAGGTCTTGGGAAATATCGGAAGAATATTTATCTTTGCTGAACTGAGGCTTGACCTGTTCGGCAAAGGCGCTTTTGATCAGCTGCGGGTCTACTCCATAGCTGTTGAGCAGACAGAGGTTGCCGATCTCCTTTTTGTCGGCAATATCGATATTATAGATGAAATGCAGGTCGGGAGAATCCGTGCCGCCGAAGCCGATCGCGCTGATGACCAGCGACAGAACGCCGTTATAACCGTATACCGAGTAATCGACCGTTAGGAATTCCGGGCTGCCGTTCTGTTTGCTGTCGGCGTTTTCGATCAAATCGACCCCTTCATCAAACAAATCAATGATCTCGTCATTGATCGCCTTTATTGCGTCACCCTCCAGCTCGATCTGAGGGATACGATAGTGCAGGGTTTTTTCCTCGTTTGAAATCGTTACCTTGCCGGTCACATCCTTATAGATGCTTACGAGAGAATCAACGTCGCCGTTGTAGCCGCTCACCTTGATGTCGGGGTTCTTACGGTCGCCCTTCAGGTTGTCGATCATACCTTCGGTCGATAAATAATCGGGTGTTTTTTCTTTATCAACATCATAGTAATCTTTGATTGTCGAGGAAAGATCCTCTTTGACAGAGATAGAGGGGTTTTCAAATGTATCCGCGACCCTTGTGTACGGATCGCCGCTGCCCAGTTGCTCCTCCGACAAGAAATATGTGATATCCAGTGACGCTCCGGTAAAGTAGCACAACCATGCGTTGCGGGTCTTTTGGGTGGTAGCTTTACCCGTGGTTTTGTCCGCCACATTATTGATGGTACGATCGTTCTTGTTGTTGAGCAGGAACCTGCCCTGCCTTTCAAGATAGGTAAAGTCGGTTTCTTCGCTGAGCATGATCTCCTGCGAGGTGACGAACAGACCATCCTCGGTGACATAGGTCAGCAGGTCAAAATGATTCTCATCGTCGGAATCAAGAAACAGCTCGGGTACGTCGTCGTTGTTGAGATAGATCAGGGCACAGCGGGGATAGCTCTTGTTGTTGCGTGTCCGTAAGTATTCGTAGTAAAGACTCTGCCAGTCGGTCTCGGCGCTCAGTGTGATGATGGGGTCGTCCGGATCCTTGAATGATACGGATGCGGCAGTGTCCGTCGTAGCGGGATCGGCTTCATCGGGTGTGCTCTCTGTTTGCCGGCAGGCTGTAAAGGTGAACAGCAGCGCGATAATCACGATCGCGGAAAAGACCTTGTTAAGATGATAGAATGACATGGCAACTCTCCTAAAGACGAGGTTATTTCGCCTGTTTGTTGATGTATCTTGCTCTGCGCTTAGAGTACATGATCTTCTGTCCCGAGTACAGGCTGTAGTAGCCCGACAGCATGTAGCTCACACAAAGGGCGACAGCAAAGAAAATCAGCCCGCGGCTCCCGAACAGCTCGATCGAGAGGATGATTGAGGCGATGGGGCAGTTGACCACGGCGCAGAACAGCGCAATCAGTCCGACCGCCGCGCCGAACGTGCCGGGCAGTCCCAGCAGGGGCGCGATCGTCGCGCCCATCGCGGAGCCGATGAAGAAGGTGGGGATGATCTCGCCGCCCTTGTAGCCAAAGCCGATGGTGATCACGGTGAACACCAGCTTGAGGATGAAGTCGTAGGGCAGCGCCTTGCCTTGGGTGATAGCGGCTTCGATCACCTCGCCGCCAATGCCGTTGTAGCGGGTGCCGATCAACAGAGTGAGCAGGGCGATCGCCGTGCCGCCCACGGCAGTGCGCAGGTATTCGTTTTGGAAGAACTTCACGGCGTATTCATGCGTTTTCTCTAAGGTGAAGCAAAAGACGATGCTCAGCAGCGCCGCCGCGAGTCCGATCACGGCGACCGTGAGGATGTTCACGATATTCAGCTGAGGGATGTCCTCGAGCGCGTATTTGGTCGGAGCCAGTCCGAAAAGATTGGTGATGCCGAACGCCGTCAGCGCCGCGACGATACACGGCAGAAAGGCGCTGTAGTAGATGATGCCGACCGAGATGACCTCCATCGCGAACACGGTAGCGGTCAGGGGTGTGCCGAACAAGGCGGAGAACAGTCCGCTCATGCCGCACATCAGGGCGATGGGCATGTCCTTCTCATTGAGCTTGACGACCCTGCCGATGAAGCTGCCGATACAGCCGCCGAGCTGTAACGCAGCGCCCTCTCGACCTGCTGATCCGCCGAACAGATGGGTGATGACGGTGGAGAGGAAGATCACCGGCGCGAGGGTGATGGGCACCTTGTCCTCGGAACGCACCGAGTTGATGATGAGATTGGTGTCGGCGTGACCGCTGAGCTTGGTGACGCGGTACAAAAAGGCGATGATCACACCGCCTACGGGCAGCAGATAGCACAGCCACGGATTTGCGGTGCGGAAATCGGTGACGTAGGTGATCGCCCAGCGAAAGCCCGCGCCCAGCGCACCGCCGATGCCGCTCGTGACCAGCGCGATCAGCGACCATTTAAAAAATGAGATGATGTATTGTCGTACACGCACAGCGTCATGCTGTACGGTTTGTTTGAAATGATCCATTTTTTTCGTTTTCAGTGAGGGTTATAACATTATCGCGATCTTGTTAGATCAATGATATCGCATACTCCGATTCAAAGGGACGTGGTTTAGTCCGCCTTCAACTCCTCACTCCTAACTCTTCACTCCTAACTCCTATCTGTATCGTCATTCTGCCTAAAAGTATACCTCTTTTTTCGGTAATATTCAATATCGAAGGGGAATTATTTTCTTGAAAAACTATTTTGCGTGTGTTAATATGAAGATTAGTGAACGAAAGAATAAGGTTGAGATTGCCACAGCCCCCGACGTGTATGTCGCGGGACTTCGCAATGACGATAAGAATAAGGTTGAGATTGCCGCGGCTCGTTGAACACGCGTGTTCAACGCCTCGCAATGACTATTGATATAAAAAAGGCTACGGTGATATTTTGCGTAATTTTTTGACAAAAGTCGCTGAATTCATGCAGGGTCGTTACGGAAACGATAAATTGAATATCTTCATCTGGATCGTCGCGGGCGTTTTATATTTTATCAATGTATTTGTCCGCAACCCGATTTTGATGATCATTGTACTGCTGTTGGGAGCGCTGGCGATCTTTCGCGCGCTGTCGACCAACATCACCAAGCGGCTGTATGAGAATAACCGTTTTCTCGGTATCTATACCGCTGTAACTGACTTTCTCAAGCGCCAGTATATGAAAATCAGGGATTTCAAGACCCACCGCTATCTGACCTGTCCCTACTGCAAGGCGCAGCTCAGGCTGAAAAAACGAACCGGCGTACAGCATATCCATTGCCCGAAATGCGGCAAAGATTTCACAAAAAACATTTTATTTTAATGAACTGTAGGGACGGTCAGCGACCGTCCGCGGACGAGCAATGCTCGTCCCTACAATTATTCATTCTTCAGTTTTCAGTGTTCAGTATTCATTAACGACGAAAGGAGGATCGCATATGGTATTTTCATCACTGTTATTTTTGTTTATGTATCTGCCGATCGTGCTGATACTCTATTACATATGCCCGCGCCGCTGGCGTAACCTCCTTCTTTTCATTGTCAACCTCATTTTCTACGGCTGGGGTGAGCCGATCTTTGTCACCCTGATGATCTTCTCCACGATCGTGGACTATACCTGCGGTTATTTCATCAACAAATACCGCGAGACGAATAAGAAAAAAGCCAAGGGTTTTTTGATCGCCTCGGTTTGTATCAATCTCGGTCTGCTGGGCTTCTTCAAGTACGCGGGATTCCTCACGAATACGCTCAACTACCTGCCGTTCCTGAATATCCCCGCCCTCAAGATCCCCCTGCCGATCGGTATCAGCTTCTACACCTTCCAGACGATGTCCTATTCGATCGACGTCTATCGCGGTGACGCGCCCGTGCAGAAAAACATCATCACCTTCGGTACCTATGTATCGCTGTTCCCGCAGCTGATCGCGGGCCCAATCGTCCGCTATAAGGACGTCGCCTATCAGCTCGATCACCGTCGTGAGACCCTCGATCAGTTCACCAAAGGCGTGTGCCTGTTCTGTGTGGGACTCGGCAAAAAGGTTCTGATCGCCAACCAGATGGGCGCGTTATGGGACAACATCCGCGAGACGGGTGAGATGGGCTGGCTCGGTTCATGGGTCGGCATCATCGCCTATACCTTCCAGATCTACTTTGACTTTTCCGGTTACTCGGATATGGCGTGCGGTCTGGGCAATATGTTCGGCTTTGAGTTCCTCAAGAACTTCAACTATCCCTATATCAGTAAGAGTATCACCGAGTTCTGGCGCAGATGGCATATCTCGCTGGGCACCTGGTTCAGAGAATATGTCTATATTCCGCTGGGCGGTAACCGCATGGGCGTGCCGCGTCAGATCCTCAACCTGCTGATCGTCTGGTTCTTGACCGGCTTCTGGCACGGCGCCGACTTCAACTTCATCTTCTGGGGTCTGTATTTCGGTCTGCTGCTCGTGCTCGAGAAATTCATCCTCAAAAAGTGGCTCGACAAAGCGCCTGCCGCGATCCAACATATCTACGCGCTGTTCTTTATTGTTATCGGTTGGGTGTTGTTCTACTTCAGCGACCTCGGCGAGATGGGTGCGTTCTTCCAATCGATGTTCAGCTTCGGCGGCGCGGTGATCACACCCGACGCGGGTGCGCTGACGCTCTCGTATTTGCCGATGCTGCTGGTGGCTGCTCTGGCATCCACCCCGCTGATGGCAAAGCTCTACAAAAAGGTAGAGAACACCAAGGCGGCTCCGGTACTGCAAGCACTGTTCTGCTGTGTGGTGCTGGGTATCGCGACCGCGCTGCTGGTATCCCAGAGCTATAACCCGTTCCTGTATTTTAGATTTTAGTTAATCATTCATAATGTCATTGCGAGCCCCTTTAGGGGCGTGGCAATCCCCTTGTTCTTACTACCGGTTGCAGTAGGAAGGGGATTCCCGCGTCGGGCAGTTAATCAGGTTATTGCATGCCCTCCTCGGAATGACACGATAGTGATAAAAGAAAGGAGTTGATATTCATGAAAAAGGCATATAAATTCCTGCCCGCGGCGCTGTTTTTGATCTTTATCGTCGGGATGATGGTACTGTTCTTTGTGTTGCCGAAAAAAGAATACAGCTCCTCCGAAAAGCGCTATCTGGAGCAGGCGCCTAAATTCAGCTTCCAGAGTCTGCTGTCGGGTAAATTCGGCGAGGATTTTGAAAAATTCCTGTCCGATCAGACCGCAGGGCGCAACTTCTGGGTCGGCTTATCCTCTTATTATAACTACGCTATCGGCAACAACGGCTCGACCGGTATCTATCTGTGTAAGAATGGTTACCTTGTCAACGATCCCGAAAAAATGGATAATCTGAGTCGTAACATCAGCTATATCAATGGTTTCGCGGAGAAATGCCCCATTGATACCACCGTGCTGGTCGCACCCTCTACGGGCTACATCTGCGATGATATCCTGCCGGATGTTCATAAGCAGTATCGTGACGACGAGCATTTTGAGAATATGAAAGCGGAGCTGGCGTCCGCGAGGTTCATCGATGTGCGCGAGGCGTTCAAAAAGGAATACGCCGACGGCAATCAGATCTATTACAAGACCGACCATCACTGGACAGCTTACGGTGCGTATACCGCGTATCGGGAGCTCGGCGATGTGCTTGGCTATACGCCTCACACCAAAGAGGATTATACCGTGACCTCGTATCCCGGTTTCTACGGCACGACCTACTCGTCCTCCGGCTTCTGGATGACCAAGCCCGATACCGTGGAGGTATGGGATAACCCCGCGAATGACAGCACGGTCATCACCACCATCACCGATAACGGCAATGTGACCGAGCAGAAGGATATGTTCTATCTGAATCATCTGGAGGATGACGATAAATATCCTATTTATCTCGACGGCAACCACCCCTATACAATGATCGAGAATTCAGCCGCAAGCTCAAATGAGAAGCTGTTGGTCGTCAAGGACAGCTTTGCCCACTCGTTGGTGCCGTATCTTGCCGATCATTACAGCAAGATCATCATGGTCGACCTGCGGTACTACACCGATTCTGTCAGTCAGCTGATAGAGCAGGAGGGGATCGACCGTGTGCTGGTGGTCTACTCCATCGATAATCTGGCGACCGATACCAACCTCGGCTGGCTGGAATGATAGCGAGCGGTTGAGCTGTTAATGACATGATAAAAAAGTAAGGAGAGAAGCGAGCGCTTCTCTCCTTTTTTGATGCCTGATTACATTACGAATGATCAGCCTTCCACTGTTCGATCGCGTCATCGAGTGCCCGTACCTCATCAGCGCTGTCGCACTGATCCAGATAGGCGGTGAACAGCTTGAGGAAGCTGTTGTCGGGATTCTCGTTCAGATACTCTCTGATACAATAGCTCTCTTTGGTCAGCTTGGGCACGAACTTGCGCGCGTAGCTGCGGGAGACCAGCTCAAACGATACGACCTCGACCAGATCCTTCTTCATCAAGGACTTGATCAGGGAGTGCACATAGCTGTCCTTCCATGTTTTGTCGCCGGACATTTGGATGATCTCGGTGCAGGAAAGCGGCTTGTCAACGCTCCACAGCAGATCCATGATTTGCTTCTCGCTTTTGGTCATCATAACATACCTCTTTCTTCTAGTCGGAAACATCGGAATGAATCGAAAGATAATGCAATTTTTGTATGATTATGGCGTGATTATAATATAAAAACCGTGTTTAGTCAACAGGTATTAACAATATTTTTTGAGATTTTTTTCAAAGCCTCAAAAGAACAGGAGACCGTTAAATGTTTAACAGTCTCCTGACAAAATGAAATGTTAAATCCGAATGCTTACAGCTTCAGGATATCGTCATACAGTTCCTTGTTGGCTTCGATATTCTCTGCATTTCCGACGGTACAAAACGCATCATTATCTGCATTTTTATTCAGCTTATTGCCGATCGCGTTGAGGTCGCCGACAGTCGTAGAGAGCAGCTCGTCACGTTCCTTTTGGATCGCAGCGTTATCTCTGCCGAGCAGATGATAGACGGAGCTCAGATAGGCAGTCGCGCGGGGTAACTGCGGGTTGTCGAGCGAGCGTACCACGCTGATGATATAGTCCTCTAAGGCACGGTCGCTGAGCTGTAGATCGCTGAGGAACTGCGCCGCTTTTTGGAAGGTGTTCAGCGTGATCCCGATCTGCGGATCGCGGTAGCTCCACATATCGAGGCGCTTGGCGGAGTTCGGGATCGTGCCGCAGCCGTAGGCGCCGTTTTCGACGCGGATCTTCTGCCAGAGGTATTCGAGGGAGAGGATCTTTTTGGCGAGCAGCAGGGCACCGCCGCTGAGGTCGCTGTCCGCGTTGAAGCTGTAGCCGTTGAACACGATGTCGCAGGGCGCGCATAAAGCAATATTGCCGGACAGCAGGGAACTCTCTGCCTGACTGAGGGAATCGGTCAGAACATGCTGCATCGGCAGGGGCGTGTCTTTGATTTTCTCGTAGCTTTCTTCATCGCACGCAAGGGAGAATACCGCCTTGCCGTTTTTGATGAATTTTTCGTAAGCCGCTTCGAGGCGGGCTTTGAGCGCTGTGAAGCTCTCGGGATCGGAGCTCAACTCCTCTTTGAGTGCTTTGAGTCGCTGATAGAAGTGGATGCCGCCGGTCTTGTCGAGGATCGCGTCACGCGTGTTATGGGTCGCGGCGGCACGGATCGCGGCGATCTGGCTGGAATTATTGATGAAGCCCAACTGCAGCTCGGTCACCATCTGGTCAATCAAGTCGCAGATCGCTTTTTGATCGTCAAAAACGGTCTTGGTGAGGATCTCCTCGGCAAGGGCTGCCGCCTGTGCGTAGTTGTCGGTGAGCGCCTTGAAGCGCAAAACAGCGGAGGAGATCACTCTGCTGTCATAGCTCGATACAGAGCCCGACATGCTCAGCGAGCCTGTATACAGCCCGAGCTTGGTTTGCAGGGTCTTGCCGTCGGTGTCTGCGGTCGCAATATTGCCGAGCAGGGAGGACAGGATGCTGACGTCGAACAGCTCGTCGTCGCTTGCCTGACCGATATCGAAGAAAAGATCAGCATAGACGATGCCGTCCGTTTTCAGCGGATGATACAGAAACGGCGTTTCTTTCCCTTTCACTTCTGTCAGGAAAGGTACCGCTTTTTTGTCGATGTCATCGATATTCAAGTGCGGGATGCGCGCATCCTTTTTCTCGTCCCGATCAGAGGCACTGTTGTCATTAGCTGTAACAGCGGCGTTCTCGTCGGGTTCGGCATATTTCTTCTCGGTCGCGGTGGGGGTCATCACGACGATATTGCGGTTCCGGTTCCATAGCAGGAATACCCGAATCAGCTCCTCAAAATAGCCCTTCTCCATGATCTCTTTGAGGGTCGCGAGCGACTCCTCATACTCAAGATAGCGCCACGGCTCATAGCCGTACAGCCATGTGTCGGCGATCTGGATGTTGTAGTACAGTCCTTTGGTCAGCCCCGCGGCACTGCCCTCGCGCAGGTTGAATTCGAGGGTGCTCAGCTTGGCGCGTACCGCTTCTTTGTCCAGCCCCGCGGCACATTCCTCAAGACAGGCGGTGACCTCGCGCTCGATCTCGTCAAGGCGGCTTGCGTCACAGTGGCGGAGCTTGATCGTAAAGAGGGGATAGGCGATGTCCTCGATCATCTCACACTCACATTCGACCGCCAAGCCCTTGTCGAGGATGCGCTTTTTGAGCGGATCGTAGTTGGTGTCGGCGAGGATATCAGTGAGGACGGACAGTCCGAGGTAGGTGGTGAAGGCGGGCATTTCGCAGATCGGATAGGTGATCGCGATATAATCCTCATTTTTCTTTTCGTCGTTGGCAGTATAGGTACAGTAGAAGGGCTTGTCCTGCTTTTTGACGGTGATCTTCGGCTCCTCGATCGCTTTCTGCGGCTCGACCTTGCTCAGATATTCCTCATCGAGGAAACGAAGTTTCTCTTCTATTTCCATCTTGCCGTAGAGGTAGAACCTCGCGTTGGACGGATGGTAGTATTTCTTGTGGTTGGCGATGAAATCCTCATAGGTGAGCTTCACGATGTGGTCAGGATGACCGCCCGAAACGGTGGTGTACTGGCACGGCTCGTAGCTCTCGCTGAACACCGCCTGATACAGGGTCTCTTCGGGATCGCCCAAGGCGCCTTTCATCTCGTTGTAGACGACGCCCTGATAATAGGGCTTGCCGTTTTCATCGTGCTCGATATGCCAGCCCTCCTGACGGAAGGCGTTCTCATTATCGTAGATCAGCGGACGGAACACAGCGTCGGTGTAGACCGACATCAGGTTCATCAGATCCTTGTCGTTCATGCTCGACACGGGGTACATCGTCTTGTCGGGGAAGGTCATCGCGTTGAGGAAGGTATACAGCGAGCTTTTCATCAGCTCGACAAAGGGATCGTCAACGGGATATTTTTGCGATCCGCACAAAACGCTGTGCTCGAGGATATGGAACACGCCCGTGGAGTCATGCGACGGGGTCGCAAAGGTAATGGAGTAGGTCATGTTGCGGTCGTCGTTATCGACATAACATAAGAGTGCGCCGCTGTGGGTGTGGCGCAGGATATACAGGTCGCCGCCGACTTCCTTGACGTGGCGGCGCTGTTCCACGACAAAGCCGTGGAGGGTATCACCGATGTTGTATTTCATATAATTCTCCTTTCAGCCTCCCTTTCCTAAGGGAGGTGGGCAAATCGGTTTGCCGATTTGGTCGGAGGGTTGTTTCGTTTGTTGAGATGAAGTTAAGGGGATTATCTTATACTAATCCTAAATAAAAACCTTTATCATCTATTGCGCTATATTACGTATAGCTTTGTTGGGCTTCTTGACAGGCGCCAGCCTGCCTGCGTCGCCCGCCGCGCTATCCGATCAACCCTCAGTCATCATGACGCAAGCGTCAGATGACAGCTCCCTTAGGAAAGGGAGCCTAATTGCTCTTCCACGAGCTCGATCGCGTTCCTCACGCAGTCCTCACAGGAGCAGAGCATGTGTCCCGTTACTACGCCCTTGAGGTCGATGCAGCGTGACGCGCCGCATTTCTCTTCAAACGCTTGGAACAGCTTTCGGCTGGTCGGGTTCATGCCGCGGGTCTGCTTGCTCAGGATGCCGAGCACCATCTCCGCGCCGACCAGCGCGCCGCAGGTGCCCATCATACCGCCGTTGCCCGAGCCGAAGGTCGAGCCGAGCAGCAACAGGGATTCTTTATCAAAGGGGAGCAAATCTTCAAACGCGAGCAGCACCGCCTGACAGCAGTTGTTGGAGCGCTTTAATTCAGCGCCCAGATCAGATCGGTTCATCAAATCAGTCCTTTATGTAGTGATGGTAATAGTATTGCTTTTCCGTTGCTCATTATCCTACTTTTCTCCTGTGATGTCAACCGCCGTGTTTATTATTTTCTCAAAAACTTTGCACGAAAAAGCACCCCGTCTGTACAAATATCCGAAATCTCGTCGGGATTATTGACACACCGCCTTATCTGGTGTATAAAAACCTATTGTAGGGGAGGGGCTTGCTCCTCCCCTACAATCAACATTGAATGAAATACGGGAGGTATTATTATGGAAAAACGTGAACAGCTCTATGAAGGTAAGGCGAAAAAGGTATTTTTGACCGACGACCCCGAATGCTATATCGTATCCTATAAGGATGACGCGACCGCGTTCAACGGTCTGAAGAAGGGCACCATCGTCGGCAAGGGCGTCATCAATAACAAGATGAGCAACCTGTTGATGCAGAAGCTCGAGAAAGAAGCGAACATCCCGACTCACTTTGTCGAGGAACTCAGCGACCGTGAGACCGTGGTCAAGAAGGTTTCCATCGTACCTCTCGAGGTCATCATCCGTAATATCGCCGCAGGTTCCTTCTCCAAGAACTACGGTGTAGAAGAGGGCGTTGTCTTTGATCAGCCCACTATCGAGTTCTCCTACAAGAACGACGATCTCGGCGATCCGCTGATCAACGCTTATCATGCGCTGGCGCTGAAGCTCGCAACGGAAGAGGAGATCGAGACCATCAAGAAATATGCCTTTGCCGTCAACGATTACATGAAGGCGTATTGGAAAGAGCGCGGCGTTATCCTTGTTGACTTCAAGCTCGAGTTCGGTCGCCTTTCCGACGGCACCATCGTGCTGGCTGATGAGATCAGCCCCGACACCTGCCGCTTCTGGGACGCCGAGACCAAGGAAAAGCTCGACAAAGACCGCTTCCGCCGCGACCTCGGCGGTGTAGAGGACGCCTATGCCGAGATCATGGGAAGACTCTCGTGAGAATTAAGAACTAAGGAATAAGAAATAAGAACTATTTGAAATTGATAAGTGCTCGTGATATGATTCATATCATGAGCGCTTTTTTGTTATGTTAAAAATTGGCAAAGTGCCATTCCGAGTTCTTATTTCTTCTTTCTTCATTCTTAGTTCCTATTATATTTTACCGCTTTATTGACTTAAAGTGTACAGTGTGATATAATATCATTGGATAATACTAAATCCCGATGGAATGCTTTATGCGGGTACGGTATTGATTTGGAGGGAAAATATGAGAATCGTGATCAAGGTGGGCACCTCGACGCTCACCCATTCTACGGGATTGTTGAATATCAAGCGCGTCGAGAAGATGTGCAAGGTCATCTCTGACCTGAAGAACGCCGGTAACGAGATCGTGCTGGTATCCTCCGGCGCGATCGGTATGGGTCTGAGCAAGGTCGGCATCCATCATCGCCCCGATGATATTTCCACTTTGCAGGCAGGTGCGGCGATCGGTCAGTGCGAGCTGATGTATGTTTATGACAAGCTCTTCGGCGAGTATAATCACACTGTCGCGCAGATCTTGATGACCGGCGCGTTTGTCGCGATCGACGACTACGGCAAGAATCTCGACAATACCCTGTACCGTCTGCTGGAGCTGGGCGTGATCCCCATCGTCAACGAGAACGATACCGTCACGACCGATGAGATCGTGATCGGCGATAACGATACACTTGGTGCGATCATCGCCGACCGCGTGGACGCAGATCTGTTGATCATCCTCTCGGATATCGACGGACTGTACACCGCGAACCCCGCTGTCGACCCTGACGCAAAGCGGCTGGCGGTCATCGAGGAGATCACCCCCGAGATCGAGGCGCTCGCCGGAGCGGCAGGCTCCAAGCTCGGCACCGGCGGTATGGTGACCAAGCTCAAGGCGGCAAAGCTGGCAACAGAGAACGGCATCGAGGTCGTGATCGCCAACGGCAAGGATCCGGATATCCTGTACGATATCATGGATGGCGATGCCGTTTGTACAAGATTTGTCGCGAAGAAGAAATAATTAATGAGGAATTAGGAGTTAGGAATTAGGAATTTCGGGAGGGTTTCACCCTCACCCATTGATAGGTTGAGATTGCCACAGCCATAAATGGCTTCGCAATGACAATTATAACCAAAACACAAATTGTTTCCTTTCATTCCTCATTCCTAATTATAAAGAAGGGATCTACTATGACCACACATGAACTCTTGGTAAAAGCGAAAGAGGCAAAGGCGCTACTGGGCGCTGTGGAGCCTCAGGATATCGACCGCGCGTTACTGCAAATGGCGGATCAGCTCGAGGAGAACACCGATGCGATCCTCACTGCGAACGCCTTGGATATCGAAGCGGCACGCGGCAAGATCAGCGACGTGATGATCGACCGCCTGATGCTTTCTGATGAACGCATCAAAGGCATGGCGCAGGGCATCCGCGAGGTGGCGGCATTACCCTCGCCGCTCGGAAGAGTATTAAAGCACCATGAACGTCCCGACGGGCTGGTCATCGAGCGTGTGTCCGTCGCGTTGGGCGTTGTGGCGATCATCTATGAGAGTCGCCCGAACGTCACCTCCGACGCTGCCGCGCTCGCCTTGAAGAGCGGCAACGTCTGTGTACTGCGCTGCGGTAAAGAGGCGCACAAAAGTGCTGCGGCGATCGTGGAAGCGCTCAGAGCGGGACTCAAAGCAGCAGGATTGAATGAAGACATGGTGCTCCTCGTCGAGGACACCACTCGCACGAGTGCCAATGAGCTGATGACCGCCGACGGCTATGTGGATCTTCTGATCCCGCGCGGCGGTAAAGGTCTGATCTCCGCGATCGTCAAGAACGCTACCGTGCCCTGCATCCAGACAGGCACCGGTATCTGTCATATTTATATCGACAGCGCCGCCGATATCGACATGGCGCTGAAGATCGTCGAAAACGCCAAGTGCTCGCGACCCTCGGTCTGCAATGCCGAGGAGGTGCTGGTGGTCGCCGAGGATATCGCCGAGGAATTTTTGCCGAGGCTCAAAACGCTTTTGGTCGACGGCAGAGAGGTCAATCCCGTCGAGCTCAGGCTCGATGAAAAGGCCGCCGCGATCATCGACGGTACCCCCGCGGGCGAGGATGACTTCGACACCGAATTCCTCGATTATATCTTAGCGGTCAAGATCGTGAAGGATGTGCGTGAGGCGGTCACCCATATCAACGCCCATTCCACCGGTCACAGTGAGGCGATCGTCACGGCTGATGAAGAAGCCGCCGCGATCTTTACGCGCGGCATCGACAGCTCGTCGGTCTATGTCAACGCGTCCACCCGTTTCACCGACGGCGGTGAGTTCGGACTTGGATGCGAGATGGGCATCTCAACACAAAAGCTCCACGCACGCGGCCCGATGGGTCTCGAGGAGCTGAACACTTATAAATATATCATTACAGGAAGGGGCAATATCAGATGAATCATAAATTCGGTTTCAGCGGGATCGGGAATTTCGGCGTACATGTGCCGAATATCCGCGTGATCAATTATCGCTTCGGTTTTATCGGCGTCGGCAATATGGGCGGCGCTCTGGCACGGGCGGCTTCCCGCTCTACCAAGCAGATCATCGTATGCGACCATGACGCGGAGAAAGCGTCCTCACTGGCGCGTCGTATCGGCTGTGAATTTGCCGACAGCCGTACCGTCGTGGCGGAGAGCGAATATGTTTTCCTCGGCGTCAAGCCCCAGATGATGGCGGATATGCTCGGCGAGATCAAAAAGGAGCTCGAAAAGCACAAGGATGTGATCCTGGTCACCATGGCGGCGGGTCTGTCCATCGAGACGATCCGTAAGATGGCGGGCGGCGACTATAAGATCATCCGCATCATGCCTAACTTAGCGGTCGAGGTCGGCAAGGGCGAGATCCTGTACACCACCTCCGAGAACGTCAGCAAGATCGAGATCGGAAGATTTTTGAACCTGATGAAGCACGCGGGTCACCTGACCGGTATAGATGAAGAGCAGATGGACGCAGGCTGCTCCGTATCCGGCTGCGGCCCCGCCTTTGTGTATAAATTTGTCCGCGGTCTCGCGCAGGGCGGCATCAACGCGGGCTTGGATGAAGAGACCGCGCTGGCGCTGGCGATCCAGACGGTGCGCGGTTCGGCTAAAATGCTCGAAGGCAATGCCGCTCCCCTCGACAAGATGATCGAGAACGTCTGCTCCCCCGGCGGCAGCACCATCGAGGGCGTCAAGGCGCTCGATGAAGCGAAAATGGAAGAGGCTGTCAGCAACGCGGTAGCCGCCGCTTACAAGCGCAACGTAGAATTGGGTAAGACAGAATGAGTAAGGAAACCGGTTTAGTATTGGAAGGCGGCGCGATGCGCGGCATGTTCACCGCGGGCGTGATCGATGTGCTCATGGAGAACGGAGTTGATTTCCCCGCCATGGTCGGCGTGTCGGCAGGCGCGGCATTCGGCTGTAATTACAAGAGCCGCCAGCCGGGTCGTGTGATCCGCTATAATAAGCGCTTTTGTCAAGATAAGCGCTATTGCTCGATACAATCGCTGCTCAAAACAGGCGATTTGTATGGCGCGGAGTTTTGTTATCGTACCATTCCCGAGGAGCTGGATGTTTTTGATAAAAAGACATTCGAGGAAAACCCGATGGCATTCTATGTCGTCTGCACCAATGTGTTCACGGGTGATCCCGTGTATCAACGTGTGGATCATGCGGATGAGAACGGCTATCTTTGGATGCGCGCGTCCGCTTCGATGCCGATGGTGTCAAGACCCGTCGAGGTGGATGGCTACACCCTGCTCGACGGCGGCATGAGCGATTCGATCCCCCTGCGTTTTATGCAACACAAAGGATTTGAGAAGAACGTGGTCGTCCTGACCCGTCCGCGTAAGTATATCAAGAAGCCGAATCATCCGGCGCTGATGAAAACGATGCTCCGCAAGCAACCCGAGATGGCGCGCGTGATGGCTGACCGCCACAAGATGTACGCCTTCCAGCGTGAATATGTCTTTGCGTGTGAGCGCATGGGCAATACTTTAGTGCTGTGCCCCGACAAGCCGCTCGGCATCTCGCGCACGGAGCATGATCCCGACAAATTGCAGGCGGCATATGACGAGGGCGTCAAGATCGCGACAAGAGAGCTTCAGAAAATCAAAGAGTTCTTGCAGTCATGATAAAGGACAATTGATCTGTTGTGATGCAGAGATAAAAGTGATAAGGGACAATGGATTTCCATCGTCTCAGACTGTAGAAAAACCTATCCTGCCCCCTCTGACGAGGGGGCGGCAAGAAGTATGATTCACAGAGAAATAAACGTAAAATGCGGGGGAGAGATAACGCGACGGAGCCTCGGAAACGTCCTGCGTTTTATATGATATACTTTTTTCGACAAGCTGGGACGATGGATTTCCATCGTCTCTTTTTCATGCAAAGTGCCATGGCTTTCCTCTTGTACGATCAATTTTTTGTTGACGATTTTTTGATTTGGCTACACATTGTATCGAATCTGTAAATTAGGCTACAAAACGGGTATAAATTGGATATAGGCAAGGCTGATCTGCTGTGCTATGATGGAGTTGAAATAAAGAAGTGCCGTACCGAGTAACGACACCGAATCGGAAAGAGGATGAACAGAATGAAAAAAACCACCATCAAAACCAGAATCATTGCAAGCGTTCTATCTGTTATCACCGTGTTCTCAGTCGGTGCGGTGTCGATCACAAGCGCTTCGGCGGCTGTTGTTTCCACTCAATCGACCGCGTCGGCAGGTGTTGCCGGAAGCATAGCTAAGACCTCCTTCGGTTACATCGGAAAAACACTGCTGAATACCTCCAGCATTAAGCTTGCGAATATGGCGATCGAACCGATATTCAATTTGGTTTTCGGCTTGGATGACGGCCCCTCTAATCGAGATGTGATTGACGATGTCGACAAGCAGGCGGCGGAGATCAAGGCTAAGGTCGATGAGGTACTCAATGAGGTGCAGACGCTGTCACAGACCGCTAATCGATATCACAGCGAAGAAATGCGTCAGCTGCAGTCGATCGATTCCAACATCAGCACCATGGAATTCAGAAAGCAAACAGATAAAGTGGCAGAGGATTATGCGAACGTACTGAAGCGTATCGCGGAAAACAAGGATAACTTCACCTGCAACGGTATGGGCAAGCTCAACAATACCACCTACAAGGCGTACAAGGAGATCATCAACGATCCCGTGTGCAATATCAGCAATCTGCAGGCTGACTTTGATGCGATGCTCAGCTTCCTGAAGGGCGAGCGCAGCTCGAATAACCATGAAAACGGCTATGCGCAGCTCACCTCCTATCTACTCAACAGGGTTATCGCCGCTGATAAAAACGAACACAGCTACACCAAAACCCCCGATTACCACAAGGTCATCAATGGCATCAACACCGAAATCACCTCGATGGAGGAGCATGCTATCCTTGATTTCTTTACGATCAGCGTGCTCAACAACATGACAAAAAAAGCAAAGGAATACGAGATCGACAACGGTATCATTACCGTCAACGCGGATGAGTCGCCTTATGCTAAATTTGACAACACGGCGGCTGAGATGCTCCGGAGCCTCGGCGATATGAACGACATTTTTAACGGAGTGATCAGTGACAACAATAACAATCTCCTCAACATCGCTCCCTACACGCTGAAAACCACCGACCTCAATCACAGCACCACGGAAAAGGGCTGCAGAAGCTTTATCGACGCTTGGTCACAGGGCGTTGACTCGAGGTGTGATTTTACGATCAGCTCCAACGGTAGAATTATCACCGTAAAAGCAGATGAAAAGAAGGGCTACAAGCTCGATGATAACGTCAAGGGCATTAACGCAAGCGGCGGTTTTGAGGTTCCCGAGCGCAGAAAGGTAGTATTGAATCTCGGCACAGATTGCTGTAACGGATGTATATTTGACTCTTCCGCAAATAGCAGCCTGAACACCTTCTCTGTTTCCAACAACTCTGATTTTACACTGACCAATACGTTCGTAAAGGGCGGATGCCATGCGATTTATGTTCCCGGCAATGTTAAAAATGCAACAGTATTCTTCAACCGCGGCACAGTATACGGCACACAAGGCTCTGCCATTTGTATCAGCGCCGGAGCAGACTACACCCATGTAGAAGCCATCGGTAGTTATAATTACGATTGTGCGGGCGGTTATGAAAATAAGGGCAGCCATACGACACAGGGATATATCATCTTCAATCAAATTTCTCGTCCGAATGACGACCCTGATTGGTACACCTGATTGTCCGCAATCAATGCTAATCTTAAAGAATAGAAAACGATAGAGGCTGTCGCAAAACGGAACGCAGCATTCTACTGACTCTGTTTTAGCTTCTATCTCGGATTACGGGTACCCTTTTTGGGGAAGCTTTTGTCAACAATGAAAGCCATGTTTCAACTTCGCCGAAACATGGCTTTTTTCAGACTGTAAAAGAAACCTGTCATACGGCAGGTTCTTTTTTGACATTGCTCTTTGTGAAAACTATCTAATTCGGAACGCAAAAATCCCGACAGAATATCCATTGATTTATGTGCTGATTTGGTGTAAACTTATTTTATTGTATGAGTGATCCGATTGCCGTCGTGCAGAGCGGTGGCAACAAAAATGTTTGGAGGGTAATTATGTCGAAAGAATTCAAGATCAGAACCAGAAACCCCGAATTGTTCCTGCGTGTGCAGAAGGGACATTTCGCGACGATGCACAGCCACACCAATTACTATATCGACGTCACGACCCAAAAATTTCGTATGTCGGAGGCAAAGGCGGTCGCGAGAGAGATCGTGTCCTTCTACCGCACCAACACCGTCATCGACACGATCATTTGTCTGGACGGTACCGAGGTCATCGGCGCCTTTGTCGCTCAGGAGCTGTCCGACGCGAGCTTCATGAATCTGAACGCGCACCACACCATTTATATTCTTTCGCCCGAGTTCATGGGCAACGGACAGATGGTGTTCCGCGATAATACCAGCCCGATGATCGAGAACAAGCACGTGCTGATCCTCGCCGCGTCTGTCACCACGGGCAAGACCGCGCTTGCCGCGATCGACGCGATCCAGTACTACGGCGGTCATATTGTCGGCGTATCATCGATCTTCGCCACCGTCGGCGAATGCGACGGCATCCCCGTCACCTCGATCTTCAACCCGCATGATCTGCAGGATTACCAAAGCTATAAGCCTCATCGCTGTCCGATGTGCCAGAATGGTGAGAAGCTCGAGGCGTTGGTCAACAGTTACGGCTATTCCAAACTGTAAGAGCGAATCAAATCAGTTTGAGATTGCGAACCCTCAAAATAGTTTTTGATGGCGCGCAATGATGAGGAATACAAAACCCCGTTGTTATCCGATTGAATGACAACGGGGTTATCTTTATGTCAGTCGGGGTTTGTATCCCACAAAAATGTTGCAGAGAATTGTAGGGTACGGCGCTTGTCGACGTACCGAGATCGACGAGCGTTTTTGTGATCGGGAACGTCAGATAGAATAGTTTATTATGTTGCGCGCTACAATAAACGCGCTATCATTTAATGGTGGTTCTCTAAATGTTTGATGTGATCCACAAATATCGACGTCGATCAATCGCCCTTATAGGTGTGTCCGTCCATGGTATTGGAGAACACCGCATCAAGCACCCAGCCGGACTGTCCGCGATAGATCACTTGGAGATAGAGCTGATCGTTCACACTCTCGGATCTGCCGGTGCATTGAACCGGCGAGTCGGTATAGATGGAGCCGATATTGTTATTGTCGTCGCTGCCGGGCTGTGAGCGCAGGTTTGCTTTTTGACGGGCGATACAGTATTTGACATATCTTCCGTTCGCGGAGCTTTCGGCGGTGAAGAACGCTTCCATCACATAACCGGTCTTTCCGTCGTAGCCGACTTGCATGAAATCGGAATCCTGTACATACGCGATGAGGTCGACGGAAGCGTATTTGGGGATCCTGGCAACCTCGGACGCTTTCATCGACGGCGAGGAGCGCAGGGTGACATATTCATTGCACAGGGTATTGTACAGGACGCCCTGAGAGGTATAGGCAGGAGTATTATACGTGATACTTCCGCCCGCGTCATTCGAGCTGCTTGTGTTGTTTTCTGCCGGGGCTGAAGCGACATACAGCAGGACGGTATCGCCCTTGTTGAGCTCTCTGCCGGCGTTGATGCTCTGGCGGATCACATAACCTTCGGCGACATCCTCGCTTATCTCTTTTCTTGTTGCGACGACCAGTCCCTTGTCCTCCAGCTCGGCGGTCGCGTCGGAGAGCAGCTTGCCGCTGACATCAGAGACAACGACCTTGTCGCCCGACTGCGATACGGTGGTTGATTCACTCGGAGAGAACCACTGCTTTCCGAACAGGAGAAAAACGACTACAGCGCCGATCACGACCAGCGTAAGGGTCACGAATAATACGATGAGCCCGGTGTAGCTCTTGCGGGGTTGTTCCTGCGGTGGATTCCGATAGGTGTTGCGGGGCGCGTTATACGCGTAATCGCGGCGCGGAGGATCATAGTCATAGCTGCGGCGCGGTCGGGATGTCGTAGGGATATCATCCGCCGCTTCTGTACGATAAATGGTATTGTCTACAGCGGGCGTCGGGATGACGTTTTGTGAGCGCAGCGCCTTTTCGGTGTAGTTGATAAGCTCCTTCATGCTGCGGCACCGCTGTTCGGGGAATACCCCCAGTCCATACATCAAAACGGCTTCCAGTGCGGGGGATATCTCGATCCCCTTCTGTGAAGGTTTTTTCAGTGTATCTGCTTTACAGCGCAGGAGAGAATCAACAGGCGTGTTGCCGGTGATACACTTGTACATGGTGGCACACAGTCCGTATACATCCGTCCACGGTCCCTGATCGCCTTTGGAGCTGTATTGCTCATAGGGCGCGTAACCGGGCTTGAGCATGACGGACATGGTCTTTTTCTCGGACTCGGTAAAGTATCGCGCGGAGCCGAAGTCCATCAGCCGCACCTCGTGTTCGTCGTTGAACATGATATTGTCGGGGGAGATATCCCGGTGGATGATGCCGGTGTTGTGCATTTTGTCGAGCGAGCGCATGACCGGCAGCATCAGTCGAAAGACGGTGGGCGCGTCCATTTTGCCATGTTTTTTGAGATGAGCTGCCAGTGTATCGCCCTCGAGGTATTCCATGATGATGTAGGCGGTGTTGTTCTCGGTGAAGTAATCGCGCACATCAACGATGCCGTCTTCCTTGGAAAACTTGGCGATATTCTGTGCTTCTCTGAGGAACTGCTCCTTGCCGTTCTTGAAGTACTCGCCCTCATGCTGGTAGTTCAGCGTGACATGATTCCCCAGCGTATTGTTGC
Organism: uncultured Eubacteriales bacterium; assembly: GCA_900314795.1. Lineage (GTDB taxonomy): Bacteria > Bacillota > Clostridia > Oscillospirales > Acutalibacteraceae > Ruminococcoides. The sequence goes on from OMWP01000013.1 coordinate 64,113, forward strand.
GGTTGGCATAGCCGTTGGGATAAAACTCTTTTATGGCGATCTTTAGCTCTAAATTGAGATCAAAACCGACATAGGTGATGCCGAAGCCGCCTTCGCCGATGGCGTCGCCTACCAGATATTTGTTGTTGAGGATAGTGCCCTGACGCAGGTGATGGGGTACGACCTGTACCTCAGTGCTTTGTCCGCAGTGAGAACAATGCTGAGCGCCTTCTTTCAGTTTCGTCATACAGTGGTAACAATACATAGAATCCCTCGTTTTATGATAATCGGATCGTTGATAAAACTATGCTATCACATTCATGCAAAGTGTGCAAGGCGTTAAAGGAATAATAAGGGAATTATTTGTCATGATTTGTTGAACGTGCAGATAAAAAGGGTATAAAGAGCCAAATCAAAATGATAAATATGTTTGGAGTACTTACACTCGCCTTCGAGCCCCAGATAGCTCACATATGATATAGATCAAGGGTGGGGATACCTTTGGGTATCCCCACCCTTGAACCTAAATGACTCTGCACCACAGAAATGATACAGTCATAATATGCGGTCGGTGAGTAGCAATTTTCACTACCTTGCGTTCACTTTTTCGAGCCTGCGTTCACTTTCGCAGGGAGCGCGTTCATTTTATAGAAAACGGTTGCAAAAACACGATGGATATGATACGATAAAGAAGCCAACAATTATTGCAAATTGAATAATTTGATTTTCTTTAATCATACTCTAGGAGTAGTGTTTTTATTTATATAAAAACACAGCTCTGCTTTGCACTATCTCTTATAGTATGATTAAGATTTGTTTTGCAATAATTGTTTGGCGACGATTCGGAGCGCGTGTTTTTTGGCGTACGGCTTCTGGGTCGTACGTCTTTTTTATTACATTTGAAAAGGTGCGAATCAAAAGTGAAAGAATATACTAAGATGTTTATACCTACAAACAAAAAAATGTTCTGGAAAATGCTACGTTCCGAATACCTACAATATCGATTTAATCGCACAGCTATATGGAATATTCCAAAACGAAATAGATTACTTAAACGTCTGATAGGTAAAATAGATGGCAGTCCATACTGTGTTCAGTCACCTTTTCATATAAGCTATGGTATCAATACAATTATTGGCAAGAATTTTTTTGCAAATTACAACTGTGTTATAATGGATCATGCTAGTGTAACTATAGGAAACAATGTCTTTATTGCACCAAATGTTACAATTTCAACAGTTAAACATCCTATGGTAGGAGAAGAGCGGGTGGTTAGAAAATATCCCCATAGTTTCGAACCACAAAAGCGAGCTGACTTAGAAATCATTTCTCCGATAAAAATAGGGAATAATGTCTGGTTGGCAACTGGAAGTGTCATTTGTTCTGGGGTTACAATAGGTGATAATGTTGTAATAGGTGCAGGAAGTGTTGTAACAAAAGATATACCAAATGATACGTTTGCTTGTGGTGTACCTTGTAAAGTGATTAGAAGAATAACTGACAAAGATAGACTTACTGATATTATTGATTATTTTAAATAACATAAGGCTAAATTTGTTAATTGCATAACGTGCATATAACGATGATCCTTTTGCTTGTTCAGGAAAACTAAGAGTTTTCTCATTCACTAGCCACGTATAGAAGCTACCGACCGCAAAAGGCTATAGACCGACCGCTTATCATTTATAATTTAAAATTCGCAATAAAAAGTGAACGCTCTGTTTTTCGGATAGTCGAAGAACAGGGCGTTTTTCATCGGTTGAGATTGCCACGTCGCTTTGCTCCTCGCAATGACAATCTGTAAAAATGACTTAGGAATGAGAAAAACCATACCGCAGACATTGTATCAACGGTATGGTCTTGATATGGTGGGCCATCAGTATGTGGTAAATGTAGGAAAATGGCTGCCTCGCCTTGGGAGCGACACCTCCTGACAAAAGTTGCGCCTACGCTCTCCCTCAAAACAGTCCACCGGACTGTTTTGACCTGCACTCGGAACGACTGTGCGTTCCTCGTTTGGCACGGTCGCCTTCGAGTCCCAGATGACCCACTACCGAAATAGTTTAAGGGTAGGGATACCGTTAAGGTATCCCTACCCTTAAATCTATATGGTGGCGCAGACGATGACATAGACGAACAGTCAGAAACCGGCTTGTTTTCTGCATTTAGCGCCGCTTTGATTTCCTCAAAGGGGATGTTTTCTTTTGATACCGGCTTCTTACCGGTATTGAGGATCAGCGTATAGTGATCGTCATATAAATAGACGCAGTTGACGAAGATATTGATGATGGCGCGTTTCTTGTTTACATCTTCAAAAGCTGTTTCACTGACGTAATCAAGGAAGGCTAAAATCTGTGGTTCCGTCAAATAGACCTTTTTGCTTTCCTCGATAGTCAGTTGGACTTTCAATTCTTCCAGCTCTGCCTGTCGCTGATTGATACGATCCATCAGCATTTCTACACCTTGTCCGCTTTCGATTCCGCGCCAAAGGTTTTCGATAGCGTGCTCCGCCTCACGAATAGCCTTTTTCAATCGCTTAACAGTCAGGTTATCGGGATCCTTATTACATTCCTCCGATACCTTCTTTGCAATGTAGCGGATATTCTCATCCGTCAGCATTTTCAGACACTCGGCTACAACGCTGTCCTCAATCAGTTCTTTGCGAATGATCTTCTTATCGCACTTTTTCTTGCGGGCATTTTTGCAAATATAGTAGTGATACATATTTCCTGTTTTACTCTTGCCGCAATAGCCGACCATCATTTCTCCGCAGTGTCCACAGAATAGTTTGGTGGTCAGGAGATATTCGCCGTCGCCTGTAGCTCTTGCAGGCACCTTTCTGTTTTGCTCCAATCGCTCCTGTACCCTGTAGAATAAGTCGTCATCGATGATACGAGGCATACCGCCCGGCGTTTCTGTTCCCTTATACATATAAACTCCTAAATACCGCCTGTTCTTCAAAAGGCGGGTAATACTGTTCTGGTTGAATTCTCGACCTAACGGCGTAGTGATTTTGCGACGGTTCAGATCCTGTATGATTTCTGCTTTGGTTTCCCCTTTTGCATATCGTTCGAATATTTCCCGAACGACAGCGGCTTCATCTACATTCACATAGAATTGTCTGTTAGAATCGACGCGATAGCCTAAACCGGCGTTGCTTCCGTTGCTCAGACACTTCTTTGCGTTGATGTTCATACCTCGCTGGACTTTTTGCGACAGCTCTGCGGAGTAATATTCTGCCATGCTTTCGAGTACACCTTCAACGAGAATACCGGAAGCGTCGTCGGTGATGTTCTCTTTTGCGGATAATACTCTGACACCGTTCTTTTTCAACTTTGCCTTGTTGATAGCGCTGTCGTAGCGATTACGGGCAAATCTATCGAGCTGATACACAAGAACAGCCTCAAAGGTGTGTTTGTCGCTATCAGAAATCATTCGTTGAAACTGAGCGCGATTGTCAGTTGTACCAGAGATCGCACGGTCGATATATTCTCCAACAACGGTATAATGGTTTTGCTCTGCATAATCGTAGCAAACCTTGAGCTGCCCTTCAATAGACTGCTCTGTCTGACTGTGACTGGAAAAGCGAGCGTATATAACTACTTTCATGGTTTCACCTCCGTGCCCCTCCCGAACGCTACAGAAGGGGCAGTTTTATTATAAAATGTCACGCGTTTTCTGTCGAATGTGCGGATGGGCTATCCGCATATTCCGGATGCTTTTTGAGCCATTGTTCAAAGTATCGCTGACCTTCTTCACTTTGGTAAAATGCTCTGATCTCCGGCGCTAACGCTTTTGCAAAAGAGGTGAGCGTCTTTTCTGAGAATTCAAAGTTTACGTCCATACTCATCGGCTCATCCCTCTGTCACGCTTTCGATGGCGATATTCATTGTAGTGCTTGATCGCGTCGATGATGAATGCCTCTGCATCCTCTTTGCTATATCCTTTTGGTAGCACATCATCGAACGCCTTGCGGGGAAGGACGATACGATCACGCTGGTTCGGCTTTTCCTCTGACATCACCGCCGCTAAACCCTCGCGGGTCAAGGCGCAATTATTGAAGGTTCGGTGCAGACGGAATGCTTGAGAGTAGGACGGTGTACAGTCCTCACGGTCGATAATCTCATATAATTCCTGCTGGATTTCAGGAGGGAGGTAGGAAAGCTCCACACCAACGGAGAAAGCGATCTTGTTCTCGTCCATCATTTCCAGCAATTCGGGGATGAGATAAGTCAAGCGAATATAACGCTGAACCTGTCTACCGCTGTCAGTGTCTGATACATCCTCGCGTGACTTGTGGCCAACTTGTCCACAAGTTTTACCTTGATGGGACAAAGCCTCCATCTTCATTTTATAAGCATAGGCTTTCTCCGAGGGTAGGATATGCTCGCGGTGGAGATTGCTGTCTACGAGCATGATCGCCGCTTCATCACGGCTGACAGGATGAATAGAGGCAGGGACTTCACTTAGCCCTGCCTTCTGTGCCGCACGGAAACGGCGGTGTCCTGAGATAATCTCATATTGGTCTGTTGTTCCCTCTAAAGGTCGGACGATCAGCGGCGATAGGATACCGTGCTCCTGAACACTCCCGATCATACTGTTCATCTCATCGTTGTCGAGGACCTTGTAGGGATGATCTTTGAATGGGTGTAGTTTGTTGATTGATATTGTTTTCATCTTTCTGAATTCCTTTCATATTGTTTTTGTCTGTTTTTCGGTTGAACGCCGAGCTCTGCTTGCAGCTCTTGTTCAACCGCTTTTTGTAATTCGGGCTGACGTTTCTTGATCTGTTCACAGATACGCTTTTCCTTTCGGTACGGCTCGATCTGCTTTGTGATCTCTTTGCACTTTTCTTTGAGTGCGGTTTCCTCGTCGGGGTCTTTCACTCGGCGAATTCTGTTGCGAAGCTTTTGCCGTTCCTCTACAAGATCGACAATTATGTCATCTATCTGCTGTTCGTACCGGTGAAAGTCGTTGCTGTCGACAATGCTGTGCTTGCAGAGAAAATGCGTCTGTTCGGAAATCTTATCCAAGTCCTTCCAGATGGCACGGAACTCCGGTGAGAGCGGAGCATAGTGCCTCACATCATTTTGCGGAATCCCGGCGATCCACTTGAAGAAATCGACGATTACCTGAAAGAACACCGTAAAGCCGTCTGGTTCTTTATATCTCGGATACGATTGCAGGATGATTAACAGAGGCTTTCTGCGTCTGTCTGGCGGCTGGAAGTCGGAAAGCACAAGATTATCCTTACCGAGATTAGAGCGAAGCCTTTCTGCAATGGCTTCTCGTGTGTATTCAGCGCCGAGCTTATCGATTCGGATCGGTCGCTGCCATGAGGGGGCTTTGACTGACGGATGCTCATAATCGTTATAGCTCCTGACAAATTCGTATCCGAGAGATTCAAGATAATTGATGAACATGGATTCCTTGTAGCAGTGTGCGATCGCCTCGTCTATGTCTCGTTTGAGCATATCCCGATGGGTGAGTTGGCCGTTCTTCTCGACCCAGTAGCGTTTCTTCCCGCCTCCGTAGAATGGCACGTTCTCCAGCACTGACTTCTGATGCTCGCGGCAAATAGCGTCGGATACTTTGCGAAGTTCCATATGGTCGCCGATTTTGTTGCGGTATTTCTTACCATCCACAAAAGAAGTGGCGTTTACGACAAAGTGATTATGCAGTTTCGAGGTATTCAGATGGGTAGTGATGACTACCTGATACCTATCGCCCCACATACGTCGCGCAGTCTCGATGCCGATTTGGTGTGCTTCTTCGGGCGTGACTTCACCTGCGGCAAAACTCTGATAACCGTGATAGGCGATCACCGTTCCTCGCTCGCCGAACCGCTTTTTGACAGCACACATTTCTTCATACGCCCTTGTCTTGGAGCAGTTGACGCCAGACACATACATCGTCTCATCGGTTTTAGCCGGGTCAGCCGCGTATTCTAAGGTCACGTACAAATCATCATCGAGATATTTTCGCTCGATGGTTTTATCCGGGTTACGCGCATACTCAATGACATCTTTCAATCTGCTTTTCACGGGCCAGAATCCGGTGGTTGCCACAGCGTTTCACCTTCATTCACTTGTTCCTTCTGCGGTCTCAAAAAAACTTTATCCATTTCCGCTAACAGCGCAACCGCCTTTTCGTTGACCTCTGCCGAGAACGGCGGCTCACAAAGCCTGTCCAGCTTTTCACAGAAATGAAAAAAGGCGTCCGGCAACACCGCTTTCGGTGCATAACCTAACGCCCTTTGTCTGAGATATTCGCTTGTATTCAGTCCGCACTTGGCGGCATTCTTTTTGATTCTCTCCTTCTCCCGTTCATTGGCGGTGAAGAAGATTCCTTTTGAATTAGTTTTCATTTTTACCTCTCAATCATTTTGGGCAGCAAAAAGCCGATGAACCATTACGCTCATCGGCTTGCTGAAATAATGTTTATCTTTCATGAACCCTGTGTCTTTCTCGTGGCAACACTTCTTTAATATACTTCCTGACTGTCAGATACACCTCGTCAAACGGCGGCTTGAAAACATCCCCCTCAAAACGGAACTTTTCATACGAGTGTCGCAGATCTTCCGTTTTATGCAGAAATCCATCGAAAGTGTCTAACTGCCTGTTGTTGTTACTCAGTGTTTGAAGAACCTCATCGCGGTTGAATTTAAACACGCCTGACAGATAATACAGATCGACGACATCTTTGATCCTGCGGAACACCTTTTCCGACGATACTACGGCAGTTTTATCCGCAATCATCTGTATGGGAGATACGCCGCGGAAACGGAACCCTGTTACCTCATAGATTTGAGTCGGCACCTTAGGACGGTTAACGTCAATATCCATTGTAAACAACATTCTGTCTGCAGTGGGATCTATAACCTCAAATCCTGCTGAACGTCTTTCACCATACATTCGGTAAAGGCTTATCTTCAAACCAAGACCACTTTGGTCAATTGCTTTTTGTAAAGATTCTACCATCTGTTCACCGGTCGGTGATGTTTCGGTATTCCAGTTAGCGTCGATATCGACGGTATGACGTGTTTCTTCATTGTATCCCGCCTCCATTAAGCAGGCTTTCAGAACCATCGATCCTTTGAAGCTGACCGGAATCCCGCTTTCATAGATCGCTTTCATGATCTCATACATCAGTTTTTCTTCTGCTGTTATATTCATATAAATACCTCCTATTCGTCATAGTATTCGATTGCTTCTTCTGCGAGTCTTTCAAACCGCTCCTGATATTCCGGCGCGACGAAAAGTCCGTCAAAGCTCTCATTGTTCTTATAATAGTATCTGCTGACAGCCTCCGTAATACCCTGCATATCGAGGATTGATTCATTCGCTAGCGCGTCGGATAAGGTGCGGTTGAGGTCTGTATAACGCAGACCGTTCTTTTCCTTGACGCAGTATGGAGTAATGCGGTTGCCGAGGACTACCACTCCATTGAAACGTGTTACGGAATCATCTCCGTAAACCCATACAATGTATTCATCGCTGTGCCCGCCGAAGTTACCTTGACACATCAGCGCTTCATCTAATGCGAAAACGACGTCCTCACCGATGGTATCCCGAACCGCCACGAGCCACGAGAGAGAGCCTACATAGTCTGACCTCTTCGGAAGGTCATACTTACGGGAATCATACTTTGGTAATGCTGCGGTCTTGCGATTGACTAAATCCTCACGGATACGGTTCTCCAGCAAGTTCATGATATATTCAGGCGGCTTGCGCAGACCTGTTTCCCAGTTTTGAATGGTACGAAACGGAATGTGATAACGCGCAGCAAATTCGCTTTGCGTGTCACCGAGCCGTGTTCTCATTTCACGGATGTTCATAATCATCACCTCATTTATATAATACACTCAATGGGTGCATTAGTCAAGAGCCATTTATAATAATCCACTCAAGGGGTCATAGGGCACTCCCTAAAGATTTGCCGATGTCTTCCATCGGCGGCAAAAGGATATATACTTTTGCCCTGCTTGCTACAGTATAAGACAAACCCGCCCTGTTGTTCTCAGGACGGATTTTAGCGTCTTACACTGCTGTATAGATTATGATTCATCGGATAAAAATTTCTGTGCCGTTTTGGCACAGTATAATCTGTTCATCATCGAATTCTGTGCCATTTTGGCTCAATCGAATATGGATAGATCTTCTAAAACGGTATTTGGATCTAACTCAGCTTCATTCAGAACCGTTGCAGATGGTGATAACGCGACCGCTTGAAACTCCTCTCTGACGACCTTACGGATGTCGCTAAGTGAGAAGGACGGTGCGTGATCCTGATTGCAGATTTGATTGATGACCGCTTGGACAATATATTGATTTCTCGATTTGCCAAGAGTGCTGAGATACTCTGCTGCTTGTTTCTCGTCGGGATCATTCAAACGAAATCGCACATTGATCCTGTATTCATTTTGCACGAGCTTCATCTGCTTTCAACTTGATTTCAGCAAGCGCTTCATAGCCCTTCGTTGTTGCGCAGATGTCGTCGATGAAGCTGACGCGCTCAAGACTTCCGATATAGAAATGCTTGACTAAACAACCTCCGCCTCCGCAGATATACAGCCTCATCGTTTCGCTGTCATAGCCATGCTCGCGCAGTCGGCGGAAAATACCATCCACATATTCCTGCGCTGTTGTTGTGATGATTCGAAGATCGGATTCAGATATATCCGCTGTACCGTCTCTGAGTACCTCGTCGATGATGAAGTCATCTATCTCGCGTTGTGTCAATTTGGAGAATGCCGCGCGGACAGCCAGCGTGCATTGATACACACCAAACTTTTCAGTATACATTTTGCTTTCCGCTTTCGGTCTGCCGTTCTCTAAAAACATCATGTTCATGGTGCCGTTGCCTATGTCGGCGAGAACGCTCAGCCCTTTCATTCTGGGAGTGTAAGGAAGGATTGCGGAATAACCCTGCGGAAAGATTTTTACATCTGAGATATGGATATTGTAATCTACATCCCGAAAAGCAAAAGCCACATCCTGCTTCTGCGAAAGATATTCCTTAAACTTCTCTTTCTGCCCCCTCGTCCAAGCTAAAGGTAAGCCTGCGGCGATGATGACATCGGCTTCATAAATATCAGCGTCTTTCAGCTCCATAGCGATAGCAACAAGGGTAAGGTAGTAGTAATCGTTATCCAGATCCTTCTCTGGCAGAAACTCCTTATGCCCTTCTCCAATCAGATAATACTTGCCGTCGTAGACGAGCATATCCTTTGTGAACAGCGGTTCGGTATCATAGGCGGTAATACCGGTCTTGAAGCAGTGATTGGCGGTTTTGATGTTTCCGTAGCCGTGATCGATTCCGATGATGATTTTGTCTTTGAATTGTTTCATGTGTTTTACCTCTCTTTGTTATTGATCATTTTGGATGATTTCGGAATACAGTTTTTCGTCGGCGGGAAGTACCGCTGTCAGGAAATACCGACAGCAGATACCCGATACCGATAGCAGCTGTATGCAAGGGTGACTGTCGCCGTCGTCCAGCAGCAGACAGCACTCGTCTCGGCAGTTGGCACAGGAAGAACGCACAAGGGCGTTCACCTGTTTTACTTGCTCAGGCTTGATTGATACAATCATAGGACATCACCTCTTTCATAGATTTATATATTGAAACTGTCTTCACCAAAAAAGTGGGGGCAGTTATCAAATAACAGTTTTTTCGGGCGCAAAAAAGCACCTGCCGTCAAGCAGGTGCTAATCAAAGCCCAGATCGGTTTTTGCATATCTCTGAAACAACTCGCCGATCCGTTTTATTCTTTTTATCACTGCGCTGTGGGTTTTATATCCCAGCTTTTCAGCTATCTCTTCATAGGTATAATTATTGAGCCGAAGTTGTAATATTTGCTTGTCCTTATCGTTGAGCTTATCCATGAATCTTTCAATTAAGATACTATTCTCAGCCTCATCCTGTACCTTAACAACTGGATCAGCCAATTCATTGGAGTATTCTTCAGCTTCATCGTCATAGGTTCCTTGAATATCGTTTATGTATACAGTAGGGTGCTTTGTACGATTGTGGTACCATTGGTCAATGAAGTTTGCCTTGGATACAGAATCCTTGTCATTGTAATCTTCCAAACAGCGATACTTCTTCATGACGTCAACGATACCAAAATACCCGTGTTTCATCATCACATACTGAGTGATAAATTCCATTGTTTTAGTGAACTCTTCGAGCGAAACATAACCAAATTCCATATCCGCTTCTTCGCTACACAACAGTTCCTGCATGGTCGGAAGGATTTTGTAGTCATACAGGCCTTCAAGCCATAAATTGAGATTGGAGCAGAGAACGTAAACGGGATTGTTTTCCGAAGCTGTATAGATGTTCATACCAACATTCAAAAACTGCCAAGCTAAGTGGCGATAGAGATATTGAAGTATACCGATAAAGCGGTCGCTTTCTATCAGCTCCAGCGCCTTTGGGTTATCTATTATGTGATGAGGATTGCGCGGTATCTGAAACACCCACGGCTCGCATAGCTCCAAATCATACTTCGGCAGAAAATAGAACGCCGGGATTAGTGCAAGATTACGGTATTCTCTTACCTTGATGCCACTTGAAGCGATGATGGTCAATTTATCATTTTTCAAAACTTCCTCCTATATATAAATGCATTAGACATCCTTAATTGTTCCTAGTTTGCAAAATTTTTTCAAAATAACTTCTTCCTGCGAATACCATAGCGCAGAAAGTCGCAAAAGATTTGTCCTTTTTGTCGAAGAAGTTAAAATTATTGATATACTTTTCGAAAAAAGAAAAACCGATAGCAGAATCAGCAGATCTACTGATCCTACTATCGGGCATTATGTCCATTATAAACCATTCACAATACCTTCATTAGTACAGTTGCCTATCCGCGCACAAAAATAGAATATATGTTCTATAATGCGATTATACTCGTTTAAGATGGTATTGTCAAGGCCTTGAAAAAACGGACAGCTTTTAACTGTCCGATACCTTTCTTATTTATTGTTTAAGTCTTTCATTAGATGAAGAATATGTTTTAAGGATTCTGGTGATAATTTTTTGCCTTCATTAATTAACTCTCGCAATGCTTCAGGATTTGAGTTTCCATCATCAAAGAATTCAAAAGGCGTTACGCCTAAGTATTCACATATATAAAAGAAAGCTTGCATAGACGGTAGGGATTTCTTGTTTTCAATATTGTTGATATAATTATTAGCTTGCCCAAGAGAAAGCGACATATCTCTGGCAGATACACCTTTATGAGTTCTCAATTGTGCAATTCTCTCCGGTACAAAATTCTCATACATTGGCTACACCAACCTTTCCTTTAATAGATTTTACCTTATGCTCACAGCATATTCACAAACTACAAAGGGGTAATTTTGTTGACACGCTAACTATAATCTATTAAAATTATTGTTAGTACAAAAATAAATCTATTACAGGAGACAAATGTGGAACACAGTTGTTGTTTTTTTGGGCATAGAGATTGTCCTGATAGTATTAAGTCAAAACTGAAGAAATGTGTTTTAAAGTTGATTGAGGAAAACAATGTACGATGTTTTTATGTAGGAAATCAAGGGAGATTTGACCAGTTGGTGATCTCTGTTCTTAAAGAGATAGTTTTGACGAATCCTAATGTCAACTGTTATGTTGTTCTTGCTTATCTTCCAAACAATAAATCAGATTCAATGAATTTAGTTACGATTTATCCGGAGGGATTAGAATTAGTTCCGAAACGCTATTGTATATCTTGGAGAAACAATTGGTTGATTCAACATTCCGATTGCGTTATCTGTTATGTAACGCATTCCACAGGCGGAGCTGCTAAGTTTGTTAAAACAGCAGAAAGGAAGAGCCGAAAAGTCTTTAATCTCGCAAATATGGATGAGCATCATATGTGGCGGTAGAATTATTAAACCTTCAGAAAAGCAATAAATCATCGCTATAGTTGTACTCTAATGTTTAGACATAACCATTTTTGCGATAACTTTCTGCTTTTTTTATTAAACTATTTTGTTAATTGTCGAAAGTTGTTGAATTTATGCTAAAATGTATATATAATATTGTTAATGCTTTATTTGGAGTGAATATGCATGAAAGTATCATATAAAAAGCTTTGGGTTCTATGTGCTGAACAAGAGTTAAGCAAGGCAGAATTAAGAAAGCGCGCCGGTCTCTCATCTGCTACGTTTACAAAACTGCGAAAAAATCAGGAAGTAAATCTTACTGTTCTTCTTAAGATCGCTGATGTCATGAATTGTAACGCGGGAGATATGATGGATTTTATCAAAGAAGAAAACAGCAACACTGAGAATGAATCTGAGTAAAACAGGAGAATAGTAATGCCGTTAACTCATGTTTGTATTTGGGATTCTACAATTGGATATCGACGTATTACTGTCGAAGAAGCCAGCGCTTTATATCCATATGGCGTTTCTGCTTCAAGTGGACATTTTGTGTGTGAGTTGTGTGGTCAGAATGTCGGATTCTCAAAGGCAAGAATAGATACAGGTACTAGATATTTTTTTCACAATAGTGCTGAACAAGATAAGGATTGTGAGGAACGTCAGACATATTATGATACCTTATACAATCGATCTATTTGGAGTATAAACAGCCATACGATGCCTTTGCGGATAGCATTAATGCATGGTTTTTTCGAGTTGCAATTAGGATTCTTTTTTCCTCCTGTAAATTACGCAAGATGTGATTTTATCAGGATTTCTTGTGATGCTGGAAAGTTTAATTATTCCTTTGATCGTATTGAGAAAGACAAAACTACTTATTTGAGCGTCGGTTCAATACCAAGTACTAAATATGAAATAGAATATGATAATCCCAGCACTCAATTATTGATGTTCTGGTCAAAGAAGGTAATTGGAATACGTCCAAGCGGATCGTTGTTCGATGCACGAAGCGGAAAGATTATTCAACCTGGCGGTAAGGCGTCTAGTGATCATTTCTATTATCTTCTATTAGGTTCTACGCTACCGTTGTCTGAAGTACCAATCGATATAGAAGCAACTGAGCTAACACAATGCAGAGAGCATTCTTATTCGGTATGGCATTTATACAGAATAGAGGTCAAAAGGTTTTCGGAGCTATCCGCAAAGTTTTTCCTGAGGTACGCTATTTTTTTGACAGAAAAGGCTACTGATTTTTATCCCATATGGCCTGCGTATGTGAAAGATCCATATTGTTTATATCATAACGCTGCTGAAATATATTATTATCTCTGTGGTGATGATGCAGAGCTAAAATCGTTTCCCTCAACTAAGGATGTATATAATACACACATTGGTCGTTTATATAGGCTATCTACACAGCTAAGAGAGCAGTTAGTATCATTAGGCAAATCCGGTGCGTTAGGATTTGCATATTTAGTACGTCAATCGCTGAATAAAACAAAGCCTCTACCTTGTGTCGAAATAAAAGATACTGACGGAACTCTTTTAATAGATGAGACGTATATAAAACTCCCAAGATTAAAGCTAATCTCAGTCACCGCTCCCTATGATGGGAAAGCGGTGATAATGAGTAACGGAAAGATCAAATATATATATAAAATAAATGGAACTCAAACGTTTATGATTGACGGCTTATCTCTTGGGATGGAGATTTACATATATCAGGGCTGTGATTTAGTAAGAAAAATAGTTTTCGAGAAGAAAAGTGCAGACGCTGACAACTCTCTTTCGGATATTGTCCTTGTAAAAAAGTTAAAAGCGTGTACCGGACCGAATATAACAATATCACATGGTGTGGGAGCAATTGCAGGAAAGCTTTCTGAATACCCGTTAACAAGAGAGTGGCTTTTGAAAGCAATAAGGCGAGGGGAAATCCCCCGTTCAGCATATATGGTATTATGCAATAACATATTACAAACTAAATAATTCTTTAGTAGTATTTAAGTGGTGATATTAATTGAAAGAGTTTTTTAAAACAAAAATTACGGTAATATCAAAGAATGGATCTGTTATAGGTGCTTTTGATAATTTGATTTCCATATTTAAAAGCTGGCTAGAACAAAAATACGGAGTAGCTGTTACACAAAGAATAATACCTGATTGGTCAGATTTTATTAATGGTGGTTCTTTCAATGGTGGCGAAAAAGGGAAACTAACCTTAAAAACTATTTGCTACAAAGAAAAAACAAGTGGTACTATTAGCGCATGGGCATGTAGGATTGATTCCCGTTCATCACGCAATACAAACTTTATTCCGCGAATATGGAAAACGGATATAGGGTTTATAGCTCTTTCAAAAAACAGAGCAGAAATATCATATTATGTATCATTTGAGGATTTAACTTATTATGCTGGGCACCTTCAATTTGAGCCTAAAACTAATATTCCCAGAATTGTACAGTTGATATTATCGAACAGCAACTGGAAGTGTATTGTAAACGACAAATTGGAGAGTATTGATATAAAAAACTATTCTCCATATATGGGAGATATGTTTGGCTTTGAAGATTGCCGTTTATTATTTGATGGCAAAAGTACTTTAAGTGATTTTGTATCGATTTATAACGAAGTGGAGTTTAAAATGGAAAATCAATGGGTTTCTTTATGCAGGGTTAATCGCCCTGATTCAAAAAACAATATTTGGATGAGAAGATTGGCTGATTATGTTGGTGGTACTCTTATTGTTCCGGCATTTAAAGATACAGAGGATTCAGTTCAGGGTAACAGAAAACTAATCTTTTGTGATAGTGGTCCACAGCATACCGATAATATCGGTTTTTGGAAATGGACGGATTATCAAAACGAAAATGGTCGTTGGGTAACTTCGGCAACCTATATAAGTGATTTGCAACCGACAGAAATAATAATACTTGATCAAATCAAAAATGTTGGTGAAATCATTGAAGCTTTAAAAACAGGATTGCGTATTCCTACATATGTTCAAGGCAAAATCCTTTTTGCTTTAAGAAAAGACGCCGTTATTAAAGGCGTTCTTTGTGATTTATCAAAACTGAGCGCAAAGTATGATTTTAGCGCACTTAATGATGATAGTATAATCGTTTCAATAAAAAAGAGTGTACAAGCTTTACCATATTACGAAGTTGTCGAAAACGATGTGTTTTCTTGGAAATCCAGAAAAATTCAAATCGACGATGAATTATATAGTTGGGAGTATCGCAGTGTACTGAAGAAGGACAGTATCAATTCTATTCGCCAAATCCCTGTATATTCGTTAGACAATGTGATAAAACAGCTGTTTACAGAGAGATTAACATGGCCTGTGTTCAAAGCGGAGGGTATCACTAAAAGTGACTGGAGGAAAGTAATCGAATTACTGAAATCTATCCCAAAAGACACAATGGTTGAACAATTATCTGCGACCTATGATTTATCTGTAGAAGAAGCACAAGAAAGAATCGACTCATTTTTGCATACTGTTGAACAACATATTACTGTAGAAGATGTTGACTCCGGATTAATCGTTAAGATGCTGGAAAGTCATAGTGGACTCAAAGAAAGCTGTGACAAAATCGCATATCAAAAATGGTTAGAGGAGCATCAAGCCGATATCGCAGCCGCACAAGAGAAAGTTAATGAAATACGCAAAAAAGGCGATGAAGAACAGAAAGCAGCTGAACAGCGTCTTTCTGCTGTGAAAGAATCAATAGTTGAAGCCGTAAAAGAGCGGTTAATGATAACTTCCCGTATTGAGGAAGCGGAAGGCAGACTTGGTGAGCTGCAAGCAGAGATTAACAAATATGAAAAGTTGGGAAATGACACTGTTGAGGCTGTACGTAAGAAAATAGCTGATTCACAACAGGATATAGCCGGATTTATCGCCGATCTGTCGATGTTCCTTCCGCAAACAGGAAATCGTGTATCCTCTGTTGATATTGCTGGTTGGCGATATATACGATCAGAAAGAGAAGAGTTTGCAGACGATGTTGAGATAACAGAGAACTGGAAGGATGAGATCAATCTGTTATCGCAAAACTTATCATTCTCTTTAGGGGTAAATACCGAACTTTGTGAGATGCTTTCAGCAGTAATCTATTCCGCATACATCAATCATCTTCCACTATTGGTGATTGGTCCCGGAAGCAACGAGGTTTCAGATTGTTTTTCTTTCTCAGCTTTTGGGATTGATTCGGGAAAACTTATCATAGGAGAAGGAATTGATTATGGTATTTCTGAAATTATAAATAAATATGATGAGCAGGTCGTTTCTATCTGTAATATGTTTGGCAAAGGTTGGAACGATGAATTGCCTCAAATTCTCGGAAGATCAGATAAGCAGATTATCTGGACTCATCCATATGTAGAGGATATGTTGTTAGAACCAAAAGGGCTGTACAATTATATGCTTCCTTTACTCAGTGAAACATTCGTGGATGTGATTACAAGTGTTGATTATTTGTCCGGAAAACGAGCAGATGGCTTTGAAGCGTATTCTTCAAAAAGAAAGACACCTATCATTATTGGTGCCATAAAACAGTTAGGAATCAGTAAGTATCTGCTAAATCGCGTTGAGAGTGTTTTGTCCGATGCAAAAGCAATTATGGACAACACTAACCGCGATAAGGATTTGGAGATTATGTTTGGGTTGCTACCTTTGGCTGTCCTTGCCGAGAAAACAGATGTCTTAAAAGATACAATTCATAATGAATCCGGCATTTCCGGATTTGTAAAGGTAATCGCGTCAAGGTATTGTGACGAAGGGTAATAATGAAAAATCGGTTAATTAATGCTATCGGGGGACAACTGAATATTCCAAGAAGTGGTTTGGAGTCAATATGCCAGATTGTTTATAGCGTTGCAGGTCAAATGGCGCTTGCATCTCTGTGGGATTACGATGAGGAGCAGGATTCTGTTTCTGTTCAACACTTTAAGAACAGAGTAATAAAGATAATCGACGCATATATAGATTTATTCCCTGAAATCAGCCCTTATTTTCTCGATGATAAAACGGGGATAGCGGAAGATATTTACACTGTATATCTTCATAATGGACTTCTGTATCATTCAGCAAATCGGGTGTCTCCCGTCGCGTATGCTGAGGCTGTCAGTGACAATATTTGTTTATTGAAAGGAGCATCCCCTGACTTAAAGTTGTTTATGAGTGGGTTAGGTTTTTACTCCGCTGAGCAACGGTCAACTGAGAGAACGATAGCAAATCTATTTGGCTTACAGAAACAGAGCTTTGAAAGCTATCTTGAAGAACTGTTAAGTTATGATGAATGGAAAGAAATCACTTGGTCTGATAATACGGAATTCTTACGATTAGATCTACCGTTCTCCAGAGGTTATTGGCAACAGGAACCGAATTACGATGATCGTATCTCGATAGCAAGGTTCGGTGAGCTAAATAGGATATACACGTTTTATCGTTATTATGAGGGTGTGTTTCAGCATAAATCGATACCGGTTTGGCGTCTGAAAGACTACTTTACCAATGCGGCGAACGATATGGAATACATAAGGATCGCCGTTGCTCTTTTAAATCGGTATGGAACTTTACCGAAAATACAAGTTAAGGAAACCGGAAATCAAATAGAACTCAAAGTTGGTTATCGTTTCCCGCCATCTGAGGAATACTTCTTTAGACTATATAGCTGGCCAATGAGATATGATTTTGAGCCTAACGAGACACAAGTGTTTACACGAAAAATGTCAAAGCAGATTTATCCTGTTTTCAAAAAGGAAATTAGTTCGATAGGATATCAATTTGTGGAGGAACAATCATGACAAACGGCGCAAACGGAGTCCATTTACAATTACGAGAGGCGCTTGAAAACTATATTAAATCGCAGTATTTTGGAAAGTCGCCTGTTCTCCTGTCTGCTACACAGGACAAATTAAATCAAGAGGGTGTTCTTTACCAAAAGCCATATGTAGAATCATCACCTGCTTACAAAAGCAAACAGGGCGGTATTCAATCATCATCCGTTTTGCCTGATTGGATGAAGGAGTATTTCAAGGCACTGTCAGCCGCAAAACTCGGTATACATCCTGCTCCGTTCTGTCATCAGATAACTGCATTGGAATCTGCATATCAGGGGAAAGATTTATTTGTATCGACGGGTACCGGTTCAGGTAAAACAGAGTGTTTCATGTGGCCTTTGATGGCTAAATTGGCAGATGAAGCAAAGAATAATCCTGAAAGCTGGGGGATGCGCGGAGTCAGAACGATTATCATGTATCCTATGAATGCGCTGGTATCTGATCAAATCAGCCGCTTGCGCAGATTGATAGGAGATCCAAACCACCGTTTTATCAGGGCTTTTCGAGATGCTTGCGGTTACCATAGTCGACGTCCGCAATTTGGTATGTATACCGGAAGAACTCCATACGCAGGAAAAGAGCCCAGAAAAAATGATGATCAGGCCTTAGCGGATAAATATAACAGAATGGTCAATCCTGATTCGGAAGAAGATAAAGAGTTTTTGAAGAAGCTGATCAAAGAGGGAAAACTGCCTGCAAAAGAAGATTTTGATGTTTTTCTTGATAAACTAATACAAAGCAAACATATTCCGAATGATGAAGATGCTGAACTTGTTACTCGATTTGAGATGCAGCAGTTTTGTCCCGATATCTTAATCACAAACTATTCCATGCTGGAATATATGCTGCTTCGTCCGAGAGAGAAGAAAATATGGTCAGATACCAAAGAGTGGCTTGATAAGAATCCGGAGAATAAGATTCTGTTTATTATTGATGAAGCACATATGTATCGAGGCTCTGCAGGTGGTGAAGTCGCACTTTTGATAAGACGTTTATTCCATCGTTTAGGGATCAATCGAGATAGAGTTCAATTTATTTTGACAACCGCAAGTATGCCTGATAAAACAGAAGAAGATCGTCAAGCAGTATTGCGGTTTGCAAATGAGCTTACAGCTTCAGATGATATGCGGCAGTTTTGTTATTTAACAGGCGAAAAAGAGCAAATCGGTAGCGGGAGTGAATATGAGATTTCATTCACTAAGTTCAGGACAGCACGTCCCGAGGCATTTGAAGGAGATGATCCCGACAGACTCCATGCACTTAATGAGTTTTGGACTGGAATTAAGGAATCGGCAGCGCCTTTTTCTACGTCAGTTGAAGCATATCAGTGGTTATATTATCATTTGGTAGACTACAAACCATTTTGTAAATTGTTTGAGCTCTGCCGAGGTACTGCTATTTCGTTACAAGAATTAGCTGAAAGAATATTTCCTGACTGTACTTTAGATGAAGCACTTCATGCTGTCAGTGTATTGCTGGCGATAGCTCCTTTAGCAAAAAATGATGAGAATATCGTACTGTTCCCGGCAAGACTGCATATGCTGTTTCGAGGCATTAAGGGAGTGTATGCGTGTACTAACCCTGAGTGCTCTCATTCACACACAGAAGGCGGATTAACTTTAGGAGAAATCTATTTTGACGATGGGAACCTATCATGTAAAGAATGTGGCAGTGCTATATATGAGCTCTATAATGATCGTCGTTGCGGAAGCATATTCTTTAGAGGCTTTGTACTGAAAGATGATTTCGAGAGCAGAAAGCGTACCTATCTTTGGCATCAACCCGGCATGATTAACGAAGGTGATGTCAATGAAATCCATTTGTATATACCTCCCGAAGACTATCGAATTCCTGAAAAGCAAGGCAAAAATAAGATATTACCATGTTATCTCGATGTAAATAGTGGGTTCATTGACTTTTCTGATGATTCTTTAGATGGGAATAAGGGGATTAGAAAGCTTTATTATAGTGCATTTACAGCAAAAGCTCGTCCCGATTTGTATACATTTGCCACTTGCCCTCATTGCCGTCATGAATTAGCTAAAATGCAGCTGACCTCATTTAGTACTCGCGGAAATCAGTCTTTCTTCAATTTGATTAAAGCACAATTTCAAGCACAACCAGCTGTTCCAGATAAAATAGGCAAGCTTGATAAGTTGCCTAACGAAGGGCGAAAAGTTTTATTGTTCTCGGATAGTCGTCAACGTGCAGCCAAGTTAGCGAGAGATATGTCAGATGCTTCTGATATGACGGCATCGAGACAGCTTGCTGCTTTGGCAATTCATCGAATGGAGCAAGAAGTCGCAGAACAATCTATGAACTATCTATATGATTATTTTGCAATGGTAGCGGTTGAAAATCATGTTCAGATTTTTCATGACAGCGAAACAGACAAACAACGCACACGATTAATTGAACATGGCACTCAAGCTCGAATCAACTACGCTCGTGCAAAGCGAAGAAATCTACCATATTCTCCGCGTTTTACTATGGATAATGCCCCTTCACAAATGAAAGAGCAGTTACTTCGGTTTTATTGCGGGGGTTATAATACTCTTATTGATTCTGCGATTAGTTGGATAGAACCTACAGATACAGCAAAGTGGGATGCCATAGATTCTTTAGAAGAAGCCGGAATAAGTGTTACTGAAAATGAATTCATAGACTTGTTTAATGCGTGGGTTTTGTCCGTTTGTGATACATCAGTAGTCTTAGGCCATACATTCCCTGATACAATTCGTGAAAAAGTGCGTCCGAACTATGTGGGATATGGCATTGAAAAGGATTATAAGTTTCCGACAGTCATTCGTGAAATCATGGGATGGAGTAAAGATGATCCCGTTGCGGCACAATGGAGCAGGATTTTACGTGAAACCTTCATGGATGAAGCGCCGTCTTCTAATGGAAAGTATTACGTGGATCTTTCTCGTATAAAACCGCGTTTTGATAATGAGCATACATGGTATTGCTGTGAGCAATGTTCCGAGCTCGCCCCTTATCTCTTGCGTGGAAAGTGTCCTAGTTGCCAGAGCGAAAAGATTCATGCTATGACAGAGAATGAGCTCGAAGCGTTAAGCTTTTGGCGTAAACCTGTGGAAGAAGCTTTACAAGGTGATACAATACGTGTTATCGATACCGAGGAGCATACAGCTCAGCTATCACTCAAAGATCAGAGAGATGAACTGTGGTCAAAAACGGAGCAATATGAATTGCGGTTTCAAGATTTTCTGAAAAAAGGAGAAGTTCCTGTAGATATATTAAGCAGCACAACGACTATGGAAGTCGGTATTGATATCGGCTCTTTGGTCGCTGTAGGGTTGCGCAATATTCCTCCTATGCGAGAAAACTATCAGCAGAGAGCAGGTCGTGCTGGCAGAAGAGGCTCCAGCCTTTCAACTATAGTAACATTCTGTGAGGATGGTCCGCATGATTCTTTGTACTTTTCCAATCCTGTTCCTATGTTTAGAGGAGATCCCAGACGCCCTTGGATTGATATAGGGAGCGAAAAGATAGTTCAGCGTCATCTTGGAATGGTCGCACTTCAATCATACTTGAGAGAAAAGACAAGTAGTCTTGATGAGATTACAGCGATAGATTTTCTTGATAATCATCTTCAATCCTTTGTTAGTTTTTTATCTGCGTTTTCAATTGAGGAAAACGACATATTAGTGCCTACAATTTCTCGCAGAGCGCTATCCAGTTACAAAACTGCTCTAAGTGATTCATTGGAAGATTTGTATCAAAAGCGCGTGGCTCATCCTGAATTATATGAAACGGATGATGGAAGTGAATCCGGCAAGAAATCTTTCCTGGATGCTTTGTATGAAGAAGGTATTATTCCAACATACTCTTTCCCCAAAAATGTCGTTAGTACATATATTTCTAACAACAACGGAAAAGTGAAATATCAAGTTGAGCGTGGATTGGATGTAGCTATCAGTGAATATGCACCCGGTAGAGCTATCGTCGTTGATAAAACGACATATCAAATCGGAGGATTGTATTATCCGGGCAGTGAAAGGAAGGAGCGTACAGCGGCTAATCCTGCGAGAGCGTTTATTCGTGATGCAAGCTATTGTAAAAGTATTCAAACTTGTAGCATGTGTGGTTGGTTTGGCTTGGAAGAGGATAATTATTTGAGTTGTCCTTTTTGCGGTAATGAAGAATTAACGAACATTTTACCAATGCTGCGTCCTTGGGGATTCGCACCAAGAAATGCAACTTCTATCGAAACTGCACAGTTAAACGAGGAATATACAGCTACTCAGCAGCCTGTTTATTCAACCTTACCCGAATCTGATGATGTACATGCGATTGATGGATTTTCAAATGTACGAATAGCAGTACGTCCAAACCAGCGAATAATAATGCTGAATCAGGGCGTAGGCAAAAAAGGATTCACGATTTGCTGTGATTGCGGAGCTGCGATGCCCGGTGATAATTCTGATGTTCTCAATGATGTAATGCGTCCTTATCGGTCAAAGTTCCTTAGAACTCGTTGCAGACACAATGATACTATGAATGTAAGTCTTGGATATGATTTTATCACGGATATGTTGGTATTGGAGATTGCGTTAGATAAGCATAAAATTGATACTAATCCGGAAAAGAATTCATGGTTACACCGTGCCGGCCAATCTCTCGCTGAAGTATTACGATTAGCCGCTTGTCAGGAGTTGGATATTGAGTTTACTGAACTTGTTACAGGTTATCGCGTACGGCAAGGTTTCGAAAATGATTTTATAGATCTTTATTTATATGATAGCTTGTCCAGTGGCGCAGGTTATGCAGTGAGCATAGAGGCTTCTATACAGAGTTTATTGCAAAAAACTCGTGAGTTGCTCTCTGGTTGTAAATGTGATACAGCGTGTTATCAATGTCTAAAGCATTATAGAAATCAGTATTATCATGGATTCCTTGATCGGTGGGCTGCCTTACAATTATTAAATTGGGCAGAAAAGAATGCTAGGGTCCCCGCCTTGTCTGCAGATAAGCAAAAACTCCTACTACATCCCTTAGGGCAGATTCTTAAACTATCAGGAGTAAAGCTGATTGATGAAGGAGATAAGGTTTTTGTTGAAGGCACGCATGCACGAAAGGTTATCGGCGTTTATCCAGCTATGTGGAGAAGACCGGTTGCTGATGATACGATATTCATAAGTGATACGCAGCTCAAATACGCAAAACCCTTTGCCTTGAAAACAATTGTAGAGAGCCTGTAATCAAAAAAGCCGCAATTCATCAGGTCGATGAATTGCGGCTACGCATATTCTTGTTTTATGTTTGAATAGGAGATCGATTTACTGATAGATGATTTCAGTATAGACTAACTCCTGCGCTTGGTTGCGAATGTTGTTCATTTTCGTCACCCAAAGCATTTGGTCCTCAGATTTAAGCTGCTCGGTTACACCTTCCTGCTCGGCAAGTTGTTTTACAAGCCTGTCATACATTCCTTGTGCTTCTTCATTGATGTCAGTAAGATGGTCGATTAGCTTACACCGAGTCAGTAGATTATAGTATAGAATCTTATGGCGTTCCTTAAGGTACCGTCTGCGGCGTTGTCCCCATATGCCAATCTCTCTTTGCTCTTGTTCCAGTAACTTTAAATTGGGCAGATTATAGTCACCCTGCCGGGTGTAAGTGATTTTTATGCTCACGCTTAAACCTCCTTAATACGCACTCTCTTGATTTTTGCCTTGGTCAATTCAATGATGATCTCGTCGACAGCATCGGTGTAGTGTCCGGTTCTGATTAGCTCATTTTTCATGCCAATTAGGCTGTCCAGTATAATCCGACGTTCATCGGCGGTGATATAAAGATGATACTTCTTCATTCAGTTGCCTCCTTTGATTTAGTAATCTCATTATATATGGGCCCAAATTAAAAGTCGAATGTGTGAATTACGGAACAACAAATAAAAAAGGTCACCAAATACTAAATACTTGATGACCTTGCAATAGTGCAAAATAGTTTTCCTTCCCTTAGATTAGGGCGATAGCTATATTGAACAGACAAAGCAAATCTGTTTGGATTTTGTATTCTATCAGATCAATTGTTAGGGTGAATAACAAATTCTGTCGCATGACTCTGAATAATCCTATTATACTTTTCAACTGCCTGATTTGAAATATGCGTAACTTGATACACATTGGAATCATCGGTGCATTTCCCTTGCGATAAAAGTATGCGAGGTGTGATTGGCATAATACCTTGAAATGCTCTGTCAGGTCTTGTGAATACAAATGACGGGCTATCACAAGTATCAAAATAGGTGGGACCATCAGCAACAAAGAAGTGAAATCCTGTTTTTTTCAAGCAAGTTTCGGCGTACTCGTATATAATCCCGTTATCCTCTAAGAATAACCTATAATACTTTAATAAAAGGTCATGTCTAAATTCGTCGGCTATAGTTTCTAAAAAAGGTAATTCTCGTTCATCTTCTGGAATAATTACTTGGTCGAGAAAACCTTGTGTTATTCTTTTATATGCTTCTTCAAACTGTTTGTTTGACTGAAAACCTCTCCAGTCCAAAGCAACAAAAAATTTCATTAGATAATCTTTACTAAACGAAGGGATTTCGGGCTTAGTTGTGTTTAATATGATGTTTTCAATCTCACTTACCGTTTCACCCCATTTGTTTTCATATTTGACAGACCAATTCGCTTCGATGTCCTTGATTTTGACTTTTTGAATTTCATCTTTGAGTGTTTTTTTCCTCGCTAGTGTGCCGTTTTTTCTTGTTATTATCCAATTGTCAAAATCGTAAAAGGATTCATTCATTTTCCTAGTATCGGTGACAATTTGCCCATCAATTATAACATTGTAATCTGTAAGAACAGAAAAAATGATATCGGTGTCAGATTGAGTACAAATTGGCATTCCGGCTTTTATTGAATGGTAGTCTGTAAAGCCTGCGATGTTATCCTTATTTCTTGGTTCAAGGACTCCCGGATTATTTAGGAATTCAACTTTTAGTGTTCCAGATTGATTTGCCCATGCCGACATGTAAGTCCTTGGAATTAAATGATGATACTTTGCCTGTGTAGTAGTAGCCACAATCCCATCTCCTAAAAGTATATGATAATATAATAGACATCTTGTTTCTTTTTATTCAATGTAAGCTGCTGTATAACAAAAAACAGCCACCTCAGAAAATAAAATGAGATGGCAGTTTTCTGCTTTTGTATTAGATCGATACCCTTACTGCGAAGCCTCCGCAGAAGAAGTAGGTGTTCGTCCAATACTCATTTGGTGGTCCATCTTTTTTTGAACTCAAACCCTTGGAGGGTTTACTGTGTTCATCTAATTCTGAAAGGAGTTTGTCCGTTATAGTTACGGGCTCGTCACCTGAATTAAATGTTATTGTAACTTTATCATCGTATAAATAGATTTTATTGACAAATACATTCACCAGCAATTTGCGGTACTTAATATCATTGATGTTGCCTTTCTTCAAACTCGTCAAGAAGAATAGTATATCTGATTCGGAAATCGAAGCAAATAACCGCTCCTCTGCTTCAATCTGTTTTTTGATTTCCTCGTGTTCAGCTTCTAAGACAGGTATCTTAGTACCCAACGCCTTGCGTACACTTTCAATATCACTTTCCATGATTGCGTTTATGGCGTTTTCGTGCTTTCTTTCGTTATCCTTTAGTGCTTTTCGTAAAGCCTTTAGATTTATAGTGTCCTTTTCTCTCTCGGCAGTAGCAACTAATTCTTTAGTTATCCGTTGTATGTTTTTGGTCGTCAACAACTTACGGCACCGTTCTATAACCAAATCTTCAATATACTCTTTATGAACCGCTTTTTTATTGCAGATTTTTGGAACTTCTTTAGTCTTGTTACAGACATAGTATCTATAGGTTTTCTTTAAGTGTCCCGTAGCGGAAAAGCCTGTCATCATGCCCTTGCAGTGTCCGCAAAAAAGTTTAGTTGTAAGTATGTATTCGACCTTAGCCTTTGCTCTCGCAGGGGCTTGCTTGTTTGTAGCCATTCTTTTTGCAACTTTATCAAACAGTTCATCTGATATAATCTGCGGTATTGCGTCAGGAATTTCCAATCCATCAAATGTATAGTACCCTAAATACTTTTTGTTTTTCAATAGGGTATGCAGGGAATTCTTGTTGAAAGGTCGCCCGAAAGAGGTTTTCGCTCCTTGTGCATTTAGCTTTTTAGCTATATCGGCAACGGTTACACCGTCGGCGTACCATTCAAATATCATTTTTACAATCGGGGCAGTATCGGGATTTATTTCGTATCTTTTATCTACAATTTTAAATCCCAGTGGCACGCTACCGCCGTTATATAAGCACTTATCAGCATTATATTTCATGCCTCGTTTAACTTTCTCCGCCAACTCTTCGCTATACTTTTGTGCGTCTGCCATTTGCACAACTCGATAAAAACGTCCCCAAGGAGAATCATCAAGGGGCTGTGTTACCGAAATGACTTTTTTATTGTTTTTAATTTCTATTTTGTATAAGTTTTCAAGGGCAAGTCTTGTATCTCTGCTGAATCTATCCATAGCATAGATCAATACTACATCAAATATATTTTTTGAGCAGTCTGAGAGTAGTTTCTTTAATCCCGGTCTATCATCTGTTCGCCCTGTCTTTGCTTTATCAGAATAGACCTTAACAACTTGATAATCATTATTGCGTGCGTAGTTTTCGCACACTTCAACCTGTTGCTCTATGCTTGCCTCTCTTTGTGCTGATGAACTATATCTTGCATAAATAACAGCTTTCATATGATTTTGCTCCCTTAATCTGCTTTGCTTAAAGTATATAGAAAAGTGAATCTAAAATCAACCCTCAACCATTTTCAAATACTTATAAATCGTTGGGTACGAAAGATCGCAGAGCCGTGAGAACTCCTTTTTGTTGATTTCTCCGTTTTTGTATTTCGGGTAATGTCTGTAGAAAATGTTCGGGATGTCGTCGGCTGTTGTTTTCGGTCGTCCGATTGACTTCCCCTTTGCTCGAGCATTATTCATTCCGCTCTTGACCCTTTGACTAATCATATTCCGTTCAAGCTCGCTGAACACGCCCATCATTTTTAACATTCCTTCGGTCATCGGGTCAAGCTCTTTGGTACAATCAACAACAAATGTACCTAATACCAGTCTTATATGCTTCTCTTTAGCGAATTCTATGATCTCACATAGTTGTTTGGTGCTACGGGTCATTCTACTTGGTTCCGTTGCAATAATCGTATCGCCTAAATTAACAGCCTTTAGCAATTTGTTTAATTCGGGACGATCAGATTTCATACCGCTTTCATATTCATAATAGATCGTTTCGTCTTCAGCTCCTTTATGTTTTAGCTCTCTAACTTGCCTGTGAACGTCTTGTAACTGATCATTTGTAGAACATCTTGCATATCCGTAAATCATAATTATAATTCCTTTCAAGAAATATGATAATGATATTATAGTATATAAACGAAAAGAAATAAAGTGTTTCTTTTATATTATTTACGGATTTTTAAAAGTTTTTTATTAGATTCTTGACCTCAAAAACTATAAAGGAAATGAGATGTTTGTTTTTATATAGAAAAAACCACGCAAGAGATCGGTCGCTCCTGCGTGGCAAGACGTATTTGATTGTGTTTTAAGCTATGGAATCAGGTCGCCGATACCTGCGGGACAAGTAAGGTTTACCAAGTACCGCTGAATACAAGTTGCGTCGATGATTGTTACGGAGCCGTCGCCGTCTGTGTCTGCTGCTTGTTCAATATACTCATAGACAGGTATCTCCGCAAGGTGCCGCTGGATAAGGGTTGCGTCTATAATGCTGACCTCACCATCGCCGTCAATATCACCGAGATATTCTTTGTCGCTTATTTCTTCAAAAATAAATCTGTTTAGGAAAGCATAAACTTCGGTAGTGCTTCTCTTGTACCCATACATTTTAAAATCATCAATTCGTTCTAAGTCATATTTCCCTGTGTTATAGTTATACTCTCCTGTAACATAACCAAACGCTTCATCTGATATTGTAACTTCAGAGTTTCTGATAGTTATATCCTTTAGTGCTGTATCTTTAAATGCATATTCACCTATTTTAGAAATGTTACGACTCATCCTGACAGAACAAAGACTTGTACAGTTTTGAAATGATGCTATTCCTATGTTTTCTACGCTATCAGAAATATAAACATGTTGCAGACTTGAACAGTTTTCAAATGCTTCAATACCTATTGTCTCTACGCTGTCAGGAATATAAACATGTTGCAGACTTGAACAGTTTTCAAAAGCTCCATCATAAACGGTTGGACCCCAAAGATAACTGGTACGAGTACTGTTAATACTTGTTACTCCCATAGGTATGTTGATCGTTTCAAGGTTATTGCAGTTATAAAATGTACTTCCCTTTATCTCGGTTAATCCATTGCCGAGGTGCACTTGTTTTAATTCCGAGCAATTATTGAATGCTCCCTCTCCGATTACTGTAACACTGTCCGGAACGGAAATGCTTTCAATATTACTTCTTTCAAAAGCATATGAAGTTATGGCTTTTGTTCCGTCCTTTATAGTAACAGTTTCGGGATGTTCTGTGTTTTTATATGAATATAATACTGTGCCTACATAAACAACACCGTCAGGTTGATTCGCATACCAAGCAGTATCATCAAGGGCACCCCGACTAACTCTTTCAAGACTTTCGGGGATATTGAATTGTTCAAGTTGAGTGCAACCTTTGAATGCCTGAGAATTGAATACAGTAATACTATCAGGTAACACGATTTCTTTTAGGTTGTAACAATTTTGAATATTTCCTAATTCGGTTATTTTACACTTGATTTCAATGAATGATATATGCTGCATATTGCAAAACAGTCCATCGGGAATAGAATTGACAGAATCTCCAATACAAATAGAATCAATGTACATTGTATGCGGAAAAGAGGATTCAATAATATATGATTCTGAACCATCATCATGATATGAATATGATTGATAATCACAATTTGAAGCATTGAAATACAGTGTGTTAATTGAAGCATCTTCGTCAAAAACGTAATTTCCCATTGAGATGATGTTTTCAGGTACAGTAAAAGAATCCAAATGTTTAATCCCCCTAAATGCTGCGTTTGGTATTTTTGTAACATTATCTCCAATAGTAATGCTATCAACAGATGGACAGTTTTGGAATACGTGTGATTTAAGTTCATCATCATAATCTTCGCCGTAATATACCAGATACCCCATGTGATCACAATCTGTTGCCTTATAATTTATTTTTTTAAGACATAAACAATTTGCAAATGCGCAGTCACCTATATAGGACACATTTTTAGGAATAGTTATTTCTTTCAGCTTTTCACAGTTTGAAAAAGCACCAGAGCCGATAGTGGTCAATCTTTCAGACAAGGTGATCGTCTCTAAACTTGTACAATCGGCAAATGCACAATTTCCGATAGACTGAACAGTATTTGGGATAGTAATACTTTCAAACTGAGTTAATCCATTAAAGGAATACTGTCCGATAGATGTTATGCTATCAGGGATTGTTATATCATTAAGATAGTTTAATCCATAGAAAGCAAAATCAGGTATTGTTTTCACATTTTCACCGAACACTATCTTTTCAAGTGACGTAAACCCGTCAAACGCGGTTTTTATAGTATTATTATTGTTTTCATTAACGAATGAGCCAATTTGTTTACAATCCACGGCATTGAAATTAATCGTCTTCACATTTTGAAATGCTGAGAATGCTCCCGCTTCAATATGGGTTATACTCTCAGGGATTTTTATTGAATCCACAGTTATTATGCAGTCATGGTAACGATAACCGTCATATAATATATTACCGATTCGGGTAATGGGTTTACCGTAGTATGATGACGGAATATCACTGTAGTATGATGATGAGAAACTATAATAATTAGGAAAATATCCATATGAATCAGACGGAATATACAGATATGTTTCTACCGTGTTGTCGGATAGCTGTCTAAAACACCATTCGGGAGAAGGGATAGGCGGTTCAGTTCCCACATATGGATCATCATAGTATCCTGTTTGTAAAATATCAGCCGAAGCCGAGAATACCATCACCGACATCATTACAGATGTCAACAATGCCGCTGTCAATAATATACATATCAGTTTCTTCATCAAAACCATCCTTTCGATATGTCAGATGTTAGCAGTACTAACTTACGGAATTCACCTCAATGAATAACTCTGGACTGACCTGCAAGGCTATGCAGATCGCCTTGAGATCGTCCGCATACAGTGTTCTCTTTCCGTTCATAATCGCATTGAAAGTCACATTTGAAATCCCTGCTTTCTCTGCGACGGTCTTTTGCTTCAAGCCCTGTTCGTCAATATAAGCTCGAACCTTTTCATAAACTCTCACTTTTCATCACTCCTTTTACAGATTATCTGTATTTATTATCATTATAAAACCGTTATTCTGTAAAGTCAATATATTATTACAGAAATCCTTGATTTTTCATTGCATTTTTTCACCAAATAAGTATAATACTTATTGAGGTGAGTTATCGTGAGCAATTCTAAGTATGAAATCGGTGCAAGAATTAAGAAATACCGTGAGGACAGGGGCTATAGTCAACGTGAATTCGGTGAAATGATCGGCGTCAGCAACAGCCGAGTATCTAACTGGGAACAAGGGGTCAATCGTCCCGACGCCGATATTCTGGCTGACATCTGCATTGCTTTAAATGTATCTCCGAGTGAATTGCTCAACGTCCGTCTTGCTTCCGATGAATTGAACGATAAAGAACGAAAAATCATTATTTCATACCGAGAGAAAACAGACTTACAGAAAGCAGTCGATATACTGCTCGGTATCGAATCGATATAATCCGCAATTGCCTCAAATAAAAAAATACCTTATATATCTATGAACAGAGAAAAACCTCTGTACTTCATGCATGAAAGGATATATTTGAGTATGATAAGGGTTTACCGAGAAGGTTCAGGTACTGAGCAAGGCAAAAAGGTGCATAAACCCCGATTGAGCAAGAAAGAAGAAAAGCAGCCGATCACTGCCTCGACGGATTCGCTGGATTATTTTACTGCGGATGACATTATATCTTTGATGACCGCTGTAGACGAACTGAAAGATATGTTAGTCCAAGCCGTAAACTGCGGTGACGGTCTGTGGGAATTCTTGGTTGGCGACAATGTCTATCGAATTGACACAGGCTTGATTTAATTATAGTTTATACCTACTAAGTGATTAATAACGAGCAAGAACCATTGAGACGTTGATTTGTCCCAATGGTTTTTGTTTATGATGTGACCAGAAAGGCTGATTGATATGTAGTTTAAAAAAATCCCGAAGAATCCACAGGGTATCTGTGTTTTGAAAACAGTGTATGGTGTTTTAATTACGCTTACACATAATTCATTAAATGCTTATTAATCTGAATACTTTATTTTGAAGTACTATTTGTCCGTCCACCGCTATCTACGACTTCTCAAACTATAGGCTGAGTGAATTCATCTTCGAATTCAATCTCCCCATAGTATTTTGTATATGACCAATCGTCATCGTCATCTGTTGATTGCTCGACTTCTTCAATATTGTTTTGCTCTTTGTCATAAGTTTCGAAAAAATCAAAATCGAGTATGTTTTGCCATTGGTTTTTACACTGAGCTATTTCTACAACATAATTCTCAGAAAGTATGTTTCCAGATATTTTTATGAATTCTATTACTTTTCTGAGAGTTTGTAAGCATGAAAGCACCTCTTTCCTGAATCGAACAATCCCCTGGTGATAAAAGTATTTGGACTTACGATTATCTTGCAAAAGTTCATTGGCATATTTATATAATTGAATATTAAGTTTATAAACAGAGAACAACTGTTCTTTTGAATCATTTGGTAGCAGTCTTCCTGTAATATCTAATACAGAAATAATACTATCAAACATAGGAATACCTTTCACGAGAAGCTCTGTTGTTTCATCAGCTAACATTTCAGTTTTTTCTTCAAAATAATTCAAATCATATTTTTCTAACATAAAATCCTCCTGTTAAATAATATTTTTCAATTTGTGTCGGGCTCGTATGTGCTCGCCCTCCGTGCGCGTAGAGGACGATTACAGGGACGAGTTAAAAAAATTGAGATAGGTTTGGATAAATGCCATCATTAACACTTCCGATAATATCTTGAAGTGCTCTGGCAACATCCTTTAAGAACTCCTCAGGGACAACACCCTTATGGTATCCTGCCCATCCTTTTGTTATAGGCTCTAGTTTATTGAGTACATCTGATAATTCGTCATACCCAAAGATTATATCTCTAGCCTTTTCAAACAGGGATTCAATATTACTTCTATCAGCGACTATCAGCGGGAGTTCTTCCCCCGTCTTTATCGACCAGCCTAAGAAGCTGAACCCTTTGTTTGCTTCGGTTATGATAGTCTTTTCCTTGGATAGACTTAGACCTCTGACTGACAGAAATTCGTTGATGATTCTGATTGCTTTGCCTAACTTACCTGCATACGGACTGAGAACAAGAATGTCATCAGCGTAGCGAATAAACTCGGTGTCTTGCAAGGAATCTGTCAATCTCTGTTCTAACCCGTCAAGCGCCATGTTGCAAATCATCGGAGATATAGCCCCACCTTGCGGAACACCGCACTTTGTGGTATACTTTCTACCATGGTGGACGACCCCGCATTTTAAGAATTTCCAAAGGATCTCCTTATCAATTGGGATATTCTCCATGATCCACTCATGACTGAGATTGTCGAAGCATGATTGGACATCTGCTTTCAATACCCATCTACAATCTTCTTGATTATACAGGATATTATGACATCTAATCAAAGCATCACGAGTAGACCGCTTCGGACGAAATCCATAGGAATGCTCGTCCGCCAACAATTCAGATATAGGTTCCAATGCAAACTTATAAAGAGTCTGCATAGCCCTGTCTTTCATCGTTGGAATACTCAAAGGTCTAACCTTCCCATTCCGCTTCGGGATATAGATTCTCCTTAACGGTCGAGGAACATATCCCCGCCGGTTCAAAGATAAAGTAGCATTATACTTGTCCTCATGGGACAACCATAATACATTATCTATACCAGAGGTATATTTACCATTATTAGTTGTAACTATTTTTACAGCTAACATTTTAGCAGAATAAGAATGGACTATTAGGTTTTGCAAATACGAAACCTTATCAAATTCTCCTGTGAGCAGAGCCTTGTCAATGCGTCCTTGCAGCTTTCGAACGAGGCGCTCCGCTGACTTGAAATCAAATCCAAGCCAGCGTTGCTCCGCGTCACAAGAGGCGTACGGTCTCCCGTTCTGTTCGCTACCCTTGTTTAGAAAGTTCTGCCCGGGCGCATTGTGTGCTTTTTGCAGAATTATCATCTCACTTTCCTGAAGCATTTTACACTCAGATACTCAAGCATAAAGAGCACTCGCGCACACAAGTATAAAAAGCTTATATTTTGCCTGAAATGATTATCAATCAATCATAGGCACCATCTCCTTTTTTTGTTTTTTTATATCTAATACAGCATAGCTGATTAAATATCAGAGTTATTTTTTGGTTTGATATTTCTTTTGTAAACAAGAATATTCGATATTTAAGAAATCCTCATATTCCTGCTGATGTGCTTGAATGTAATCGGCAATATCTCCATAGATAGACCGCGCGATTTCTTTAGTTTGTTCCTTGCTCAAAATGATTTGAAGCGCGACGCGATCCATAGTTGAAGACCCCCTGCTCGCAAAAATCAGTATGGTTTGCTGTTGATGTTAGTCTTAATAGCTAGTTGGGTTAAAAAGTTCCCTTTACGAACCAAAAGGAGTGTTCTTATATTGACAGACTTATATAGCTTTGATGACTTTTATGATTTGTTTTTCGACGAAAAGCATTGTTTAGATTACTTGTATGCATTAAGGTGGTCTAATGGTTTTTGCTGTCCGCGTTGTGGTTGCAACGACTCTTGGGAAATCAGTCCATATAAAAATAAATGCCGTAACTGTGAATATCAGTGCACAGTTACGGCGGGAACTCTATTTCATCACACACATTTGCCGTTGACAAAATGGTTTAGGGCGGCATGGTACTTAACAAATATAAATAGTAAAGCTACTGCGGAAGAAATAAAAGAATTAATAGATATAGGATTAAGAGCAGCAAAGTCAGTAAATAAAAAACTGAAGTCTGCAATGGTTTGCGATGATTTCAATACTAGAAAACTAAAAGGGCTTGTCGAGATAAGCGGAAAGCGTAAACCCACTGACCAAGAAAAAAGAAAGTACCGTTACGCAAGAAATGATAAAAATGTAGATTTTGAAGATTTTGTGTATTTAGCTGTTGAAATAGTCAATAAAAAAGTTCAAAGAATAAAAATGTCTGTTTATCCTTATGATAATAAAGAATCTTTTACCGATTTTGTATGTAACTCTGTTGAAGAGAATAGCACTTTACAGCTCTCGTTTCCAATTAAAAGAATAAGAATCGAGATAGATCATTTAGACAAAAGAATTAAAAAAATGGGAATTTCTTTAATGCGGAAACCTGATACATATAACTATCAGTTCGTAGAGAAAACATTTGATGATTTTATGGATTTCTATAAAGCAAATAGTTACAGACCAGAATCGATAAATGAAGCAGTAAATGAATACACAAAAAGGATCAATGGGTTTAATCCAGAAATCAGTTTTGAGGATTTAATGCAAAATGCCATAAACAATAATACTATTGATTTTAGGCGATTACCAATTATTAAATAAAAAATAGCAGTTAGCTTCACGCTCGATTAAGCGTAAAACTAACTGCTATTCTTCGTTAAAACCAAACCGTGACGGCGAACCCGCCGACATAATAATATGGGTTTGATTTATATTGGGATGGTGGCGCAGATGATGACATGGACGAACAGTCAGAAACCTGCTTATTTTCTGCGTTTAGCGCTGCTTTGATATCCTCGAATGGGATGTTTTCTTTTGAGACCGGTTTCTTGCCGGTGTTGAGAATCAGCGTATAGTGATCGTCATACAGATAGACGCAGTTCACAAAGATATTGATAATAGCACGCTTCTTGTTGACATCTTCAAAAGCAGTTTCGCTGACATAATCAAGGAAAGCTAAGATTTGAGGCTCTGTCAAATAGACCTTTTTGCTTTCTTCAACAGTCAGTTGAACTTTCAGATCATCTAGCTCTGCCTGCCGCTGATTGATACGCTCCATCAGCATATCTACACCCTGCCCGCTTTCGATTCCGCGCCAAAGGTTTTCGATGGCGTGTTCCGTCTCACGAATAGCCTTTTTCAATCTCTTGACAGTCAGATTATCGGGATCCTTATTACATTCCTCCGAGACCTTCTTTGCAATGTAGCGGATATTCTCATCCGTCAGCATTTTCAGACACTCGGCTACAACGCTGTCCTCAATCAGTTCTTTGCGAATGATCTTTTTATCGCACTTTTTCTTGCGGGCATTCTTGCAGATGTAATAGTGATACATATTGCCTGTCTTACTCTTGCCGCAATAGCCGACCATCATCTCTCCGCAATGTCCGCAGAATAATTTTGTGGTCAGGAGATATTCGCCTTCGCCTACAGCTCTCGCAGGAACCTTTCTGTTTTTCTCCAATCGTTCCTGTACCTTGTAGAATAAATCGTCGTCAATGATACGCGGCATACCGCCCGGCGTTTCCGTTCCCTTATACATATAAACTCCTAAATAGCGCCTGTTTTTCAAAAGGCGGGTAATACTGTTCTGGTTGAATTCTCGGCCTAACGGGGTAGTGATTTTGCGACGATTCAAGTCCTGTATGATCTCGGCTTTTGTCTCACCCTTTGCATATCGTTCAAATATCTCCCGAACGACTGCCGCTTCATCCTCGTCGACATAGAATTGTCTGTTCGCATCGACACGGTATCCTAAGCCTGCATTACTGCCGTTGCTCAAGCACTTTTGGGCATTGATATTCATACCTCTCTGCACCTTCTGCGACAACTCGGCAGAGTAGTATTCCGCCATGCTTTCGAGAACGCCTTCTACGAGAATACCTGAAGCGTCGTCGGTGATGTTCTCTTTTGCCGAAAGCACTCGCACACCGTTCTTTTTCAGCTTCGCTTTATTGATGGCACTGTCGTAGCGGTTCCGGGCAAATCGGTCGAGCTGATACACGAGGACAGCCTCAAATGTATGCTTGTCGCTGTCTGCGATCATCCTCTGGAACTGTAAGCGGTTATCGTTTGTACCGCTTAGTGCTCGGTCAATATATTCACCGACAACGGTATAATGATTTTGCTCCGCGTAATCGTAGCAGACCTTGAGCTGACCTTCAATGGATTGCTCTGTCTGACTATGGCTTGAAAAGCGGGCGTATATAACTATATTCATATTTTCACCTCCGTACCCCTCCCGAACACATCGGAAGGGGCAGTTTTATTATAAAATGTCATGCGTTTTCTGTCGAATATGCGGATGGATTATCAGCGTATTCAGGGTGTTTAGTGAGCCACTGTTCAAAGTATCGCTGACCTTCTTCACTTTGATAAAATGCTCTGATCTCCGGCACTAACGCTTTTGCAAATGAAGTGAGTGTCTTTTCTGAAAATTCAAACTTTGCGTCCATACTCATCGGCTCACCCCTCTGTCGCGCTTTCGGTGACGATACTCATTGTAGTGTTTGATAGCGTCCATAATGAATGCCTCGGCATCTTCTTTGCTGTAGCCTTTCGGAAGAACGACATCGAATGCCTTGCGAGGCAGGACAATTCGGTCACGCTGGTTGGGTTTTTCCTCTGACATCACTGCTGCTAACCCCTCACGGGTCAGTGAGCAGTTGTTGAAGGATTTGTGGAGACGGAATGCCTGAGAATAAGATGGTGTGCAGTCCTCACGGTCGATGATCTCGTATAATTCCTGCTGTATCTCAGGAGGAAGGTAGGACAGCTCCACGCCGACGGAGAAAGCGATCTTGCCCTCGTCCATCAGGTCAAGCAGTTCAGGGATAAGATAAGTCAGACGGATATAGCGATAGACCGTATCTCGACTCTCGTTGGACTGCTTTCCGATTACTGTCGCACTGTCGAACTTTGTCGCAACTTGCGACGAAGTTAAATCGGTTCGTCTGCCCTGATGGTTGAGCGCCTCGGCTTTCATCTTATAGGCAAAGGCTTTTTCCGACGGCAGGATGTGCTCGCGGTGTAGATTGCTGTCTACGAGCATGATCGCCGCTTCATCGCGGCTGACGGGACGAATAAAGGCAGGGACTTCGCTAAGCCCTGCCTTCTGTGCCGCACGGAAGCGACGGTGTCCCGAGATGATCTCATATTGATCTGTTGTTCCCTCTAAAGGTCGAACGATCAGCGGCGACATAACGCCGTGCTCCTGAACACTCTCGATCAGGCTGTTCATCTCGTCATTGTCGAGCACCTTGTAGGGGTGGTCTTTGAATTCGTGTAGTTTGTTGATTGATATATTTGTCATCGTTCATAACTCCTTGTATGATATTTTTGTTTGGTATCTAATCCGTAGGCTCTGTTGCGCGCCTGCGTTTCGATACGGATGTTTTCTTTGATTGTGGGATTGTCCTCAATAATCGTGAGGGCAACCCGCTTTTCTTTGCGCAGCTGTTTCAACAGCGTCGTGCAGTCATCTCGGCGGGACAGTAACTCCGTCCTCTTTTCGTCGTCATCACAACGCCGCAGCTTGTTGTAGATCTTCTGCCGCACGGCTGTTACCTCTTTGATGGACGAATCGGTTTCTTGTATAAAGCCGCTGACATCTTCTAAGGTGTTCAGCTTCTTATGGGATAGCAAGGTCACCTGAGCGGATATCCGATCCAGGTGACGCCATGCTTCTCTCATCTCGGGCGACAGCGGCTGACGTTGGTGATACTTCGGGAGCTTGCCTAATAGGTAACAGTAATGAAGATACAAAGCATATATTCCTGTATACTTCTTTGCTTTATGAAAGGTACCTCGGAACAAAAATCGCTTCGGCTGAAAATATCGCATTTCTTTTTGCTCTGCATAGTATTCTCGATTGTGCTGCCATGCGGATCGGTTAGACTTTTCATAGATACGTCGCTGTATCTCCTGATTTCCGTATTCCTCACCCAACCGTATCATACGAACGCTCTTTTTGCTGTTGACGGAGCGGATCGTCCAGTAGGTGCGGTTTTCATTGAGGTTCACGATATAGCCCTGATCGAACAGAATGCTTTTGAACTCCTTAAAGCTCAATGCGTGATCAACAGCGTAGTCGATCGCCTGACGCATGAGATTGAACTTGGTCGGTTCACCGTTCTTCTCAGCGAAGTAAATACTGCGCGGCGTTTTACCCTGCGGATTCTTGATGACCGTCAAATGGTGTTCCGCACAAAGCTGATCGGATAGCGAGCGGAAACGCCAGTACACACCCTCGTTACAGTTGAACTTTTTTCCGTTCCACATATTCACGGCGTTGACGACGAAGTGATTGTGTAGAGTTTGAGTGTCGAGGTGGGTAGCGACGAGCACCTGATACTCGTCGCCCCACATCTTCTTTGCCAAGTCTACGCCGATTTGGTGACACTCCTCACGGCTGACTTCACCGGTCTTGAAACTTTGGTAAGCATGGTAGGCGACGTTACCGCCTGTCTTGCCGAAGCGTCGCTGAACGGACAGCATCTCGTCAAAAGCTGTCTCAGCGTTACAATTCACTCCGGTCACAAAACAGGTTTCTTCTTCGCTGACGGTTTTGGAACCCTGCTCAGCGTAATGCAATACCTTTTTCAGATCGGTATAGACGGTCTTTTTCGGATTGGAAGCGTAGTCCAGCACGCGCGACAGGCTGTCCTTAATCGCCCAGATCTTGGTTGTTCCCACCGCTGTCCGCCTCCTGTTCATGGTAGACAACCAACAGCTTGTCGTGGAGATAATTCAACCGCTGTTCAACGGAGCGTTCGGTAGACTGACGGAAGGTCTGCTGTAGATCCACAACAACGCTGTAACAGTCGTGAAGCGCCTCGCTCGGCTTCGTATGGATGGGCTGATTCAGACCGGACATCAGGAGATAGGCGGATAAAGAAAGCCCCGCACGCTTTGCATAGCGCTGCAGGGCTTTCTTGTCTTTCTCACTGACGCGGATATGGATATCTGTATTTTTTTGTATCATATAGTTTTTCCTTCTTTCATTGTGTGTTTGGGGTCACAGGGGCAAAAGCCCCTTTCGGCTTTAGCCGTTCCGGTTTTGTGGTAACAAAGCCTATGCTCGCTACAGTATAAGACAAACCCGTCCTGCGGTTCTCAGGATGGATTTTCTGCGTCTTATACTGTTGTATAGAGTATCTTTTTACGAATAATATCTTCTGTGCCATTTTGGCACGATCTGTTCGGTTCATAATAGATTCCTGTGCCATTTTGGCTCAATCGAACATCGATAAAGAATCCAGAACCGCTTTCGGATCCAACTCAGATATATCGTTACTCAGCTCTGCTTCATTTTCCGTTGCAATCGGCAACGTGATTGCAGCCGTC
>OMWP01000004.1 GCA_900314795.1 uncultured Eubacteriales bacterium
TTCTGAGGAGTTGTCCAAATCTCTGATTTGGTGAACAACTCCCATGCAACAGCGCTCCAAGAGCGGTTTATCCGCGATTGGCTTAGCGCCACTGCCTTTACCAAAGGAAGGCTTTGATAGGTTTTTCTACAGTCTGAGGCTCCCTTTCCTAAGGGAGCCGGCGCGAAGCGCCTGAGGGTTGATTGGTGGATATCTCTCGCTTATTCTTTGTTACCTTTTGATGTCGCAGCCAATTCAACCGCCTGACTGACGTTCTTTTCGAGATACCGAACCTCGTTGCTGAGCTGCTGGATCTCGTTGTGCATACGGCACAGCTCCTGCGCCACGGGGTCGGAGTAATGGATCTGGTCGAGCAGATCGGGACGTACGCCGTTGACGCGCACGACGCGTGCGGGTACGCCGACCGCGGTGGAGTTGGGCGGGATCTCGGTGAGGACGACCGCGCCTGCCGCGATGCGGGAGTTGTCGCCGACCTTGAACGGGCCGAGCACCTTCGCGCCCGAGCCGACCATCACGTTGTCGCCGAGGGTGGGATGACGCTTGCCCTGATCCTTACCCGTACCGCCGAGGGTGACGTTCTGGTAGATCAGGCAGTTGTCGCCGATCACGGTGGTCTCGCCGATGACGACGCCCATGCCGTGGTCGATCACCAGCCCCTTGCCGATAGTCGCGCCGGGATGGATCTCGACGCCGGTTTTGTTGCGTGCGCGCTGACTCAGCCAGCGTGCGATGAATTTCATGTTGTGGATCTGGAACCAGTGCGCGCGGCGGTATTTGCGTACCGCTTTGTAGCCCGAGTAGAGGAAGAATACCTCCATCTTATTGCGTGCCGCGGGATCGCGCAGTAGGTAGGCGTCCAGATCGGCTCTCATTGTGTCAAACATCATTATCAACCTTTTTAATTAGGAATTAGGAGTTAGGAATGAGGAATTGCGGATGGGGAAACCGTTTGAAGCAGTGTTATCTGTTTCGGTAGAACTGATCCGGCATTCTCCATGAATTGAATGGACATTCACGAAAACAAAAAAGCGCCGTCATCCGAAGGGACGACAGCGCCGTGGTTCCACCCAAATTCAGCGTAAAATACGCTCTTAGAGGCTCATCAATAAGCCTTTGTCCTTAACGCGGACCGACGGACTGCCATTTCCTGCAGTCAGCTCACAGGCGCATTTCACTGAACATTAGCTAAGACGACTTCCAGCATTTATCGTCCTCTCTGTTAGCTTCCGTAAAGCTACTTTTCCTGTTCACAGCCTTTTGATATCTATCCTATTATATACGATTGCTTTCGATTTTGCAACTATTTTTTTGGCTCCGTTTTACATATCGCTGATGACGTCTTTGTTGTCCTTGAGATAGATGACGCCGGAGATCACGGTGATGACCGCAACGATCCAGAACATGACCTGTCCGATGGCGTTGAAGACGTCATAGATATGGAGCAGCGCGACTGCGTCGGTCATGGTGCGCTCGAGGATCTCGCAGATGAACTGCATGAGAAATACCGATACGATCGCGATGATCTGGGTCACGGTCTTGACCTTGCCCCACATGTTGGCGGCAATGACCTTGCCCTTTGCGGCGGCGACAAGGCGGATCGAGGTAACGGCGAATTCACGGAAAATAATGATGATCAGCGGGATCGCACCGCACAGGTTCAGCTTGACAAAGCAGACCATCACGGAGATCACGAGGATCTTGTCTGCCAGCGGATCGGCAAATTTGCCGAAGTCGGTGATCAGGTTGTCGCGGCGGGCGATCTTGCCGTCCAGCGCGTCGGTGATCGCGGCAACGCCGAAGAGGATCCCCGCCACCAGAAAGCGGAACGGGAAGTCGATCAGGATCGCGGCAATGACCGCGGGTACCAGTATAATACGCAGGAGCGTGAGCTTGTTGGGTAGGTTCATTTTTTTCATAGGATAACCTTTCATATTGAAAGAGTAGGGGAGGAGCAAATATAACCATCGCTTCACAGAAGCGATAGTGATAGAGAAGTGATTTGACCGATTAATCGATCATCTCGCCGACCAGATCGCAGTCGATATGATCGGTGATGCGGACGCGTACCAACTCGCCCGAACGTGGTTTGCGATCGCCTACGGTGAAGAAGACGCAGGGGTCGACCTCGGGCGCGTCATAGGCGGAGCGGCCGAAGAAGCAGTCCGCATAGCGGTCAAAGCTGTCGGTGAGTACCTCGATCTCTTTGCCGACCATGCTCTCACACCACTTGTCCATGATCAGCGCTTCCTGCTCGGTGATGATCTCGGCGCGGCGTTTCTTGACGTCCTCGTCGATCTGATCGGGCAACAGCGCGGCGGGAGTATCCTCCTCCTGCGAGTACGCAAAGCATCCGAGACGCTCAAAGTTCGTCTGCGCGACAAAGTCGCTCAGCTCCTCGAATTCCTCTTCTGTTTCTCCGGGGAAGCCGGTGATCAGGGTGGTGCGCAGGATCACGCCGGGGATCTTCTCGCGGATATGCTGTACGAGCCCCAAGAGGCTCTCTTTATCGCCGCGGCGATTCATCGCGCGCAGCACTCTGCCGTTGCAGTGCTGGAGCGGCAGGTCGATATATTTGACGATCTTTTCCTCTTCACGGATCGTTTCGAGCAGCTCGTCGGTCAGGCGGTCGGGGTAGCAGTACAGCACGCGGATCCAATGCAGATCTTCGATTTGGCACAGGCGGCGAAGCAGCTCGGGGAGCATCAGCTTGCCGTAATTGTCCTCGCCGTAGCGTGTGGTGTCCTGCGCGATGACGTTGAGTTCTCGAACGCCGTTATGTACCAGTCGCTCGGCTTCTTCAACGATCGTTTCCATCTTGCGGGAGCGGAAGGAGCCGCGGATCAGCGGGATCGCGCAGTAGGTGCAACAGTTGTCACAGCCGTCGGCGATCTTGAGGTACGCCCAGTGGGGTTCGGTGCTCTGCACACGGCCGCCCTCCATGGGCAGGAGCATTTTGTCGGGAAAATCCTCTACTTTTTTTCCGTCAAGTGCTTGCTGCACCACGGCGGCAATGTCGGCGTTTTTGCCGATGCCGATGACAGCGTCTACCTCGCCCAGCTCCTTCATGATATCGCTGTTGTAGCGCTCGGCAAGACAGCCTGTGACGATGATCGCCTTGATCTTGCCTTCTTTTTTCAGCATGGCAAGCTCGAGGATCTCATCAATGCTTTCCTGCTTGGCGGATTCGATGAAGCCGCAGGTGTTGACGATCACGGCGTCAGCCATGGCGGGGTCTTCCTTTAGCTGAAAGCCCGCCTGATTCAGTTGATACATCATCATCTCGGCGTCCACGCGGTTCTTCGCGCAGCCGAGGGAAACGATTCCTACGCTTGGCATATGTTTCAATTCCTTTTTTGGTAAATGATTGAGGCGCTTTCCTCACCTGATTTAATGTGACAGGTGGTTGTTATACATCCTCGATCTCGGTATATTCGCGCATCACGCTGCGGATGCTGCTGAAAGAAAAGCCCATCCGCGCCAACGCGTTAGCGCAACGACGGCGCCCCTTGTCATCTGTCAGGGAGCGCGCGTATTTTTTATTGATGATCGCACGGATCTGTTCATCCTCATCAACGGTGAATTCATCGAGTACCTCGTCGATCAAATCGCGGTCAATGCCCTTTTCATAGAGCTTTTGACGTACACCGCGCTCGGACAAGTGCTTGATGCTGAACAGATCGGCGGCATAACGGCGGGCGTAGCGACCGTCATCGATGAGCCCAAGCTCCTCGAGACGGCTGATCGCCGCCTCACAGCTTTCTTCGCTGTAATCCTTTTTGAGCTTATCGAACAGCTCGCGGCGCGAGTGGTCGCGATAGGAGATCAGCCATAACGCTTTGTCCTTACAGCGCTTTCTGTCCGAGTCAAGGACACAGGCGTGGAGTTGTTCGTCGTCGATCTCATGCCCGACGTCAAAGCGATGGGCGAGGATCACCTCGGTGTCGAGCTTCATTGCGAACTCGCCGTCGATATAGAGAGCGGAGAGCCCCTTTCTGCGGGGCTCAATCGCGGTGATCTGCATCAGTCTTCGACAAGGATGTCGATCTTAGCGCTCTTTTTCTTCTTTTCTGGTGCGGCTGCGGGAGCAGGGGCAGGCGCGGGAGCCGCCTTTGCCGCCGCTTTGGCGGTCTTTTTGGGGCGGGAGGTCAGCTTATCGACATTCTCCCACAGCTCTTTTTCGATCTTCTCACGCAGTGCGTCGTCGTTCTTGAGCAGCTCCTTGACGTTGTCGCGACCCTGTCCCAGACGGGTCTCACCGTAGTAGAACCATGCGCCGCTCTTTTGCATGACGTCCGCCTTGACGGCAAGATCGATCAGCTCGCCGACGCGGCTGATACCCTCGCCGTACATGATATCGAACTCCGCCTCTTTGAAGGGAGGAGCGATCTTATTCTTAACGACCTTCGCTCTGGTGCGCGAACCGACCATTTCGCCGTTAGATTTGAGGGTCTCGATGCGGCGGATGTCGATACGGACAGAGGAATAGAATTTTAACGCGCGGCCGCCGGTGGTGACCTCGGGGTTGCCGTAGACCACGCCGACCTTCTCGCGCAGCTGGTTGATGAAGATGGCGACGCAGTTAGACTTGTTGATCGCACCGGCGAGCTTGCGCAGTGCCTGCGACATCAGGCGCGCGTGCAGACCGACATGGCTGTCGCCCATCTCGCCCTCGATCTCAGCCTTGGGAACGAGCGCCGCGACGGAGTCGATGACGATGACGTCGATCGCGCCGGAACGGATCAGCGCCTCGGCGATCTCGAGCGCGTCCTCACCGGTGTCAGGCTGAGATACCAGCAGGCTGTCGACGTCGACGCCCAGCGCGGAGGCATAGACGGGATCGAGCGCGTGCTCTACGTCGATGAAGGCGACGTTGCCGCCGTTCTTCTGACCTTCGGCGATACAGTGCAGGGAGAG
Source organism: uncultured Eubacteriales bacterium (assembly GCA_900314795.1). Taxonomy (GTDB): domain Bacteria; phylum Bacillota; class Clostridia; order Oscillospirales; family Acutalibacteraceae; genus Ruminococcoides. The sequence goes on from OMWP01000004.1 coordinate 4,915, forward strand.
GGTGGTCTTACCGGAGCTTTCCGGTCCGTAGATCTCGACGATTCTGCCGCGGGGCAGACCGCCGATTCCCAGCGCGATATCAAGGCTCAGCGAACCTGTCGAGATGTGCTCGACGTTCATGTGGGTGTTCTGGCCGAGCTTCATGACGGCGCCCTTGCCGAACTGTTTTTCGATCTGTGATAACGCTGTTTCCAGTGCTTTGTTTTTATCAAGAGCCATAATCATTTTCTCCTTTGGTTTCTGTTATTTACGGGTATATTATAGCATATATGTTTGAAAGAAGCAAGTTTTTTCGAACAGATTTTCTAGATTTGTAGGGACGACCATTGGTCGTCCGCGGATGAGCAATGCTCATCCCTACCATTTGTATCTTGCTGTGATCGCGCGGGTGATGTTTTGGATATCGGGAGTGCCGCTGATATCGGCATAGCCCGCGTTTTTCAGCATTGCGGCGATGGCGTCAAATTGTCCTTCGCCGATCTCAAAGGCGATGGAGCCGCCATCTTTGAGCTTCGGCGTCCACAAAGTGAGGATCATTTTATAGAAGTCGTAGCCGTCCTCTCCGCCGTCTAATGCGAGTCGCGGCTCGTACTGCACCTCTTGCTGCAAATCGGCGATCTCGACAGATCGGATGTAGGGCGGGTTGGAGACGATCATATCCAGTGAGCCGTCCGAAAATTCGCTGACGCAGTCTTGCAGATCTGCGTGGATCGCATGGATCTTCTCCTGATGGAGCGCAATGTTTTCCGTCAGATAGGAGAACGCGGTATCGCTTTTCTCGACGGCGTACACGGTGGCATTCGGCAGTTCCTTTGCCAGCGTAACGGCAATGATACCCGAGCCTGCGCATAGATCGGCGATCACGGGATCGGGGGTTCTTTCACAGCGCTTCAACGCTTCTGTGACCACCACTTCCGTATCGTCGCGCGGGATCAGCACACCCTCGCCGACCTTGTAGTCGCGCCCCATAAAGCTCCATGAGCCAAGGATGTACTGGATCGGTTCACCGCCTGCGCGGCGGCGCGCCATTGCGATGGCTTTTTCACAAAGCGGATCGGGGATCTCTTCTTCTCGCAGGAGCAGTTGAGCGCGGTCACATGCCAACACCGCACAGAGGATCTCTTTCGCATCGCCGGCGGGATTTTCCACCCCTGCGCGTGCCAAGAGGCTTTTGACGGTGTTATCGAGCGCAGGAACAATCATTGATGATATCGGAGCCGTCGTCGGGGATGACCGCTTTCATCGCTTCGATCGCACATTCGATCATCTCGTCCTCGGGTTCTCTGGTGGTGATGCGCTGCGCCCAGAGTCCGGGTGTGGCGAGAATGCGGGTGAGCTTGTTATCATACTTACCGCAGAGCTTGATGAACTCGTAGCCCAGACCGACCATCACGGGAACAAGGAGTAATCTCAGGATCGGTCGCAGGATCGGGAGATTCGGGAAGGTCGGGATGAACAAGCCGACGAAAATACTCACGAGCAGGGTGACGACCAAGAACGAGGTACCGCAGCGGGGATGGAAACGCGTTTGCTTGCGGACGTTCTCAACGGTGAGTTCTTCGTCGTTTTCATAGCAAAAGATGGTTTTATGCTCAGCGCCGTGATACTGGAACACGCGCTTCATGTCGTTCATCAGGGAAACCAAAGACAGATAGCTGAGGAAGAGGGCGATCTTCAACACGCCCTCAAAGGCGGATTGCAGGATCCTGACAGAGGATTCGCTCCATCCGTCCAAAAGCGGCTTGATCAGCCATGTGAAGAGCATTGACGGCAGCACGACGAACAATCCGATCGCCAGCGCGATGCCCAGTATGGACGCGATGACCATGATGACGTTCATCAGCTTGTCGCCGAACTTGTCGTCCAGCCATTTTTCGAACTTGGAGGGCTCTTCCTCCTCGACCAATCCCGATTCCATCGCCTTGTCGGCGGACAGTCCCAGCGCCTTGTAGCTCAGGCGCATGCTGTCGATCATGCCCGCGAGTCCGCGGATCAGGGGGAGTTTCCAGAACTTCGCCTTGAACAGCGGCTTGACCTCGATGTCCTCGGTATAGATGTTGTCTTTATCGACCCTGCAAGCGACGGTGGTGCGCTTGGGGCCGCGCATCATGATGCCTTCGATCAGGGCGGAGCCGCCGATGGAGGTAATGCGCTTTTGTTGTTTTGTGTCCTGTTTTTTCATTGAATACCTTCTTTATATATCTGTAGTAGCCTGTAACACTTAAAAGTTGATATTTGATTACGAGTATATTTGTATCATACTTTGTCCTCAAAGACTGGTAGGGGCGACCAAATGTCGTCCATGTCCTGAAAAGGATATTTGACGAAAGACCTCGTCATTATTTGTCTTGTTTATTCTTGCGGATGAAATTGGTGACGAGGATAACGACGACCCATACGCCGACGCAGAACAGCGGTGTGGCAGGGCTGAACGTGTAGGCGTTTTGCTGGATCAGCGTTTTGTAAAGATAGTCAAACAAGGTTGCTAAGCCGAAGACGACCGGGATACCGATCAGACATTCGATCAGTGCTTTTTTCACTGAGCTCATATGTATTCTCCTGTATATTTGGATGTGATGTTTATGCGGTAGGCGGTTGTACGGGCGGATTCATCCCGCCTAGGGGCTGGGTGTCGTCATCCAACGCCGCCGCCTCATTATAGATCGGGATCGTGATGGTGACGGTGGTGCCGACCTCGGGCGAGCTTTCGATATCGAGCGAGCCCTTGTGCATTTTGATGATCTCGTCGGCTACCGCCAATCCGATGCCGGAGCCGTTGATCTTCTGATTCGCCTTATAGAATTTATCCTTGACCTTGGGCAGATCCTCCGGCTTGATGCCGCAGCCGTTGTCGGCGACCACGACCTTGATGGTGTGTTCTTTATAATCCTGATAGACCTGTACGCCGATCATACCGCCCTCGGGCGTATACTTGAGCGCGTTGTCGATGACGTTGAGGAATACCTGCTTGAGTCGGTTTTTGTCGCCGTAGATGATGGGCATCTCTTCGGGATCGTCATATAAGAGGTGCTTGCCCTCGGAGAGGGCACGTTCCTTGAGCATATAGACCGCCTCGTCGATCTCGGCGAGGATATCCATGCGCGCCATCTGCATGGTCAGTCTGCCGCTTTGGAGCTTGGAGAAGTCGAGCAGCTCCTCGACCAGCGAGGTCAGGCGCGAGCTTTCCTTGACGATGACGCTCATGCCCTTTTCCAGCGTGATGCGGTCGGGTACGCCATACTGCATGGTTTCCGCCCAGCCTTTGATAGCGGTCAGCGGTGTACGCAGTTCGTGGGAAACGCGCGAGATAAAGTCATTCTTGAGCTTTTCGTTCGCGTCGAGCTCCTTCGCCATATCATTGATACTGTCGCTGAGTTCACCGATCTCGTCGTCATACATCTTATCGACCTTGGCGGTGAAATCACCCTGCGCGATCTGCCGCGAGGTCTCGGTCATTTCGCGGACAGGCCGGATGATCGAGCGGATGAAATAGTAGCCCGATATCGCGACGACCGAAATGATCAGCAGTCCGACGATGATCGCGAGGATCGTGTAGAGCAGCACCTTGGAATCCGCCTTGCGCAGCGAGGTGACATAGCGTACCGCGCCAAGCTCGGTACCGCCGGAGCTTTTGATGATCACGGTGACCGCCATGATCTTTTCGCCCGAATCGGAGCGGCCTCTGTAGCGTCCGATACCGGAGTCGGATGACTGCGCCTGTACATAGTCGGGGAGATTCTCCGCTTCCGCGCCGAATCCTGCGGAGGTCGTGATCACTCTGCCCGAAGCGTTGAGGATCTGTACCTCCATCTCGTCCTTGTCCGAAAAATCACCGGCATAGGCGGAGGCCTTCTCTTCAAAAGTATCGGCGTTCTCACAAACGCCGTTAGGGAAAACCGTGTTTAGCTTTTTTGTCTGGTTGAGCAGTTCGTTTTCTACTGTCGAATAACAAAGTGAGTGAACAGCGACGGAGATAAAGATGATCAACAAAACGACGATCGCCGATACCACACCAAAGGTGTTGATCAACCATCGTTTACTGATTCCTTTGAACATCGCTGTCACCTCCTCGTCACGCGTCGTACTCGCTGATAGCAATTTCGCAGAGGAAATTACTATCGTGCTCGTGTGACGGTTCCTCGTCTCCCCAAAAAGCAGGGGCTTTTCGGGGACCCCAATTATTTTGATATTAAAATTGAAAATTGAATAATGAATAATGAAGGTTACTCGCTTCGCTCGATCAATTATTAATCGGGTGAGGGCGCAGCCCTCCCTTTATTCTTCATTCTTAATTTTTCAATCTTCAGTATTCATTAGTAAACCGCGATGCGGTTTACACCGTGTCCCACTTATAGCCCAGGCCCCATACGGTAACGATGTACTTGGGGTTAGAGGGCTCATCCTCGACCTTCATGCGCAGGCGGCGGATGTTAACGTCGACGATCTTTTCTTCGCCGACATACGCCTCACCCCATACGTGATTGAGGATATCGGTACGGTCGAGCGCTACACCGGGATTAGAGAAGAAGTATTCCATGATCTGGAACTCGACCTGGGTCAGTTCGATCATCTTGCCGTTCTTCATCAGCGCACGGTTCCTCAGGTTCAGGGTGAAGATACCGCTCTGCAGCTCTTCCTTGAAGTTGTTCTCGCTGCGCTGTTCGGAGAGGGATACTCTGCGATACAGTGAATCGACGCGTGCGGTCAGCTCAGAGGGAGAGAAGGGCTTGGTGATATAGTCGTCGGCGCCGAGCATCAGACCGGTGACCTTGTCCATCTCCTGTGTACGGGCTGACAGCATGATGATGCCGATGCCGGAGTTCTTGTTGCGCAGTTCCTTGCAGACCTGCAGACCGTCGATGCCGGGCATCATGATATCGAGGATGGCTACGTCAAAGTCGCCGCCTTGTTCCTCGTACTTTTCGAGCGCCATTTCGCCGCAGTCTGCTTCGACTACGTCATAGCCGGCTCTTCTGAGATTGATCACCACAAAGTCGCGGATCGCGGCTTCGTCCTCGCATACCAGAATCTTTTTCATAATTTTAACCTCCGTTCAGGATGTAGTTTACAGAATTTAAAATGAGCAGATATACGTTTCGCTGACGCATATCTGATTATTTATTGTTTGGCAGATGATTTTTCGTTATCCAAGAGCAGCATAAAGCTATTCTTGATATCGTCGTGGGTAAACGCCGCATCCTCGCTGAGGATGTAGGTGTAGGTGTATTCCGCCGTTTCATGGAGCTTTGCCTGTGCGGTCAAGCTGCTGTCGTAGCTCGACTTTTCATAGCGGTAGACGGTCAGCTGTTCTTTGCCCAATACAGGCTCGTTGTTTTTGTAACTGATATGGTACAGCGTCACGGCATTGTCAGCGGAATAGCGGGCGGTGACGGTTTTGAGCTTATCGGTATCGAACAGCAGCATGAAGTTCAGCTTTTCACATAAGACAGCGTCTTTCTTGAAGGACAGACTCATCTGTTCGGGGTCATAGTCGTTCCAGCGCGCTACGTTACATACGGTGGATGTGTCCTCGTCCTTGGCGTGATCCATCACGGAGCTCAACGGGATATTGAGCGCGCCGTCGCCGTCGATATCCAGGCAGGTGACGGCGGATGTGCGGATGCTTTGTTTATAGTTACTGTTGATGTACAGCGGGTTGACCAGGAGCTTGGCGGCGGAATCGTAGTAGATGAGCTGGGTCGAATATTCGCCCTCGCCGAGCTTTCCGTCGGCGGCTGCTCCGAAAAGCTCGCCGCTGAGCTTGCCGAATTGCAGACCGGAGTAAGAAATGACACGGGGGTCGATCTCGCAGGATGATTTTTCACCGAACCCCTTTTCGCCGAGGGTCAGCAGTCTCGCTTTTGCGGAATGGTTGCTGTCGGGTGCCATCATCAGCAGGATGTCGGTCGATGAATCTTTATCAAAATCGCCGGTGACGTAATTGATGAAGCCTTCTTCGGTATTCGATTCGGCGACGCCGTCAGCGGTCAGGAATACTTGCAGCGCGGCGTTGGAAGTGCCGATATCAAAGCTTAATAAGAGCTCTTCTCTGCCGTCGCCGTCAAAGTCATAAAAGTTCAGTTCGGAAACATCGGAGGAATAAAGATCCGCGCTTCCGTATAGTTGAAAGGAATCGTCCTGCTGCTTTGCGATCAAAACGCGGGACGTTTTGTCGGCAGCGGCATACAGCGCGACTGCTTCTTCAACGCCGTCGTTATCGATATCGTGCAGGAACATGCCGGTCTTATTGGAGCCGGCGGTGGGGTAGATCAGCGTATAGCTGCCCTTGGCGTCACTTTCGATCAGGCGCTGAACGTCGGCACGGATGCCCGAGGCTCTGGGCGGAGTGAGGATCTCGGATTTACCGAGGCTCAAAGAGGTACAGCCCGATAAGAGCAGCGCCGCGATGATGACGGCGGCTAAGATACGCTGTAGCCTCATATTCCGTTTGCCTCCTTATCGATTGATGCGTGTTATGATTTGACGATCATACGCCGGATGAGTTACACCGTTGCTTCGAGATATTTGATCGGGATGCCCTCGTCGGAAAACATCTTCTCGTGCTCGGTCATGATATTGTTTTTGACCTCGCTGTGGTGCAGATCGCGTGTGATATAGCGGATGGTGTACTCCGCTTCGTTGAAATAGCCGATGCTCTCCTCGAACAACTCGTCGTCATCGGTCTTGAAGTAGATCACCGCGTTTGTTGTGAGGAATTCGCGGTACATCCTGAGCTTTTTCGGATAGGTCAGACGGCGCTTTTTGTGTTTTTCACGCGGCCAGGGATTGCAGAAGTTGATGTACATCACCGCAATGTGATCCTCCGCGGAAAACGCCTTGTCGATCTGCTCGACGTTACAGCGCACCAGCGCGATGTTGTCGGGGGATCTGTCTGACTCTGAGAAGATCCGCTCGACATTGCGCCTGCCCACGCCCAGCATATCGCTCTTGATATCCAGCGCGATGAAGTTTTTGTCGGGGTTTTGTATTGCCTTTTCGGCGGAGAAGGTGCATTTGCCGCAGCCGATCTCCAGCTCGATCGGTTTGTCGTTGCCGAAGAATTCCTTCCAGCGGCCGCGGTATTGTTCGGGCTCGTTGGTATAGTAGCGACATGCGGCGAGCTCCGGCTCCGCCCATTTCTTTTTTCTGATTCTCATAAAGATATGAATTTCCGTTTCTGCGACAGCGTCGGAAGGGCGCTTTGTTGCCCGCAAAATCCCATACTATCACATGATATAGTTATATACACTACAACATTATAACAAATGGTTGTGGTTTTTGCAATTGTTTTTTACATATATATGGCAGATTTTTTATCTTTTTCGCTCAAAATTTACAGTTTGTTAATCTTGAATACAAAATCCCCTTCTTTATACTGATTTCTAATAAAACCCTTTAACATCTATTGAGTGAAATTCCGTATAGCTTCGTTGTCGTCCTTGATAGGCGCCAGCCTATCGGCGTCCTTCGCCTCGCTCTGCGAAAATTCCCTTTCAATATCTTATTAAAGCGTTTTATCAGAAATCAGTACTATGCTCCAAAAAATAAAAGCGCTTTCATCAAGAAAACGCTTTTTGTGTATGGATGGAATCATGAAGTGACCGTTAAAATAGGGTCACTTCGCTTTTGTACGGCGGTGTTCGGCAAAACGCTCCGCCAGTTTTAAAGTGCCGTCGGTCGCGATCAGCAGGTATAGCGGGGTGAAATTATACGGATAACGCGCGTTGGTCTCCCATATCAGGAAGAACAGGAACATCCCGAATACCGCGATCCGGAACAGGGTGGTGATATCGCGTTTATGCTGTTTCCATGCGCGCTTTGCCGCATATGCCATGATGAACAGCAAAAAGAGCTGGAACCCGCAGCTGTAGGCGTAGAAAGCCGGGTGGAATCGCCCCTCATATAACACCAGACTGTGCAGGGCGCAGCGCTCTTGATAATCCTCCAGATAGTTGGCGATATAGTAGGTGCCGTCCATGTGTGTCCACACGGCTTTGATGCCGACATGCAGGACGGTGCCCCAAAAGCCTTTTTGCGCAAAGCGGCGTTGGATCTCCTCGAGATTCGCCTGCTTCTTTGCTTCGATCCCCTCATATTCGTAGGTGTAGTGGTTGTCCTCCAGCGTATACGCACCGTAGTCGTTCAGCCCGATCATCAGCCAGTGTGTATAGGGGTACTGCCAGCGCTGTGACACATCCTCGGGGATGATGTTCGAGGCTTTGACGATACCTGTGTATGATGCGAGCAGGATCACAAAGCTCAGCAGGAATGCCGCGGTCGTTTTCAGACAGCGCTTGAAGCCGTATTGTAGCAGCAGATAGATGATGAATGCCGGGATCAGGATGATCAGGCTGCCCTTGATCTTGAAGCCGATACAGCAGAGGGCGCCGCATAAAAGCAGCAGGAGCAGCTTCTTTTTGCCGCTGCTTTGGATCGCCGCGACAAAGGCATAGACCGTGCCGACGGTGAACGGGATCGAGAAGGAATCGGTGTAAAAATAAGGCGCAAAGGTGTAGTACGGCGCGAACAACAGACATAATAACAGCGTCAACAGCGCCTTTCGCTCGCCGAAGATCCTGCGCGATAACAGCACCGTCAGCAGGACGGCAAGGTTGATGCACAGCACGTTGAATACGATGATCGGCGCGCGGGAAAAGCTCCCTGTGACCAGATAAGTGACCTTGTAAAACAGTGTGACGATCAGCAGATACGGCAGGTTGTTCCGGTACCGCACGATGTAAAAATCGTTGTAGCCGTCACGGATGCAGTCAAAGGAGTTTTCGGTGACGATCTTTTGCGCGTAGGTGTCGATGCGCGATACGTCGGTGATCGGATTCATCCGCAGCAAGTACGCACAGGTCAGCTGTACCGCCAGCATGAGGACGACCGCCGTGATCACCGTTGTGAGGAATGATGGTTTGAAGCGGGCGTTCAGTTGCCCTGAGCGCAGACGATGAGCGCACAAAACGAATATCGCCGTCAATCCGGCAAAGCACAGCAGGATCGATGTGTGCTGCAGGAAGACGCTCAAAAACGGCGCCGGCGTGCCCTCACCCGTTTCACCGAAAACGGATACCAAAAAGTATCCGATGACCGCCACCAAAGCGAACAGCACGATGAATGTCCAAAAAAAGCCGGCGTTGAACAGATCCGTCAGCTTTTTTGATATTTTTCTCTCTTTTTCCATTATCTCAGAAACTTTGTATCAGACCGCGAGATAGGGGCAAACGCTCTTTTCGCTGATGATGAATTCGACATCGGGGAACTCCGCTGAGAACAGGTCTTTCAGCGGCGCGATCACGACATCCTCGGTCGAAAAATGCCCCGCGTCAAATGCGGCGATATGATGTTGTTTTGCGTACAGGTATTGGTGGTGCTTCAGCTCGCCGGTCACAAAGGCGTCAAAGCCGTATTTGGAGGCAAGCTCCACGCCCTCGCCGCCGCCTCCGGAGGATACCGCCACGCGGGTGACCGTACCCTCGGTGAATCGTACCGACGGCGCGTGAAGTTGATATTTGATGAAACCGGCAAAGGTCTGTGCGTTATAACGTCGGTGAAAATCCCCGACCAGCAGGAAATCGTCGGGATAGAGAGTGGTGTTAGTCAGTCCCAAAGCCGCTCCCAAAGCGGTGTTCACGCCCTGCTCGGCACGGTCGAGATCGGTGTGCAGGCACAGCGCCGCGATGTCATATTTTGCGAGCAGATACGCCGCGTGATCGGGGGCGAGGGTATGCAGGGGAGAGAAGATGACAGGGTGGTGACTGACGATCAGCCCGGCGCCCTTTTGATGTGCTTCTTCGACGATCTCGGGGGTGATGTCGAGTGCGAGCAGAACACGGTCAGCCTCCCACTCGGGTGAGCCGACCAGCAACCCGACGTTGTCCCACTCCGCCGCTGTTTCAAACGGCGCGATCTGTTGCGCGAACGCGACGATATTACTCAGCTTCATAAAGCGCCTCCTCTAATTGTTGTACGACAGGCAACAGCGACGGGTCGCCCTTGCTTTTGTTGCGCAGATTTTGCAGACTGCGGCTGAGAAATCCGCGGCTGTTTTCCTCGTGCAAATCGAGTTTTCCGACAAGAGCGGTGTAAGGATCACAGGCGGTTTTGTCACCCGTAAATTGCGCTGACAGGACGGTGTAATATTTGCCGTCGTCGCGGACAGCCGCTTGTTGAATGATAGCAAAGCCGTTTACAACCAGCCATCGGATCAGGTCGTCGTGGTGGGTCATCGGCTGGAGCACAAGGTGCTTTTTTCCGTCCTTCACCCACGGCGCGGCAGTCAGGATGTCGCGGATCAGTTCGCCGCCCATACCGGCGATCACGATGTCGTCCGCCTCGTCGGGCGACACTTCTTTCAGCCCATCCGACAAACGCGTTTGTATTTTTTTTGATAATCCGAACCTTGCAATGTTTTCCTGTGCCGATCGCAGAGGAAGGGGGTTGATGTCGCACGCGAGCGCCGAGGGGATCTTGCCGCTTTGACACAGCGCGATCGGCAGATAGCCGTGATCTGTCCCGATATCCGCAAGGCGGCTGCCCTCGCGCACATAATCGGCGCAAAGCGACAGCCGCCCATGGGGTTTGAGTATTGACATTATGCGCCGACAGCCTTGTTCAGCGCTTCGACGAGCTTATCGGCGTCGGCGCCGTGTACCATGCACGCTTCCTCGATGCTCTCGCCGCGGGACGCGGGACAGCCCAGGCAGTGCATACCCATCTGCAAAAACAGCGGAGCGGTAGACGGATATTTGTCCAGAACGTCGCCGATGATAGCGTCTTTTGTGATCATAGTATTACCTCCAAAAAAGTCATTGCGAGGCACTTTTGTGCCGTGGCAATCTCAACCTAAGTCAATCGTCATTGTGAGAAACCGAGCCGGAGAATTGCCGCCGCAAATCAAATATAGTCTGTACATTGACAAGCCGATTATAACACACCGATCACAAAAATACAATAGTTCGTTTGGTGTGAATACAGAAAAACAGCGTTCCGAAAAGGAACGCTGTAAGCAATTATTCATCTATTATTCAGCTTGTGCCGCTTCTTCGGCTTCTTTGCGCTTTGCAAAGCATTCGCTGCAATAGTAATCCTTGCCTTCCATCGGCTTAAATGGGATCTTTGCTTCGCCGCCACAGTCTGCACACACGGTTGTGTGCATCTCACGATTAGCCCTGATTGCATTCTTGCGAGCGATTCGGCAGTCCTTGCAGCGTTGGGGTTCGTTGACGAAACCTTTCTCTGCGTAGAACTCCTGCTCGCCGGCTGTGAATACGAACTCGTTTCCACAGTCCTTGCAACGGAGAATCTTGTCTTCGTACATAGCGTGTACCTCACTTTTTGGTATATATTTTACCCCGCGGCGGAGTTGCACCGTCTGAATTCTATTCGGGGTGTATTACCTAGAAAGCTTTTGACGTATACGGGTCTGTGCATTGTCAACTGATTTTAGGGAAATGTTCAGCCGATTGGATATCTCCTTGTACGTATAGCCGGAAAGGTGCAAAATCGCTACTTTGTACTCGAGGTTTGAGAGGCTGTTTTTGAGGATGCGATGCAGGCTGTTGATGTATTCCTTGGTCTCGACCATCTCGGAAAGTGAGGTCTCGGTCGGATCAAAGGCAACTTCTGCGTCCTCCTCCAAAGATATCATATTGCGGGTGGGAACAGCACGCTGTCGCGATGACGCGCGCATCATGGAGCGGTAGCGGTTTTCGACACAGGTCATCAGGTAGTTCTTGAAGCTCATGCCCTTACTGCCGTCATAGGTACGGCAGGCTGACAGCAGCGCCACCATGCCCTCCTGTATCATATCGCTGTCGTCTATATCCGTCGCCATACCGCGGTATTTTTTGGCGGCTGTTGAGATCAGCCCCAAATACCTTGACGCGATCATGTCGAAGGCGTCGTCGTTTCCCGACAGAAAATCCCGCAGGAGTTCATCGTCGGTCTGCCGCATCTCACGGCTGACGGTAGGTTCGTTCAGATATAGCACCTCACAATAATTATCTTATGTAAATTGTAATAAATAACCCGCCAAAAGTCAACAGGTTTTTCAAAAACAGTGGCGGGAAAGAATGACAAATTATTCACAATATGATACATTTTGTGCATGTTCAACAGTATTTTTTAACATTTTTTGGTTTACAACATGGAAGAAGTATGTTATAATACAATTACAGATATTCGAACATAAAAGCGATAACCGATTTAGGTGTTGTTTCGGGCTTTGTATTGACAAGATAGATGTTGTTATTTGTCAACGAGAGGCAAAAAAGAAGGGTTGATTATGGTAGTAAAATGCAACAGTCTCGGATTATTCGGACTGAATACCTATGCAATAGAGATCGAGGCGGATCTCTCGCGCGGGATGGCGGCGTTCGATATCGTCGGATTGCCCGACGCGGCGGTCAAGGAAAGCAGGGATCGTGTGCGTTCCGCCATGAAAAACTGCGGCTTTGAATTCCCGAATTCGCGCTTGATCCTCAACCTCGCCCCTGCCGATATCAAGAAGGAAGGACCGCTGTATGACCTGCCGATCCTGATCACGGTGCTCAAGGCGACGCGACAGATCAACGCCAATACGGACGACAGCGCGTTTATCGGCGAGCTGAGTCTTTCGGGTGAGCTGCGGGGCGTCAACGGCGTGCTGCCGATGGCGATCGCCGCCCGTGAGCAGGGCTTGAAGAAGCTCTATGTCCCCGCCGTCAACGCCAATGAGGGCGCGGTGGTGGACGGGCTCGAGGTCTATCCCGTGGCACATGTCTTTGAGCTGATCGACCACCTTGCCGGACGCAGGAAGATCGAGCCCGCTGTCTTTCAAAACAGCGATCAGCTGCCCGACAGCACGCTGGATTTCTCGCAGGTGAAGGGTCAGGCAGAGGCAAAACGCGCGTTGGAGATCGCCGCCGCCGGTGGACACAATGTCCTTTTGATCGGCTCGCCCGGCGCGGGCAAAAGCATGCTCGCCAAACGCATGGTGACCATCCTGCCCGAGATGACCTTTGAGGAGACCATCGAAACGACCAAGATCCATTCCATCGCCGGTACCCTGCCCAAGGGATCGGGGCTGATCACGATGCGGCCGTTCCGCTCACCGCACCATACGATCACCCGCGTGGGCATGACGGGCGGCGGCACTACGCCCAAGCCCGGTGAGATCTCGCTCGCGCATAACGGCGTGCTGTTCCTCGATGAACTGCCCGAGTTCCAGCGCACGGCGCTGGAGGTGCTGCGCCAGCCGCTCGAGGACGGCGTGGTGTCGATCTCTCGCGCTCACGGCACCTATACCTATCCCTCCGAATTCATGCTGATCGCCGCGATGAATCCTTGCCCCTGCGGTTACTATAACCATCCGAAAAAGCAGTGCTCGTGCTCGGATAACGCGGTGCATAAATATCTCAACCGCGTGTCGGGTCCCCTGCTCGACCGCATCGACATCCATATCGAGGTGCCGCCGGTGGAATATGACGACCTGACCGCCAAAAGCGGCGAGGAAAGATCCGATGATATCCGTAAGCGCGTCAATGCCGCACGCGCGATCCAGACGAAGCGTTTTCAGCAGTCAAAGACCAAGTGCAATGCCCATATCGAGGCGGCGATGTTCGAGAACGTCTGCCGGATCGACGACAAGGCGGATCGGATGCTGAAGGCGGCGTTCGACAAGCTCGGTATGACGGCACGCGCCTATGACCGCATCATGAAGGTGGCGCGTACGATTGCCGACCTCGACCAAAGCGAGGTCATCCGCGCGCCGCACATCAGCGAGGCGATCCAGTATCGATCGCTCGACAGAAAATACTGGCATGAGTAAAGGAGCAAAAGCAAATGAAAAGAGAGTTGGGGATCGCCCGCTGCGGACTCGCCTGTTGCCTGTGCAGCGAAAACAAACATTGTAACGGCTGCGCCTCGGGAGATTGTCCCGATAAGGATTGGTGTGAGAATCTGAAATGCTCTATGGAAAAGGGCTTTGCTCACTGCTATGAATGTCAGGAGGATTGCCGTAAGGGGTTACTGTCAAGGCTCAAGCCTTACGGATTCACGCTTTTCGCGAAGCGTTACGGAGAAGAGGAATTGCTGAACTGCCTTGAGCGTAACGAGAAAAACGGTATCGCTTATCACTGTGAAGGCGTCGTCGGAGACTATGATCATTTTGATGACGTTGAAAAGCTGATCGCGTTCATCAAAGAAGGAAAGAGATAAAAAATGAGGCAAGACCGCAGCGTTTGCAGTCTTGCCTCTTGTTTATTTCAGTGCTTTTTTCGGGCATACCTTGGTACATTCGTAGCATAAAATACATTCGGTGGCGTTTTTACGCTTACGGCTGTTGTTGTCGACCTCGACGTCCATGGGACAGACCTTTTTACATTTGCCGCAGTGCACGCATTTCCTCTCGTCGCATTTGACGCGGATCAGGGAAAAGTAGCTCATCGGCTTTAGGAAAACCGTGATCGGACAGATGTATTTGCAGAAAGCACGGTTATCCTTGAACACTAACGCCAGGATGATGCCGACGGCATAATACAGGATATTGCCGCCGAGGAACAGCCAGAACATGACGCGCTCGAGGTTGCCGACGTGCGTCAGGAACAGCGCCGCGACAAGGATCAGTGACGCGGCAAAAGTGATATAGCGGATGAAGCCGAGTTTTTTACGCGGCGCCTGCGGGGTTTTATAGGGCAGCAGGTCGAGGATCATCGCTGTCCAGCAGGCGTAGCCGCACCAGCCGCGTCCGAAGAGCAGCGGGCCGAAGATCTTGGCGACGGCATAGTGGATGGTCGCCGCTTCAAAAACGCCGGTGAACAGGTAGTACCAAAAGCCCTCGATCTGCATATTCTCATTGCAGATCAAGCCGAGGTAGACCAGCATGTAGCTGCCGACCGCGAACTGCACGAACCGCCGCGCATGCTTCCATCCCGCGATATAAAGCGCCAGCCCGACCGCGATACAAATGCCGATATAGGAAAAGTTGAACAGATAGAACAGGTTATCCATCGTCAGCCACAGCGTGACCGCGATCGTCTCGAATACGGCGAAGATGACCAGAACAGGAAGATATTTCTTCATTAGAGGGATCCTTTCAAGGGTTTACTCCAACATTATAGTCGATTTCCGTTGACGGTGCAAGTCAAGAAAAAGCAAATTTGAGGAAGTGCGGAAAATAAGCGGAATTGATTACAAAATAATTACATAAAAGAATAATAAATATAGAAAAAGCATACAGACGGTAAGGATAAAAACATACAAAATCACTAAAAAAGATTACAAAAGGTTTTTTCGGTTGACTTTGTGCCGGCTTTGTATTATCGTATTGTATAAGCAGAATAGGATAGGTGCGTGTAAAAATACGCCTATTTTATCCTTATTTTTGATTCATACACGGGACTCCGTGTGACATATATTCGTATGGTCTGTTCCGGTTGTCGCGTTTGCGCAATGCGGAATGGATCTCAAAAACAGAAACTGAGCAGTTGTTAGGAAGTGTACAGATTTGGAAAAAATAGTTATCAACGGCGGAAAGCCTTTATTCGGCGAAGTGACCGTCAGCGGCGCGAAGAACGCGGCGGTGGCGATCATCCCCGCGGTAGTGCTGTGTGACGAGCCCTGCCGTATCGAGAACATCCCGAACATCTCCGACGTGTCGCTGATCGCGAATATCCTGCAGGATATGGGCGCGATGGTGCGCCGCGTTGACAAGAATACATTGGATATCGATCCGCGACCCATCAACACATGGGAGGCGACCCATGACGCGGTTCGCGGTATGCGTGCGTCCTACTATTTGTTGGGCGCGTTGCTGGGACGTTTCCACAACGCCAAGGTCGCCCTGCCCGGCGGCTGTAACTTCGGCGTGCGTCCGATCGACCAGCATTTGAAGGGCTTTGCGATGATGGGCGCGCACAATGAGCTGGTCAACGGCGCTGTCATCGAGAGCACCACCTCGGGCTCCTTCCACGGCGCAAGAGTGTATTTCGACACCGTATCGGTCGGCTCGACCATCAACCTGATGCTTGCCGCTGTCAAGGCGGAGGGTCAGACCATCCTCGAGAACGCCGCCAAGGAACCGCATATCGTTGACCTGGCGAACTTCCTCAACTCCATGGGCGCCAACATCCGCGGCGCCGGTACCGACGTCATCAAGATCCGCGGCGTGGATTATCTGCGCGGCGTTACCTATTCCATTATCCCCGACCAGATCGAGGCGGGCACCTATATGGCTGCTGCCGCCGCGACCAGAGGCAAGGTCACGATCCGCAATATCACCCCGAAGCACCTTGAGAGCATCAGCTCCAAGCTGATGGAGATGGGCTGTGAGATCGAAGAATATGATGAGGCGGTCATCGTAGACGCGACCAAGCGTCCGCTCAACCGTGTCAACATCAAGACGATGCCTCATCCCGGCTTCCCGACCGACTGCCAGCCGCAGTTTGTCGCGCTGCTGTCCACCGTCAAGGGAACCTCCATCGTGAACGAGAGCGTGTGGGATAACCGCTATCAGTATGTCAGTGAGCTCGTCCGCATGGGCGCGAAGATTTCTGTCGAGGGCAGACTTGCGATCATCGAGGGCGGTAAGCTGACCGGTGCTCCCGTCAAGGCGACCGACCTGCGCGCGGGCGCGGCGATGGTGATCGCCGGACTGGTGGCAGACGGCACCACGAGCATCTCAAACATCAATTACATCGAACGCGGCTATTCGGATGTGGTCACAAAGTTCCAGAGCCTGGGCGCGGATATCAAGAAGATTTATCTTCCCGATCACAAGCACATCGCGACAACAGCTTAATCGATTTTTAAAAGCCACCTGAGGGTGGCTTTTCTACTGAGTAATAATGAATAAAGAATGGTGGGCTGCGCCCACACCTGATTGTAATTTTCAGAAGGGATCTTTATACATCAATGGCTAAAATCGTACCGCTCTTCTCGTCGAGCAAGGGCAATTCCTATTACATACAGGGCAACGGCTCCGCGATCCTGATCGACGCGGGTCGCAACCTCAAACAGATCGAGCTGGCGCTGTCAGCGAATGACCTGTCACTGCGCAACGTCAGCGCGATCTTCGTCACACATGAGCATTCCGACCATATCAGCGCGCTCAAGGTGCTGCTCAAGCGCTACGATATCCCGCTCTATGCCTCCCGCGGCACGCTGGAATACCTGGCACAGAATGACAAGGTACCCGCCACGGCACGACTGAACGTGATCGAGGACGTTATCGAGACAGATGACTTTTGTGTACAGCGCGTCGCGACCTCGCATGACGCGGCGGAGCCCTGCGGCTATTCAATCACCACGCCCGACGGCAGAAGAGCAAGCATCGTGACCGACACTGGCTATCTGACCGAGGATGCGCGCACGGCGATTGCGCGCTCCCACCTCGCGGTCGTTGAATCTAACCACGATATCGATATGCTCCGCGAGGGCATGTATCCGTATATTTTGAAGAAGCGTATCCTCTCCGACAACGGTCATTTAAGTAATGCCGCCTGTGCGGAGGCGATGCCCGATTTTGTCGGCGCGGGACTGACCCGGATCATCCTCGGACATTTGAGTGAGGAGAACAACACACCGCACCTCGCGCTGAATGAAACGATTGATTCGCTGGGCCGCGCGGGAATGGTGCTCAACGCTGATTATACGCTCGACGTCGCGCCCGTTGTGACCAACGGAAAATCCGTGATTTTTTAGGGTGCGGTGTTAATCGATGTATTATATATAGGAAACAGAACCTTTCAAAGAGTTCGGCAGGTTCAAGACCTCGCCCTATAGGAGTGATCTCTATGCTCACGATCAACATCATCTGCGTCGGCAAGCTCAAGGAGCGGTATTGGCGCGACGCAGTCGAAGAATACAGCAAGCGGATGAAGCCGCTGTGCAAACTGAATATTTCGGAGCTCAGCGAAGAGCGTGTGGGCGATGACCCGTCCGACGCGCAGATCAGGCAGACGATCACCGCCGAAAGCGAGCGAATCATGCAGAAGCTCGGCAAGGGCGACTATGTGATCGCGATGTGCGTGGAGGGCAGGAACATCAGCTCCGAGGAGCTTTCGCAAAAGCTGGAGGACGTCAGTATGACGCACAGCACGATCGATCTGATCATTGGCGGCAGCTGGGGACTGAGCGACGAGCTCAAGGCGCGCGCGGATTGGAAGCTCAGCATGGGGAAGATGACCTTCCCGCATCAGCTCTGCCGCGTGATGCTGCTCGAACAGCTCTACCGCGCGTTCCAGATTTCCAAGGGAACGAAATATCATAAATAATGTTGACAACAAGGTAAATCATGCTATAATATAAATACAAGGAGCTATCCGATAGACGGTTAGCCCAATTGGTTTATGAAAAAATAACCGCGCTGGGCAAGAGGGCGGTTATTTTTTTATGGATAAAATGATACACATGATGATTAACAATGTAACGATCGTTGCATATTCCATTATCTTCACCCTCCTTTCCTGCTGCGTGTGAGCATAGAGCGGAGGGTATATGCCCTCCGCTATTGAGAGGGATAACCGCCTACCGTTTATGGAGATAACTCCTTGCGGTTCGATTATATCAAAACACACTCTGAGAGTAAATATTTTTTCCTTAATCGTAATGAATTCGTAATAGTGGTTACATATTGAAAAGCTATTTGGAGGTGAGATTATGGCATTTGACGGAATCATGATGACGATGGTGCGGCGCGAGATGAGCGACGTGCTGATCGGCTCGCGCGTCAATCAGATCTATCAGCCGGCGCGAGATGAACTGGTGTTTGCGTTTCGCACGCAGGACGGCACCAAAAAGGTGTTGATCCGCCTGTCGGATGCACCGAGGGTGCATATCTCCGCCTGCTCGATCGAGAATCCTCCCGTACCGCCGATGCTGTGTATGCTATTGAGAAAACGCCTCGGCGGCGCAAGGCTCAGTGATATCACCCAGCCGAAGAATGAGCGCGTCCTATGCATGCATTTTGAGGCGATCAATGAGATCGGCGACCGTGAACAGCTGCGGCTGTATATCGAGATCATGGGGCGCTACTCCAATGCCGTTCTCACCGACGGCGAGGACAGGGTCATCGACACGGTGCGGAGGATCGATTTTTCCGTATCCGAGGAGCGCGTCTTGCTCCCGAAAATGCCGTATGAGCTGCCCCGTATGCAGGATAAGCTGTGCATCGAAGAATGCACGCCCGAGGAGATCGTCGAGCGGATTGATACGCTCGGCGGCGATGACCGCGCGGTGCTGAACACCATCCAAGGTATCTCGCCGATGGTCGCGCGTGAGCTGTGCTATCGCGCCGAAAAGGAAGGTATGCAAGCGCAGGTCAGCGCATTGAAAAAGCTCGTTGAAGAGGGCAGGGGAGAGCCGACCCTGATCGACAAGGCGGACGGCTCGCCGATGGATTTTTGCTTTATGGATGTGCGCCAGTACGAGGGCGCGTTGAACGTCAGGCATTTTGACAGCTACAGCGAGCTGCTCGACACCTTCTTCTCCGATCGCGACCGACTCGCGCGGATGAAGGCGAAATCCGCCGATATCGGTAAGCTGCTGAGTAATACCATCGACCGCCTGTCGCGCAAGATCAATCTGCAACGAGCGGACTTGAAGAAGTGCGCCGACCGTGAACAACTGCGGATCAAGGGCGATCTCTTGCAGGCGAACCTGTACCGCGTCGAGCGCGGGGCAAGCGCCGTGACGGTGGAGAACTTTTATGCCGAGGATAACGCGCCGCTCACCATTCGCCTCAATCCCACGATATCGCCCGCCATGAACGCCCAGCGGTTCTATAAGGAGTATAACAAGGCGAAGACGCGAGAAACAATGCTCACCGAGCAGATCGAGAAGGCGACCGAGGAGCTCAGCTACATCGAGAGCGTACAGGATGAGCTGTCGCGCTGTGAAACGGAAGCGGAGCTTTCCGCGATTCGTGCGGAGCTTAGAGAGCAAGGCTATCTCAAGGCGAACAAGGGGAACGTCAAGCGCAAGGATAAGCCCCTGCCGCCGATCGAATACACCAGCTCCGACGGCTTTCGAATCCTCGTCGGCAGAAACAATAAGCAGAATGATCTGTTGACGCTGAAAACGGCGCAAAAAAATGATATGTGGCTGCACACCAAGGGCATCCACGGCACGCATGTTATCATCTGCGCCGAGGGCAAGGAGATCAGCGACACCGCAATCATGGAGGCGGCACAGATCGCCGCCGCTCACAGCAAGGGCAGGGACAGCGCGCAGGTGCCGGTCGATTACACCCGCGTCAAAAACGTCAGCAAGCCCAACGGCGCTCTGCCCGGCAAGGTGATCTATGTGCACTACAACACGGTGTATGTGAAGCCGAACATATCGTTACCGATGAAAGAACAGTGAAATAATTAAAAATCATTTTGGTGATTTTATATGCACAAAAGAGGGAAGGTTTGTATACTTTGCCGATTTTGTGCATTTTTCTTTTTATTTTCTTTTTTAGAAAATATTTGACTTTTCGATTTAGTATTATTATCGTAGGGTAATTTGAAAACACCCTGTATAATGTAACAGAGTATTGCTGTTGCAATGTGTCTTAACCACTGCTTTTCTCTGTGAAAAGCAAAAATAATTGGAGTTCAAAAATGAGTGTTTTATTGACTTTGTTCAAAGTACTCGGCGGTTTGGGACTGTTCTTCCTGGGTATGAAGTACATGGGTGAAGGTCTGGAGCTTGCCGCGGGTAATAAGCTGCGTACCCTGCTCGAAAAGATCACCTCCAACCGCTTCCTCGGTATGCTGGTCGGTTTGGCCGTCACCGCCGTGATCCAAAGCTCATCGGCAACGGACGCGATGGTGGTCGGCTTTACCAACGCGGGTTTGATGGAGCTTGCCCAGACGGTCGGTATCCTCTTCGGCGCAAAGATCGGTACCTGTGTGACCTCGGTGCTGTTGTCGTTTGACATCAAGAGTATCGTACCGCTGTTCATCTTCCTCGGCGTCATCGTGATGATGTTTGCCAATAAGAACAAGCATAAGTATTACGGCCAGATCTTAGCCGGCTTCGGTATCCTTTTCTTCGGCATGGATATCATGTCCGGCGCGCTCAAGACGCTGAATGAAAACGGTTTGATCGACAACATCCTGTCGAGCGTCAATAATCCGTTTGTCGGTATCCTGCTCGGTACGGCGGTCACCGCTGTGATCCAGAGCTCGTCCGCTTCGGTCGGTATTTTGATGGCGCTGGCTTCCGCGGGCGCGATCAATGTCGATCAGGCGATCTTCATCGTATTCGGTATGAACCTCGGCGCAACGGTTCCCGCGTTCCTTTCCGCCGCCGGCGCCAAGCGCAACGCCAAGCAGGTCGCGGTGCTGAATATGTTGATCACGCTTTGCGGTGTGATTATTATGACGCCGCTGACAATGCTCCTCCCCGTAGCGGATACGATCGAAAAGCTGCTGCCTGCCAGTACCGCGGCGCAGGTCTCAGCCGCTCACATCTTCTTCAACGTGTCGATAACGATCATCCTGCTGCCGTTCGCCACCCTGTTGGTCAAGTTGACCCAGAAGATCCTGCCCTACGAGGAGGATCCGGAAAAGGACAAGATGGCGGTCGAATATATCGACAACCGTATTTTGACCACCCCTCCCATGGCGGTATTGCAGTGTGAAAAGGAAGTCGCGCGCATGAGCCGTCTGGTGCAGAAGAACTATAACCGCGCGATGATCGCGTTCTTTGATCGGGACAAGGAGTCGATCGACAAGGTGCTTGATCGAGAGAAGGTCATCGACTACCTCTCTAAGGAGATCACCGATTATATCGTGAAGATCAACGCGCTCGATCTTGACGATCACGACAGACAGATCGTCGCGGCGATGTACAGCGCGATCCAGGATCTGGAGCGTATCGGCGACCATGCCGAGAACATTGTCGAATATGTGCGCACCATCATCGAAAACAACCTCACC
Organism: uncultured Eubacteriales bacterium; assembly: GCA_900314795.1. Classification (GTDB taxonomy): domain Bacteria; phylum Bacillota; class Clostridia; order Oscillospirales; family Acutalibacteraceae; genus Ruminococcoides. Next base: position 26,826 of record OMWP01000004.1, read on the forward strand.
TTCTCCGATACGGCGATGGGTGAGATGCGCGATATCAGCGACAAGTGCCGCGGCCTGATGGAGCTGAGCTTTGCGATGTTCAACGCGCAGGGCGGTTCTCCCGAGCTGATCGAGCGGATCATCCAGGCGGAGGACAGCGTGGATGACTGCAAGGATGATTACAAGCAGAACCACATCCAGCGCATGAACAAGGGTGAGTGTAACGCCGAGGCGGGCACGACCTTCCTGAACATGCTGATCGATATCGAGCGTATCGGCGACCATGCCATCAACGTAGCGTTCGCAATCCCGAACAGACAGACAAGCGTCATCACTGCCGCTGTTTGATCCATACGATACATAACGCCGACGGCGAGGATAACTCACCGTCGGCGTTTTATTTATCGTCATTGCGAAGCCCCTTGACCGCGCGTCAAGGGGCTTCGCAATCTCAACCGATAAGTATTTTGATACGATTACTTAACTTTCAATGTCCGCAGATAGGCTTTTTGCTCTGCTGTGATACGGTAGCTCTCTACCGCCTTTTGGATCGTTTTGTTATGTACCCACGGCTCCAATCGATATTCGGTCAGGTAGGGCAGGACAGCGCCATACTGCTTGGCAAGCGCGGTGGCAAAATACCACGCCTGCATCATCCTGACATAGTATTCGTCGCTTTGCACCCTACTGACCCGATCGGGATACTCTTGTTGGAAGCGGTCGTCGAGAAAATAGTTCATCAGGCAGAGAATGCCGTAGCGCACGGTGTAGGGGTGATCATCTTGCAGCCATCTATCGATATGCGGCAGGAGCCGCTCGGGGTCACGGTCGAACGCCTTAAAGCGCATGGAGTCGGTCAGCGCCCAGCTGTTAAGATACGGCATTAGACGATCTGCTTGTCGCAATGCCTCATCAAAATCCTTGATAAAGCCAATCAGGAAGCTGTGGAGCTGGTATTCTTCAAAGTATTCATGCGGGAGAACCTTGATAAATTTCGCCGCTTCATCCGTCCCTTTCAGCTCCTTGGCGAGCGCTCTGAGGGCGGGGATCCGAATACCGATGATGGTGTCGGGGGCGACGGAGGGATTCAGCTTGACGGAGCCCGCCTGATAGCCCTTGTCCTGTAGGTTGAACAAACGCTTTTGTATTGCGGTCATCATTTACTTAGGCTCCTTTTTTGGGAAAAGGTACCCCCGTTGGGGGAATGTCCGCAAAGCGGACAAGGGGGGAGCCGCTTCCGGCGAGGAGCTGTCACCGTTAGGTGACTGAGGAATTGTATCGATGTTTGAGCGTAAGCGAGTATCCGAAATGTAGTCATGCGCCGCAGTAGCCGCCTGAGCGCCGTCGGAGCACGCGGTCACGATCTGGCGCAGAGATTTTTGACGCGTATCGCCCGCGGCGAACAGTCCGGGAGTCTTGGTGCGCATCTCGCTGTCGGTCAGCAGATAACCGTTCTCGTCCAGCTCGGCAAGCTCGGCAAAAACGTCGTTATCGGGGATCAGACCGATCGCCTCAAATACGCCGTTGACTTCAAGGTCGGTTTCCTCACCGCTGTCGATATTCTTGATCGTGAGCGCCGTGACAAGACGGTCGCCCTTGATCTCGACGGGGATATGGCGCGGCATGAGGTGGATGTTGTCGATATGCTCGAGCTTGTCCATATAGCTCTTGGTCGCGGTGGGAAAATCGCGGCGGAAGATCAGATAGACCTCTTCACAGAGGTTGGAGAGATAGATCGCGTCGCCCAGCGCCGAGTTGCCCGCGCCGATGACGGCAGTTTTCTTTTTGCGGAAGAAGCCGCCGTCGCATACCGCGCACCAGCTGATGCCGCGTCCGCGGAATTCGTCCTCACCGGGGATGCCCAGCTCTCTGCGGCGAACGCCGTTGGCGATGATGACGGTTTTGGATCGATAGCTGTCGTTGTCGGTCGTGACGGTGAAGATATCATTTTCTTTCGTCAGACTTTGCACCTGCGCGGAAAGGCTCTCCACGCCCAGCGCGTCGACCTGCGCCTTGATATCAGCCGCCAACTGGAAGCCGTCGATCTCTTTGTAGGAGGGATAGTTTTCGATTTTGGCGGTGAGCGCCGCCTGTCCGCCGAAGCCCGCCTTTTCGATGATAAGCGTGGACAGACCCGAGCGCGCGGCGTAGATCGCGGCGGTCATGCCCGCGACGCCGCCTCCGATGATGATAAGATCGTACATAATCAACTCTCCTTTATGAAATAGTCATTGCGAAGCCTCTTGACACGTGTGTCAGGGCTGTGGCAATCTCAACCGATTAAAACGGGTCAAATACCCGTCCGCTTTTTGAGCGGGGAAGTTTATTAGATGTTTGTATTAGTATTATTATTTGGATTTGTTCATAAATTATTGATAGACTTTGCGGATATAATATGCTATAATCAGCTCAAATTAGAATAGGAGGTAAAAATGATGGCAGTAGAACATTTAAATGACAGTAATTTTGCTGAGACAATCAAGAGCGGCGTCACACTGGTCGACTTCTTCGCGACATGGTGCGGCCCGTGTAAGATGCTGACCCCCACGGTCGAGGAGATCGGCGCTGAGAGCGACGGCTCCTATGCGGTGTACAAGGTCGATATCGACGAGTGCGGCGACATCGCAATGGAGTACGGCATCATGAGCGTTCCGACCCTGATCGTATTCAAGGACGGCGCTGAAGCGGCGCGTATGATCGGCGTACAGCCCAAGACCGCCATCCTCGACGCGATCGCAAAAGCAAAATAATATCATTTATAAAGACACCCGCTGTGATCGACGCAGCGGGTGATTTTTGCATTTGATCGGGTTTACCGACCGTTACGCTTCGTTATAATGGAAGTACTGCTTGATGGCGGCAAAGGACTTGTCCGAGACGACATGCTCCATGCGGCACGCGTCCTGAGTAGCAGTCTCTTCATCGACGCCCATCTCCATCAGCATTTTAGTCAGATATCTGTGGCGTTCATAGATCTTTTCGGCGACCTCTCTGCCGGTTTCGGTCAGGCTCAGACCGCCGCCGTCGCCGACCTCGACAAAGCCGCCGTTGCGCAAGAGTCCGATCGCACGGCTGACAGAGGGCTTGGAATAGCCCATGTGCTCGCCCACGTCGATTGCGCGGACAAAGCTCTTTTCTTTTGATAATACTAAGATCGTTTCCAGATACATTTCGCCGGATTCCTGTAATTTCATGTCATGACCTCCATGAATCGATGTTCTGCGGTGCGGTTTGTCTTATTCTACCATAAGCGGTTAAAAAAATCAATCATGCTTTTTGATTGGGAGACGGTGATTTTTATAGCATAAAAAGAGGCTGCGGTTGGCAGCCTCTTTGCTATTCGTTTTTAATTGATCTCTTCGGTCTTGTAAATGAACTTGACTTCGCCGTCCATCTCATCGGTCAAACCGGAGTAGGACTTGTAGTGTTCGGCAACATCGGCGGTCGCTTTCAGACGGGTGGCGATCTTGCCAAGATCGCTGTCCTTGAGCGAGGTGATCTTGCTGATGCCTTCGGTGTTGAAGGTCTTGAGACCCTCATTCAGCGTCATGGCGCCGTCACGCAGCAGGGTCACACCCTCGGTCAGGGCGGGTACGCCGTTCTTGAGGGTGAGGATACCGTTTGTCAGCTGTGTTGCACCCTCGCTGAGTGACTGTGTGCCCGAATGGAGTCGGGATGCGCCTGTGTTGAGATCGGCGGCTCCGTTACGGAGGGTGGTGGTGCCGCTGTGGAGCTGTGACGCGCCGTTTGATGCCGCTCCTACGCCGTTGGTGTAATCCTTTAAGCCTGAGTTGAAGGTGCCGTAGCTGTCGAGCTGAGCCTTGAGCGCGAGGATTTTTTCTCTGCCGGCCTTGGCGCTTGCGAGGGCGTCGGAGATCGCCTTCTGCACTTCTTCTCCCTGCATGTTTTCCTCGATCAGTTCCTTTATCTTGGCGTCAACATTGGAGGCAATGGTCGCCTGTACCGAATCGCTTTGCATGTTTTGGTCGGTGAGGGTGGCGATGGTATTCTGTGTGCTGTCGGAGTTCATCTGAGCTTCGATCGCTCCCGCAACCTGTTCCTGTGTCGCTTCATCGACCATGCCCGCGGCTACCGCCGCGTTGTATTCATCTACGCTGTAGCCCATGCTGCCGATCACGGCGGCGGTGACCTGATCATGCACGCCGGCGGTGACCTGCGCTTCAACATTCTCTCTGACGGCGGCGGTCACAGCGGCGGTGACTGCGTCTCGGTTTGCTTCTACGCTTGCGGTGACCTTTTCTTTCGCGGCAGCAGTCGCCTGCGCTTTTACTTTATCATCGGACAGGTTGCCGACCAACTGATCGAGGACGTTTGCATAGTTATCTTTCGTTAACTCGGGAACATTCAGACCTGCATTCTGCAGAGATGTGCGTGCGGTAGAGAGTAGTGCCGAGAAGGTGGCGTTACTGCCGTCGTTCAGCTTGGAGCTGTTAAGGTCAAGGGTGTTCAGACCGGAGTAGAGATCCAGCGCGCCGTTATCCAGCGTGATACTGCCCGCACTCAGGGTGGCTGTACCATCCTCCAGTGCGCCGGCGCCGCTGTTGACCTGAGCTGCCCCGTCGGTGAGCTGTTGTGAACCGGTATAGAGTGTGTCAACGCCCGAGGTCAATGTGCCGGAGCTGTCGAGCAGGGTGTTCAGACCGCTGTACAGCTGTGAGGAGCCGTCGATCAGCGCGGACATCGCGGAATCGAGCTTGCCGAGGGAGTCGTTCAGATCCTTGACGCTGTCGATCTTATCCGCGTCGATCTTATTGAATAAGCCGTTGGCGGCGATGGTGACGGTGGTGCCCAGCTTGAAGTTGTCGGTATGGGCGGTGATCTCAAAGTAATCGGGGATATCGACGGTATCGCGGCTGAGTCCCAGATCGTGCTGTAAGCCCGGGAACGCGATGCCGGCTACGATGATGCGGTCGCCGTCGGAAACGACCTTACCGTTGGTGACATGAACATCGCTGAAATCGGCGCTGTCGAGGTACAGTCCGGAGAGCATGAAGAAGGGGACATAGATGCGCTCCTTCTTTCCGTCGATCTCGACGTTCTCATATTGATTGTTGGTGTAGTCAAAGCGGATGGTGACGTCGCCGCTCTTTCCTGCGATCTCATTGGGTGTGACGACCTTGCCGTCGAGGGAATAGGTGAGTGAAAGATCAACGGGAAGCGGGGTGGTACCCTCGCCCCGGGTATAGAGGTCTTCGCCGTTCGTCTGCCATACGCGCATGTTATCACTGTTCATCGTAAAGGACGCGTCGGTCTTGACGTTTTCGATATCGCCGAGAGTGGCAACATCCTTGATGACGTCAGCTTTGTTATTGTTCTTGATCCAGTCGCTGACGATGATCTTATCGACCGTACCGTCCGCATTTGCCATGACATAGACGGTCTCTTCCTTGAAGAGTGCCGCTTCATCAGCGGTAGCCTTGTCGTCGTCGGATTTGAGGCTGATGCCATTGAGCGACAGGGCAAATACGCCCATCAGCGAGGTCGACAGAGCGATCGTCAGACAAAGGATGATGCTCATCAGTTTGATCAGTCTTTTCATAATTACTCTCCTTTTCCTATTTAAGGCAACACCGTATCATTCAGGTGTGGTATTGCTTTACAATCGATTCGTTCGATCAGATATATTGATCAGTCATTGCGAGGTCCTGAATGTGCGTGTTTGACGCACTTTGATCTCAACCGTTTTTCCTGACGCATTTGCGCATGCCCATGGTGGTGTAGCAGATGAGCTTGTCGCAGAGCAACAGCAGTGCGGGCAGGATGAAGATGACCAGCAGCATGCTGATCACGGCGCCGCGTGCCAGCAGCATACACATAGAGCTGATGATGTCGATGTCGGAGTAGACCGCCACGCCGAAGGTCGCCGCGAACAATCCCATTCCGCTGACGAGGATGGAGGGAATGGAGGCGGTGAGGGTCGTGCGCATGGCTTCCTTTTTATCCACGCCCGCGAGTCGCTTCGATTTGTAGCGCGTCGTCATGAGTATCGCATAGTCGACGGTCGCGCCGAGCTGGATCGTGCTGATACAGATGGGAGCGATGAACGGCAGTGACTCGCCGAAGTAGTGGGGCAGACCGAGGTTGATGAAGATCGCAAGCTCGATCACGGAGATCAGGATGAACGGCAGGCTGATACTGCGCTCAACCAACATGATGATGACGAAGATCGCGATGATCGAGATCAGGTTGACGACCTCAAAGTCGTGACCCGTGGTGTCGATCATATCCTTCATGCACGGCGCTTCACCGATGAGCATGCCGTTTTTATCATAGCGGTGCAGGATCTCGTTGAGGGAGTCGATCTGCGCGCCGACCGCGTCGCTGGCGCTGTGATATTCGCTGTTGATGAGCAGCAGCTCATAGCGGTCGTTCTCCAATATATCTTTGATGTGAGAGGGCAGGATGTCCTCGGGGACGGTGGAGCCGAGCAGACTTTCGATACCCAGCACCTGCTTGACGCCGTCCACCTGTTCCATCTCGCCGATCATCTTTTTGACTTCTTTGTTATCAATGGAGCTGTCCATCAGCACCATATGGGTGGAGGAGATGTTGAAGTCCTCGCTGAGCTTGGTGTTCGCGATGACAAAGTCCATTTCCTTGGGCAGGCAATCTGCCATATCGTAGTAGACCTCGTTGGTGGTCTGGATGTAGCCGTACAAAAACGGCGGGATCAACAGGATGAAGATAATGAGAAATACGGGGAAGATCTTGACGATACCGCCCGAGAGCTTCTTCATGCTCGGGATCAGCGAGCGGTGGTTGAGCTTTGACAGCGGCTTGTCGAGGATCAGGATCAGCGCCGGCAGAACGGTCAGGCAGCCGATCACGCCGAAGAGTACGCCCTTCGCCATGACGATACCGAGGTCGCGGCCGAGCGTAAAGGTCATGAAGCACAGGGCGATAAAGCCCGCGATTGTCGTGATGGAGGAGCCGACGACGGAGAGGAAGGTTTGATGGATCGCGACCGCCATCGCTTCTTTATTGTCGCTGTGGATCTCTTTTTGTTCGTTATAGCTGTGCCACAGGAAGATACTGTAGTCCATCGTGACGGCGAGCTGCAGCACCGCGGACAGCGCCTTGGTGATGTAGGAGATCTCGCCGAGGAAGAAGTTGGTGCCGAGATTGAGCACGATCATCATGCCGATGGAGGCGAGGAACACCACAGGGATCAACCAGTTATCCAGCAGGACGATCATCGCGATCAGCGCGAGGATGACGGCGATGCCGACATAGATGGGCTCTTCCCGCTCGCACAGGTCTTTCAGATCGGTGACCAGTGCCGACAGACCGCAGACAAAGCATTTTTCACCTGTGATAGAGCGGATCTCACGGATCGCGTCCATCGTCTCGTCGGACGAGGTGGAGGTCTTGAAGAACACCGCCATCACGGTGCTGTGGTCGGTGTTGAAGGCGCTGTACACCTTGTCGGGCAAAAATTCCTTGGGGACGGAAATGTCCGCGAGGTTGTTGTACCACAACACGCTGTCGACCTGTTCGACCTGCTCGACCTTTTCCTTGAGCGCGGCAACGTCCTTGTCGGGCATATCCTCCAGGATAATGAACGAGAACGCGCCCTTGCCGAACTCATCCATCAGGATATTCTGACCCTTGACGGTGTCCATGCTCTCGGGCAGGTAGGTAAGCATATCATAATTGATGCGCGTGTTGAGCATAAAGATGAACGCCGGGATCATCAGCACCAGCGTCAGCAGTACGATCGGAACGCGCAGCTTTACAATCGCTCTGGATAATTTCATTCTTTCACCTTCGAACTTCTATAATACTTATATAAAATACTATAAAAGAATTAAAATTACCATTTGCAAAGAATTTTTTATGCTCAAATTTTGGGCATATCCGTATTTTTGCGCAAAAAATAACTCCCTAAAAAAGGGAGTTGAGTAAGATCGTTTATTTAACGAAGTCGGTGGGGAGCATCTTTCGGCGCAGATCGAGCAGCTTTTTGAAGGAATCGGCGTAATCGTCCTTCATTCCCTTATCGCACCAGTCGGCGATGATGCCAAAGCTGACGCACTTGTAGTACTCGATCAGCAGCTCTCTTTCCTCGTCGCTGAAGGCGTTTTGCGGGATCGCGACAGAAAAATATTCGGCGACCACCTCGTGGCAGACCTTCATCAGACAGCGCTCATAGATATAGCGGTGGGAGGAGTTGTAGATATGGCCGACGGCGCGCTTGTTCTGCAATACGAATTGCGCACCGACGTTGACACACTCCTCGAGCGAGTCGATCGAGGGATAGGTTTTGATCAGCTCCTGGGCGCTGTCCATCAGTATTTCTTCGACCAGCGCGGGCAGATCGGAGTAGTGGTAATAGAAGGTGTTGCGCGAAATACCACAGTCGGATGTGATATCCTTGATGGTGATGCGGTCGATGGGCTTGCTGTCGAGCAGCTTGGTAAAGGATGCTTGGATAGCTTTTTGCGTTAATTGTGACATAAGGACCTCAGCAGGGGTAAATTTCAGCCGTAGCAGGCGGATCTTTCCTTGTCATTATACGATGATATTGGAGAAGAAGCAAGATTTTTTATCAATTAATCAGCATAAAAGAGACAGATAACGGCGGCACCCGAAATGGAGTGTCGCCGCTACCTGTTTGGATATATCGTAAGAGGAGTAGATGGTTAATGATAATATCCGTATATTTTTAAGGAAAGAAAACACGTTTAAGATAACGAATTCCTGTATAACGCTTCGTTTGTATTCACCATTACAGTTCGGTCTCATTCTTGGCTCTGCCGCAGGATACGGGCAGGTTGCCGTTTCTGGCGCGGATCGCGTCGATGAACGCCTTCTCGTTCTTATCCTTTTTCATGGAGATATGGTATCTGAGCTCATAGACGCTGCCCATCTGGACGGTCTTGACGGTGATGACCTCGTTCTTGGTGGTGAATTCCTTGAAGATGTCGTCGAAGAGTCCCTCATAGTCGAGGTTCTCGGGGATCTCGATGCGCAGCTCCTTCTTAGCGGTGTTGCCGAAGGGAGTGGCGAAGAGAACCATCCAGACGATACACACGACCACTGCCGCGAATACCGCGAAGGTGACGTAACCGCCGCCGCACGCCAGACCGATCGCCATGGAAAGCATGATCGCCAGCAGCTCGCGTGAGGAGCCGGGCTGGGAGCGGAAGCGTACCAGTGAGAATACGCCGAGTACCGCGATGCCTGCGCCTGCGGACAGGCCGTTGACCATCATGATCAGCATCGCTACGATCGCGGGGATGATGGTGAGTGTGACGGCAAAGCTCTTGGAGCAATAGCTCTTAAAGCGGTAAACGTAGGATGAAATGAATCCGAGCACAAGCGCTACGCCTGTGGCAATGAGTCCCTGTACCAGGGTGATGCTGTCGCCGGTAAAAATAGTGTTGAATGTCATAATCTGTTCCTCCTTTGAGTATATCCATGTTTTTTAGTGATCAGTGTTTATCGGTTGTCGTAACGTCGCATGGGTTTTTACTACCCACAATGACATTTTATATTGATTGAAGGTATCAGAAGCCTGACGCCATCTTGATCTTCTGCTGAACGTGGGCGGTGCCGAATTTGGAAAAGCTGTGGGAGAAGATGCCTCTCTCACTGAGTGCGTGAGCCAGCCATAAGGGCATCGCGCCGGGGATCTTGATCTCCATCAGGTAGGTGTCCCTGTCGAGCACCTTGTGACCGTCTGTCTCGCTCTCGAGTCGGGTATCGTCGTAGCGCGAGGTGATGTCGCGGTCGAAGGTGATCCTGAGATCGGGATTGTCCTTGCCCGCCCATGCGACGCGACGGTAACTGATGAACGCCTTGGGGCTTAAATGGTAGCGGCGCATCATGTAGTCGATCTCGACGGGGATGTTGCCCTCGAGGTGAGAGGGGAGCTTGCCGCTCTCGATATATTCATATGCTTCGCTGAGCGTCATGGAGATGCGGCGCTTGTAGACGATGCCGCGGTATTTCTTCTTGATCTCAAAGAACACGGTGGTGTCGGAATCGGGTGTGCCGTAGGAGCGCAGGCGGAGCTTTTCTTTGTAGGTAGGCTTTCTCAGCGAGGTCTCGATCAGCTCGTCGTCGGCGTTATCGAAGTAAATGTTGCGGATCTCGGTCTCGCCGTATTTGTCGATCTCCATATAGGGGGTGATCGCCTCGATCAGGGATTCATACTGCTCCTTGGTGAGCATGTATTTCTTTTCAACTCGTTTGAAGATATAAGTAAAAGCCATGGTGATTCTCCTTTCCTATGGGCTGTTGTTGATTCATTTGAGATTGCCACATCCTTAACGTCTGTGTCAAGGATTTGCAATGACTATTTGTAATGTGTTTTTCTGTTATGCCTATAGTATACGGGGGCTTTGTGTGAGTAAATTGTTGGAATTATGAACAAATTATGAACGGAAAGGGGAGTTTGTGTGAAAAGCAAAAAGAGCCGCCGAACATACATTGTCCGTGGCAGCTCTTGTCTTTTAGTTTTAAGTATGCTATCTAACAACCAGTGATTGGGTATTTTTAGTAATGATACCTACCGATTAAGGTCTCCTATTCACTGAACAGGATATTGTACTTGATTTCTGATTAGATCAACAAATCCCCGCGCGTATAGTTTAATGTGTAATGAATCAGTATACGGTTTTTTTCGGAAAAGATGCACCTGATCAAAATAAGCACAATGCAATCGGAGTCTTGTTCCGTTTGAAACAGGTGTGAGGTAAATATAGACCTTTCCGATTATGCCATCGCGAGCAACGCATGCCCACCCCGCGTATATTTTGCGGTATGGCACACCACAGCAGGGATATTGAAATCGATGTATCGATGCCCTGATACATGCGTCATACAGGACTGGTTCTGGAAATGGAAGCGTTTCTTCATACTCATAGACGATCTTGTCGTTCTTATCCTCATTATTAAACGGATTCTTTTCTGACAGTATATCTTCTTTCACTTGAGCGTGTCGTTTTCTCCCTGTTACTATCATTTTTATACTTATTATCGTCATCGTTACAGGAATCGCCGATAATAAAAGAAACAACAATATTTCGAAAGCATGTGTGAAGCCGCTAAAAAAATACAACAAAATGCCAACAATGGAGAATGCTATCACACACATAAATAGTGCTTTGAGGGTGGCGTATGTAAAATAACGGTTTACCCTATCAATCTTCACCTGTTGCTTGTCCTGATTTTCAAACCCGTATTCTTGTATTTTGACAGGAGGATCATAATTCTTTGCTCCGCAGTTGGAACAAAACAGATAAGGGTATTGTAGTAGCTTACCGCATTGAGTGCAATAACAATTCATTGTACTTCTCCTTTATATCAATACCGATTCCATCCGAGAAGCTCGGATGGAATCGGTATTTTATTATCGCTTATGTTGCAGGACAAGTGAATTCTATTTTTCTCCTGTATAATTAGCTGATCATGAATTGATCGTAACCTCTACAATTTTACTGCCGTCACCGGAAAAATCAAGAGATACAAAATGAAGACCTTCCTCATATTTATCTTGATACTCAATTTTAATATGTGAATAACCGGTTTGGACACCGTAAAAGATCGTCTTCGGCTCACCGAGAGCACTGATCGCATCCTTCAGAGTAGTAGCAGTTTTGATTTTTCCGTCAATATTAAAATCAACTGCGGTATTGCGCTTTGTCGCATAGTTGTTGTCCGAACCGTAGATAGGCAACTGAAATCCACCTACCTTGGTCTTATCATATTTCAGTGTACTGTCTGTATCATTTAAACATCGAACGCCGATTTCCTTTCCGCCTTTGGTAAAAGACAGATAGGAGGATTCAAGCATACTGCCCATATCTTCACTTGCTTTTGAAGAGTCTTTGAAACTCCATCCCTCTGAAATAAAGTCAGAAACCTGCATGTTTAATTTGATAGTGGAACTACCATCCAGTTTCACCGAATCATCAGAGAATAAATGCTTGCTTTTATCGTTCTGATAATCCTGATAATAATCACTTTTCAAAGAATAACTGCATGTTTTATCGGTGGGATCATCCGCTTTATAATGACTGATATCTACATAGCCTTTGATGAATTCGGCGAATTCATCTGTTGACATGATACCGCCGCTCTTAGCAGCTGATGAGTCCGACTTTGACGCCGCAGAAGAAGTCGCTTTAGTTGATGCACTTGAAGAAGCGGCGTTCTCCTTCGCAGCATCCTCCTGAGAACTCGTCGTATTATTGTTATCATTTCCGGACGATGATCCGGTGTTGATGCTAACACTACAAGCCGCCAAAGATAAAACAATGATTGCCGCAAGAGTCAACGCTAATAATTTTTTCATTTTCTGTTCCTCCTAATTATTTGAACTTTTCGATATCGACATAATACTTCTTCGGGTTTTCAGGGTCATAATAGATATCTACCTGTTGACCGATGACGCTGGGGTGAATGGTTTTCGGTACATTGGCGCTCTCAAAATAACGCATGGTGCCGTCGGGCATCGCCGCTTCACACACCAGATTCTTCGGATAAGCGCCATTGACAGTCACATTAGTGTTTTCACCGATGCGTGCTACTGTTCCTTTGATCGCAACGCCGGTTTCTTTGAGCTTTTTCTCTTTGCGGGTCGATACCCCGAATGCTTTTAATAATCCCATTTTTCTTTCCTTTCTTTATAGATAATGATGGATGCAAAGGAAACGAGACCGAACTTCGTTTCCTCTTTCATGAATAGATTTATGAAGAAAATCAATAACCGATCTGTTTGATAAAGCCTTTTGCGGCGTCCTTATATGTTTCATTGATATCGATATAGAGCAGCGTTGCATCGACACGGCACAGATATTTGAATTTGCCGTCTCCGGTTTTTTCATAGGTCGAATAGTTGCCGATGGAAGCGCTTGATTGCGAGCCTGAACCGGATTCAAATTTCGCTTTATTATTCTCAAACATTTCTTTTGCTCTGTCCTCAGAATTAAGCACATAGAACTCTGCCTGCCATGCAGCATTACCGCCCTCTGCCTTATACGCTACCGTTCCGCTGACAAGACCATCGGCGTTGACGCCTGCATCACTTGTTTCTAACCCGTAAGATGTGGCATTGGAAATGAAGGTGTCTTTTGTTAACGCTGTTTTTGAACCGCAGGAACACAACATGAGTGTGATCGCTAAAACCAAAGAGAGTATGCAAATCAGCTGCTTCTTGTTTCGATTTTGTTGACATACATTCTTTCTATCTTTCGTCATATTGTTCATCCCGATACTCCTTTCATGATATAAATTTGGATGAAAAAAAGCGCACGATTCGGAAACCGTGCGCCCAAAAACACATCGCTCCAAATCGTCGCCAAACAATTGTAAATCTCAGCATAACCATATCCATTTATCCAATAAAAGATGTGGGTGCCTAACAGTTGAGCTTGTGTTTTTTACATATGAAAAAAACACCGCACAATCATTTTGGACGGAAAGGATACAGTTATACCATATAATGTTATACTGACTATTAAATTTACAATTGTTGGCGATAATATTATATCATATAGTTTTATAGGGTGCAATCCAAAAAACAAAAGTTGAATTTGGGTAGATTGTACAATAAAAAACTAAGACGGACAGAAATAGAGACTAACAGGAATAGAATCAATTTGACTAAAATCGAAAAATACGGTATAATATTTTAGATAGTATATACATTTACTCTACAACGAAGAAAAAGGAAGTGAAGCAATGCCTCAGGTTCGTACCAATGATGAAAGGATCCAGCAGCTGGCAAACCGCTGTGTTCAGAACGACAATATCGATAAAAGCCTCTATTCTCAGTACAACGTCAACATCGGTCTGCGTGACCTCAACGGTCGCGGCGTATTGACCGGTCTGACCGATATCAGCGAGATCCGCCAGAATAAGATCGTGGACGGCAAGACTGTCCCCACCGACGGCAAGCTCTTTTACCGCGGTGTGAATATCGAAGATATCATCGCAGGCTGTCACCGTGACAAACGCCTCGGCTTTGAAGAGGTGACCTATCTGCTTTTGTTCGGCAAGCTGCCGACAAAACAGGAGTTGGACGGCTTTATGGAGCTGTTATCCGATTCGCGCGTACTGCCCAAGCATTTTGTGCGCGACGTTATCCTCAAAGCGTCCGGAAAAGATATGATGACCGCGTTGGCGAAGGCGGTGCTGACCTTAGCATCCTATGACAACGACGTCATGAATCTCGAGATCGACAACGTCCTGCGTCAGTGCCTGAAGCTCATCTCGCTGTTCCCGCTGTTGACGATCTATTCTTATCAGGCGTACAATCATTATACCAACGGCGAGAGCCTGTTCATCCATAACCCCGAGCGCTGTGAGCATACGGCGGAGATCCTCTTGAGCACCCTGCGCGAGGATCGACAGTTCACCGCATTGGAGGCAGAGGTGCTGGATATGGCGCTGATGCTCCACGCGGAGCACGGCGGCGGTAACAACTCTACCTTCACCACCTGCGTCGTCACCTCCTCGGGTACCGATACCTATTCCGCGATCGCGGCGGCGCTGTGTTCGCTGAAGGGTCCCAAGCACGGCGGCGCGAATAAGCGCGTGATGGGCATGATGAACGAGATCAAATATCAGGTCAAGGATTGGACGGATGACGACGAGATCGCCGCTTATCTGAACCGTATCCTTTCGAAGGAAGCGTTCGACCGCAGCGGTCTGATCTACGGTATCGGTCACGCGGTCTACTCCATCTCCGATCCCCGTGCCCGCGTCTTTAAGGGCTTTGTCGAACAGCTCGCCGAGGAAAAGGGCATGACTGATGAATACGGCTTGTACAGCCGCATCGAGCGCTTAGCGCCGCTGGTCATTGCGGAGCATCGCAAGATGTACAAGGGCGTATCCGCTAACGTGGACTTCTACTCGGGCTTTGTGTACAAGATGCTCGGACTGCCCGAGGAGCTGTATACCCCGATCTTTGCCGTATCGCGTATCGCCGGATGGAGCGCTCACCGTATCGAGGAGCTCTTGAACGTCAAGAAGATCATCCGACCTGCCTATATGAGTGTTTGTCAGGAGAAGGATTACGTCAATTTAAGCGATAGATAAACCGTTGAGCCGTGGGAAACCGCGGCTCTTTTACAACGTCAAACTAATGATAGCAGGACGACTTTTAAAAGACTATGCAAAACTTATTAAAACGAAAATGGGTCGCGATGCTCGCGGCGGTGTTGTGCACCGTGTTGTGGGGCTCGGCGTACCCTGTGATCAAATACGGATATCAGGTGCTTGATATCACCTCGGTCGCGGACAAGCTGATGTTCGCGGGTGTGCGTTTTGTGCTGGCGGGACTGATGGTGTTTGTCTTTACCCGGTGCAAGCATCGGCGCATGCCCACCGTTCCGCGGGATCGTATCGGCGGCGTGTTGCTTTACGGCTTCTTGCAGACGGGCTTGATGTACATCCTCAACTACATCGGCGTCGCTAACACCACGGCGACCAAGACCTCGATCATCACAGCGGCATCGGCATTCTTTGCCGTATTATTCGCGCCGCTGTTCTTCAAGGAGGAACGGCTCACGGCGTGGAAGATCGTCGGCGTGCTGATCGGCATGACGGGGATCTTTCTCGTGAACAACACCGCGCTGGACGGCTTCTCGTTCATGGGAGAGGGACTGGTGCTGATCTCCATGCTGCTCAACACGGCAGGCTCCTTTGTCGGCAAGCGTGTGTCCAAGGGTATCGTCTATGAGAGCACCGCCTATCAGCTCGGCTTCGGCGGACTGGTGATCCTCGCGATCGCCCTGATCATGGGCGGACGTTTTCCGCTGACATGGCAGAGTGTCGGGATCGTGCTGTTCCTCGCCTTTGTCTCTGCGGCGGCATTCACCCTGTGGACGGCACTGCTCGTCCTGCATGAAGCGGGTCAGATCCTGGTGTTCAATATGCTGATCCCTGTCACGGGCGCGTTGTGGTCGTATGTGATCCTCGGCGAGGATCGGATCTTTGAGCCGCTGTATATCGTTAGCATCGTCCTCACCGCGGTGGGTATCGTGCTGGTGAACCGACCGACAAAATCAAAAGAATAACAGGACGGAGGAGAACATATTATTGTTTTCCTCCGTTTCTTTTTATATTCAGATAAAAGTCGTGCAAAAAACAGAAAAAACCCTTTACTTCCCTTGACTTTACTGGTATTATAGTGATAATGAATAACTATTATCAACATAACTGGGGGGTTTATCATGAGAATGACCAAGATTGTGTGCACCATCGGCCCTGCATGCGATAATGTCGATACTTTGTTGAAGATGATCGACGCGGGCATGAATGTCGCGCGCTTCAATATGTCGCACGGCGAGTATGGCGAGATGGAAAAGCGCTTCAACACCGTGAAGAAGGCGATTGCGAAAAGCGGACAGACGGTTGCGCTCCTGCTCGACACCAAGGGTCCCGAGATCCGTGTCGGTACCTTCGAGGACGGCGCTGTGAATCTGGAAGAGGGTCAGGAATATCGCCTGTATGCGACTGAAGGTCACGGCGACAGCGAGGGCGTTTCGCTCTCGTACCCGAAGCTGATCGATACCTTCCGCCGCGACAACACCAGTATCGGCAGAGTGATCCTGTTCGACGACGGCAAGATCTCCGCGCGTGTCGAGGCGGTCGAGGAGGATTGCATCGTGACGCGTATCCTCACCGGCGGCAGATTGTCGAACCGCAAGAGCATCAATATCCCCGGTTATTCGATCAATATGCCGTATATCAGCCAGAAGGATCGTGCCGATATCGAGTTCGGTCTGAAGATGGGCGTGAATGTGATCGCGGCTTCCTTTGTCCGTTCCGCAGATGACGTCATCAAGCTGCGCGACTATATCGACAGCCTCGGCTATGAGGATGTCGAGATCATTTCTAAGATCGAGAACCAGAGCGGTGTGGATGATATTGATCGCATCATCGACGTCAGTAACGGCGTGATGGTAGCACGCGGCGATATGGGCGTGGAGATTCCGTTCATCAAACTGCCCGAGATCCAGAAGATGATTATCCGCAAGTGTGTGCTTGCCGGTAAATATGTCATCACCGCGACCCAGATGCTCGACAGCATGACGACAAATGTCCGTCCTACCCGTGCCGAGATCTCCGACGTAGCCAACGCGGTATATGACGGCACCTCTGCCGTGATGCTCTCCGGCGAGAGCGCGGCGGGTATGTACCCCGTCGAGTCGGTCGAGGCGCTCAACGATATCTGTACCGAGGCGGAAAAGCACGAGGATCTGATGCTGCTGCGCGGCGCATCCGCGACGCATACCGATATGTCCGCCTTCCGTGAGAATATCTGCGAGGCGGCTAAGACCGTTGCCGAGAATATCGGCGCCAAGGCGATCATCGCCGAGAGCAAGACCGGCGCTGTCGCGCGCGCGATGGCTCGCTGCCGTCCGCGCTGTCCGATCATCGCGGTCGTGACAGGCGAGCAGGTGTGCCGCAAGCTGTGCATGAGCTGGGGTGTTGTGCCGGTACTGGGCAAGGAGAAAAAGACCTCCGACGAGATCACCCTGCAGGCGCTCGAAAAGGCGCTGCATACCGGTATCGTAGAAAAGGGCGATACCGTCGTGATCATCAGCTCTAACAAGACTGTCCCGACCTCCGGTACCGATACATTGAACATCCGTATCGTCTGATCTGTCAACAAATACAAAAAGCGCGGGACACCGGAAATCAGTGTCTCGCTGACTTTATACAAGGATGATGAAGATGAAAAAACTGATTGCAGCATTATTGAGCGTATTACTGATCCTGAGTGTGATGACGTCGACCGCGGTTGTTGCACAGGAAGTGCCCGGCGCGGAACAGGTCATCGATATCGACGCGCTCGACGCCGATACCGCGCCCGACACAGAGAGCTATACCATTGTGGATGACGGCGAGGCCCTGCTCGAGGTGGTGCACGTCAAAGAGTCGGGCGTCACCGCGGCGCTCAACGACAGCGCGACAAACGGTTACTACACCGCCGACTTCATGTTGCCCGAGACCAGCTACCATGTGTATCTGACCGGCTTGACGCAGAATAATGTCGACGAGATCCGTCAGGCGATCATTGAAAGCTATTCCGAGGGTGCGGATTTTGAGCTAAAAAACCTCGGCTTTGTGGACGCGGAAAAAACCTGGGATAATGACGGCGACGAAAACATGTGCTGGGCAGCGTCGACCTCTAACCTTTTGACCTACACGGGTTGGGCGGCTCAGGCGGGCTTTGACAGCGCCGACGATCTGTTTGAGGCGTTCATCAGCAACTTTGACGACGCGGGCAGCAATGTTGAATACGCGACCGGATGGTTCCTCAACGGCGTTGCGGCGCCTCAAGGCGCACAGCCGACCGCGGGCAGCGGCGGATATCTGCCGCAGTATACCTTTTCCGATGTAACAGAAAAATTTGACCTTTCTCAAAACTGTGCCACGCAGCTGGCGGCGGTTTATGACAGACTGCAAAACGGCTACGGCGTATCGCTGAGCGTCAATATCTATAATGACGCGGGGCTTGAAGGCAGTCACGCGATCACCCTGTGGGGTTTTGTGACCGATACCCGTTATCCGAAAACATCTGAAAAGTTCTACAAAAGTTTACTGACTACCGATTCCGATTCGGATAAGTTTTTTGTAAGGGACGGCATGGATCGGCGCGAAGCGGACGATGTGATGAGCTTGTACGCGCTCGAACCCGTGGAGCAGGAGGGGGTCGATACCTATCAGTTCCACATTTCCGATCAACAGATCGCCCGAATCACAGAGGCAACTACGGTGGTACCGTTCAGCGAGAACGTCCCTCATGAAACCTCTGACGAAGCAAAGATGGATCCGAAAAACTATCCCGACATCGTGCTCGATCCCTTTGCTCTGACAAACGATGCGGACAGCGAGGATACCCTCACAGTGTTTGCGCCCGATACGACGATCTATTATCAGCCGTATATGATGAATTTTGCCAACGCGGACTATGTCGGAAAGCTCGCCCTACAGGTCATGGTCAAAGACTCACAGGGTAATACGGTGTTTTCAAAGAATTATTTTTATAATCAAAATGTGACGATATCGCCTTCTCATGGCATGGCATTCGGCGCAGAGAGTATCGATGCAGCGCTGCCTGTCGGCGACTATACGATCACCGCTTCTTTTAATATGGATCACGCTACAGAAGAGGCGTATTATTATAATAATACACGGAGCATCGCCTTCAAGGTCAGGGAGCAATACCTGCTCGGCGACGCCGACGGTGACGGAGAAGTTGCCACTCTCGACGCGACGAGGATGCAGCGTGTTCTGGCAAGACTGGATAAAGACGAGGACGGCAAAATCTCCCTGAGAGGCGACGTCAACGAAAACGGGACGCTTGATTTGATGGATGTCACGTTTTTACAGCGTTATTTTGCTCGCATGACGGTTCTGTATCCGATCGGGGAATCCCGTTTTTATGATTGATATCCGCTGAGATCAACCGCAGAAAGGGCGCTTCGTATGAGGCGCCCTGTTTGATGAAAAACAATTAAGCAGAATATGTTCAAATGAGGATCAAATAGAAAATGGATTTTACATACACTTTGATCAAATCAAAAAGAAAGACGATCTCACTCGAGGTGCGGGGAGACGAGCTGATCGTTCGCGCGCCGAACCGGACGACAAAGCGCGAGGCGGATGAATTCGTCCAAAAGCACGAGGCGTGGATCATCAAAAAGCGTGAGCAGATCGCCGCGCGCAAGGCAATGGAGCAAGCTGTGCCGCGGCTCAGTGAAGAGGAACTGCGTGTGCTTTCGCAGATGGCGAAAAAAGTCATACCCGAGCGCGTCGCGTATTATGCACAGCGCATGGGTGCAAGCTACGGCAGGATCACCCTTCGGTGCCAAAAAACCCGCTGGGGCAGCTGTTCGGCAAAGAAGAATCTGAACTTCAACATCCTGTTGATGCTCACCCCGCCCGAGGTACTCGACAGTGTGGTGGTGCACGAGCTGTGTCATCTGTTCGAGATGAACCACAGCGCACGGTTTTATGAGCGGGTGTACGCCGTGTACCCGGAGTATGACCGCTGGAACGGATGGCTCAAGAAAAACGGCGATCTGATCATGGCACGGGCAGGATATAGATAAAAGAAAAGCACTTCCGAAATCGATCGGAAGTGCTTTTTATCGTCATGATTATTTATGATAGGTGATGGTAAAGCCGTCGGTGTAGAACCAGCTCAGATGATTATTATTCGCGTCCATCGCGCGGATGGTGTAGGTGTAAGACGAGCCGTCCGCGACGTCGGTGTCGACAAAGGAGGTGCCGGTGGAATCGGTGAGCTTCGTCCAGCCGTTCCTGCCCTTGTAGTAGACGCGGTATCTGGAAGCACCCGCAACGGTGTTCCATTTGATCGATACGCCGCTCGAGGTGTTTGAAAGTGTCAGCTTAGGCGCCGCGACATATTTGACGCTCTTGCCGGGGCGGAAATCGCTGGTATAGGCGGAGCCGTCCTCCGTGATACAGCGCACGGTGTAGGTGAAGGTATGATTGGAGCTGACATCCTTGTCGATGTAAGAGGTGTCCGCCGTATCGACCATCCTTGTCCAGCCTTTGGAGCCGTAATAGAAGATGCGATATTTCTTTGCGCCGCCTACCTTATCCCAGCTGATCTTGACGCCGTCAGCCTCATTGGATACGCTGAACTGAGGCGCGCGGATGAACTGGATGCGGAAGCCGTCTGTATAGTACCAGCTCAGGTGGTTATTGTTTGCATCCATCGCGCGGATGGTGTAGGTGTAGTTGGTGCCGGAGGCAACGTCGTCGTCGAGCACAGAGGTGCCGGAGGTATCGGCGAGCTTTGTCCAGCCGTTGCTTCCTTTGTAATAGACGCGATATTTGGAAGCGCCGGCTATGACGTTCCACTTGATCCGAACGCCGTCCTCTTCATTAGAGAGGGTCAGCTGCGGTGCGGCATAATATTTGATGCTCTTGCCGGGGCGATAGTCGCTGGTGAAGGCGGTGCCGTCCTCATTGATACAGCGCACGGTGTAGGTGTAGGTATGGTTGGAGCTGACGTCGGTATCAATGAAGGCATTGTTGGTGGTTTCGGCGAGCTTTGTCCAGCCGCGGCTGCCGTAGTAGTACACACGGTATTTAACGGCGCCCTCGACCGGATCCCATTTGATCTGCACGCCGTTTGCCGCGTTAGACAGGCTGAAGTCGGGCGCGGACAGATAGGTGATGGAAAAACCATCCTGATAGAACCAGCTCAGGTGGTTGTCGTTTTGATCCATCGCGCGGATGGTGTAGGTATAGCGTGTACCGGAGACGACATCTTCGTCGATTACCGAAGTGCCCTTGGTATCGACCAGCTTCGTCCAGCCGTTGGTCCCGCGGTAGTAGACGCGGTATGACGACGCCTGAGGGACCGCGTCCCAATCGATCTTCACGCCGTCCTCTACGCTGCTCAACCGCAGGATAGGAGCGGTGTAATAGATCGCGGATTCGCCGTCACGGTCATAATCGCTGATAAAGCGGGAACCATCCTGCGACATACAGCGCACCGTGTAGGTATAGCGCTTGCCGGAAACAACATCGGGATCGATATAGGAGGTCTCGGTGGTTTCCTTGATCCTGACCCAGCCCGCGCTCTCTGATTTGACATATACGCGATAAAGCTTTGCTCCCGGAACGGGATCCCATGAGATCCTCATGCCGCCGGAAAAGGTAGCAACCTTCGGCTGGGGTGTTTCCAGCTCGGCTTCGGTGAGGTTCTCGACATAGCTGAAGCGGGGGTCCTGTAGGGTATAGTTGCCGTCGATGACAACATTCTCGTTGATATCGTTGACATTTCTGACCTTGGCGGTAAGATTGTAGGAGCCCGCCTTTTCAACGCAGAAGATCAGCTTCATGATCTCTTTTTCCGTACGGAACGAATAGCCGTTCACATTGACAAAGTTCAGGACATAGCCGGTCAGCCCGAAGGTGTTGCTTTTGTCAAAGCGTTTTACAACGGAATTCTCCGCAGTCGTGGGTGCGATCCGCGCGAGATGGGTGTCGATCTCGCTCTCGCTGTAGCCGCTGAACGCCGAGAAGTCGACCGGCAGCTCGACCTGAGCCGTCGTGATGTTGTCGCCCGTACTGCGGAATGAGATGCTGTATTCGATGAAATCTCCTACCTTGGCGGTATAGGTTTTGTTGCCTACCGTGATCGTGGCGACATTATCCTCGGCAGAAACGCCGACACAGCCGACCCCGCAGACCGTAAGGATGAGAGCAAGCGCCAGAATGATGCTGACGATTCTTCTTTTCATCATATTCCTCCTATCCTGATCAATTTCAATATAATTGTATTATATACTATCAAAATACCAAATACAAGATGATTCTTTTAACATTTTATGAATAAGGCACGACCGCCGCGGCGATCATGCCTTTGATTCGTTATGGCGAGCGGCTGAGATGTGCTCTCAATATTGGCTGAGCAGCCCGACATTATACTGTTCGATCGCGCTCAAGGAGCCGTCATAGCCCGGGTCGGGGTGATACCACGACTGCGCCTCATAGTACGCGCGGATCGACGCGGTGCGAAAGACAAATCCGTGTCGCGCGTAGATCTCGTTGACGGCGTCCTGACCGAAGCTGCTCGACAGGGGCGTGCCGCTCATGCCGTAGACCTTCGCGGCGATCTCGTCAGTTGTCAGATAACGGGTGGAAGAATCGGGGAACAGCATGCCGCCGGAAGTTGCCGACTGACTGCCCGCGGCAGGGTTGGTGCTTTTCGGAGAGGCAGACGTTTCTGTCGGTCTGACGACTGTGGACGGTTGGGTCGGAACAACCGTAGGCTGTCCGGCACTGCCGACGTTGACGGTACAGGATGCCGAGATATCGTTATCGCTTTTGCGGGTGATCGTGGTAACCCCCGGAGCGATACCGGTGACGAACCCTTCTTCGTTGACGGTCGCAATGCTCGCGTCACTGCTGCTCCAATTCAGCACGACATGCGACGCATCGGCAGGTCTGTACGTCGCTTCAAGCTGTATTGTTTTTCCGACCTCGATGCGCACGCCGGTAGCGCTCAGGGTGATCTCGGAGATCAGCTTGTCGGAAACCTTAACATGGCATGAGTCGGTCTCACCGTTTTCCGAGGAAGCGGTGATGACTGCTTCACCGGCTGATTTGGCGTTGACAACACCGCCGTTCACGGTGACGACGTCATCGTTGCTGCTGTCCCAGCTGACCTTTGTTGCTTTTCCGGCTGACAGCTCCACGCTGTCGCCGACGGTCATCTCCAGTTGCTTTTGATTGAGCTTGAGCTTTTCGCCGCAGCCTGTCAGGATGATACAGGCTGTCAGGCAGCTCAGTAAAAATAGTGTGAAGCGTTTCATGTGAACCTCCGTAAAGTATTCCGCATGATTATCCTACCCCTGATGCTGTGTGGTACCCCTCGCGATAGCGTCTCTCTCGGCGCATAGCTCGTGATACAGCTCGCGGGATGTAAAGCCGAGGTTCATCTCGGTTTGGATCGCCTTGAGCGGGACGCTCAGCTTTTTGCGGCGGAGCTGGTCGAGAAACAGATTGAGCATACCGCCGCGAAGCTCTGCGATATACAGCATCTCTTCCTCAAAATCCTCGCCGTCTCTGACAGAATCGTCCTCCGACAGACCCAGCAGATAGCCGAGCGTATAGCCGTATTCGGCTTTCTCGATACTGCGGGAATCAAAGCCGAACTTGCGGCACAGCATCTTTACTTTTGCGTCCTTTTCGGGCGGAAGATTATAGATCAGTACCTTGCTCATCGTTTTACCTCCGTTGGGTGGGATCCTATTCCTCAAGATCACCCATATTCTACCATATCAGGCAGAATATTGCAAACATGTAATCCTCTTGTTGTTGACATATTGCTTTTTTAGAATTATAATTATAATAGAATCATATACGCCAAGCGTGACATTGCGTTTTATACTAAACACTGATTGAGAGTAGAATAAGATAATCGAGGATGATTTGTGTAAGACGAGGCGAAGGACGCCGCAAGGCTGGCGCCTTGCAAGGACGACAACGAAGTATTACAAAAATCAGACCGATAAGATTGTCTGATTTTAATTAGTGTTTAGTATTATACAGAAAGCAGGTGATCAAATGCGAAGGATAATACAAAAGTCAGTTGCCGCGCTGTTGGCGCTGTTGTTGCTGCTGTTCTCTTTGATGGGTTCTGCGGTTTCGGCGGCTGAACTGGAGGATGAAACCGGAGAGGCGGCTCTCGCTGAAAGCGGCGCGGGTACTCCCGTGATCACTTCGTTACAGTGCCGTCAGGAGGGCGTCAGAATAGAGTGGCAGACGATCAGCGGCGTCGATCATTATCGTGTCGACAAGTGGTATACCGACGGCCGCGGATGGCAAAAGCTGACAGATACGACACGCCTCTACTGCATCGACGAAGCCGTGGTATCGGGCAATGTTTATCGTTATCGCCTGTACGGTGTGAACGCCGCAGGCGGTGTGATGACCACGACCACGGTACGACAGGTGACTTATTCCGCTCCTGCTGTGGTCAACGACGCACAGACCATGACCGACGGTATCCGGATCTATTGGAACAAGGATGCCGGCGTCAGCAAGGTGGCGGTTCTGCGAAAAGAGAACAATACCTGGAAACAGATCGCCGTCTCCGCCGACAGCTCCTATTTGGACAAGAATGTTTCTTACGGCAAGCAATATACCTACACGGTCAGAGCGCTGACGGACAGCGGCGAATACATGCACGATTATTATGATGAGGTCGGCTTGACCCATTCCTATCTGAAGACTCCCGCGCTGAAGGTCGAAAACGCGGCAGGCGGCGTGATGCTCCGATGGGATGCGATAGAGGGTGCAAAGGCGTACCGCGTATTTTACCGCAATAACGGCACATGGAAGCGTATGGCGGTGACAGAGGATAATTATCTGCTTGATACAGATGTGCGCTCCGGCAATTCCTACACCTATACGGTGCGGTGCATTACCGCGGACGGTGAGCGCTACACCAGTTATTGTGACACTGCGGGCAAGGGGATCAGATATATCGCGGCACCCGTACTCTTGTCTGCTGACAGTACCGACGACGGTATCCGGATCTCGTGGCAGGCGTCCCCCGGCGCCGACAAATATCGAATCTTTTACCGCGGCAGGAACGGCTGGACGAGGATGGCGGACACCACAGAGACATCCTATGTCGATACCGACGTTTCCTCCGGTTCGTCCTACACCTATACCGTGATTTGTCTGAACGCGGCGGACGAACCTATCAGCTCCTATTACAGTGAGGGGATCCGCGGCATGTTCCTGAATGCTCCCGAATTCTCCGTCAGTAACGGTGCGGACGGCATAGATATCTCCTGGCCGGCTGTACAGGGAGCCGAAAAATACCGTATCTATTATTACGGCAGCCGGGGCTGGACAAGCATGGTCGATACGACCTCGAATTCGTATACCGACACCGATGTGGAATCCGGCAAGAATTACACCTATACCGTGCGCTGTATCAATGCCGCGGGCACCGATTTTACCAGCGGATATCTCCCCGGCAAAAGTGTCGCGTATTACGCCGCTCCCACCATCACCTCATTGACCAACACCGAGGACGGTGTTCGTATCAGCTGGGATGCGGTAGGCGGTGCGCAGAAATACCGCGTCTATTACCGCGGCAGAAACGGCTGGACACGGATGGTGGATACAGCGGACACCTCTTATGTTGATACCGACGTTGCTTCCGGCACGACCTATACCTACACGGTACGCTGTATCAACAACGCCGGCGACGCGTTCATGAGCTGGTTCAAGCCCGGCGTATCCCATACCTTTATCGCCGCGCCCGATTTCGATCTCGAGTGCAACGAAAAGAGCATCTCCATCAGCTGGGACGCGGTAGAGGGAGCCGAGCTGTATCGCGTGTATTACCGTGGATCCAACGGCTGGACAAAGCTTGCCGATACGACACAGACCTCCTTTGAGGATGATGATATCGAGTCCGGTTACAACTATACCTATACTGTGCGCTGCTTGAATAAAGAAGCGACGGCGTTCACGTCGGATTTCTATGCCGGCAGAAGTATCCGCTATGTTGAGATGCCGCGGTTGACGAGCGTCAGAGGCGGAGCCGAGGGCGTGGAAATTAATTGGAACGCATGTAAGGGCGCGTTCAAATATCGCGTCTATTATCGAAGCGAAAACGGCTGGACAAGAGCCGGCGAGACCACGTCCAATTCATTTGTACACAAGGCTGAGTCGGGCAGGGATTACACCTATACCGTGCGCTGTGTCAATGCGGAGGGGACACGGTTCGAGTCCACCTTTGACCGCACGGGAAAATCGCTTCACTATATCGCCGCGCCGCAGGATCTCAGTGCGGAATGTTATAACGACAGCATCAAGATCAGCTGGACGCCCTCTGCGGGCGCCGCTAAATACCGCGTCTACTATTACGGCGGAGACGGTTGGACAAGGCTGACCGAGACGACCGGCACCTCGGTGATCGATGATGACGTCGCCTCCGGCTACACCTACCGCTATACCGTGCGGTGTATCTCGGCGGACGGCAACAGCTTTACCTCCGATTATAACCACGACGGTGCTTTGTGCCCGTTCAACGTCATGCCGGTTCTGTATGAGCCTGATTTCACCAAGAACGGCATCGAGATCTCGTGGAAGGCTTCTCCCGGCGCAGAGAAATACCGCGTCTATTACTACGGCAGCCGCGGCTGGACAAAGCTGACCGAGACGACCGGCACCTCGGTGATCGATACCGATGTTGCGTCAGGCTACACCTACCGCTATACCGTTCGCTGTATCAACTCCGACGGAACGGCGTTCACCTCCGACTGTGATACGACCGGCGTGAGCGTGTATTATGTTGACGCGCCGAAGCTGATCGATGCCGACGTCGATTCCGACAGCGTGACGCTCACATGGAACAGTCCGAGCGGCGCTTCGAGATATCGCGTCTATAAAAAGATCAACGGCTCTTGGAGCAGGCTGGGTGATACAAGCTCCAACAGCTATACGGATACCGATGTTTCGGCAGGCAACACCTACACCTATACGGTCAGGGTCATCAATTATGCGGGAACCGCGTTCTACAGCGGCTTTGATCCGTCCGGCTTTGTGATCGCAGTCGACGGCGGCAGCAGCAGTACGGATGGCTTCTACTACTACGACCAAACGGATTACAACTATCCGTACGGCGATGATACCATCGCCTGGTCGGGCTGCGGACCCACCTGTTTTGCGATGGTCGCCTCGACGCTGAAGGGTAGGAGGATCACACCCGTGGATGCTGTCAGCTGGTGCGGCAACAAGTATTATATGATGGGCGTCGGCACCTATTGGAGCTACTTCGGCGCTGCTGCCGATCACTTTGGTATCGACATGGAGCAGCAGCTCGGCGCCTATGAAACGAACGCTGTGATATCCGCGCTCAGACAGGGCAAGTATGTTATCAGCGCCCAAAAACCCGGCATCTTCACCCGCGCCGGTCACTTCATTGTGCTCGCGGGCATTACCTCATCCGGCAGGATCATTGTCTACGATCCCAACGGCGGCAACAACTATATCGGTACGACCTTCACGATGTCCGAGATCTCCGCGTCCGGTACACAGTATTGGGTGTTTGATAACTAGGGTAATGGCTTTGTATTCTTGATGCAGTGTCAAACCAATCAATAAGACCGCTTCGGCAGATGCGCTGAAGCGGTCTTTGTAATTTAAAAACTTGAAAAAAGTGTCACACTTTTCTTTTTGCCGTGTATATACAGACAGAAAACGAACCAAGTCATTCATGGAATTCTTCTTTCATAAACCTCTTTTTATAACGCCGTGTACAGTTGGTACGCGGCGTTATATCATTCCATCGTTATGCTGTTTTGATAAATCGCTCGATCGCCTTGATCGAACGCTTTGCGGCTTCTTCACGGAACTGCATGAAGTCCATGAATTCGTTGTCGTTGAAGTCGTCCGAGATACTGCGCAGGATCGCGAACGGAACGTCGTTGCGATAGCATACGACGGCGACAGCCGCGCCCTCCATCTCACACGCGAGAGCACCAAAGTGATCCGCAATGCGGCGGCGGCGTTCACGAGCAGTGATGAATACGTCGCCCGAGGCGATCCTTCCGCGGAACACGTTGATGCCGTCGATGGTTTTGCATGCGGCAGCGAGCTTGTCGGCGGTCGCTTCATCGGCAGGGAAGTAGGTGCGTAATTCGTCGTTGAACTGCACCTGGCCGAGCGGATCGCCCGCTTCGGTGCCGTCCATATCGTGCTGGACGCAGTCGTCGGAGATCACGATATCGCCGATGCGGATATCGCCCGACAGCGAGCCCGCGATACCGCTGTTGACGATGACGTCGGGGTGGTAGGCGTCGATCATGATCTGGGTGCTCATCGCGGCATTGACCTTGCCCACGCCGCATTCACAGCATACGACCTCTTTGCCGCAGAGCTCTCCCTTGTAATAGGTGATCTTGGCGATGGTGGATGATTCTTTATTCTCCATCCTATTGACAATGCCCTCGACCTCGATGCCGAGTGCACAGATAAAGCCTAACATAATGTACCTCCGGTATTAGTGTTCAGTGGTTAGTGGTCAGTGGTCAGTATCGCAGGTCGCTTTGCTCCGATGATTAGAAATCGGGTGCGGGCAGAGCCCGCCCATTTGCTGATCACTAATCACTGATCACTAATCACTGATTTTATTCTAAGTTTCCCGTCAGCAGCATTGCCGCGCAGAGCGCCGCGACGGGTGCGGTCTGCGCGCGCAGGATGCGCTTGCCCAGTGTGGCGACCTTGACGCCGTTTTGCGTAAGATAATCGATCTCTTCCTGCTCAAAGCCGCCCTCCGACCCCGTGATCAGCGCCAGTGTTTTGATCTTGCTTTGGATCAATGAACTGAGCTTTTCGCCGCCGCATTCGTAAAAGACGACGGACGCGTCCGTGTTCTTGACGGCGTCGGGAATGTCACGCAGGCTGATGCAGGGATTCACGCGCGGGATGATACCGCGGCGCGATTGTGAGGCGGCGTTGTCGGCGATCTTCTGCCATCGGGCACGCTTCTTTTGCAGTCCCTTTTCATCGGGACGCGAGATGCACCGCGCGCTCAAAAAGGGCGTGATCTCGCTCGCGCCCAGCTCGACCGCCTTTTGCACCACGTCGTCGATCTTATCGCCCTTCATCAGCGCGATGAACAGATGGACATGTACATCCGGCTCCTGCTCACATGCGGTGGAGCTGAGGATCCGCACGGTCACGTCGGTGCGCGTGATCTCGGTGATCTCGCACTCGTGCCGTCTGCCGTCGGGGGTGCAGAGGGTCAGTGCTTCGCCGACCTTCATCCTGAGCGACCGCGCGATATGCGACGCGTCCTCGCCCGTGATGGTGTAGTATTCGGTTGTCAGTGCGTCATTCGTAAAAAACCAAGCCATGTTATCTCCGCTATGTTGTTATTGCGAACCGTTCTACGGTTTGGCAATTTATTTGTAAACAAATTCTAACAAATTTCGATGATGATTGCAATAGTGGAGAAGAGGGTTTATAATAATTAGGAATTGAGGTGCTGTCCAAATCTTTGATTTGGCTAACAGCACCCATGCAAGGCTCTCCCAAGAATCGGAACGGACGCTTGAGTCCGTAAACGATGATTGGCTGAGAGCTACTGCGAAGGAATGAGGAATTATTATAATCTAAAATAAGATATGCTTCGCAAAATAATGCTAACTTTCAGAAAGGTTCGGGACGTCATAAATGTCGTCCCCTACAGAAAAAACAGGGTATTGCCTTCTGAGATGAAAGATGTGCATGTCTGTCATCACCGTTCATTCCTAATTTCTAATTCCTAATTAATCCGGAGGTTGTTATGAAAACATCTGAATTATTGGAGCTGTTGGCTCAGGATCATATTGATGAAAAGGAGCTGCCGGAGCTGTTGGTGACGGCGTTGACCAAAATGAAAAAGCGCGTCGCGACTGCCGAGAGCTGTACCGGCGGTTTGGTATCCGGCGCGATCACCTCGGTGTCGGGCGCGTCGGGTGTGTTCGACTGCGGTGTGTGCACCTATGCGAACCATATCAAGCACAAGCTCGTCGGTGTGCGTGAGGAAACGCTCTCCACCTACGGCGCGGTGTCGGATCGCACCGCCGCTGAGATGGCGCGCGGCGTCCGATTGCTCGCGGGCGCGGATATCGGCATCTCTACTACGGGTATCGCAGGTCCCTTGGGCGGCACGATCTATAAGCCTGTCGGACTGGTCTACATCGGCATCAGCACCGAGTTGGGTTTGCATACCGAAAAGATGCTCCTCGGCGAGAACAACGCCGACCGTGAGCGGATCCGTGAGCTCGCCGTCACTGCGGCGCTGTACTTTGCGCTCAAGGAAACAGAAAAGCTGTAAGAAGGAGCCATCGGTTCGCCGATGGTTTTATCTTAACGAACGATTGACAATTAACATCAACCGTATAATGATCGTCAAAAAATGACAATTTTGTATGATTTAGATCCAAATTTGCTTTTCTGTCATCATATTATATAGAAAAGCAGGGGGAAGAACCAATGACGGAAATAACACAAGAACTATTAGATGATCTGCGAGCGGGAAAATCCGAGGCATACGAACAATTATATAACCAGTACTACGAGTCGGTCTATACGCTGACCTACGGCGTATTGCAGAACTATGACGACGCACAGGACGCTGTCCAGCAAACCTTTATCCATGTGTTCCGAAAGCTGTCTACATTAAAGAACGACGGCAGCTTCTCTTCATGGCTGATGAGGATCGCGAACAACGAGGCGTTGATGATCCTGCGCAAGCGTAAGAAAACACCCGTTCCGGACGAGGATATCGATGTAAAGCTGTTAGAGCAGGAGGTCGATGAGCCGATGCTGCCCGCGACGATGGCGGAGCGGCGCGATACCGCCGAGCAGCTGCGCCGTATGATCGAAAAGCTGCCCTATGAACAGCGCGAGACGCTGGTGCTGTATTATTATCATCAGCAAAAGATTACGGAGATCGCCGCGATCATGGATTGCAGTGAGAGCACGGCAAAATCCCGCCTGCGCTATGCGCGCGCCTCTGTCAAAAAAGAGGTCGAGCAATGGGAGAAGAAGAACGGCGAGAGATTCCGCGGCGTTGTCGCGGCGCCCTTCGGCAAGGTGTTTGTTGAGCTATTGCAAAAGGATGCGAAACAAAAGCGCCGCAGGGAGAGAACGTGGAAAGTGATCCTCCCGGCGATCTATACCACCTCGGGATCGGCAGGCTACGCGGCGGGCGTATTCACGACAGCGAGCTCCTCGCTGATCGTTAAGATCGCGGCAGGAATGGCGGCGTGTGTGATCGCAGCGACAGGGATCGCGGGTATCGTGTCAGGCGTAGAAAACGGCGAAGAAAAGAGCGGCAGCTTCTATGGCGGCTCCGAATCCGAAACGGCTGCCGATTCGGATTGGCGGAGAGATATCCTCGAGGAGGAAATGATAACGATTCGTGATGATCCGGAGGCGGTCGATTATCAACTGTCCGATATGGAACAGTTGATGATTCAATATATGTTAGAGTCATTAGCTACGAGGCATGATGAATATCAGTTGACACTTGATGTGCGGCTATGCCGTGCCGCGCGCTTATATGGTAAGGAAGCTGTATTCGATGAGGATATAGCTGGTCGAAAAAAACAAGCGTTAAATCAAGTCGGAATAGATAGCGTTAGTTCATATGCATCTGATATTTTAGGCTTGGATCCTCGTTATGGTTTAGAAGATATACAAGGTATGCGAAGTATTGCCGGGATGTTTTTAACTAATGGAGCGTTTGGGAATAATGCAACGATACATAAAGTAGCTTTCGGCATTGGTTATGATGAATCTCGACAAGTTTTTACACTTTTTTGTGAGAAATAAGATTTTTTAAATCCTTTTTGTTGTTTCGTGCATCTTTATTGGTGAGAACGGAAAAAGTTCTTCTTTCGCCAATTCAAGCAAAATTTCTAAGGAGGAAATCATGAACAACAAAAAGAAAATCTTATCCGTGGTCTTAGCGCTGATGCTGGCGCTGAGTGCCGTTATTGCCGTGCCGTCCGGCGCTGCCGCCGCTCAGGTCGATCTTGCCGCGTCGAGGGACGCCGATCAGACCATCTATACCGATATTAACGGCAATCAATATGTCTGGGAGGAAGATCTGTCGGCAAAGCCTGAGATCGTTTCCGTGATCACAGAGGTTCACAATGTCAACGGCGAGCTGGTGCTGCCCATATATCTTGTAAGCGATGATGGACGTGACGGCGGTGACCGATTTTACTTTGCCGAGGACGCATTCGCAACCGTTGATCCGAAGATCGCGATCACCTCGATCGACTTTACAAATATGGTAGATAGCATTGGCGTTGACCGCTTTATGGATCACATCGACCATTTTATGGAAGCGTGCCCCACATTACAGACGATCACCGTTAGTGACGGCGTATATGAGATAGAGGACGGCGTCGTCACCTTCACCGCTGATCCGGATGAAGCGACCCCGGATGAGGCTACCCCGGATGAAACGGAGCCGTATATCGAGCTCAACGGCGGCAGACTCTATTATTCGGTTTATGGTGACAGCCGATTCTATTATACAAGAGCAGAGGGGCTCACCGGCGACGTCGTGATCCCCGATCATATCAACGGCAATCCCGTTGTTTATGAGAAACCCACACCGATTATCGAGGATCTCCCGGAGCTGACCTCGTTGACGATACCCGCCGGAATACATTTTTATATTCAGAACTGCCCAAAGCTGAAAACGATTACATTCTTGGGTGAGCATCCTTCTGTCAACGGAGAATATATAAAGAATTGCCCGAGCCTTGAGCGGATCGATACGCCCGAATGTGACGAGCTGCATTGCGAGAACGGTCTGCTCTATGACGGCAGCCGTCTGGTTCTTGCTATGGGCAAGAGCGGCGATTACACCATTCCGAACGATGTGACCGTGATCGAAGAATTTGCGTTTACTAATTGCCCCGAGCTGAGCAGCGTTACCGTACCTGCCTCTGTCACAGAGTGGGTCCATGCGTTTTCGGGACTGAGTAATCTGAAAAAAGCAACTGTGTGCGAGGGTGTATCTCAGATCGATTTTGGCGCGTTCGGCGGTTGCACCTCGCTTGAAAAGGTCAAGATCCCTGCTTCGGTAGAGAAAATCGGATATTGGGCGTTCAGGGACTGTGTCAATTTGAAGCATATCAACATCCCTTCCTCGGTGACCGAGGTGCTGGACGGCGCTTTTATGGACGCCGGTCTTTCACAAATTACGCTCCTTCCCGAAGTGACAACAATTAGTGACAATGCTTTTGGAGATCCTTACTTTGATCGAGAGAAGAACAAGAACTTTACGATCAAGGGCATGAAAGACAGCGCTGCTGAGGAATACGCGACAAAATGGGGCTTTACATTCGTGACGTTATCCGGGGCAAGGCTCGGTGACGCGGACGGCGACGGTGTGCTTACCCCGCTTGACGCGACGCTGATCCAACGGTATGACATCAATATGGATACCGGCATTGAGGAAGACACCTTGATGTGTGCGGACATAGACGGAAACGGCGTACTCGATATCGTTGACTCAACATTGATCCAGCGTTATTTGGCGAATATCGCGATTCCTTACCCGGTCGGTCAGTTGTTCTGATCTGTCGGTAAAGGGAATGCGGTTTGTGCATTTTTTCCACGGAAGAGCCCTGTGCAAACAGGGTTCTTCCAACCATAAAGGAGTGTTTTCGCAAATCGATTACTATATCCTGTCGGTAAGGGCTGCGACTCAAAACGGCAAGGAAATGGTTTTTCAGGCTGCACTCGAATCGCAGCCCTCCACATATATTGCGCATGATCGTCATAGTATGATCGGACGATCTGCCGACCGACTGATGAACCATTCAGTGTTCCTTTCCTATATTAACTCCTCTGCGTTGCAGGGGAGTTTTTCTGTCTGTTGGTAGTTTGATCGGCGTCGGGATCGGATAACAAGAAAGCCCTGTGAAGAGCTCCTGATTCGCGGCGCTGCGTTTTCTTCTCATATTTGTTACGATTTTTATAAAAAAGGTTGTAATTTATCTGTTCCTATGTTAAAATATTGAAGAATAGGGTCGGTAGCTATGCCTTTATCTGTGCAAGATAGACAATTTCGGCACAGAATCTTTGTAATCATAGCGACAATCCGATTAAATTTAATATGACAGGAGTTGAAATTATGGCAAGAGTTTCCGGTGTGCTCATGCCCATCACCTCTTTACCGTCGCCGTACGGAATCGGCACCATCGGTAAAGAAGCGCGACAGTTCGCGGACTTTTTGAAGGCCGCGGGACAGTCCGTCTGGCAGATCCTGCCCGTCGGACCCACCAGCTACGGAGACAGCCCCTACCAGAGCTTTTCCACTTATGCGGGCAATCCTTACATGATCGATCTTGACACCCTTGTAAAAGAGGGTCTGTTGACCAAGGCGCAGATCGAGCAATTCTATTGGGGCAACAATGCGGAGGAGATCGACTACGGCGCGATCTACTACAGCCGCTTTGAGGTGCTGAAGATCGCTTATGAAAAGTTCATGGAGGGCGATCGCAAGGCATTTAACTCCTTTAAGAGAAAGAATTCCAAGTGGATCAAGGACTATGCGCTGTACATGGCGGTCAAAAAGTATTTCGGCAACAAGGCGTGGCCCGAGTGGGACGATGAAGCGATCCGCGTTCGTGAGGAAGCAGCCGTCACCCGCTATACCCGCAAGTTCCGTAAGGAGATCGACTTCTGGAAGTGGGTACAGTTTGAGTTCTATAAGCAGTGGGAGGATTTCCGCGCGTATGTCAACGGTCTGGGCATCAAGATCTTAGGCGATATGCCGATCTATGTCGCGATGGACTCCGCCGATACTTGGGCAAACCCCGAGGTATTCTGGCTGGATGAAAATCTGGATCCCGTATGCGTTGCCGGATGCCCGCCCGATTACTTCTCCGAGACGGGTCAGCTGTGGGGCAACCCGCTGTATGACTGGGATTATCTCAAGGAGACAGGCTATGAATGGTGGATGGGTCGTATCGCCGCCGCCGACAAGCTCTTTGACATCACCCGTATCGACCATTTCCGCGCGTTCGATACCTACTACGCGATCCCCTTCGGCGCAGAGAACGCGATCAACGGCGAATGGCGCAACGGCCCCGGCATTGATTTCTTCAACGTGATGCGTGAGAAGCTGGGCGATATCCAGATCGTCGCCGAGGATCTGGGCGAGCTGTTCGACAGCGTTACCGCGCTGCTCGAGGCGAGCGGTTATCCGGGCATGAAGGTACTGGAATTCGCGTTTGCGGATGACGACGAAAACGACTTCTTACCGCATAACTACACCCACAACTGTGTCGTCTATACCGGTACGCATGATAATGACACCGTCATGGGCTGGTACAGCCAGGCAGAAGGCTGGGAGAAAGAACATTGTAACAAATATCTCGGTATCCATCCGGGCGACGAAGTCAACTGGAAGTTCATTGAGGCGGCGTACAAGAGTATTGCCGACTATGCGATCATCCAGATGCAGGATATCCTGGGGCTTGGCAGCGAGGCGCGTATCAACGTACCGTCTACGCTGGGCGGCAACTGGGAATGGCGCATGAAGGACGGCGCCGCCACCAAGGAAATTGCCGATAGATTATATCACTTATCTAAAACTTATTCACGTTTGGAGGAAAAGTAAAATGAGCATTACTATGGAACAGATCACCGAACTGTCGAGAAGTGCGTTTTGTACACAGCCTAAGCATCTGACCACCCCGCAGCTCCATCTGGTAGTCGGTAAGGCAGTCATGGGCGAGATCGCTCAGAACTGGTCTCGCAGCAGAAAGAAGCATGCGGAAGGCCGCAGAGCCTACTACTTCTCCGCTGAGTTCCTGATGGGTAGAATGATCTACAACAACCTGTACTGTGCCGGTATCCTCGACGAGGTCAAGAGCCTGTTGAAGAGCAAGGGCATTGACATCAACCGCTTTGAGGAGATCGAGGACGCCGCTCTGGGTAACGGCGGACTGGGCAGACTGGCTGCTTGCTTCCTTGATTCCGCGGCGACACAGGAGGTTCCGCTTGACGGTTACGGTATCTTCTACCGTTACGGTCTGTTTAAGCAGCTCATCAAGGACGGCTATCAGGTAGAGGTCGCCGATGATTGGCTCAAGAATCCCGATCCCTGGTGCATCCGTCGTGATGATCAGTCCCAGATCGTTAAATTTGCCGACAGCACCGTTGTTGCCGTTCCTTATGATATGGCGATCATCGGCTACGGCACCAAGAACGTCAACACCCTGCGCCTGTGGCAGGCGGAGCCTGTTGAGAGCTTTGACTTCCTCGCGTTCAACGACGGCCGCTATGACGACGCTGTCAAGAATAAGAACAACTGCGAGAACATCAGTAAGGTTCTGTATCCGAACGACAACAGCTATGAGGGTAAGATCCTGCGCTTAAAGCAGCAGTACTTCTTCTCCTCCGCTTCTCTGCAGGATATCATCCGCAGATATAAGAAGAAATACGATAACGACTTCTCTCACTTCGCGGAGATGACCACCATCCAGCTCAACGATACCCATCCGGTCGTATCCATCCCCGAGCTGATCCGTCTGCTCCAGAATGAGGGCGTTGACTTTGACTATGCCTTCGATATCGCTCAAAAGACCTTCAATTACACCAACCACACCGTTATGGCTGAGGCACTGGAGAAGTGGGATACCGGTCTGATGAAGATGATCATCCCCGATGTCTACGCTATCATCGAGCGCATCAACGAGCGTCAGTGGAACGACCTTAAGTATAAGGGCGTAGAAGAGCACAACATCAACGCGATGGGCATCATCCGCGACGGCAAGGTGCATATGGCAAGACTCGCCATGTATGTCTCCTCCTATGTCAACGGCGTTGCGTGGATCCACACCGAGATCCTCAAGAACGACGTTCTCAAGGAGTGGTACTGGGTCTATCCGGAGCGCTTCCAGAACAAGACCAACGGTATCACCCAGCGTCGCTGGCTCGGTCTGTGCAACCCCGAGCTCGCTTCCTTCATCACCGACCGCATCGGTTCCGGCTGGCTCAAGGATATGAGCAAGATGGATAAGCTCGACGCGTACATCAACCCCGATTCCGTCAAGGAATTCAACAAGATCAAATACGCGAAGAAGAAACAGCTCGCTGCCTATGTCAAGAAGATGGATGACAAGGAGATCAATCCCAAGTTCATCTTCGATATCCAGGTCAAGCGTCTGCACGAGTATAAGAGACAGCTCTTGAACGCCTTCTCGATCATGTGGATCTACTTCCGCATCAAGAGCGGTCAGCTGCCCGACTTCCAGCCGACCTGCTTCATCTTCGGCGCAAAGGCTGCTCCCGGCTATAAGAGAGCGAAAGCCATCATCAAGTACATCAACGAGATCGCGAATCTCGTCAACAATGACCCCGACACCAAGGATAAGCTGCAGGTCGTATTTGTCAGCAACTACAACGTATCTTATGCTGAGAAGCTGGTCGTAGCGGCGGATATCTCCGAGCAGACCTCCACCGCGGGTACTGAGGCTTCCGGTACCGGTAACATGAAGTTCATGTTCAACGGCGCTGTGACCCTCGGCACCTATGACGGCGCGAATGTTGAGATCGCGCAGCAGGCAGGCGAAGAGAACGAGTATATCTTCGGCGGCAGAGTCGAGGATATCGAACGCCTGAAGAAGGAAGGCTACGACGCGAGAGCGCTGTATAACTCCAACCCGATGATCAAGCGTGTCGTCGACACCCTGATCGACGGTACCTTCAACGACGGCGGCGCGCAGGGCGAGGGCTCCTTCGCAGAGCTGCACAACGCGCTCATCAACGGCACCAACTGGCACCACGCTGACCACTACTTCCTGCTCTATGATCTGCCGGATTATGTCGCGAAGAAGCTGCAGGCGAACAACGATTACAAGGATCGTATCGCCTTCGGTACCAAGTGCCTCAAGAACGTAGCGCACTGCGGCACCTTCAGCTCCGACCGCACCATCCTCCAGTACGCGAAGGAGATCTGGAAGGTAAAATAAGCACGCGTGCGCACGCGTGCGTGTATGCTCCGCCTTTTGTGAACGTCATCTTTACTGACGCTTCGTGAGCGGCGGGTCAAAAACAGATTCTTAAGATTGTCATTGCGAGCCGTCGATTGACGGCGTGGCAATCTCAACTGCATTAAAAGAATGAACTGCCCCGAGCGATCGGGGCAGTTTTGTCGTTTCATGTATCAGTCATCAAACCGCGAAGCCAGATGAAACAGATTGTAGGGGAGGGGCTTGCTCCTCCCGAAGCCCTTCCGATAAACGCCGCTTACCGTGAAGCAGATCATCTACTCCGATGATTGGGGCAGTTTTTGCATCTATCAGCGTATATTTTTGAAAAGCACTTGACTTTTACCCTGCGTCAAAGTGTAATATAAGGGAGAAATCAGGTGATTTTATGAAAATCAAAACGGTATGTGAGCGCACGGGGCTGTCCGACCGAGCGATACGGTTGTATATAGAAAACGGACTGCTCGCGCCCGATAAAACCGAAAACTATACAGGCAGGCGTTCCTTCGACTTCTCCGATGACGACGTCACCCGACTCGATCAGATCGCCGTTCTTCGCGCGTCGGGCTTTTCGATCGCGCAGATCAGAGAGGTGCAGGAGAATCCCGAAAAAATTCCCGCCATCGTCGCAGAGGTGACCGAAAAGCAGGAGACGGAGCTGAGAAAAAGCGAAAAGGTGCTCAGCTCCCTGAGCGCGCTGAGCGAGGAGATCGGCTCCTTTGAGGAGCTTGCCGAATCGCTGGCGGAGGATGAGCTGCCCGAAACACCTCCCGAGGACAGCCGCATGCACCTGCGGTATCTGATCGCGCGTTTCATCGAGGGCGCGTACAGCTCCGCCGTCGTCGATGGTATCGTCCGCACCGTCATGCTGATCATGCTGGTGCTGTTCGGGCTCTATATCAAATTCGACAGCGACGGCGGCTATCTGTTTTCGACAGGCATGTGGGTCGATCTCGCCGTGATCGCGGTCATGGCGGGCGTTACCGCCCTTTCCGCGTGGTTCACCCTGCGGGACGACGACGCGGTGAATATGGCGGTCAAGCTGTTTTTGAGCAATCTTGTCGTCACGGCGACGGTCGGGGCGATGTTCCTCGTCTGGCTGATCGCGCGGATCATTCTCTATCCCGTCCGTCCGATCCCGAACTACGAGACCATTCATATCGCCGAGCTGTGGATCGGCTTTATCCTCGTCTCGGCTGTTGTCAGGATCATCATGCTGTGGACGGCGTACAAGAGAAGGGAGCTGAGTAAAGATGAAAAAAGCGAAAGCGATGAAACGTAATAGTATCCTCTCTTATCTGTTATTTGGGATGACGGCATTGTTTCCGCTGTTATATCTCGTTTGACGCGTATTCCTCCCCGACCATGCCGTGCTGTTTGACGGATGGATGCTTTGTGCCGATGCGCTGCACATCATCCTTCTCGGCGTCTGTATTGTGATGCTGGTTTTTAAGGATAAAACCGTCGGCAGGGTAGCAAAGGTATTGCTGATCCTATCCATGATGCTCCTGCCTGTCAGCAGATTATTACTGGCTAAATTAACAGAGAGATCACCTACAACATGGGAATCCCTGCTTTATTTGATATGTGTGATCGTGTTGGCCATCACGACGTGGTTCTATGTCAGGTTACCATATTTGATGATTTCAATGATCATTGTGTTCTCTATAGTGATGGGTTTCAGCCTGCTTTTCAGCGGTTTAAACTTTATCTTCGCCTTTGAGAAGCTCGGTGATCTCGCCGATATTCCGTCGCCCGACGGCATCCACCGCCTCAGAGTGGTCGAGTGCGCAGATGACGATAACGTGGATTGGCACCACAAGATTGTCTATTCCTATGACAGTACGCATAGCTTTTCGGTCGGAGCGTTTGAGTTCATGATGGATTGGCATGAGGTCAAAGATTTTTACATAGAAAACCCTCCGTTTGACGAAAATACGGATATTACGTTTAAGGATAACGGAACGATCACATTAAAGGATAAGACCTATACCTATGACGGCAAGGAGGTCACCGAACCGCCCGAGCCACCGCTGTAGGCTATGAACGCAGAAAACGCCCTTCCTCTCGGAGGGGCGTTGTTGATGATCAGCCTTCCCCTTGAGGGGAAGGTGGGCTTTTCTACGTTCAAACGTCGAAAAGGTCGGATGAGGTGGAAACATTTCCGTTTTATGTCGAATATTGATGGAACTGAAAGGCTTCCACCTCATCCGTCTCGCTCAGTCGCTCGACACCTTCCCCTCAAGGGGAATGCTTTTTATATCACATAATTATCCGCGGTTTCGGTTTGAGCGAGGTCGGCGATGGAGATGCCGTCAAAATATTTATTGGTCATGTCGTAAAAATCCTGCCACATCTTTAGGGTGCGGCATTCCGCGGCGCGGGGGCACGGATCCGCGTCGGGGGCTAAGCATGCGACGGGCGCGAGGTCGCCCTCGGTCAGGCGCAGTACCTCGCCGACGGAATATTCCTCGGGTGAACGGGTCAGCCTGTAGCCGCCGCCCTTGCCGTGAACACCCGCGATCAGCTTCGCCTTGGTCAGGGTCGGCAGGATGCGCTCAAGGTATTTGAGCGACAGCTCCTGCCGCGCGGCAACCTCCTTCATCGGGATGTAGGAGCCGTTATTGTGTTCGGCAAGATCAATCAGTACGCGCAATGCGTAGCGTCCTCTGGTAGATACTTTCATGCTTTTTCATCCTTTTCAAAATGGTCATTGCGAATCGCCTATAGGCGGAGTGGCAATCTCAACCATTACATATAAAATGTCATTGCGAATCGCCAACAGGCGATGTGGCAATCTCAACATCTACCATATATTATACTACAAACATGGTAGGTAAATCAAGTATATCTTTTTTCCTTTACACTTTTTCATTTTTCATATATAATAAACACATATTCTATCAAACGGTCATTGCGAGGGACGCAATTGGCTAAGGTTGAGATTACCGCGTCGGAACTCCGTTCCTCCTCGTAATGACAATTCGTATGCATCCCGCGGCGAGCTCAACCATTACATATAAAAAGTCATTGCGAATTTTGACAAAAGAGGCATTTATGAAAGCATTGATTGCGATGAGCGGAGGCGTGGATTCCTCCGTAGCGGCATTGTTGATGAGCGACTGCGAGCGCATCGGCTGTACGATGCGTTTGTTTGACAAAGAAGATGATGATAACCCCAAGTCCTGTTGTTCTCTCAAAGAGGTCGAGGACGCGCGCGCGGTCTGTCACCGCCTCGGGATCCCGTACTATGTGTTCAATTTTACAGAGGATTTTGAGGAGAAGATCATCGGCAAATTCATCGATTGCTACCGCCGCGGTATCACGCCCAATCCCTGTATCGACTGCAACCGCTATATGAAATTCGACAAGCTCCTGCT
Organism: uncultured Eubacteriales bacterium; assembly: GCA_900314795.1. Taxonomy (GTDB): domain Bacteria; phylum Bacillota; class Clostridia; order Oscillospirales; family Acutalibacteraceae; genus Ruminococcoides. The sequence goes on from OMWP01000004.1 coordinate 68,248, forward strand.
GAGAGCACAGGAGCTGGGATGCGACTTAGTTGTGACGGGTCACTATGCCCGCGTGGAGGAAGAAAACGGAAAGTTCCTGCTGAAAAAGGCGCTTGATCCGGCAAAGGATCAGAGCTATGTGCTGTATTCGCTCACACAGGAGCAGTTAAAGCATATCCGATTCCCCCTCGGCGGACTGAGCAAGAATGAGGTGCGCCGTATCGCGGCGGAGCACGGTTTTGTCAATGCGGACAAGCCCGACAGCCAGGATATCTGCTTTGTCCCCGACGGCGACTATGCCGCCTTTATCGAGGAAAAATGCGGCGCCATGCCCACGGGCGATTTCATCACGGTCGACGGCAAGGTGCTCGGACAGCATAAGGGGATCTCGCACTACACCATCGGTCAGCGCAAGCACCTCGGTATCAGCGTAGGCGCGCCGATCTATGTGGTGAAGATCGACGCGGATGACAATACGGTGGTGCTGGGGGATGAAAGCTACCTGTTCACCACGACGGCAACGGTGGAGGACTTCAACTGGATATCGGGCGAAGTGCCGACCGAACCTGTGCGCTGCAAGGCGAAAACACGTTATCGCCAAAAAGAGCAGCCCGCTACGGCATATCCCAATGCGGACGGCAGTGTGACGGTGATCTTCGACGATCCGATCCGCGCCATCACCCCGGGACAGGCGTGTGTGCTGTACGACGGCGACATCGTCCTCGGCGGCGGTGTGATTATCAGTGGTTAGTGATCAGTGATCAGTGATTAGTAATTGGTAATTGCAAACGGATCGTAATACTAAGTATCCATTAAACGCTTTAACAAATTTGTTAGCGAGAAATTTCGCAGAGCAAGGCGGAGGACGCAGGCATACTGGCGTATGTCAAGGACG
>OMWP01000006.1 GCA_900314795.1 uncultured Eubacteriales bacterium
TTCTATTTCTATTTTTCCTTTTCTGGACATAACAAAACTCCCTTCATGGTCAACAGTGTTTTTCATTTCACTGTCTTCCATAAAGGGAGCATACCACTATGCTCTCCGCGGTGATTTTATCTGTCAGCAGTTATGATCGTACATGTCGCACATTCCAACCTGTGCATACCACTGTCGTTCAATCCTTGCGATAGGGGGTATCGCTGAGCGGCAGGCTCTGGCGGAACTTGCCGTCATATTGGTAATACGCCAGTGCGCAGGCGGGTGCGGTGGGGATCATGCACAACTCGCCGCAGCCCTTCGCGCCCAGTGAGAACGGCAGCTTGTCCTCTTCCTTGGGGCGACAGAGGATGACCTCCAGCTCCGGCGCTTCATCCGCGCGCATAAAGCCGATCCTGCCGAATCTCGACACAGGGTAGCCGTCCTTGCACTCGAATTTTTCAGTCACGCCGTAGCCGATGCCCATGACCATACCGCCCTCGATCTGTCCCTCGACGGACTGAATGTTGACAGGTGTGCCGACATCAAAGGCGGAGACCGCCTTCTTGATCTTTCCGTCATCATCGAGAACGATCAATTGGACGCCGTAGGAATAGGAGATGTGGCTGACGGGATTCTCCTTGATCGCGCCGAGGGGGTCGGTCTTGGCGCTGTATTCACCGAAGAATTCCTGCCCCTCCAGGTCGGCGAGGGTCTTGCCATCCGCCAAGGCGGCTTTGAGCTTTTCTCCAACCCTGCGCGCCGCCTCACCGGTCATCACCGTCTGGCGCGAGGCGGTCGAGGTGCCCGCGTCGGGGGTGCGGATCGTGTCGGAGGTTTCAAAGAAGAACAGCGCGGGATCCAGCTCCGTGACATGGCAGATCTCGGTGAGCACCATCTGACCGATGCCCTGACCCATACAGGCGGCGGAGGTGCGGATGTGGATCTTGCCGCCCTCGATGGAGAGCAGAACGCGTCCGATATCCTTCTTGCCCATGCCGGTGCCCGAGTTTTTGAAGCCGCAGGCAATGCCGACATACTTGTTGCTGTAATAAATGTCCTTGACCGCGTCCAAGCACGCCTCCATGTTGGTGTTGGGATCAGCGGTCTGACCGTTCGGGAGGATATCGCCGGGCTTGATGGCGTTGCGGCGGCGGAACTCCCACGGATCGATGCCCACCATCTCGGCGAGCAGATTAATATTGCTCTCGGTCGCAAAGCAGCTCTGGGTCACGCCGAAGCCGCGAAAAGCGCCCGAAGGGGTGTTGTTGGTATAGACCGACATGCCGAAGATGTCGATATTCTGATAGTTGTACGGACCTGCCGCGTGGGTACAGGCGCGGTGGAGCACAGGGCCGCCGAGCGAGGCATAAGCGCCGGTATCGGCGATGATCACGCCCTTCATGCCCGTGAGGATGCCGTTCTCATCACAGGCGGTGGTGAACTCCATCTCCATCGGGTGGCGCTTGACATGATAGTCAAGGCTCTCCTGACGGCTGTACTTGACCTTGACGGGGCGCTTGGTGTACCACGCCATCAACGCGGCGTAGGGCTGGACGCTCATATCCTCCTTGCCGCCAAAGCCGCCGCCGACCAGCGGTGCGCGGACATGCACCTTTTCGGGCGCGAGCCCCAATGCTTTACTGCACTCGCGCTGTACGTCATAGATACTCTGGCTCGAGGTGTAGATCAGCAGTCCGTCGTCGCCCTCGGGGAGCGCTACACAGCACTCCGGCTCCATAAAGCCGTGCTCCTGCCACGAGGTCTTGTACTTGCGTGTCACGACGAATTTGGAATTTTTGATCGCCTCGTCTGCATTACCGCGCACGAGGTTGGCGCGGCTCATCACATTGCCGTCCTCATGGATCAGCGGCGCGTCACCCTTCAGCGCCTCATAGGGTGAGGTCAGGGGGGTCAGCTCCGTATAATCGACCTCGATCAGATCGAGGATCTCCTGCAGGGATTCCTGCTTCGTCGACGCGACGACCGCCAGCACGTTGCCGACATACTTGGTGATATCGCCCTCGCCGAGCATCACATCCCAGTCCTGCTTGATGTGTCCGATCTTGTTGTTCTTGACGTCGTCCTTGGTGAGGATCTCGACGCAGTCGGGGTGCTGTAGGGCGCGGGAAAAGTCGATCTTGTTGATGCGCGCGCGAGGGTACTTCGAATACAAGCCCTTGGCGTACAGCATGCCGTCAAAATACAGATCGTCGGCAAAGAGCCCCGTGCCGTTGACCTTCTCCTTCGCGTCGATCCGCTGGGCATATTCGTCCATGTGCAGGGTCGTGGGAGGCTTAGGGAGCTCACACTTTTCACGGAAGTAATCCGCCGCAAGCAGGATCGCGTCCTCGATCTTTTTGTAGCCGGTACAGCGGCAGAGATTGCCCTTGATGGCTTTCTTGACGTCAGCGCGTGTCGGGTTGAGATTCTCGTCCAACAGCGCTTTTGCCGAGATGATCATGCCCGGGATGCAGAAGCCGCATTGTACCGCGCCCGCTTCAGCAAAGCAGTGCTCATAGACGCGCATTTCCCCGGGGTCGATGCCCTCGACAGTCAGCACCTTTTTGCCCTGTAGCTTTGACAGGGATACGACGCACGCCTTGGTCTTTTTGCCGTCGACAAGGACGGTACAGGTGCCGCATACGCCCTCGGAGCATCCGTCCTTGGCGGCGGTCAGATGCAGATCATCACGCAGAAAACGGAGCAGCTTTTTATCATGAGCGGATTCATAATCTTTTCCGTTGATATTGACTGTAAACATAAAATCACACCTTGATTGTTTCACTAAGGCTCCCTTTGGGAAAGGGAGCCTTTTTTCTACTTCAATGAAGCGAAATAATCCTTGAACAGGTTGGTCACGACTGTTTTGCGGTACTCCGCGGACACTCTGCCGCGGGTGAAGGTCATCTTCTCGATGAAGCGCTCAGCATACGCGTCGGCGTTCGCGCTCACCTCATCGACCGATTTGCCGATCAGGGTCGCCTCTACCTCACGATAGCGGGTGAATTTGCCCTCGCCGATCACGGTGGCGGAGATCGCTTGGATCACGCCGTTATGCACCTCATACGCGCCTGCGAAAGCGACGCGGGAGATCGCCAGCGCGCTCCTGCCGCCGATCTTCTTGTAATAATACGGTAGGGAACATTTCTCCTTCGGGAGCAGGATCTCGGCGATCAGCTCGTCGTCAGCGATGTTGGTCACGCCGCGGCGCACACAGAAATCGTCGAAGGGAATCACACGTTCACCCTTTGCCGATACCAGACGAACGTGCCCGTCCAGCGCGAAGCCCGCCAAGACAGAGTCTGCTTTATCGGACGCGTTACCGAGGTTGCCGCCAAAGGTGCCCGCGTTGCGGATCGCGGGTGCGGCGATGCGCGAGATCGCCTCCTTCATCAAAGGCGGAACAAGATCACTGTCAAGCGCTTCGGTAAACGTGACCGCCGCGCCGATGCGGATGTACGCATCATCCTGCGTGATCTGCTTGAGCTCTTCGATATCGTTCACAAAGAGATAAACCGCGTCGGGGATGTTCTTGACCATCAGGTCGGTACCGCCCGCATAGGGGATCACACTCACGCGGCTCTTGATCTCGACCGCTTCCCGTAACGTGGTGGGTTTATATCCGTTTACCATAATCCGTCACCCTCCTTTGCGGCGTTCAGTACCGCGTTCACGATCGCGTTGTAGCCGGTACAGCGGCAGATGTTGCCCGACAGCGCCGTGCGCACCTCTTGCTCTGTGGGATGGGCATTTTTGCTGAGCAGCGCCTCCGCGGCAAGGATCATGCCGGGGATGCAGAAGCCGCATTGTACCGCGCTGAGATCGGCAAAGGCCTTGGAGAGCGCCGCAAAACGCGCCGTCTCACGATAGCCCTCGACGGTGACGATCTCATGCGCATCCACCGCGCCCATCGCGACACAGCAGGAGTTGACCAGCACGCCGTCGATCAGCACTGCGCACGCGCCGCACTCGCCCTCCTTACAGCCGCATTTGACGCTTTTCATATCATAGGTATCGCGCAAAACGTCCAGCAGGCGATCAGCCGCCGAACCGTCATAGCACATGTCTTTTCCGTTGAGTTTGAAGCGGATACCGTTCATCACAGCACCTCCTTGTTCAGTTCCAGGATGACGTCCTCAGTGGAGAACGGGATCGCGTTCAGGCGATGCTTCTTCATCCCGCCGAGCGCCATTTCGACCGCTTCCAGATAAGCGGGAGGCGGCGCTACCAGAGGCAGCTCTCCCGCGCCCTTCGCGCCGTAGGGGCCGTCGGGATATTCCTCGACGTGCATCCTCGCTACCAAATTCGGTACATCCATCGAGGTGGGCACCAGATAATCGGTGAAGCTGTTGTTGCGGATCCTGCCCTTGCTGTCATAGTTCATCTTCTCGATCGAGGCATAGCCCAAGCCTTGCAAAAAGCCGCCTTCCATCTGTCCGACGACGATGTTGTAGTCCACGGGAGTGCCGACGTCAAAGTTGCCGTACGCGCCGAGGATCTCGACAACGCCGGTGTAGGTATCGACCTCGACCTCGACGGCGCTGACTGCCCACGCGTAGGTGGGATAAGCGTCGCCCTCAAAGCGGTCGAGATAGAACGGGATCATGAAGTCGGGCTGTTTGTAATGCTCCTCGACCTCCTGCTCCTTGCCTTCCTCCCAGATATCGCGCAGCTTGATCGCGGCACGGCGCAGCAGCTCGCCGACGATCATCAGCGAACGTGACGCGACCGTGGGACCCGAATCGGGCACACGTGCGGTATCGGGATGGCTGTAATAGACCTTTTCCAAGGGGATGTTCAGCTCATGCGCAACGATCTTCGGGAAGGTCGTGCGAACGCCCTGACCGATATCGCCGTTGGAGGCGAGCACCTCAACGGTGCCATCGGCATATTTACGCAGCTTGGCGGTCGCTTTGATCATGTCGCGTTCGCCCGAGCCGGTAAAGCCCGCGCCGTGGAAGATCGCCGAGAAGCCGATACCCTTGCGGTATCTGCCTGACTGCGGCTTGCTGTATTCGATATGCTTGCGTCTGAGGTCACACAGTTCATCGACCTCGTCAAGCATCGCGGGGATCGGAACAGGGAAATGATACCTGCCCTGCGTGGAGGTCATGTCGCCCTGCTTGACAAAATGCTTCTGCTTGAATGCGATGCTGTCGATCCCAAGATCCTGCGCGATATGATCCATCATCATCTCGATCGCGAAGAAGGTCTGGGGCGCGCCGAACCCGCGGTACGCACCGCAGGGAGTGGTATTGGTCTTGACCGCCTTGCCTGTCACACGCACATTGGGGATGTTGTAGATGCCGGGCGCGGCGATGATACCGCGCTGTAAGACGACCGCGCTGAGGGTCGAGTACGCGCCCGCGTCAAAGCGAACGTCCGCTTCGACAGCAGTCACCATGCCGTCCTTGACGGCGAGCTTGTATTTGCACAGTGACGGATGGCGCTTGGGGGTGAATTCCAGATCCTCACGGCGGTTGTAGACGCAGCGCACCGGCTGACCGGTTTTCTTCGCCGCGACCGCGACCTGACAGCCTAAGATGGAGGGGAAGTCCTCCTTGCCGCCGAAGCCGCCGCCGGTCACATCCTGCAAAATATGCACGCCCTCGGGGCCTGTGCCCATCGCTCTGGCGACAGCGCCGTGGACGTAGTAGGGGCATTGCAGAGAGCCGTGGACAAACATCCTGCCGTCCTCCTCGGGCTCCGCCATCATGCCCTGCGGCTCTAAGTAGGTCTGATCCTGATAGCCGGTGGTGAACTCTTCCTCATAGACCTTGTCAGCCTCGGCGAACGCCTTGTCGACGTCGCCGTGACCGAAGTGATAGTCAAAGAAGGTGGTGTCGCCGTTCCTCAGATCGAGCATCGGCTCGAGCTCCTCATACGCGACCTCGATCTTTTTGAGCAGTGCTTCCACAGTCTTTTCATCGGGGCCGACGACCATGCCGATCGGCTCGCCGATGTATTCCACCGTGTCGCGGCAAAAGACCGGCGTGTCATCCAGTACGATATTGACGTTGTTATCGCCGGGGATATCGTTGCGGTCGACCCAGAAATATCCCTCGGGCAGCTCGGGCACAGTGACAGAGAGCACCTTTGCCTTGGCATAGATCGAATGGAGCAGTCTGCCGCAGAGGATCTTCTTCCCGCCGGCGGTCAGATTGTAGTCGTTGACATAGACCGAACGCCCCTCGATCTTCGGGTCATGGTCTTTCTTCTTGACCGATTGACATATTTCTTTCATATATGCACCTCCTGATGCTGTCGTTGGATTGATTGATTCGATAATGATATACGGTTTTTTTGAGCTGTCGAGATTGCTCAAATAGCTTTCGACGTTGCTCTGCGACAGAGCATTACCGCCCACCAATGATGCTGCCCGAGGGCAGATGGTGCGGTTGAGGTTCTTTGAGCACCGCCGACCCGCAGTACGGACACGCCGCAGCATTGCCGATATCCTGTTTACAGTTATTACATATCATAGCGAACCCCTGTTTTTCATACTGAACACCAATAGGACACGTTCTGTTATACTCGTGTTCGGCATGAAACCGCTGTTTTATATCTTGTATGCCCCCGTATGATGCTCGGCATACGGGTCATAAAGAGTATAGTGCCCACTCCGCCTGTATCACAACACGGGCGAAGCAAGCACTATATCGATTATCTATTCAAATGAATATCGGTGACAAGATCCCTGATCTATGATCGAGTGATTATTTCAGTTTCCATGCGCCGACGTTGCCTTGGCCGTCACTGTTATCGCCAACTGCAACGACCGTGCCGTCCTTTTTCAGACCTAAGGTGAAGTATTCACCTGCAGCGACTTCGGTAATATCCTTCCAAAGCGCAGTGTCACACTCGCCGTCGGTAGAGGTACCGACACAGGATACTTCACCGTTCTTATGCAGCATGACGGAATGCAGGTCACCGCCCGCGACTGCGACTACATTGTTATAGCCGCTCGTGTTGGATGCTGAGCCGTCACCGGTAGAGACGACAGTACCGTCCTTTTTCAAGCCTAAAGTATGGTAATCACCGGCAGAGATCGCGATGATATCTGTCCAGCCGGAAACCTCGCACTGCTTGAAGGAGTTGTAACCGGTAGCGACTACGGTGCCGTCTTTTCTCAGACCGACGCTGTGTTTGTAACCTGCTTCGACATCAATGATGTCTGTCCAGCCCGCAACATCACACTGCTTACTGCTGTTATTACCGGTAGCAACGACAGTGCCGTCCTTTCTCAGGCCGAGGCTGTGAGAGTAGCCTGCCGAAACATCAGTGATATCTGTCCATCCGAGAACATCACACTGTTTTGATCCGTTATATCCGGTCGCAACCACGGTGCCGTCCTTTTTCAGACCGAGGGTATGTTCATTGCCTGCCGAAACGGAGACGATGTTTTTCCATCCCTGCACATCGCACTGCTTATCGTAATTATCACCGGTTGCAACACAGGTGCCGTCCTTATTGATAGCAACAGAGTGATCGGAGCCTGCCGCAATCCTATGATTGGTACTCGAAGAAGAACCGGAGCCCAAAACGATCACGAGGACAATGATCAGGACGATCACCGCAACACCGCCGCCGGTCAAACCGAAGATCAAGCCCTTGTTCATTTTCTTTTTCTCGGGAACGGGCTGCGGCTGCGGCGCCGGAATGCTGTTATTGTTGTTGATGTCGTTATTGTATGAAACACCGTTGAGGGGTTTCTGAGTTACAGCCTTCTGCTGAGCTTGGGGTTGCTGAACCTGCGGCTGTGGAACCTCGGGCTGCTGAACCTGCGGCTGCTGATGATAATTGTTCTGCGCGCCGTTGTTGTAGCCGCCCTGAGGGTTGTTCTGCGGGGACTGCTGGGGTTGATTGTTGTTTTGAGCGTTGTCAAATCCTCCCAACATCTGTTGCGCGCCGCAATTCGTACAAAAAGCGCTGGTAGCTCCGTCGGGAGCCTCAAAAACCTGACCGCAATTACTGCATCTGTAAAATGCCATAAAAACCTCCTGTATCATCTTCTCAGATGATGAATAAATATTATCGCACTCCCGGTTCATGCGATGGATCATTTATTAAATCGGCATAATCCTCCGGGGTATCAAGATCTGCCGTTATTCCCTTGTCACTCAACTCGATGGATTGCTGCGGAACATCCCGGAGCAGTCCTCTGAGACCGCCCTCTTTGCGATAATGGCATATCTCTGAGATCAATGACGCGTGTATCAGCGGCGGGTGCCCCTTTCTGCCGTTACGGGTCGGATAGATCACCCTGCTGTGTTCATCAAACGCCTCAGCCAATGCTGTGAAGGTGTCTGAGTCGACAGAGGGCATATCACCCGGCAGCAGATAGAAGGCGTCACATTCTCCCAGCGCGCCCAGACCGATCTGTACCGAGCGCAGCATATCGGTGGAGCGATAGTCGGGATTGCGCACGATCGTCACCCTGTCGCCGAAGCGCTGTTTCAATACCGCCTCGACCTCATCGGCACGGTTGCCCAGCACGACGACCGCCGTAGCCACCGCCTCCAGAACAGTTGCTACCGTGCTTTCGATCACGGTACTCTTTCCATAGGGCAGCAATGGCTTGAACGCTTTCATACGCGAGGACATTCCCGCAGCGGGTATCACTGCGCCGAAACGCTGTTGTCCGTTCGTTTTTTCGGGCACAACTCTCATCTCCCCGCGTCCGTTTTCAGCCAAAATACCGCCTGCATTATACTCCGTTCGATCGTTTTGAATCTATCAATGAGCAAGAATTTAACATTGAGCAGGCAGAAATCCGATCGCCAAAACCACGGTTCGGATGATTCCTGTCACCCGATCCGACAAGGCCTCGGCAAACGTGTGTGATATCGTGCTTTTGGCTGATGGTTATCGACTGATGACCGACCGCTGTTTACATATGTATATATAGCTTATTTTATCACAAAACACTATAATGTCAATCTGTTTTTCAATCAAATTGACCAAAATAACCAAAAACTTAAAGAATTCGTACATTCGACCCCATTCGCCCTTGACAAAATCGTCGCAGAGTGTTAACATATAGAGGCTGTAAGGCAGATATCGCGGGGTGGAGCAGTTGGTAGCTCGTCGGGCTCATAACCCGGAGGTCGTGAGGTTCAAGTCCCACCCCCGCAACCAAAAAAGCAAGCGTTTTGAAGAAGACGCTTGCTTTTCTCTTTAGGTCGTGAGGAAAGGTCTCCGTAACCCCCGCAACCAAAAAAGCAGTCCAATGATGAGCCGTTTCTTCTCTTTAGGTCGTGAGGAAAGGTCTCCGTAACCCCCGCAACCAAAAAAGCAGTCCAATGATGAGCTGCTTCTCCTCTTTAGGTCGTGAGGAAAGGTCTCCGTAACCCCCGCAACCAAAGAAGCAGTCCAATGATGAGCTGCTTCTTCTCTTTAGGTCGTGAGGAAAGGTCTCCATAACCCCTGCAACCAAAGAAGCAGTCCAATGATGAGCTGTTTCTTCTCTTTAGGTCGTGAGGAAAGGTCTCCGTAACCCCCGCAACCAAAAATGCAGTCCAATGATGAGCTGCCTCTTCTCTTTAGGCCGTGAGGAAAGGTCTCCGTAACCCCCCGCAACCAAAGAAGCAGTCCAATGATGAGCTGTTTCTTCTCTTTAGGTCGTGAGGAAAGGTCTCCGTAACCCCTGCAACCAAAAAGGCTTTCGAATTAATACGATCGGGAGCTTTTATTGATCAGGTCGTGAGCAAAGTCTCCGGTCTGGTGACGGAAACCGACGAATACACCGAAGGCGCGGGGCAACGTCCCGCAAAACTCTATAAACGCAGATAAAATCTGTATCATCAGAAGAAAGGAACTGCACATGAAACACTTTTTGATCGTAGTCGATATGCAGAAGGACTTCGTCGACGGCGCCCTCGGCACAAAAGAAGCCGTCGCGATCGTGCCCGAAGTCGTAAAGAAGATCGAGAGCTTTGACGGCGAGATCTTCGCTACCTTTGATACGCACGGCGAGAATTATATGCAGACTATGGAGGGTAGGAATCTTCCCGTCCCTCACTGCATCAAAGGCACAGCAGGATGGCAGCTCGATGAGAAAGTCGCCGCCGCTTTAGAGAAGAAGGGTTATACGCCTGTGGAGAAGGTCACGTTCGGCGCGGCTCAGCTCCCCGGACTGGTCATGCAAGCCTGTGCCGGAGAGCCTTGTGAGATCGAGCTGATCGGTCTTTGCACCGATATCTGCGTGGTGTCGAACGCACTGCTTTTGAAGGCTGTTTTTTGTGAGACGCCTATCCGAGTCGATTCTGCCTGCTGCGCGGGTGTAACACCTGAAAAACACGAGGCAGCTCTCGAAACCATGAGAAGCTGTCAGATCGAAATAAAGTGAGGTATAATCATGTTTAACGCTGAAAAAGTCAAGAACGAATGTGTACAGTGGATCCGCGATTTTTTTGAAGAAAACGGAAAAGGCTGTAACGCCGTTATCGGTATCTCGGGTGGCAAGGACAGCTCCGTCGTTGCCGCATTATGTGTGGAAGCACTGGGCAAAGACAGAGTCATCGGCGTGCTGATGCCCAACGGTGAACAGGCGGATATCGACAAGGCGCAGCTCTTGGTCGATACCCTCGGCATCAAGCATTATATCATCAATATCAAGGACGCTTATGAGGGCTTGATCCGTCAGCTCCCCTTTGAGCCGACCTCTCAGACTGTACAGAACCTGCCGCCGCGTATTCGCATGGCGACGCTCTACGCGGTGTCGCAGAGCCATAACGGACGCGTTGCCAACACCTGTAATCTCTCTGAGGACTGGGTCGGCTACTCCACTCGCTACGGCGACAGCGTGGGTGATTTCAGTCCATGTTCCAACCTTACTGTTGACGAGGTCAAGCAGATCGGCAGACTTCTCGGACTGCCCTCAGAGCTGGTCGACAAAGTCCCCTCCGATGGATTGTGCGGCAAGACCGACGAAGATAATCTCGGCTTCACCTACGCCGAGCTCGACCGCTATATCCGCACCGGCGAGATCGATGACCCGGAGCATAAAGAACTGATAGACCGCAAGCACAAGATCAATCTGTTCAAATTACAGCTGATGCCTGCCTTCAAGCCTGAGCTCAGCACGGCGATAGACTGAGCAGAGGACAGATATGGAACCGGGAAAGGCATCACGTCTTATATGAAGTTGGTTTAAAAGTGATCGCTTCCATGCTTTGAGCATGATGATAGTGAATAGATTTGAATGATAAAATAAAGGAGAACAATATGGATTACAGAACAATGGTAAACCCCACCTATCTGACCGCGAAAAGCACGGTGTTTTTGCTCGCGGTCGCGGGCAACGAGGACGCGAAGCGCATGATCGCGGGCTTAGGTCTGGAGGATTCTCTCGCAAAGAGAGACCCTTCCGATACGCTCGTGTCTGAGGCAGACGCCAAAGCGTTGATGACAGGCGTTGCGGTGGCGATCGAGGCGCGGTATGCCGCTCTTTCCAGAACGCTGAAAAATGACGGCTGCAAAAACCTGTTGGATATCGCCTGCGGTTATACGCCGAGAGCGATCTTCTGCAAAAACAACGGGATCTCCTACGCGGGCTTAGATGTTCCCGTCGTTGCGGAAGAGTTGCAGGGCTTCGCCGACAAGGAAGGACTCGGCAAGGTGTATCACGGCGGTGACGCGACAAATGCCGCTTCACTCAACGCCGCTGTCGATGGCTTTGAGGGCAAGGTGCTGATCTCGAGCGAGGGGCTCTTAGGTTATCTTTCGACTTCGGAATTCGAGCAGCTTCTTGACGGGATCCGTCAGATTTTGGAGAAGCACTCGGGCGCGTTTGTGACCTCGGATATGGGCGTGGATTATGAGCTGTTCGCAACAGCGAACATGAGCGATCCCGACGCCTATGACGCATCGCGTAAAAGAACGATGAAGCAGTCGGATATCTACAACGAGGGCGTAGTACACATGGATCACGACAAGATAAAGGCGTTTATCGAAGCCCGCGGCTTCAAGGTGGAGAAGGTGCCCTTCTACCACGGTGACGAGAATCTTTCAATGCTGCAGGGGATTCCCGAGCAATGGAGGGACAAGTACATCGAGCTTTTAAACAACGCCTGCGTCTGGAAAATGACCCTTGACCCCAACTATACGCAGAAGGCTTCTGTCAGCGGCGCTGAGAAGATCGAGAACCTCACCGTTGATTATCAGACGATCGGCGGTGTGCTGGAGATGACCGTCAGCGGGCGTATCGACACCATCAGCGCCCCCGCGATACTCAAGGTGTTTGACGAGTGCAGTGAGGGTATCTCCGCTGTCAGAGTGAAAGCGGAAGCGTTGGAGTACATCTCCTCCGCGGGTCTGCGCACCATGATGATCATGGTCAAGAAGCTCGGACAGGGCAACGTCACCGTCGAGGGTGCGTCGGATGACGTCAAGGAGATCTTTGAAGTGACAGGCTTTGACGGGATCATCCCTCTGCTTTGACAGCATTGACGCTCCAATTGCGCGATTTGAATCAGTAGAATAAAATGCGAAAACCGCTTGTCCATGAACAAGCGGTTTTTTGTGTAGTTAAATTCAATTAATCAGCAGGATTCAAATCACCCTTCCGGACGGTATAAATGAAAAGACAGTAGATATCTTGCGATACCTACCGTCTTTTTCAATGGTGGAGATAAGCTATGTTATATTTGCAGGACGGCGGTTACCCCGCCTTGGGAGCATTCAGCGTACGGAAAAGCCTGATCTACGCTCTCGCTAAAAACGCTCCTCAGGAGCGTTTTTGTCTACGCCGTGCGCGCATAACGGGGCCCCCATAAAGCCCCGCGTTATGGGGAGAGGAGGAATCGCCACACGAGGCCGAGGGGCGGCCGAACAGGCTGCCCCTGCCGAGTACGGCGCATGACGACGAGGCACGCTCGCCTTCGAACCCGCTTATCTCTCACTACGGGTCAAATCAAAAAGGACGGATACCCATAAAGGATATCCGTCCTTTTTGAAATGGTGGAGATAAGCGGATTCGAACCGCTGACCTCTTAAATGCGAACCAAGCGCTCTCCCGAAAGAGTGGCTTACGCACCCTCATAAAACGGGGCTTTTCATTTCAATCACATCGATAATCCGCACATTCGTCTTTTTGAACTCTCTATTACACAATAACGGTACCAAGCATAGAGTCCAACGACATGGGTTGCGAAGATGAACAACATCCGTAATCAAGCAACAGAAATCATCAACAATGAAATCATCTATCAATAAGCACAACCTGCTAATCAAATCGGTCAGCAGGCTGTTGTCATATAAACGATTCAATTAACGCTTCGGCAAGATACAAATGATCTGTAATTTGTTAGCATCAATAATCTTCGACTTGATGGTTCCGTTGTGCTTTTCAGTGATGGCGCGCGCTACGGACAGTCCGATGCCGAAGCCGCTGTTCTCTTCCTTGGAGCGGGATTCGTCACCGCGGTAGAAACGGTCGAACAGGTGCGTCAGCGCCTCCTCGCTCAAAGGCTCTTTCATGGTGTTTTCTGTTTGGAAAATGATGTTCTTTCCCGATTGACGGAGCGACACATGGATATCGCTGTCCTCGGGCGCATATTTGACGGCGTTGTCGCACAATATGCCGATGAGTCTTCTGATCGCCGCCTCGTCGCCGTAGAATGTCAGTTCATCTTCCGCGTCAACGATCAGCTCCTTTCCGTTGAATTCTGCCATGCCGACGAACGGATCGACGGTATCACGCACGGCGTTTGAAAGGTTAAAGTCATGCATTTCCAAAGCGGAATCCGCTTCATCCATGCGTGAGAGGTAGACCAGCTCGTTCACAAGCTTGCGCATATTGGCCGCCTGTTTTTGAGTGCTCTGTATCCACTCGTTTGGCCCGACATCCATTGACAGCACATCCATGTTAGCGGAGATGACCGTCAGAGGCGTTTTCAGCTCATGTCCCGCGTCGGTGATAAACCGCTTTTGCCGTTCGATGTTATCCATCATCGGCTGTATCGCTCTCTTGCTGAGCAGCGATACCAGCAGCAACGACAGCAGGATACCGACTGCGCAGGCGATCAGCGAGATGACTGCGAGCGACACGACCTCTGACCGCTTGGATTCTATGTTAAGGAACACGGCGGTTTTGGAACCGTCTGCTTTGTTTGTCACCTGATACAGATAGTTGTCGACATAACCCGAGGCTTTGCCCAAAGCAAAAATGTTTTCCGCGATCAACAAAAGATCCTCTTTCGCGTACTCGGTTTCCTTAGTGCCTGTACCGAGAAAGGCTTCACCGTACGCACTTTGGATCGCGATAAAATACCGTGATTCTTCAAGTTTGGTATTCATGCGGTGATCGCTGCCCTTGTGACGATACAGCTGTGCACTGTCGTCGGTCGAGAGAGCCTCTTCTTTTTCAATATCAAATTTCCCCTGCTTCTTCTGTGCATTGTTGTTCTCGCTTTCGACAAGGTAGTTCAGCGTTTCTTTTAATTCACTTGTCGTGTTGACATAATGAACAGCATTGATGACGCCTGCCACTAACAGCATAGCAAGCGTCAGCGCGAGTAACGCAATCTTGATAAAGCGTTGTCTGATCTGTTTCATAACGTACTCTCCAAAGAATAACCGACTCCGCGGACTGCCTTGATCTTAACATGCGCGCCCAGCTCCGATAGCTTCTTGCGTAAAAAAGAGATGTTCACCCATACGACGTTGACCTCTGCGTCGCTGTCCCAGCCCCAGATGCGTTCCATGATCTGCGAGATGCTCAGCACCGCTCCGGGATGTTCAACGAGCATTTCCATCAGCTGAAACGCCTTGTTGGTCAGACTGACACTTTTGTTATGACAGCGGATGGCCATCGCCGATTTGTCCAGTTCGATGTCGGCGAATTTGATCACATCATGTTTATAATCCTCCTTGCGCCTCAGCATCGCGCGGATACGGGCGAGCAGCTCTGAGGCGGCGAAGGGCTTGGGCAGATAATCGTCTGCACCGGTATCCAACCCTTCCACTCTGTCCTCGATCGCGTCTCGGGCGGTGAGCATGAGTACGGGCGTTGTGATCCCATTGGAGCGCATTTGCGCGAGCACCTCGATACCGCTGAGTCCCGGCATCATCCAGTCGAGGATCACGCCGTCGTAGCCGCCCTGTTCGATATAGTCGATCGCGTCCTGACCGTTGTAGACCGTGTCAACGGAATAGCCCGAACGCGTGAGAAGCGTCTGTACCGCTTTGGAGATATCGCGGTCATCTTCCGCAAAGAGTATACGCATCATAAACACCTCCGGTGTTTTTTAGTGGTTAGTGGTTAGTGATTAGTGGTTAGAAACAATCAATAACGCATTTTAATACTACAAACTACTTAGTTTTCCTATTAGTCCGTTCAACATTTTCCCTACTTCGTTTGAAAGTTGCATTGCGGTGTCGATTTCTTCGTCGGACAGATAATTCAAGCCAACGCAAATCATCAATTGCGTTTGCAACTCTGCATTTGAACCTTTTGCTATGGAAAGGAAATTAATGAACTCTTTCTTTGAGTTTCTTTGTTGTCCCTCTGCGATATTGGAGGGAACCGAAACAGCAGAACGTCGGATTTGAGAGGACAAAGCATACAGCTCTTCTTTTGGCAGATTTTTTATCAAACGATAGACTTCAAATACCAATGTCATCGATTTCTGCCAAACTGTTAAATCCCTATAACTCTTTACCACAAAAAACGCTCCCTTCCAACTCTATCCACTAGCCACTAACCACTAACCACTTTTTTTAATTATACCAAAACAGCGATACGACTGCAAGGATTAAAAACAGGATATATACCGTTAACTGCACATACGGCATTGCCTTGCCGAGCTGTTTGTTGATCTTGCCGCTGAGCGCTCCCGATAAGCCGAAAACAACCAGCATGGGCGTCAGGGAGCTTGCCAGTGCAAACGCGGCGCCGAGCAGAACAGCCGCAGGCAGCGACAACAGCATCGCGTACCCCGCGACCATCGTCAGCGGAACACACGGATAAGCGCCGTAGGCCAGCCCGACAGAGAAGGATGGGATCAGGCGAGTCTTGTGCTTTGCAGAGCACTTGCCGCCGCATTGTTTGCAGTCGGGCTTGCGGTTCTTGAACCATCTGTAAATCAGGAACAACGCAGACGCGATCATGACCCATGATACCAAATGATGGAGATTGAAGCTGCCGATCATGCCGTTCTCGTCAATAAACACCTTGCCGATCGCCGAGGTCAGCGCACAGATAGAGCATACAGCTAAAATCTTGCCGAGGAAGTAACTGCCGACGTGCTTCATCGAGTTTTTGAAACCACCGCCTTCGGTGAGGATGTAGACTGCCAGAAAAGATGACGCCGACGAACCGCAGCAGGTGCCGCAGCCTAAGCCGACAGATACGGAAGCCGCTAACGCTTCAAAGAACATAACGTCAACCCCTTTCGCTTGCGAGTAATGCCGCGCCGATCGCGCCGTTGAACTGCGGATGATTCGCGACAAAGATATCGCGCATCAGCTCATCCTCAAACGCCTTGCGCAGTCCGATATTCAACGCGCCGCCGCCTGTCATCAGAACATCGCCGTTCTTCTCGCTCTTTTTCATCATCTTGATGATGCGCTTCGCCATCGACAGGTGCATTCCGGAGAGGATGTCGCGGCGGTCGAATTTGCGCGCGATCAGAGAAATGACCTCCGACTGCGCAAACACCACGCAGGTGCTGTTGATATCGCAGGGCGCGGTGCTTTCCAGCGAAAGCGGCCCGACTTGGTCGATGGTGGTTTCCAAAATCTGCGCGATGACCTCCATAAACTTGCCGGTTCCCGCCGCGCATTTATCATTCATGCTGAAATTCTTAACGGAATAGTTGGCGTCCAGATAGATAATCTTGCTGTCCTGACCGCCGATATCGACGATCATGCCGGGACGATAATCGCGCGGAGCCGTCACGCGCACACCGTAGGCGTGAGCGGTGATCTCGCTGACGTCGTCGTCCGCTACCTCCAGAATCTTGCGGCTGTAACCGGTCGCCATCGTATAGTCGACGCGGGAAACACCGACCTCACCCATCAGCTTTGCAAGCAGCTTTTGTGCCGCGCCGTTGTTGTCGATACCGGTATTGGTAACGCCGGTGCGCAGTACCCTGCCGCGTTCGTCCAATAAAGCGGCTTTCAGATAGGTGGAGCCGCCGTCCAATCCTGCATATATTTTCATTGTTGTTACTCCTTGTTGTTTTCAGAAAAATACTGCGTTATAGCCCGCCGTTAATCAGGCGTTTTGATTACTCCTAACCCACCCAAAGGCGGATTAATTGTCGCCGCGGCGACCGTATTTGATCAGCTCTATAAATGCTTCCACACGGATGCGGAGCTGTTCGACGTCCTCTTCGTTATAATCGCTCTCGACGCGGATAATTGGAATACCGAGCTTTCCGAGCTCTTCTTCCATTACCTGATACTCATAGTCATAGACGAGGCATCCGCGCAGAACGTGATAGATCACGCCCTGTACCCTGTAGTCCTCCAGCATTTGCATGATACGGTACAGCCTGCGCTTGTTATCGACAAAGGTCGGACAGGTGCAGGGACGGGTGCTCTTGTTCGCCAATGCCCGCATGATGCCGTCGGTGCTTTGATCGACGATAGCGGGCGGATCATAAGCACCGCGTTCGCCCATACAGGTCTCGTCTGCGACCAGCGCGCCGCCCATTTCTTCGATCAACAGCGGCAGTTTGAAGTTAGGGAAAACGATCGGTGAGCCTGTGATCAGGATGCGCGGACGGTTTTCTTTGGACGCCATCTCGCCGCGCTTTGCTTTTTGCTCTGTTTCATCACACAGGTCATGCATATACTGCGTCCACAGCGAAATGTGCGTATAGCTGATTGCGTTCATCGCCGCCATGTAGTGCGTTCCCTTAACGGCAAGCGGGTATCTGCGCCGCAGTTCGATGAAGCGGGACAGCTCATACTGCGCCGCAGCGGTCATGCCGCACGCCCATGACAGACGCTCATAGCTGAGTTCGATTCCTGTTACTTCTGTCAGCTTTTGGCTGAACAGATACAGCTCTCTGACGTACTGCTCCATATCCTCGTCGCGGTCGCGTCCGGAGGGGACATGCAGTGTAACGGTCTTGCGGTGTTCGGCAAGGTAGCCGGCGAGCTTCTTTTTGCAGTCGCAGGTGATCGGTACCGCCATCAGCTGACATTCCTGATACACCGGCATCACGCCGATACTCTCAAAGCCCATGATCGCCTTGATCAGCGGACAGGCGTCGCGCGGCGCGATATCGTCGCCGACGTTGAACGCGGTATAACTGCCGCCGCAGAGCTTGACGGGCATCGCGCCCGCCGCGTAGATCAGCTCGGGCGGTACCATCACGCAGTAGGTGCCGACGGACGGGACGCCCATGGGCTTCACTGCGCCCTGCATATCGACGAAAACGTGTTTTAAAACATCCGTGAACGGTTTCAGCGTATCCGGCTTATGCGGCAGGTCTTCGATTTTTCTGAGATACTTGATCGCGGTCGCGGAAGATTTATTGAGAAAACGCGCTTTCCTGCGCTCCTCCGGGGTATGCGAGATGTTCTTATAGGAGTAAACCGAATAGGATATAATTTTAATGGCAGATAAAAACAAAGCAGCGACTGGTTGTGAGGATGATAACTATTCGCTGATTAATTTCAAAAGACAAGCGTAATTCATTGCGTTTCATTTTAGCTGAGTTTTAAATAGGGCAAAATATTTGTTTTGGCTATGGATTTTTTCTTATGTTAGTGTTAGAATTAAATGGTTAGTTTTCAAAAATACATTCTTGGGGTGAAAAAATGGATTTTTCCGAGTTGAGTAATTTACGTGACTTCGGTGTTATATTTGATGAAAAGAAAAAACGTGCAGAGCTGGAACTTGAAGATAACGGCGGAAAAATTATCGCATATTTCCCTTCAGACAGTATTCAGGTATTTATTTATGATATTCATACTGAGCAAGCCCCCGATTTTGGTATGGATTACAGTGGTTTCGGCAGATATCTGCGGGTAAATATCTGCAAAAGCGGAAGGTGTGAATTTATCACAAAAAGCGGGGATTCTTTGTATCTTTCCGAGGGAGAATTCGCAATGGATTATGGTACTGCAAATGACGGCTCATTTCGTTTTGATACACGAGATTATACAGGTGTTGAAATCATTATGCAGATTGACAGTGTGATAAACGAGCTTCCGATATTAGCAATGCTGAAAAAGGCGATAAAAGAGATGAACCTGCCCGAAAAGGATATAAAAACCAGTTCGGTATACTTTGCGGATACTTCAGCTAATACCGCAAGAACTCTGAATGAGCTAATGGATTACGGTAAGGATGGAGCGGACAGCAGCTTAATTGTCATTAAGGTTTCAGAGATAGGACATAATCTTGGCACAGACCTTTTTAACTCAAAATCGAAGCTGAGAACATTTGCGACAAACTCGCAAACACAAATTGCGCAAGATGTTCATAAAACCTTAACCGAGCATTACGGCGATAAAAATCCGGCGTCACTTTTTGCCGAACGATACGGAATGAGCGAAACCGCTATAAAAAATTATTTCAAAAATGCTTACGGTTACGGCTATAAAGAATATCAAATGAAGGTCAGAATGGAGAAATCCGCTGAGCTACTGCGGGATACCAATACCAGGGTCAGTGAGATTTCCAAAAAAGCAGGATACCTTACTGCCTCAAAGTTTTGTGCTGCGTTTAAGCGTTTCTACGGCGTTACACCTATGGAATATCGCAGGACTGAACGAATCAAAAAGGTTAATAAATAACAAAAAGAACCACTGCAAAAATTAATTGCGGCGGTTCTTTCGTTTTATGTTGCGAAGGAAATTGAATAGCCGGAAGTTTCCTGTCAGCAAAACAAATCGTTTTTTGCGCGAACAAACTGCTGCGCTTGCGTTTTTAACCGCTTCCCGAAAAACGGAGTCACGGAACATTTTTTGACAATAGCGCTTCTTTTCGCGCTCGCTTTCAGTGTTGCGGTCATCCAAGACGATTGATACGCACTGTATCATTCTCTCGAAGGCGTCATCGTAATAGTATTGCCGATAGCGTTCGTCGATCAAAGGCTTGCGGGCAAGGAACACCGTTTTTACATCCTCAAAGCAATGTGGGCGGTATGAGCGCGACAGCGTATCTACATCGTTATCCGTCCAATAATACAGGCATTTTTTGATGTAAAAAAAGTTGCTGCAACATGCAAGGTACTCAGCTATAAATACAACATCCTCGCCTTGCTGCATATCGGTACGAAATTGAAGGTGGCTGCGGCGAATGATTTCCGCGTTAAATATCCTTGTCCACAGGTGAAGTGCTGCGCTATGCATTGCCATTGGGAAATAATGAATTTTATCTATGATTTGGCTTTTAGTAGCATCCTTCAGGGTTTTGATGATAACAAGGCTTTCCGACGGAACCGCTTCGGCATAATCGCAGTTCACAAGGCTGTTTGGGTGTTTTTGCGCGCTGCTGTAGAGTTCTTCAATCCATTTAGGTTCAACATAGTCGTCGCTGTCACAAAACATGATGTAATTTCCTTTTGCTTCAAGCAAACCGAGGTTTCGTACCGCTCCTACACCGATATGATTGGTGGGAATAACCCGTACCCGGCTGTCTTTTTTAGCGTATTGATTACAGACAGCATGGCTGTTATCGGTGCTGCCATCATCAATCAAAATGATTTCAAAATCATTGAATGTCTGATTAAGTATACTTTCCATACAGCGCCGAAGATATTTTTCTGTATTGTAAACGGGCACAATAACGCTTATTTTAGGCATATGTCGCTCCTTTTCAGGCGATATTTTTTCATATGTTTCTTTAATCTTGCTTTAAGTAGTTTCTTTTCACCGGGAAAGTCGCTTTCCGTTTCGGAAAGCTGGTAAGCCATCATTCGTCCCTTAACTGCTGCGCCGTGCTTGAGTGCTTTTAAATAGCCGTTTTTTTCAAAAAAAGCCAACTGTGAGTCCATCGCGTCAAGCTCCAACAGACGGTCTTTCGACCACTTTTTTGCTGATATTCCCTCATCGTTTAAAAAATAAAAGTAAAGCAGGGAGCCGTGGACAGCGATTTTACCTGTCTGAAACAAGATTTTATATATCAGCATAGTGTCCTCGTGCATCGGTATTTCGGGAAAGCGGACTGACTGAAAGCAGGATTTTTCAAACAGCTTGCCCCAAGCCGTAAACGGAAGCACACCGGCGGCAAGGTAATATTCCTCGGCGCTGACAACCGTTGTCTTGCCCTTTTGCGGCACCGGTTGCTCTCCCGTACCGTCGGTCTCCAAATATAGTGCGGAGCTGATAGTTACCCCGGTGCCGACAGACTCATACAACCCTTCCAGAAACAGCTCGGATACCCAATCATCGCTGTCAATGAAAGCGATATATTTGCTGTCGTTATTCATCGCGTGGTCGATTCCCGCGTTTCTCGCGGATGCCTGTCCGCGGTGCTGCGTTTGAAACACATTGAATCTGCTGTCCTTTGCGGCGTAGCTTTGACAAACGGCAAGACTGCCGTCGATGCTGCCGTCGTCAATCAATATCACTTCAAAATCCGTAAATGTCTGCTTCAGAAGGCTGTCAAGGCAGCGCGGCAGATATTTTTCTGTGTTATAAACCGGAACAATAACGCTGATTTTACTCAATTTCAAACTCCTGCAACCGTAACGAGCCCCACCATTCTCTGTGCCAGACAAATGGATTGGCGTCATTGATTTTTTCACTTATTTCCAAATAAAAGCCCGGATAAACGCCGTCGAGAAAATGATCCTCGCCGAAAGCGTCGGTCAAAAAGGCGACAATATCCACCTTGTATTGCCCGGGGGTGAATAACCGCGAGCTGATTTTTGCATTTAACTCCCGATGTTCGTTTTCCTCAAAGGAAAGAGTGCCGTGCGACCACATCGAGCCGAGCTTGTTTTCACTCATATCCGAAAACTCGAATCGGAACTTCACGCTGTTGAAAGCCTGTTTTGTGCTGACCGAAAGCGAGAGCAGAATATCCTCGCCGCTGTCAAACACAAAATTAACCCTGTCCGTTGCGTGCATTTCCTCAATTGTAAAGTCCGGGTGCTTCCAAAGGTCATTGTGATAGGTCTTGTCGTAAATATATTTGCCGGGCAGCTTTTGCGGCGTGACGGCGGTGTAAAGCTCTATTGCTTTTTCTACGTCGCCGTCAAAGATGATTTTGCCCTCGTCCATCACAACACATCTGTCGCAAAGCTGACGGATGGTGTTCATATTATGGCTGACATAAAGCACCGTTCTTCCTTGCGTGCCTGCCGCCTCACGCATTTTGGAAAGGCATTTTTTCTGAAAGGCGACGTCGCCGACTGCAAGCACCTCGTCCATAATCATAATTTCTGAGTCAAGATGCGCCGCGACGGAAAACGCCAGCTTGACAAACATTCCGCTGGAATAACGCTTGACAGGCGTATCAATAAAATCCCGCACCTCGGAGAACTCGATAATATCCTCGATTTTCGCGTCAATCTCGGCTTTCGTCATGCCGAGGATAGAACCATTCATATAGATATTTTCCCGCCCGGTCATCTCTCCGTGAAAACCGGTGCCGACCTCGAGCATAGAGGTCACGCGCCCCCACATTTCAATCACGCCGTCCGTGGGCGCGGTCACACGCGACAGCAGCTTTAAAAGTGTGCTCTTGCCGGCGCCGTTTCTGCCGATAATGCCCAAAGCCTCGCCCTCGTAAACGTCAAGGTCAATACCGTTCAGCGCCATAAAGGTGTCGCCGACCTTACGCTTTTCACCGATAATGGTATTTGGGTCTTCCTTGCCTCTGAGCGCTGCCCACCGGCTTTCCATATCCGCTTTTAACGTGCCGCCGCCGATTCGACCAAGACGGTATTTTTTCTTTACGCCGCGCAAGCGTATCATCAATTCTTTGTTTCCCATTGCGCCACCTCAAACCGTATCCATAAAATTACGCTCCACCTTGTTAAACAGCATAATCCCGAAAAAGGTTACAAACGCGGTAAACGCAAGCGATATTACAAGCGAAACAGGGTGAAAAAATCCTTTTCCAAGCAATGCAAAGCGGAACAGTTCAACCGGCATGGTAACCGGATTAATCAACAGCAGCGTATTCAGCCACGGCAAAGAGACTTGCGAAATTGGGTAAACAATAGGCGTAGCGTACATCCACAGACTCATGCCAAAGCCCACAAACACCGACAAATCACGGTATTTTGTAGTAAGCGAGGAAATGATAATGCCGCAGCTCATGCCCATAATACCCAGCCAAATAAGTACCGCCGGAATGAGTAGTATTGCCCAATAATGCGGCGTCACCGCGCCCTGAACGGTAAAGTAAACAAGCAGCGCGGTTGTCACGATAAAGTGGATGCCCATGCGTATCATACCCGACAGCACATTGGACAGGGGTATCACAAGCCGCGGAAAATACACCTTGCCGAAAATGCCCGCGTTGGCGGTAAAGGTGCTTGCGTTACCCGTCAGCGAGGATGAAAAAAATCCCCATACGGCATTACTCACCATATAAAACAAAATGCTCGGCACACCCTCCGTGCCGATTTTAGCGATATCCGTAAATACAATCGTATAAACAACGCTCGAAAAAATCGGGCTGATGAACATCCACAATGGACCGAGAAGGGTTTGCTTGTAGCTTAACTGGAACGACCGCTTTGTAAACAGCCAAATCAAATCGCGGTAGCGCCAAACTTCTTTTAACTTCAAGTCAAACAAATCATGCCGCGAATCGATGCGGATATAGTGTTTTTCTCTGTTCGTCATACTCCACCTCTCATTTTTCGCCGATATGTTTCATTATATCAGACTTTTGACGAAAAGCAATAAAGAAACGGCTATTTTAAAGATACAGGGGAGAATCGATTGTCCCAAATAACATAAATTATCCAAATATATACGAGTTTCGTGCTTGTGTTATTTTTTACAAAAATATCATTGACTTGTTTTTTTTTTTTTGATATAATAACTGTGAATAATTGCATTATCGAGGAGGAATTTCTATGCAAAAAACACTCAAACGTACACTCAGCTTGATTTTGGCTGTTTTAATGGTAACGGCGCTGTTTACCGTCGCGCCGTTGTCTGTCGGCGCGGCGGAAACGGACGGCGAAACTGTCGGAACCGAACCGATCATTGTGCCCGGACAGACCGTAAACGCCGAAATCACAAACGGCGGGGAAATGGCTTATATCAAGTTTGTCCCTACAAAGGATATGAAGATCATCGTCTATGCGTCGGCGAGTGAAGATACCTATGGTTATCTTTTGAATTCACAGAAAGACAAAGATAATTATCTTGCCAGTGATGATGATTCAGCGGGAAATGGGCAATTTAGAATTACCTATAACGTGACAGCGAACACTACCTATTATATCGGTGCCGAATTTTATTCCAAAAAAATAACAGGCACAATTCCGGTAACACTGATTGAGGATAAGCCTAAGACAGTGCGCTTCTATGATGGCGGAAAGCTGCTCGGCTCGATTCCGTATGATGAGCATACATTCAGCTATAGCTACACTACTCTATCTGATTCTGACTATCCCGCACTGTTTTTGGCGGATACCGATGAACAGATATTCAAGGGATATCAAAAAAGCAGCGGAGATATATGCTATACCAAGAGCAGCGATTCCTCGAACGGCGATTACTTGTACTGTCAAGGGTACATAAGTATATCTGACTTTGATACCGACGGATATCTTAATCTTTATTCCTCATGGGCGGAAGCCTATACCATCAACTTCTATAACGGCGAAGCCTTTGTCGGCTCCGCAAAGGTTGAAAGCAGCCAAATCGCTGGCAGCTTTTCAGTTGACGATTCTTTAGTTTTGGAAAACGCAAACGGCAAGGTGTTTAAGGGTTACAAGAAATTAGGAGATGATATTCCCTGCATTACTTTGTCGTACGGCAGCTTATACTATTCCTACGGAGCCCTTTCACCGGAGGATTTTGACGCAAATAAAACGCTGAATGTTTACGCGGTATGGGAGGACGGCTATACTCTTTCGTTCTATAACGGCGAAACCTTCCTTTGCGACTATATTGTTGAATCACCTGACTCTATCGGGTGGAGCATTTACTGTAATTCATACTCTCCCGCATCTACAGATTCGGCTTTCCTGTCAGACGGCGGCGGAAAGGTGTTCAAGGGATATAAAAAGCATGGTTCCGATACATTATGCTTTAGCATATCCAGGAGCATGTACGGCACTAGCCTTGATTATAAAAGTAACTCCATTACCGCAGATGATTTTGATACCAACCGAACACTAAGACTTGACGCCGAATGGGTTGAGGGATACACTGTTGAGTTTTATAACGGTGAAACAAAGGTCGGCGAGCATGTTTTTGAAAGCATTGATACAATTGGGGACATTTCCAAAACAAATGAAAATGTGGATATATTTTTAAGCAACGGAAACGGCTTTATTTTTACCGGTTACAAGAACAACGGCATAACCTGCTTTGAATCTAATTATGGCGTTTCTAATCTGGCATACCAATCCGGCACCATTACGGAAACAGATTTTACAGACAGAACAATGCACGTTACGGCGACTTTCAATACAAATGTCTGCAAATTTACCGCCTACAGTCTCAGCATTGAGGGCGATACAAGTCTGATATTTATGGTTGACACAAGCCAAACAACATATGAAAGCAATATTTACCCGAATGTTTCAGTCACCTACGGAGACCAAGTTCATGGCGATTGGGATTATCAGTACTGGAATAATGAAGTTGAAAAAACCATGAAAATAAAGGTGAAGTTAGCGGCAAAAATGATGTCGGCAGATGTTACAATAACTATGCCGGACAAAAGCTGCTGCACTTATTCAATCAGACAGTACGCAGAGAACATCCTTAGCGGTAACTACGACTATTATCTTTCACAGACCTATGGCTATTCAGCTGAAAAAATAACCGCTCTTAAATCATTACTGAAATCTATGCTCAATTTCGGCTCAAAGGCACAGGTGCAGTTCGATTGCGCTACAGATGATTTGGCTAACAAAAATCTTGCGCAGTATAACGGCGGCGTAGAATATACCGCGCCTGTTGTAAATCCTGCAAATTTGACGAGCCTCTCCTATACGGATTCTCAGTTTGACAACGTCGGTTTGGTTTACGCGGGTTCATCGCTTGGTCTTTTTGAAAAATTCGGATATTGTGTTGCGTTTGAAGATACAAAGGGTCCGTGCCTTAATAATTCAGAAGGCGAAGACAGAGAATTCGGAGAAGCACAGCAGAGCTTTCCGAGTTTTAGTTTACCTGACGAATTTAAGAATACATGGGAGGAACTGGAAAGCGCGCAGTATCTTACCACCACTGACGGAAGCATATACCATGTAATGGATCCTAACGCGGCAAATTATGGTAACTACTATCTCTATTTCAAAACGAAAGCAATTTATCCGCAAAACTTTGACGAAGATGTAGTGATTAACATTTCGAGAACCGCTAAAAACGATGCAGTCTACACAAATTCTATTACCATCAATCCTGTGACATATATCAAGCGCGCGCTGGAAACGACTGATACAACAACCGCCGCAGGAAGAACGCTTGTTGATACTGTCACTGCTGTGTACGATTACTGCACCAACGCCAAAGCTTTCTTTGCGCGTAATATAGGAGGTAATTAAATGCAAGAATATGAACGTATTGAACTGACTATCACCGAATTTGACGTCGAGGATGTCATTGCCACTTCGGGCGGTGATCAAAACGACAGAAGAGCTCCGAATACTACGATTTACGGCGAAAATAACTGGACGCCGTTTGTCAGATAATATGAGAAAATTCTCCTTACGCGCGGCTGCGGGCTTACTCGCAGCCGCCGCGGCGGTTTTTGTGCTTTCAGCCTGCGGGGATAAAACCGCCGATAACAAGGAAACAACAGCACCCGCAACCACTATAGCCGTTACTCAGGCAACAACCGCAAGTCAAATGGAAACAGCTGCTCCGGCAACTGAAACGCAAAAGCAGGAGAGCAGCGCAACTGATACGCAAAACAGTCAGGCTGACAGCGGCTCCGAAAAGTCAAATCCGCAAAACAGTAATTCATCCGGGAATCAGCAAAGCAGCTCCGACGAAAGCTCAAGCAAAGCCTCCTCAGGTCATTCTTCGGGCACTTCGGATAAATCGTCAGCCGATTCGTCCTCGTCTGCTCCTGCTTCGACAATTGTGATTGACAACGGCGAAAAGGAAATTGTGATTGAACAGGGCGAAAATGAGCTTCCGTTTATCCCCAACTAATGGGAGGATGACAATGAAAAAAACTCTTAAACTTTTAACCGTGCTTTGCGCTGCGACAATTTGTACGTCAGCCGTCAGTATTGCGGCAAATGCCGTCAATACCGACACGAACTATTTGCGCGGCGACGCGGACGGCGACGGCGTTGTTACCATTTCGGATGTTACCGCCATTCAAAGGCACTTGGCTGATTTGGAACATCTTTCAAGCGCAAATTTGCAGGCTGCGGATGTTGACGGAAACGGACTCGACATTACCGACGCGACAAAAATTCAGCGCTTTCTTGCCGAATTCGAGAATCTGTACCATATCGGCGAATGGGCGAGCGTTGAGACCACTCAGCCTGCAACCTATTGGATAAAACCGGGCGACAACGAACTGCCGTTTATCCCAAATTGATTTTAGCCCTGTGCTTTGCCGCAGGGCTTCTTTAGGTGATATGATGAAACTAAATCCAAATTTTCTACTTCATAACATTGGCGAAGAAACACTCCTTGTACCCACTGCGGGAGCACCCTTTCACGGGCTGTTGCAGGGGAATGAAACCATTGGTTTTATATTAAAACAGCTTGAAGAAGAAACAACCGAGGAAGAAATCGTCAGCGCACTCGCCGACGAATACAAGGGCAATATCGGCGACATGCGCGAGGATGTATCAAAAACCCTGTTCGAGCTGAGAAGAATAGGCGCAATAGATGAATAAGGCGACTTTTGAGGATATTCTAAACACAAAAGGCGAGCTGATTTATACCAATGTCGGTGACAGCATGTTTCCGTTAATTCAGCCGCGGGATTTGCTCATTATCAAAAAATGGGACGGCGCGCCGCTGAAAAAGTATGATATTCCGCTTTATAAGCGCGACAGCGGACAGTATGTGCTGCACCGCGTGATTAAAGTGCGTAAAAACGATTATGTTCTCTGTGGGGACAACCGGCATTGGAAGGAAACGGGGATCACCGACAGGCATATTCTCGGCGTGCTGACAGCTATTGTAAGAAACGGCGAAACGATTTCGCTTGATACGCCGCATTACCGCCGCTCTGCAAGGAAACTGTTCTTTCGCCGCCTTAAAATGAAATTCAAAGATAGGATTGAAAGCAATGGCTGAATTATCAACCTTACAATCAACGTGGCTGCATTTGCTTATTTGCGCGCTGAACGGAAAACAGCCGGACAAAGAGCAGTTGATGAAAACAAATCCGCAGGAGTTATATCAGCTTGCTGATGCACACTCTATGTTGTCTATCACAGCCTTTGCGCTAAACCTCATTGGCGTTTGGGAGCCGCATTTTGAGCAGGCAAAAACAAAAGCTCTGCGCAAGCTTGCTCTTTTTGACATCGAGCGTGAGAATATTTATCGGGAATTGAATCAGGCAGGCATTTGGTTTTGCCCGCTCAAAGGCATTATTCTCAAGGACGACTATCCCTTGTTCGGCATGCGCGAAATGACAGATAATGATATCCTCTGCGATCCTTTGCGTATGGCGGATATTAAGGCAGTTATGGAAAACCTCGGCTATGAATGTACGAGCTATAATGAATGGCATCATGACACATACGCAAAATCTCCGTGCCTTGAATTTGAAATGCACCACAGTCTATTTAAAGATGAACAAATGCCTCTTTTTACGGAATATTACGCTGATATCTTTGATAAACTGATTCCGGCAGAAAATGCTGAATACCGCTTTACAGATGAGGATTTCTATATTTATATGCTCGCCCACGAGTATAAGCATTTTTCGCATTTTGGAACGGGAATGCGCTCGCTTACTGATGTGTATGTATTTCTAAAGACACATCCTGATTTAGATTGGGAATACTTAGAGACTGAATTATCCAAGCTAAAACTGACCGAATTTGAACAGCACAGCCGCGAGTTGGCGAATAAAGTGTTTACAAACACCACGCTTACTGAAGATGAAACTGAGCAGCTTTTGCACTTTTATTTGGATTCCTCTCTCTATGGCAGCATCGAAAACGGCGAGTATAACAACCTGACAAGAACACTTGACGGTGAGGACAATAAGAAGGTTAAAGCAAAATATTTCCTCAACCGCTTTTTTATTTCGGGTAAAGTCTTGGAGAAAAACTATCCGTTCTTTTACAGGCACAAGTATCTTTTACCATTTCTGTATGTGTATCGTCCATTCAAGGGATTGATTACCCATCCAAAGGGTATTATTCACGACACAAAAAAAGTTGTGAAATATAAATCGCCAAAACACCGATATTGAAAAACATCTGGACTTTCGTAGGAGTCTGTGGTAAGTTGTTGTGCTTAGAAAGGCAGGTAACAACAATGACCACACTCGAAAATCTATACTACGGCAATATCGCTCCGCACGAATACGAAGTCGTGCGCGGCAGTGAGTATGACATTACTGCAAAGCTGGTGATTCGCCATGAGCAGGAATTGTCCGCTACGCTGACGGAGCAGCAAAACGCAATCCTTCAAAAAATCAAAGACAACCATACAGAGCTTATGAACCTCGGCGAGCGCGTTTGTCCGGGGTTTCTCTTTGGCTGTCAGGCTGATGGTTGAAGCGATGAGCAGCGAGAAATCCTGACGCGCCCTGTTTCGCCCCGTGTCGCGCAAAAGAAATGTTGGGGCAAACGTACCCGACCAAGCCGAACAAAGCCCACACAACCGGTTTGTCGCGGTTTGTGGGCGCGAAAAAGCACCGCCTGACAAGTGTTGGGCGGTGAGCTCGTTTTGTCACACATTTTCAGGAAACGGTTTCGGGTTGTCATATCAAAAAGCGGACTTTTTAAAATATTTGACATTTATATAGTAGAAGGATAATTTGTCGGTTGACGGTTTTAATTTGTCTGTAAATAGTATAACTGGCTTAAAAAATATTCCACAATATAATTGAAGCAAATCTCCAGTGCAATCCAGACAGGAGAATTGTAAAAATTGTTTCAATTCCCGTCACCGTTGACAATTGACGCGAGTTTGTAAAATCCGGTATAATAAAAACGAAGAGAAGAAATCAATCATCCCTATAGCTTGACTAATGGCAAGTTATAGGGATTTTTCTATGCCCAAAGACCTTAAAAGGAGCTGATGTTTATGATTGTTTGCAAATATGAATACTACTCTCACTTTTGTAGTGTGATTTATATTTGTTTATCGAAAAAATCTTACAAGAAAGGCTGTGACAACTATGTCGAATACAAATGCAACAACTAAGGAAAACCTTGTGCAGTATCCGTCACCGTACAAGGTGGTAGACGGCAACCTCTGCATGGAGGTTACCGAAAAGCACAGCACTTATGACAGAAAGCTGAGCAACTTTACACCGTACATCAAAAGCGAGCTGACGATTGATGACGGCGCGACGGAAACAAAGTATCTGCGGTTGGCTGGTAAACACGCAAACGGCGAAACACTTCCCGAGATTGAGGTATCTGGAAAGGACTTTCCGTCGTTCAACTGGCTGTTTGAAAAGTGGGGCGCTAAATGTATCTTGGAGGTCGGCAAGAACATCAGGGAGCACCTGCGCTATGCTATTCAGCAGACAGCGGAGTACGCCGAGCAGCAGTTTATCTATCAGCAGACAGGCTGGAAGAAAATCAACGGCGAGTGGTTTTTTCTTCTGCCCGGCGACAGCAAATTCAATGTCAGCTTGAAAGGAAAGCTCGAAAGCTACTGCGGAGAGCAGAATTTTTCAAAGTCGGATTTGGAAACGGTCTATTCGATAACCAAAACGCCTCCTGCGCCGAAAGAGATTACTTTAGTTCTGCTGGCGTTCACCTTCCTGACTCCACTGATTGAGTTTCTCAGGCAGGCGCAGTGTATGCCGAAATTCGTGTTAAATATCATCGGCAGCACGGGTACCCGAAAGAGTACGATGGCGGCTTTATTCCTTTGCTTCTTCGGAGTGTTCAACGCCGGAAATCTGCCCATGTCGTTTCGGGATACAGCGAACAGCATTATTCAGAACGCATTCGCCTTGAAAGACGTGCTGACCTGTATTGATGATTTCCACCCTTGCGGCAGAGATGATGAAAGAAAGCTGACAGGTACCATGCAGGCGCTTGTCCGTTCTTATGGCGACAGAACAGGACGCGGCAGACTGCGGAAGGATTCCTCTCCGATGGAGTCGCGTCCTCCGCTTGGAAATGCAATCGTCACCTCGGAGTTTTCGCCTGATATCGGTGAGAGCGGTACGGCGCGGTATTTTCTGTTAGAGCTGAAGGACGGCGACGTCAATTTGGGTATTCTGTCCTCGTATCAACAGTATGCGGAGCAGGGAGTTTTTCGCAGAACGATGTTTGGCTACACGGAATGGATTAAGAAAAAGTTTCTCCAAGTAGAGAAAATTGAAAAAGGCTTTGTGAAAATGCTCAAAGATTCTTTTACCGCCTATCGAAGTGATTTTATTCAGACAGGCATTTCCTGTCACGGTAGAGTACCCGAGATGGTAGCGGAACTTAGAATCGGTATGAAAATGTTCCTATGGTTTTTAGAGGAGCATAATGTTATCACAGAATCCAACGCAAGAATTCTTGACGACGAATTCAAAGCAATCCTTTACCGCTTGGCACAGCGACAGAATGAAAATATCAAGAGCGACAAGCCCTCGGTTGTTTTTGTCAAAAAGCTCTACTCGCTGATTGAGTCAGGCGCAGTCGCGGTGACACGTAAGGATTTGTCAATTGGCGAAGACCCGTATCCGAGAAACTTTATCGGCTTCGAGGATGAGCATTATCTCTACCTCAACAAGGATATTGCTTACCGCCATGTGAAAAGGCTCTGTAATGAGCAGGGCGAGAATTTAAGTCTGACAAGTAAGGCGTTATTGAAAACGCTTGCCGAGGATGGATTAATCAAAACCTCTCAGGGCAGCAACACGGTTTCCGTTCGCTACGCCGGCAAGAACAGTCGATATATTGCGCTCGACAAATTCAAGGCAGAGCAGATAGTGAATGGTACCTGATATTTTCTGTGGCAACTGTGGCAGATGTTTGGAAACGGCTTGTACACTGAGAAAACCCTTTCTCTTTTTCTGTTGTACAACTGTGGCACTGTTGCAGTTGAGCCGCGCTCTGTTGCAGAAACGGAAACACCGGATTTGGCTTATACGCTGGATTCTTCCGCGCTGTTGCAGAAGTTGCAGAAAAATTCAGTACACCTATTTATAAAAACAACCACATTTATTCGGGCTGCGTAAATCGGGAGGTTATCTCTCGTTTTTACTCAGCTCTGCTGAGGCAAGCAGAGCGTCCGGCTGTCCGCCGAACGCATAAAGCCGGGCAGAAGCCCGGAACCCACTTTTTTAATAACCACGGAGGTAACAATTACGGCAAATAGAAAACGAAATCAAACCATTTCCATCCGGTTAACACCGGAAGAAAAGAAAGAGATTACAAACAAAGCAAAGCAAGCGCATATGACCTTGACGGACTATCTGATTGAGTGTTCATGTAACACAAACATCACGGTGACAGACCTATCCGAAGTGCTTGTCGAGCTGAAACGTATCGGCAACAACATCAATCAAATCGCGCGGAAGATCAATTCAAAACGGTTTTTCTTCGGTAAATTCGATTCTGTTATCGAAGGTCAGCGAAAAATCTACGACGCGATTCTCAGCTTGACGGAAGGAGATTAACGATGGCAACAGTCATGTATATCCCCGAACATCGACAAAACAGGTTTGCTATGCGAGCGGTTATCAACTACTGTATGCAGGAATACAAAACCTACGACAGCAAATCCAAACGGCAATTAATCAGCGGAGTCAACTGCGACGGTACAAATGCTTTCCAGGAATTCATGGCGACGAAGAAGGTTTATGGCAAAGACAACGGTATATGTTTCTATCATTACGCGCAATCCTTCTCACCAAAAGAAAAGATTACTCCTGAACAAGCGCATGAAATCGCACTGGAATTTGCGGAAAAGGCGTGGTCAGGTCACGAGGTTTTGGTCACGACTCACAGCCACTTCATCATCAATTCGGTCGGCTTTGAATCGGGAATGAAGCTCCGTCAGTCGCCGTCAACGCTAAAAAAGCTGCGCAAACTCAGCGACGAAATCTGTTTTGCGCACGGGCTTTCCGTCCTGAAACCGTACGAGGGCGGCGGCAAAAGAATGTCCACCAGAGAGTACCGAGCGAGGATGAAGGGCGAGAGTTGGAAACAAAAGCTGGCAAATGACATCGACAAGGCGATGGAGTTCAGCGGCAGCAAGGTCGATTTTATCCGCTCTATGTCCATTTTCGGCTATCACATGACGTGGACTGACGAGAGAAAGTATCTGACCTTTCACTGCCCTAACGGCAAAAGCGGCCGTGATATTCGACTGCACGATGACAAATACTTGAAATAAAATATTGAGCGTGAGCTTCTGCAAAGAGAGTTTCCCGACAACGCTTCGGACGAAAAACTGCCGACAGGCTGGGAGAATTCGCGCAAGCTTTACGAGCAGCATCTGCGAGAACGTGCTCTTGCAAAAGCAGAATCGCAGAGAATTGCCGACAGCTATCCAAACGTTATAGCTGGCGTTGGCAGCCTTTCCGGAGCGGTATCTAAAATCGTTGACAACGATTCCGAAGACCCGGACGAGCGCAGAAAGCGTATTGAAGCCGAGGAAAACGGCTCCGCTCTCGGTACGGTTCTCGGATTAGGTATCGGTATGGTAACTAACGCATCAGCCGGCAGTCAAGATGAAACGCTCGAACAGGAACCTGATTACGAGCAAGAAGAATACAAAACCAGAGAAGAAATCCTCGAAGAAATCTTCGGCGCTGAGGATTATGATTACGACAATTATGATGACAGCGAAGATGAAGATGAGAACGAAGGCTTCTCTATGACACTTTAAAAAATATATTACACGAAGGGATTGATGTCAAATATGGATCAGTTTTATTTTAGAACCAATTACCACATTAACCAAATCATAAAAACAATTCGCCGCATTTATTACGGCGAGGAAAGGACTCTATGGACAAAGAATTCAACACGATTACTCTAAATAACGAAACAGATTTTTACAGAAGGAATCTTTTCAGCACGACTACTATGACGATTAACGGAGCAACTTACGAGATTATTTCTGTAAACCCTACCGCTAACGCACCAACCGTCAGTGACACCATCAAATATTTAATCAACGGAAAGTAAAAGAATTCAGCCAAAATCTCTGGACATTCAAGCCGGATTAGAGTATCCTGTTGCTGTATCCTATTCGGTTTGAATTTCAGAGTGGCTGCATTCGGAAAGGAAGGTTCAAATTGTTAAACACAAATTCAAACCAATTGATTACCGCTCTCTACTGCCGACTCTCACAAGAGGACGAGCGCGAGGGCGAATCAAATTCAATCAAAAACCAAAAACTGATGTTGCAAAAATACGCTGATGACCACTCATTTCACAACTGCGAATTCTATGTGGATGACGGTTATTCCGGAGCCAATTTCAACCGCCCTGCCTACAAGAAAATGATGGATGATATCTACGACGGAAAGGTAGGTACGGTTATCGTCAAAGACCAGTCCCGTCTTGGCAGAGATTATCTTCAGACAGGTATGCTGATGGAAATTACGTTTCCACAATATGATGTCAGATTTATCGCCGTCAATGATGGCGTAGACAGTCTCAATGGTGACAACGATTTTTCCGGAATTAAAAACTATTTCAATGACTTTTACGCGCGAGACACGAGCAGAAAAATCCGTGCTGTTCAGCGTTCAAAGGGTGAACGCGGAGAAAGAGTTGGCTCGACAATCGCCTACGGCTATATGAAAAATCCCGATAACCCCAAAGAGATTATTCCCAATCCCGAAACCGCCCCAGTGGTTAAACGGATATTTGAAATGTATTCTCAGGGAATCGGTATCAGGAACATCTGCCGTATTTTCGA
Source organism: uncultured Eubacteriales bacterium (assembly GCA_900314795.1). GTDB lineage: Bacteria > Bacillota > Clostridia > Oscillospirales > Acutalibacteraceae > Ruminococcoides. Next base: position 35,119 of record OMWP01000006.1, read on the forward strand.
GGAGGAGAAAATACTCTCTCCTGCTGTTTACGGATTCAAGACAAAAGGCAGTCACGCAGGCTTCCCCGATCTTGACAGACCATATCACTGGGCGCAAACGTCAATCAGAAATATGCTTTCCAACCGGATTTATGTAGGAGACACGGTAAACTTTAAGACCTATACTAAATCAAATAAGCTGAAGAAGAAACTGATTAATCCGCCCGAAAAAGTTCTGATATTCGAGAACACGCACGAAGCTATCATTGACCGCAAAACCTATGATTTAGTGCAAAAACACTTTGAAGGCAGAAAAAGACCGGATAAGCTCGGCGAGATTGATAAATACGCAGGTTATCTTTACTGCGGTGACTGCGGAAAGAGAATGTATCTTCACAGAGGACGCAAGAAGCCCGGCGGCTATTATCAAAGCAGGTATTTTCAGTGCGCGGGGTATCAGGCAAGACTGACGGATTGCTCGGCTCACTATATCAGAGAATGCGTAATGGACGAAATTGTACTTCATCAGTTGAAGGAAATGATTGCTTTGGCGGCAAAAAATCCAAAGGCTTTTTATGAACTCGCTACCGAAAAAGGAAAAGCCGAGGCAAAGAAAAGTTACGCTTCGGCAGAGAAAGACAAAAAGCGCATTCATAAACGGATTAAGGAGCTTGACAAGGTAATCCGCTGCCTCTACGAGGACAGAGTCATCGGTAGAATTACACCTGAAAGATACGACGCACTCGCGGCAGACTACGAGGATGAGCAACGCTCACTTAAAGAAAAATTGAGTGAAATTGAACAGCAAATCAATCAAGCGGATGTGCAGGAACAGTATATTCAGGAATTCGTTAAACGCGCGAAGGACTATCTGGAAATCAAGGAGCTGACTCCGGAGATAATGCGGGCGTTTATCCAGAGAATTGATATCTACGATACAGGTACCGCCGCTGCAAATAAGACGATAGTAATTCGTTACACATTTCAGCTTGATAAGTAACAAACAAAACCGGAGGGCATTTCGCCCTCCGGTAACCCAAAACTCTGATGCGCTCCGTTAAGAACAACTCGCATACCCTGTCGGGTGTATATCTCACTCATTCTTATCACTCTTTTCTCGTCCTCATCGGCTGAACTCGGTAGGCGTATCCGGTAGGTACGCCTTGACCTCGTATCGCCGTTCGTCCTCTCCCCAACACGCAGGCGTGTCGGGGACCCCATATTGACCTCGCAACAACTGCGATAGTTATCGGTGCTTTTCATTATCATAAAACGGTGCGTATTTGTCGGGTTTCGGGGCGTATTGCTTCATGAATTTTATGCGGTCTGCATTATATATCTTCTTTCCGCAGAAGGTAATAGCTAGAGCATTGTTTTCCGGGCATCGGCGCACACATTCGCCGCACATAATGCAGTCGGCGGTGGTGACGTCGATCTTGCGGATATCCTTGCCCTCGCGCTCGGTAAAGATCGACTTGATCCCCATCGGGCAGGCTTCGTAGCACGCGCCGCATTCGGTACAGGCGACCGCGTCTTTTTTGAGCTTGAACAGCGACGCCTTATGCGTCAGCCCGAGGATATAGCCCAGTGGACAGATATTGCAGAAGGCTCTGCGCTTGAAGAAGCCCGCGACGATCACAACGATCATGAAGAAACCGCCGAGACCCAAGCTCAATTTAAAGCCCGCCAGAGCCGGAGATAGTGCCGCCGCGGGACAGAAGTCGCAAAAATTGCCGCCGATAAAGCCGATCCCGAGGAAGATGATCAGCATGATCCACTTGACCAGCCTGAGGACGGCGTACATCTTCTCGTTGAGGGAGATCCCCTCGATATGTAACGCCTGTCTTGCTTCATGCGCGACGTCCTGCACAAATCCCAGCGGACAGATAAAGCCGCACAGAACGCGTCCGAGCAGGACGGCGCAAACGATAAAGGTACCGACGAATGCGAGGATCTCCTGCCAGCCCTCGGCGAACAGTACGTCAAGGTGACTGAGGTAATAGCATCCGGCGCTCGTCAGCTGATCGAGGTTGTACGGACAGGCGAGCACCGGAAGCTGGACATTGGTGAATACCGTTCCCGTCAGCCTGCTGCCGAATATCAACAGCCCGAAGCTGAGGATCATGATGATCCATCTGATCGTCTGAAAGCCGAATACAAATCGCTTTTTGCGTGTATCTTTGGAAGTGATCGCTGTTTTGCCGATCGGCATCTTTTCCTTTTTGTACAACAGCTTTCTCAGCAACACATCCAGCGCGATGCAGATGATTGATATCAGAATGATGATACCGAACGGCAGCATCGCCGACAGCCATCGCGCGGTGAAGATCGTATCCGCCTCCACCTGATAGTTGAGCGTATAGGTGTTGTGTGCATCGGGGATATAGGTAAAGGTCAGGCCGTTGCGAACATCGTTGAGGTCAAGGTCGTTGATGTTACCGTTCCCGTCGGTCGTGACCTGCTTTGTCGTGCCGTTCGCAAGCGTCACGGTGACAGCGGCATTGGGGACGAGTTCACCCCCGAGATAAACCGTAAATTGATCTCTGTCGATATACGCGACCTCAAAGGGTATCTCGTCGCTGAGGAACACGTTTGCCGAGGTGGTATAGCCTTGCGTATATTCCATATCAGTCTTGGCAATATGGTAAATCTTCTCGGTGATCCCGTCGCCGTCGTCGTTCGACGCATCGATCCGTACAGCGGCGAAGCTGCCGAGAAAATCAGACGGCAATGATTCAGTATAGGCGCTGTCGACGGTCTTGACGCCCGCGACTGTCAGCGCGTAAACGGACGAATTCTCCGCGCCGCGCAGGGTGATCTCGTCGTTATCATAGGTGAACGCCAATTCCTCACTTTCGTTTTCCACGGTAAGGGAGGCGCGCGCTAAGGGATCGTCATACTGAAAGAACGCCAGATCTGCCGCAAAGTAAGCCGCAACGCACAGCGCGACCGCAAACACGCCAAAGAGGATCCTTTTCATTGTTTTGTTTTTCATTATGATCCTCCTTTACGCGCTTCGTCTTGCCTTTCTTTTGACGATATTTCTTTGATTCAGCATCTCGCCGAACGCCTCCATACGGATTCTGAGCTGCTCCATATCCTGATACTGATAATCGGTCTCAAGCCGGAAGACCGGGATGTCAAGCTCTTCCGCCGCCTTTTCGATATATGGCAGCTCAAAGTCGTATTCGATCTGACCTTTCAGGATATGACACACGATACCGTCAGGACGGAGCTGATCGACGAGGTGCAGGAAGTAGGAATATAAGCCCTCGTTGTTCACTCTTGCGCCCGAGGACGTCGCCCGCAGATGATCCTGCGCGATCTGATCCAGTATGCGGTCGGCTGAGATCATCCTGCCGCCTCTTTTGACCGACAGCGCCGCCTCTAAGGAGAGGCAGTCGGCTACCGCCGCGATCCGCATATTTGCCGAAGCGATCAGCTGCGGCACCTTGTAGTTTGGGAACACGACGGGTGAGCCGAGGATCAGGACATTAGGCTTTTCTTTTTGCTTGAGCATGAACCGCTTGTTCAGCGCTTCGAGTTCCTTTGTCAAATCGGCGACATGAAGCGCCCACTCGTCCAAGCTGTCTGCAAAATACATGCACTGCGTGACCAACAGAACCGCCTCATCGGAAATGAAGCCCTTTGCCGCATACGCAGTCGCGGTGAAGCGCTGCCACTGTCGGTGAGCTCGCGCGACCTTTCTGACAGCGCGTCTGAGATTACCGCCTGTCAGATGCTTGTGCGTATATTTGCCGATCTTCTCCGCAAGCATCACCATTTGATCTTTATAGTAGTGAATCGCGTTGCTCGTGTTGTTCATCGGAGGGACATCCATCGCGGCGACCTGACGCCCCGCGCTTTGCAGAACAGCGATCAGCTTTCGTCTGCTGTCCGAGGATGTTGCCGTGACGATCAGAGCATTTTTGGTGATATCAAAATCGGGATTGATCAGCCAGCCCAGTGTCGATCGGCTGAACGGATCGGTATCGCGCGGGGTCAGTTCATCCGCCCAGTGCGCCGTACCGAGGCTGCCGCCGAGCACATAAAAGGGGTGATCGCATACCGCATACAGCACTTCGGCAGGGATATCGTTGCCGAGGACGATCACCTGCGGCTGGATTTTCTTCAGATAACTTTCATCAAATCTTAACAATGCTGTTTCCAAAAACCATTTCAATTCAAAGAGATTGCTGTTTTCCGTTTCGATCCTGTTGATCGTTTCTGTCGCTTCATTTTTGAAGCTGTTATGCTCCGTAGGTTTCATAATATTCCACCGTTGCGCTCTCTGCCTTGGAGCGCCCTTTCATACATCTCGGGCTGACGAGCGAGCAGTTGTGCCTGCACCCGCCGCATATCATGGTCGAGAGAAATTCTGTTAGGGAAGGTGCGTCGCCGCCGGACTGTTCTTCCGGTTCGGGCTGCCATTGAGCATCATTATCGTCATCCTGCGACGAATCCTCTTCGTAGTATACTTCTTCCGGAGCTTCTGTCACCGCTTCTGTCGGAGATTCGGTCGGCATTTCTTCCGGGACGGCTGTTTGCGCCTGATACTGCATAAACAATTCCGTCGGAGATACCGTAGGAGCGGCTGAAGAGGGCTGTGTCGCCTGCACCACTGCGGTCGGTTCCGTCTTCTTCCAATCACCCGCAATCAGCGTGCTCGGATCGCTCATTACCGCGAACGGCTGTTTGATCAGCGCGTAGGCGAAGAGAACGCCGACCGTCCCCACCGCAAATCGCTTCAATATCTTATCTCTCATAAGAGCCACCTCCTGTGCTATGCCTGTATTGTAATCGGTGAACCTAATATGAAACTAAAAAATAAATCGCGTTATGTGAACACCGTGTGAAACTTGTATGAAGATTGTTTGAAATAAAAAGCAGATCATTCACTCCTGCTGCTTTCGGATTGCTCCTTATACCTCTTTAATATCAACTCTTTGCAAAAAAGCCCCAACCGGATTTCTCCGATCAGAGCTTTTATGAAAACCATGCCATGTCGTTCTTCCGAAGGAATACCGGCTTGCACATAAAGAAAGCGTAAAGTTCAGCACCTCGCAGGCGAAAAATACCTGCTCTATCAGCACATCGGCTTTTGGAAAAGCGTGTGTGAGGAATATATAGCTGACACGACTTTCCTGATCCAGTCCGACTGCGAGACCTTCGCCGACTTGGTGATAAATTATTATCCAGCCTTTTCGTTGGATGTTATTTTGGATAAACTGGGCGTAATGAAAGGCAGAATTTCCATCCCGATCGACGAGGAAAAGTCACGCTATATAAAAGGATAACAGCTGTTGCAATCGATGAACTGCAGCAGCCGTTAATATTAAATTGAATAGATGATTTCAGCAAAAACGATCTCACTTGCGCGTGAGTTGATATTGTTCATTTTCGCCACCCACCCTAACGGACCTTCTCCTTTGAGCTTCTCGGTAACACCTTCTTGTTCTGCAAGCTGTTTTACGAGCCGGTCATACATGTTTTGCGCTTCTTCATTGATATCAGCAAGGTGGTCGATCAACTTGCATTGGGTGAGTAAGTTATAGTATAGGATTTTGTGATGTTCTTTGAGATAATGTCTGCGACGTTGTCACCAGATAAGCTCCGCGCAGAGGTCGTAAAGTCCATTCAGGGAGAGAGCGCCTTTTCGCAGACGATGCTCGCCGGATTGGTCGAGGACTCCGAAGCAAGGATAAAGAGCTTAAAGGAACGCTGTGACGAAGCACAGCGTGAGGTTGAATCCTCGGAGAACCTTATCAAAGACCTGAATACGCAGTACGATGAGATCATTTCATGGTCGAGCCTGTATGACAGCGCGTCCATAGAAGCTAAAAAGATGATCGTCAATTCGATGATTAAACGCATCGACGTTTACCGCAACTATGACCTGAACATCGAGCTGAATATGAATATCCGCCAGTTCTTCCTCGGTATGGAGGAAACAGAGAGCTATCCTATTACAGCATAAAATTTACCCGCCTGTTCATTCGTGAGCAGGCGGGATTATTTTAAATAGATAAAATTATATCGGGTAAATAAGAATTTGTCTCTCATCTGATTTTTTGGGGTTTCTTTTCCGGAAGCTCTGTATACATACCATCCAGAAGCTCCGTAACAAGCGCAGTATCTTCAAATCTATCAAATACATGCATCAGTGTCTTTGAGCCATCATACGGATAACGCAGTTCGGAATCTGCAAGTAGCCTGTCCGATGTCAGCGTTCTCTTCAAAAACAGTTCATTACCGCAAATGTCACCTATCAGTTTACCATTGAAGTATACAAGAAATCCACCCATCATAGGTTTTATGACAATATCACCGGCTGCGGAAAAAACCTCACGAACATATCCGTTAAATTCATTCACTATGATTACCTCCTTCAAATCCCGATTTATCTTTTCAAAAGTATAGCACAAAACAAAAGATATGAAAAGAGGGAGCATCGTGATGATACTCCCAAAATTCGTGGTGGAGATAAGCTATGTAATACTTGCAGGACGGCGGTTACCCCGTCTTGGGAGCGTCACCTCCTGACAGAAGTCGCGCCTACGCTCTCCTTAAAAATGATTCACTGAATCATTTTTACCTTCGGTTCTTCGCACAGCTCGAACCTCGGCACAGTCGCCTTCGAATCCCGCTTATCTCCACTGTACGGTATAAATGAAAAAGACGGTAGATATCTTACGATACCTACCGTCTTTTTCAATGGTGGAGATAAGCGGATTCGAACCGCTGACCTCTTGAATGCGAACCAAGCGCTCTCCCAAGTCACGCGCTTACGCACCCCGTATTTTTCATAAGTAATGTGGATTGCTATGGCACAAATGAAAATGGACAACTCAACAGAACATATTGCTGAAGCACAAGTAGCTCAAGTCGACGCATTGCCGCTTTCTGCTATGATATTTTGGGAAGAATGGTGAAAGCTGCAACTCGGGAAAGGTAATCATATCTGCTCCGTTTTTCGCCGCTATCCTCATATCATCAACAGTTTTTCCAGATTCTCAGACATTGAACAGCTCATGCTGCCTTGTGCCATTGCAAGTCTCATAATCATAATCCTGTCGGCAGGATCAACACGCCGGTCCTGTCGTTGGAGATCGTTGCGCTGAGTTTTTTGCTGTCAAAATAATCAAGCAGATAGGCGCTGTAGCGGTCATCAAACGGTTGCCCGTCCGAAGAAAGATACTGCGATGTGCAGTGATCGTGCAGATGCAGCGTCACACCGAAGTGCTCCCGGCTTTCATCCCTCAGATCAATGTATTCTTGTATCGACAGTGCTTTCATAACCTCATCTCTTTTCCACCTCGGCGATGACCTCAATCTCCGCGAGCGCGCCCTTTGGCAGGTTCGATACCTCTACACAACTGCGTGAGGGTTTTGAGGTGAAATGCTTGCCGTAGACCTCGTTGAATACGCCGAAGTCCCTGATATCCTTCAAATAGCAGGTCGTTTTGATCACGCTGTCAAGGCTGCTGCCCACCTCAGTTAATATCGCCGACAGATTCTTGATGATTTGCTCGGTCTGACCTTTTATCGTATCGGTTTCTATCCTGCCTGTTGCAGGATCAATGGGAATTTGACCGGAGGTGTAGATCAGACCGCCGAAGACAACAGCCTGAGAGTAAGGACCGATTGCAGCAGGAGCGTTTTTTGTTTCGATTATTTTCATTTCAAATTCCTTTCATTTTTTCTTTAATCGTTTATCCGAGACTACCGACAGCTTTGTACCGATCGACTGGAACAGCTGTACGAGCAGGATCAGCAGGATAACGGTAATGATCATCACGAGGTATTTGTAACGGTAGTAGCCGTAGTTGATGGCAAGCTTGCCCAGACCTCCACCGCCGATCGCGCCGCTCATAGCGGTATAGCCGAGGATGGTTGTCAGGGCGATGGTAATGTTCGAAATCAGGCTCGGGACGCTCTCGGGGATTAGCACTTTGGTGATGATCTGGAAGGGCGACGCGCCGGTGCTCTGCGCCATCTCGATGATATTCGGGTTGACCTCGCGGACAGAACTCTCGACCAGACGCGCGATAAACGGAAACGCCGCTATAACCAACGGTACGATGGACGCAGCCGTACCAAACGCCTTGCCGATAATCAGCCTTGTTAACGGCGCGACTACGACGATCAGGATCAGAAACGGTACCGAACGGAGCAGGTTGATCAGGATATTCAGAAAATGCTTGAGCGGCGCGGGCAAGGGAATGATACCGTCCTTGTCGCCGACTGCAAGCAGTACGCCCAACGGCAGACCGATCATGAGAGCAATCAGGGTGGATATCAGCGTGACATACAAGGTTTCCCATATGGCGAGCGGCACCTCGGTCTTGACGATATCGACCGCTTCCAGCCAGTCTTTGGATGCAAAAAATTCAGCCATACTCACACCTCCTCTACCGAGATATCTTCGATACTTTTCAAAAATGCAATCGCCAGATCCTTGCTGTTTTCATCCGCAAAAGACAGTAGCATATTGCCGTATGCCTTGTCGCCGACAGCTTTTGTCGACGCGCCGAGGATATTCGCCTCGATACCTTTTTCCTTAGCGAGCCGGGCAATAAGGGGGGTGCCTGCCGCCTTCGCACCGCCGAAGATCACGCGCAGACGGTAGGCGGAGTTCTCGACAAGGATCTCTTGCTCACCCTCGGGGAAGACGAGCCGCTTTGCCGCCTGACTCTTAGGGTGGGTAAAAATATCGACAACACGTCCCTGTTCGGCTACCTCACCGTGGTCGAGAATCGCGACATTATTGCAGACCTCCTCGATAACGCTCATCTGGTGGGTGATGATGATGACGGTGATGCCGAGCTTTTCATTGATCTCACGAATCAGGCTGAGGATAGCGTGTGAGGTCTTTGGGTCAAGCGCAGAGGTCGCTTCATCACACAGCAGTACCTTCGGGTCGGTGGCAAGTGCTCTCGCGATCGCGACGCGCTGCTGCTGACCGCCCGAGAGCTGTGCGGGATAGGCGTTCGCCTTATCGGGCAGACCGACGGTCTCCAGCAGTTCCAATGCGCGCTTTTTAGCATCCGCCTTTTTCACACCTGCCAGTTCCAGCGGGAACATAACGTTATTCAGACAGCTTCTCTGCATCAGCAAATTGAAGCCCTGAAAGATCATCGTTACCTCGCGGCGGGTATTGCGCAGGTCTTTGCTTTTCAGACTGCCTACGTCCACACCGTCGATCAGCACCGCGCCTTCGTCGGGGCGTTCGAGCATATTGATACATCGCACAAGGGTCGATTTTCCCGCGCCGGACATACCGATGATGCCGAAGATATCGCCGTCGTTTACAGTGATACTGACGTTTTTCAGCGCTTCGACGGTGCTGTCAGACGTCCGAAAGGTCTTGGATATATTTTTCAGTTCTATCATAGGATCATTCCTTTAAACAGACAGTATGCACCGGGCACTGGCTCGGTGCATATGCGTATCAGAATTATTTCAGAGCGTCAAGGCTGCTCTGCTTGCCGCCGTAAAGACCTATCGGCTCGACATGGATGCCCGCGACGGATACCAGAGCTGTACCGTTCTCGGCGTTGAAGTCGTCCAGATACGGAACGTGCTGGAAGTAGTTCGCGTCAAGTTCGCCTTTATCGACGACAAGGTTCGGTTGTACATAATCGGTGAACTCGGTGATCTCGAGGGTGATGTCCTTCTTGGCGAGGATATCCTTGACGATTGCGAGAATCTCGGCGTGAGGCGTCGGGGAAGCCGCGATGGTAATGGTCTCACCTTTCAACGCGTCGTAATCAATAGACGAATCGAAACCGTCGGTGGGATTCTCAACGACAGGCACGACAGCGCCGTCGTAGTTCTGGTTGATGTAGTCGATGACCTTCTGAGATTCGGTCGCGGCGACCAGTGCCTTGATCTTAGGCTCATTCTTGTTGCCTTCCTTGACTGCGATGATGTTGACATAAGCGGATGCAGAACCTTCGATACCCAACGAATCCTTGACGGGGTTCAAACCGGCGTCGATGGCGTAGTTGGAGTTGATGACGGCATAGTCATAGTCCTTCAGAGCGGACGGCAGCTGAGCCGCCTCAATCTCAGCAAACTCGATGTTCTTCGGGTTATCTTCGATATCTCTGGGGGTCGCTGTGATACCTGCGTTAGCCTTTAGCTTGATGTAGCCGAGCTCCTGTAACAGCAGAAGAGCGCGGGCTTCATTGGTGGTATCGTTCGGGATGGCAATGGTGACAGAGGATGCGTTTGCAGATGCTTCGGTAGCGTTATCTCCGGCGCTGTTCGCGCTGTTTGAGCAAGCGGTCAGAGCAAATACGGATGTGAGTGCGAGTGTAACGATCAGTAAAGCGGATAAAAGTTTTTTCATAATGATTTCTCCTTATAGTTTAAATGTGACTGTGAAATGAATGATGTAAATGTATTTATAAAGGCTTCCATTATTGTTGTTCAGATCACAGCCACATTCGTTTACTGTAAAGGTTGGAGGATATCAGAAATCTTGTGGTATTCATACAAATCTCCTTAGTGAAAAAAATTAAGGGGAGCGCGTTACGCTCCCCTTAAGCTGACAGAAATCAACACTGTTTCAGAGCATAACGAACCATAGCGCGATACATCATACCGCACATCCACATCATGGTCATTGTATAGGTACGCGTCATGGTGATCATGGTCGTTTTCTCCTTTCGTTTGATTGCAAGCGTATTATAAACCTACCTACCTACTTTGTCAATAGGTTAAACACAGATTTGTCATTCTGCCTAAATGTTTTACAAGTAATTTCTGCAACTTCGTGCGAATTACAATCCGACTTTTTCCAACGCCTGACGCAGATCTTCGATCAGATCGTCGGCATCTTCGATTCCTACGCTGAAACGGAAAAAACCGTTATGAAACCGTTCGGGATAAAGGTGTTGACGCTCATCGTTCTCTCCCAAGAAAACGATCAGGCTTGCGTCATGTCCGAGTGACACCGCGTTGGTGATGACGCGCAGATGACTGACGAATCGATTATGCGTTTCGTGATCAGCCTTCAGTCCGAAGGTCAGCACACCGCCGAAACCGGGAGCCATCTGTCTGAGGGCAATCTCGTGCTGCGGATGGCTCTCAAGTCCCGGATAGGATACAAAGCTGACGCCGGGCCGTTCCTCCAGCCATTTAGCTATTTTCAATGCGTTTTCATTATGCTGCTTCATCCGCAGAGGTAAGGTCACTGAGCCGCGCATGATCAGCCACGCGTTGAACGGGCTGATCGTACCGCCGAGATTTACCTGTGCCTGTGCGCGGATGATATCAAGATATTCCTTTTTACCGATGATCGCACCGCCCATTGCGTCACCGTGACCGTTGATGTACTTCGTCAGGCTTTCAACACTGAAGTCTGCGCCAAGCTCGATCGGACGCTGATTATATGGAGAAGCAAAGGTATTATCCACCGACAGCAGAGCGTCGTTTTTGTGAGCGATAGCCGCAAGAGCACTAATATCCGTAACGGATATAGTAGGATTTCCAGGCGTCTCAATGTGAATCAGCTTCGTATTCGGGCGGATTGCAGCTTTGACCGCGTCCAAGTCCGTCGTATCGACGATGGTTGTCTCAACTGAGAACTTTTCGTTGAACAATTCATTGAGTAAACGATAAACAGCGATATAGGTCACACTGGAAAAGACAACATGATCGCCTGCTTTCAGCAGCGAGAAGAACAGTCCCGATAATACCGCTACGCCTGAAGCAAGCACGATACAATCCTCGCCGCCCTCGAGGGAAACAAGCCTTTCCTGCAAGTACTTTTGATTTGCACCGCCGTTGCGGGTGTATAGATTTCCCTCTGCCGATGACCAGTTCATATTTGTCGGGTCATACGGCAGTTCATACGAGTTTGCCATCGTGATCGGTCGCTTGACCGCGCCGGTTTCTTTGTCAACGGCGTTACCGGTGTGCACCGCTCGGGTATGGAAGCCATAGGAATCTTTTTTGAAGGTATCTGACATGATAATTCACCTCTAAATGCGGACATTCTGACGCCGGACAAAGCCAACGCCAGAATGTTCTGTTATGTTATCGGGAGAAAATCACTTGATAACGCCACCCTCTACGACAAGCTCTTCTTCGTAGGCTTTGCCGTAGGTGTCGACCAGTGTCTCTTCATAATCCTTGTGGAAGAACTGCTCGTCAGCAAGCGCCTTGATCTCATCATTAATCCAGGTCAATAGGGTTTCGTTGCCTTTAGTAACCGCAGGAGCAATGGTGTCGTCCGAGCCGAGCTTCGGGATACCGACGGTGTAGCCGTCGACAGTGTTCGCATATGCGATGACCTCGGTGTTGTCGTTTGCCCAAGCAACGCCCTGACCGTTCTCAAAGGCGGTCTTTGCGTCTGAGTAGGTATCGTACTTCTTCAGAGTGATCTCAGGATTATTTTCCTCAAGATAAATCTCGGCAGTAGTGCCGGAGATGACGATAACTGCATCATCTGTGCCAATCTGACTGAGCTCGGTGATGACCTTATCGGAGGGGGAGACAACGCCAAGTGCAACATTCATGTAGGGTAGAGCGAAATCGACCTGCTGTGCGCGCTCCTCGGTGACGGTGAAGTTTGCAAGGATGATATCAACCTTACCGGTTTGCAGCGCTTCAACACGGTTTGCGGCCTCGGTGGAGACAAACTCGACCTCTACGCCGAGATCCTCGGCAATACGGCGCGCAAAGTAAACATCATAGCCCTGATATTTGCCGTTCTCGTCAACATAGCCGAACGGGTTTTTGTCAGAGAAAACGCCGATCTTGATGCTGCCGCTCTTCTTGATCTGATCGAGTGTGCGGTAGATGGTATCATCAGAATCGCCGTTATCAGCGTTATTCGCCGCATCTGCGACAGCTTCTGTAACGCCCTTGTCAGCCTCGGTCGCCTTGCTGCATGCCGCCATTACGCCGACAACCATGATGACGGCTACAACGACTGCTAACAGCTTGAATAATTTTGTGTTTTTCATATACATTCTTCTTTCCGGCGTAAGCCATATATTTATATCGTACATGTTGTACGGTATAGGCGGGAAGTTACTTAAAACTGAATACTGAAAACTTAAGAATGAATAATTTCGGTTTCTCACAGACTCTCGTCTGCTCGTTCATTATAAAATCGGATGATGGCGGAGCCCTCCGTCAATTATTCAATATTCATTATCGTGGTGCTTCACGGATTCATACTCGAAGGTTTGAAGGAAATTTTGCGCACGTTCCGTTTTCGGATGGGTAAAGAAGTTCTCGGGATCGCCCTCTTCCACGATCCCTCCCCCGTCTAGGAAGAACACGCGGTCGGCGATTGCGCGTGCGAAGTTCATCTCATGGGTCACGATCAGCATGGTGCTGCCGTTTTTGGCAAGCTCCAGCATCGTATCGAGCACCTCACGAACCATCTCGGGGTCGAGCGCTGCCGTTACCTCGTCAAATAGCACGATTTCAGGATGCATACACAGCGCGCGGACGATCGCGACACGCTGCTTCTGACCTCCGGAGAGCTGACGCGGATAACTATCCTTTTTATCAAGCAATCCGACGCGCTCCAGAAGCTGTTCGGCTTCCTCAGTGACCTCGTCTTTGCTGCGCTTCTGCACCTTCATTGGCGCAAGTATGATATTCTGCAAAACGGTCTTATGAGGAAACAGCTCATAGTTCTGGAATACCATACCAATCTTTTGACGGATCTGAGCGATATTGCGGCTGTTGCCGTCGATCAGTTCGCCGTCAAGACGAATCTCGCCGCCTTGGATCGGCTCGAGCGCATTGATACATCTGAGCAGGGTCGACTTGCCGCAGCCGGAGGGACCGATGATGACAATGACCTCGCCCTTATGGACGTCAAGGCTCAGTCCGTTGAGAATCAGGTTATCGCCGTAGGACTTCTTTATATTGTTAATGGTCAAAACCGTATCTGTCATGATCAGTTACTCCATTTCTTTTCTAGATGCGAGGCGAGCAAGCTGATCGGCCAGCACACCGCAAAGTACAGGACAAATATGACGAAAAACAATCCGAACGCGGCGTTAGGGGACGCGACGCGATTCGCGTCAATGATCTGACGTGCGACCTTCGTCGCTTCGACCACCTCGATCATGACGATCAGCGGCGTGGTCTTGATCATCCTCGTCACAAGGTTGATGGACAGCGGCAGCAGGCGGCGGATGGTCTGGGGAATGACGATGCTGAAATAGGTCTGGCTGCGATTCAGCCCCAGCGAGTAGGCGCTCTCATATTGGTGTTTCGGAATGCTCTGTAAGGCGCCGCGGACGAGGTCGCCCATCTCGGCGGTGCCCCAGAAGGTGAATACGATGACTGCGGCGAATTCAGGTTCAAATTTCAGCCCGATCAGCCGTGCCGAGCCGTAGTAGACGATGAACAGCAGCACCAGCTGCGGCATGATCCGCACGATCTCCAGATAGACACGGCAGATCGCCTTTGTCACTGGGTTTTTGAACGTCATGACGACGCCGAGCAAAATTCCCAGAACGATGGATAATGCGACGGAGATCAGGCTGATTTTCAGCGTGACCCACATGCCGCCGAGCAATCGCGTGAAATTCGTGCCCTTGAATAATACGTCGAAGCCGAGATCAGTTACCAAAGCTTGCATATCTCAGCCTCCTTTCGACAACAGAGCCGATGATCGACACCGGCAGGAGCACGATCAGATAAAAGACGACGACCAGAAACAGACTCTCGACCGTCGTACTGCTCACGGCGATCCTGTCCTTTGCCGTGAACATCAGCTCCAAGATGGAGATACAGGAAAAGACGCTCGTCTCTTTCAGAAGGAAGATCAAATTCGCGACGAAGGCGGGCACGGAGTAGGTCACCGCCTGCGGCAGAATGATGTGGAACATTGCCTGCCTGCGCGTCATGCCGAGGCTGAGCGCGGATTCCATCTGGATCGTGTCGACCGCCTCGATGCCGGAACGGAAGGTCTCGGCCATATAGGCGCCGCCCAACAGTCCCAAGCCGACGATGCCGCAGGTCAGCTCGTCTGTCACGATCCCGAAAAGCTTCGGGATGCCGTAGTAGATGAAAAATAGCTGGATCAGCAAGGGCGTGTTCCGCAGAATCTCGATATAGATTTTAGCGATCGTTTTCAGTACCGGAACCTTGAAGTGAACGATCAAAGCCGTCACCAGCCCCAGAACGATCGAGATCAAGATGCCGAACCAGCCAGTATATAAGGTTATCAACAGACCGTCCTTATATAAAGGTAGATAGCTGACGATTACATCCCAGTTCACAACAACCCTTCTTTCCTGAGCCCGTTATCCGTTTGGGCAAAAAAAGTAAGGGGAGCATTACGCTCCCCTACAGATGACCAAAAGAATCAGCATGATTTGAGAGCATAACGAACCAAAGCACGACCGCAGCTGCCGCACATACACATCATCATACAGGTGTTTTTTGATGCTGTCATAGTCGTTATCTCCTTTCGAATGAGTGCAAGCGCATTATAAACCCTACTTACCTACTTTGTCAATAGGTTAATCGCAAATTAAGCAATCTATCCAATTATTTTTTCTGCATGGTACAGTTTATTCGTGTGAATGACCATTTGACACGATTTCTTTTCGCTTTTGTCGTCTGACGCGATTGATTTGCCGTTCAAAATCCCCGTTTTCGATCAGTCTTGCCAGAACCAGTTGAATGAACGTCGGCACCGTGCAGGAATAAAAACCGAGCCGATCTTCAAAAACCGTAACAAGGTGCTCCGGCAGTATCATATACCCGACACGCAGTGCAGGTGAGATCGTTTTGGAAAAGGTGTTCATATAGATCACATTTTCGTCAGTTGTGTGAGAAAACAAAGATTCCTCCGGCTTTTTGGATACCGAGAATTCCGATTCAAAGTCATCCTCCACGATATACCGCTGTCCCTTTGCCGCCCATTTCAGATATTCAAAACGCTTCGACGCGCTGGCTGAGACGCCGCTGGGGTAGCTTCGATACGGCGAGATATGTAGGATATCGGCCTTACTGTGCCACAGCGCGGCGCTGTCGATCCCGTCCTCACCCAGACGCAGTTTCTCAACGGACACATCACAGGCGCGGTACACCTGCTCGATCTTTTTATAGGACGGGGATTCAATCCCGTAGGTTTTTTCGTATCCAAGTAATTCTACGATCAGGCTGTACAGATATTCCGAACCGGAGCCAATGACGATATGCGACGGCTCGGCGACGATCCCTCGGCTTCGCGCAAGATACTGCGCGATCGCATGCCGCAGTTCTTCACATCCTTTATTAGGCGATTTCTGCAGGATAGCGTCCGGCATATCCGTGATGACAGCGCGCATGGTCTTAGCGAGTACGGAATAAGGAAACGGATAAGATACCGAGCTGTTTTGATGTGTTACGGGTGGTTTGCTGATAGCCTGTGATGGTACAGCAAAGCCGTCCTCACCGCGGAAGATCACAAAATACCCGCTGCGCTCTCTCGACTCGATGTAGCCCTCATCACATAACAGCGCGTAGGCGTGTTCTATGGTAATTACACTGACACCTGTTTCTTCGGCAAGAATTCTTTTTGACGGCAGCTTGGAGCCGTAGGAAAATGCACCGCTGACGATGTCCTCCCTCAACTGCTGATATAGCTGCAGATAAGCCGGAATATGCTGATTTACATTTACTGTATACTTCATCTGGTTATATTATTTTCTCCTATTTTGATTATTTTTATATTATCAAATCCATTATATACTGTCCTCATTCAAATATCAAGGAGGAAATAACCGTGTCAGAAAACCGTTATGAACTGAACAAAAACCTTGCCCAAATGCTCAAGGGCGGCGTCATCATGGACGTCACCACTCCCGAACAGGCGAGAATCGCCGAGGCGGCAGGAGCCTGTGCCGTGATGGCGCTCGAGCGCATCCCTGCCGATATTCGCGCGGCAGGCGGCGTATCGCGCATGAGCGACCCGAAAATGATCAAGGGCATACAGGACGCAGTGTCGATCCCCGTGATGGCGAAATGTCGTATCGGTCACTTTGCCGAGGCGCAGATATTAGAGGCAATCGAGATCGACTACATCGACGAGAGCGAGGTGCTCTCTCCCGCGGATGACAAATATCACATCGACAAGACGAAGTTCAAGGTGCCGTTTGTATGCGGCGCAAAGGACTTAGGAGAAGCGCTGCGCAGGATCAACGAGGGAGCCGCCATGATCCGCACCAAGGGCGAGCCGGGTACCGGCGACGTTGTTCAGGCGGTGCGGCACATGAGATTGATGCAGGCTGAGATCCGCAGGATCGGCTCAGCCGCAGAGGATGAATTGTTTGACATTGCCAAGGAACTTCGGGTTCCGTATGACCTCGTGCAGTATGTACACGAATACAAAAAGCTGCCGGTCGTCAACTTTGCCGCAGGGGGTGTCGCGACTCCTGCCGACGCGGCGCTGATGATTCAGCTCGGCGCCGAGGGCGTCTTTGTCGGCTCGGGCATCTTCAAATCGGGCAATCCCGAAAAGCGCGCCGCCGCGATCGTCAAGGCAGTCACCAATTTCACCGATGCGAAGCTCCTTGCAGAATTATCGGAGGACTTAGGAGAAGCAATGGTCGGCATCAACGAGCATGAAATCGAGCTGTTGATGGCACAGAGAGGAGAATGAGCGTGAGAATCGCCGTGCTTGCACTTCAAGGCGCCTTTATCGAACATGAAAAAATGCTCTCAAAACTCGGCATTGCTTCATTCGAGATTCGACAAAAGAAGGATCTTCTGCACTCTTTTGACGGCCTGATCATTCCTGGCGGGGAGAGCTCCGTTCAAGGGAAACTGTTGAAGGAACTGGAACTGTTTGAGCCGATAAGAAAGTTAATAACGGAAAAAGTGCCCATTTTCGGTACATGTGCCGGATTATTACTCCTTTCTAAACAGATAGAAAACGACGGACGCGTTTACCTCGCCACCATGGATATCACCGCCGTCCGCAACGCCTACGGCAGACAGCTCGGTAGCTTCTACACAGCGGAGAGTTTCGGCACCATGGGCAAGATTCCGATGACCTTCATCCGCGCACCGTATATCAAAGATGTCTCGGACAGTGTAGTGATCCTCGCAACTGTGAATAGCAAAATAGTCGCTGCAAGGCAGGGCAATCAACTTGTAACCGCCTTTCACCCCGAATTGAATGATGATCTCACCGTACACAGATACTTTATCAAAATATGCGGTGGAGAGCAATTAAACAGGATTATAGATTAGTTCTATTATTTTGATGATTTGATTATCCATATTAACATGTATGTGTTTTACGATCCTCATACGTCAGCAAAACGATATAGATGCGGAACTCATTCGCGCTCAGCTTTAGTGTAAAGAACTCGCGCGGGATGAGCACAAAACCCGGACGCACTGCTATCTGAATGATATCCTTTTTAGGATGATTTATCATTGGCTCTCCTTTCCAACGAATATGTTTATAGAATATTTGTGCGAATATACACTGATGAAAATATCCTGCGCCGGAGACTTTCCTTTTCGGAACCGATCTCCGATGCAGGATAACTTCTTCTCTAATACTAACGTTCATTTATTCGTTCAATTATTCAATTATAATAATCTATTTCAGTTTGTGGGTAACGCATACCGCGACGCCCTGTATCTGAAGATCCTCGGGATAGATATCCGGGTAGGATTCTTTGTCCTCATTACAGGAACGGAGAATGTATGTATTGTTTTCCTTTTGCAAGAGTTTAAGGTTATTCTTTCCCTCATACAGAGCGGCAACATAATCGCCGACGTCGGCAGTGTTTTGCTGTCTGATGATCACATAATCTCCGGGATAAATGCCCGCTCCTATCATCGATTCACCCTTCGCAATCAGCGCAAAGAAATCGCCTTTGCCGACGATACTCTCAGGCATACGGATATATTCTATAATGCTTTCTTCTTCCTCCTGGCCTTCGCCGCAGGCGACATAGCCGAGGACTTTCATATACTTTGAAGGGCTTTCCATACCCATCTCTGTTGTATTAATGCTTCTTCTGCCGTCGTATTCCAGCACGCCGTTCTCGTTCATCTCTTTAAGATAACGGTGAACTGAAGAGAGAGGAACGCCGGTTCCCGCTACGATATCTCTAACGGAAGGATAGCGCATATGCTCAGCGTAATAACGATTGATGTACTCAACTATTCCGCTGTATCTTTCTGTCCTTTTCTTACCCATAAACTCATCGGCTTTCTTTTGAATAATTCGAAACATAGTGTTCAACAATGAAAAGATAACACTTTCACAAGCTGCTGTCAATAGTTTTGAAACAAAAAGTTTTAAGTTTGTTTAACGCCTTCACAAATGCTCACAAATCGTCTGTGGCACGAGTTTAGATTTTGTTCGAGTGTTTACCCGAAATGCGCGAACAGGGGGAGTCATCCACGCTGAAAATAATAATCTATTCTTCCGCTATTGACAACTCCGAGCAACAAAGAATTGATGTTTTGACAATACCAAACGCTTATCGTTACCTTACAAACGGCGCTCTGTATTCAGCGTTGATCTCGCTAATCTCTTTCTCTCCGTCGATATAGGGCTGATACAGGCTTTCGATCCTGCCGCTTCCGCGATTATCGCAGCCGGAACAGAATTCACATTCCGCACCGCAGTTGCCCCACAGCGATCGGCGCACGATCTGCTCGCGTTCTTCTCTTGTCGTATCTTTGATCAATATGGATTTCATCTCGTCAATCTCCTTTTTTATCTATTATGTCATTCGATACCTACATATTATTATCGGCATGGAACAGAAAATCATTCGGACACAATCGCAATCGCATCGATCTCCACGAGCGCTCCCTTAGGCAGTGCAGACACCTCGACACAACTCCTCGCCGGTTTTTTCGTAAAGTACTTTGCATAAATCTCGTTGAAGGCGGCAAAGTCGTTCATGCTGTTCAAAAAGCAGGTCGTCTTGACCACCCTGTCAAGATCACTGCCTGCCGCCAGTAAAACGGCGGCGAGATTGCGGATAGCTTGTTCCGACTGCTCCGAGATATCATTCGATTTGATTTGTTCCGTGATCGGATCGATCGGAATCTGACCGGATGTATAGACAGTATGACCGACGACAATCGCCTGTGAGTAGGATCCGACCGCCGCAGGCGCGTTTTTTGTTTCAATGATCTTCATGACGCTTTCCTTTCTCAAACACTGTGAATCGCTTTCTTTCCTGCTATTCTTTTATCCAGCTTTTTCCTGAAAGTGCGCAGATTTGAAGAGGTATAGCCCATCGGGCAGATCGTACACCATTGACGGGGTGTAAACAGAATTCCGTTCGTGATTGCCAGCAAGGTTGCGATCTCCATAAAAATTAGCACTGCATTTCCGAGTGCGGATATGCCATGCGGAAACACGAGAATCAGCAGAACAACAAAGCTGCCCATCATAACCGCCCACAACGCGGGACGAAACCATTTTTTACCATACATCTTCGGACGATTCAGACCGAGGTTGAATACGTTTCCGATCTTGCCGATCAGCGAACCGCGAGGACAAATGCGGGCGCAGTGCATTTTGCCGCGACCGGACAGAGCGATGATGATTGGAGTGAACATACACAAAAATCCGAACAGTCCCAGAGGATGATAGAAATTTGCCGCCGTCATCCAAAGGAGTGTAATGATCCACGACCAATCCTGTATGGACGGGATCCATCTCTTACCGTTTACCGTTAAGGTTCTGTTTTTACTCATAATTATACCTCTGCTTCTTGATTAATCGGTTGGTATCGGTCAGGTCGTTGATCACTTCACCAGCGATGATCAGCCCAACCACTGAGGGCACAAAGGCTGTCGAGCCGGGGATATCGCGCCGCTGCGTGCATTTGCGCGCAGTACCGGGCGGACAGATACAGTGCTTCCGACAGCTGATGGACATATCCTCAAGCGGTCGTATAGGCTTTTCTTTGGAATATACAACTTTCAGCTTTTTGATACCGCGCTTACGGCATTCGTACCGCATGACTCTTGCCAGAGGACAAACGGAGGTTTTATAAATATCTGCAACCTCAAACGCTGCGGCATTCACCTTATTACCCGCACCCATCGAGCTGATGATCGGCGTACCCGCAGCATTTGCGTTCATGACCAGTTCCAGTTTGCCCTTGACGGTGTCGATAGCGTCTACGATATAATCGTACTGCGTAAAATCAAACTCATCCTTTGTGTCGGGCATATAGAAGGTTTTGTAGGTGCGGACGATGCAGGCGGGATTGATGTTTCTGATCCTTTGTTGGGCAACATCCACTTTATACTGCCCTACTGTACTTCGAACAGCGAGGATCTGGCGGTTGAGATTGGTCAGGCAAATGCGATCGTCGTCAATGAGATCGAGCGCTCCAACCCCCGAACGAGCAAGCGCCTCAACCGCATAACCTCCGACGCCCCCGATCCCGAATATTGCGACGCGTGCATTTTCAAACCTTTTCATATTATCTTCGCCATAGATAAGCTGTGTCCTTGAAAACTGGTTTAACATCAAAGTCCTCTTTCTACAGTAAATTGTAATCCGTCATCGGAAAATTGAGGGAAATAACCTCTTTTTTGTAGGAAATCCGCAATACAGCTTTGGATTTCGCTGTCTGTTTGTTCCAAGGTAAAAAACGGTTTCGGGCAAACGTCGTGATAATGCAGGCGGGTGCCATACGTATCGGAAAGCTCGTATTTCAGTATGACAATATCAGATAAATTCAACATAACAACTACTTCGATTCAAATCATATAAAACCATGACTCGTCAAGTTCGATTTCTTTACGCTCAACGGGATTGCCGGAATCGTAGTTATACATCAATTCCTGACTTTTGACGCTGACCTTAGCTCCTTCGGGGATAGATTTTGTGATAAATGCATTGCCGCCGACTACAACATCTTTCCCGACGACTGTGTCACCTCCGAGAATGGATGCTCCGGAATAGATAGTCACGTTGTCACAAATCGTAGGATGACGCTTTTTGCCATGCAGATTTTGTCCACCACGTGTTGATAGCGCACCGATGGTTACTCCCTGATATATTTTGACATTATTACCGATCACAGCAGTTTCGCCGATAACAATGCCAGTGCCGTGATCAATAAAAAAGTATTTCCCGATAGATGTTCCTGGGTGGATGTCGATTCCGGTTAGACTGTGAGCGTGTTCGGTCATAATGCGTGGGATCAAAGGCACGTTCAGCAGATACAGTTCGTGTGCGATACGGCTGGTGAAGATAGCATACAAGCCAGGGTAGGTAAAGATGATTTCATCTCTGTTGTAGGCAGCGGGATCGCCATCGTAGAAAGCCTGCACGTCGGTCTCTATGTATTCCCTGATTTTCGGTATCTTTTCGAGAAAGGCAAATGTAGTGCGCTGTGAGATTTGATTGCGAAGCTCAAGGCTCTCGTTCTCATATTGAGGAGCATATTTCAGCACAACAGCAATCTGCTTTGATAAATTATAGATGATATCCTCCAGCAGAATGGAAATGTGATTCCTAACGGTATAAGTACGGTAATTTGTGTTGCGGTAATAACCCGGAAAGATCACCGTTTTCAGTTTTTCAAGGATATCAATAATAACATTTTCCTCGGGTGAGTCGAACATCTTTATCTCGTCGATTGTTCTGTCCTTATTGTAATCGTCCATCAAGACATCGACGATCTCTGCGATTTTAGTTTCGTTAATATTCATCTTGCTTTCTCCGGTTTTATTATTCTTAAATGTCGGCTATCATACATGAAACAACGTCGGCTAATGTCCTGTGTCCGTCCTCTGTCAAATGCTCTCCATCGATGTCGCTTGCTTTGGCGATGTCCGATGCAGCGAGGAAAGATGTTTTGTATGCACTGGCTACTTCCCGATACGCCTGTTTCAGCTCCCGACTGACCGTCAGAGAACGGCTGTCATAAGAACTGTTCAGCGCGGCGTTTTCCAGAAAGATCGGAGAGATCAGCAGGATGTTATCGGGCTTCACATATTCGGTCAGCTTAGCGATACACTTCTCCATGCCTGCCGCGATCACCCCGGCTGACGCGCCGAAAACGCTCTTGCAGTCGTTGGTGCCGAGCATTATGATCGCCGTATCAATCGGCTCGACCGCTTTCAATATGGATGGCAGAGCGGCAAAGCCGTTTCTTCCCGCTCTGTTTGCATCATCAAAAACGGTCGTCCTACCGCATAAGCCTTCTTCGAGGATCAGTGCATCATCCCCAAGGGCGTTCTGCAGTAATCCCGTCCAGCGGATATCTTTGTCATATCGTTCTCTTGTCGCGGGATCGTAACCCCATGTGTTGGAGTCTCCGAAAGCGAGGATTCGTTTCATTGTCTTGCTCCGTTCTGTTTATCGGAATAATGTTAAGCCGCTTCTGACGTATTTATCACCGAAAGCATCGATCACCTGTTCGGCGTAGCGCGCGCCGGGTGTTTGCAGTTTTTTCTGCTGATAGTTCAAAAGATCAAGAGCCTTTTCGTTCCCTTTATAGTAGTCAGTCATTCTGCTGAGAACGCGCAGTCCCGCTTCTCTGACACTCACCTGCTGTTCGTTCCTTGTCAGGAGAATAGCACTGTCGATATCGAACAGCGCCGCCGTTTTGAAATTCTCGACTGAGCGGAGCTGATCGGCTTCGGTCAGCTGATCCCGATATACGGCAAAGATCCATATGCACATCAGCTCGATGAACTCCAGATCGCGCACATCCATCCCTGTCTCGGAAAACGGATTGATATCAATGTTTCTCAGTTCGATGTGGTTCACGCCGTTTTGCACCAGATTGTTCAGGCGGTTCGCTCCCTTCGGCTTCAGCCGGATGGGATAATACAGCTCGCCTACTCCGGCAAGGGCTCCGCTGTCAAGATATTTTTGGATGCTTTCGGCGTAGGCAAGGATGCTGTCATATTGCAGGATCGGCGTAAAATCATTCCAATACCCATTCATACCGCACCGCAGAGAGGCATAGTCCGTGATCACCGTTTCACCGGTGCGACGGGGATTGAAAAACGAACCGTCGCAGATTGGTGAAGCCGACAACAACAGATTCAGTATCCAGCCGTATTCCGTCATACCCTCTGCCAAACGCAGGTAAGCGGCGTTTTTGTATTCAGTATAATGGCTGAGCTCGGATTGAGAGAAAGCAGTGATCAACAGCTGCTCCGAAAGCGAGTAGTTCACATGGATACCTGAAAGCGTCATCTTATACTTGCCGTACTTTTCGGCGAGGTAAAGACGGTAGCTGTGCTTGCCCTGCTGATCACCCTCGTACAGCGCGACGGGGATATCGTCCTCGCTCAAAATATACGGAGGATTGGAATACAGCCAGATGATCTCCCTGTGCTTTTTGAGTTCATTATTCAGTCGGTCGGATTGCTCCTGCAATTCTTTCAGCACACCTTGTGCCGTGTTGTAGACGCCGGTATTGATTTCCGCCTGATTCTCGCAGAAATCCTTGACAATATGCTCGTCATCGGGAAATGGATGGAGCGTATGCGACAGATAGCCCTCGGCGGTAACGCGCAGCGTTTCGCGCTCCAATCCGAAGGTACCGCCGGGTATATGCTTGGTGGAAAGTTGTTGATTCAGCATATATTTCACCTATAGACTCGCGTACTCGCGAATCACCTTATCAATAATATTTTGGTTCTGCAACAGATAGCTTGACGGCGAGGTCAGCGTTTCGGCGCGTTTAAACAGCGGCTCGAGGTAGATGTCCTCCGCATAGCCGCGCTCGCGCAGTCCTTCGGCGCACAGTGTCAGGATTTCGGTCAGAAGTGTCCTCAGCTCGTCGGGATTGACAAAGGATAGGAAATCCCTTCGGTTCATTTTGCGGCGCAAAAGGTCGGGATCGCCGCCGTCACGATACAGAAAAGAGTGGGACAAAAGTGCCGTCAATTCCGCAACCCGATTCATCAGACCGAGATGGAACGCCGCGACCGTCATCGCCTGCGACAAAGGCTGTGTGCAGGCGGAGCGGAATTCCAGCGTACCGCGCGCGGTCAGATCGATCTGCTTGTATGTTCTCAGATACGCGATATCCTCCGCTTTCGGGGTGAAGCGATATGGATGATACTCTCCGTCGTAGTATTCACCCTCGATGGATTCGCGGGTCAGGTATTCGTCAAAGGGAATCGGATAGAAGAACAGGTATTTGCCGTTGCGCTCAGCACAAAAGATGCTTGTCCTGCTCAAATAGTCCGTGATCTCGCCGACCGACTGCGGCAGAGGCTCGAAGAAGCCGAGATTCTTCGGATTGATTCCGTGAGCCGAACGCTCCCAGAAATAATCTCTGACGCAGAGCAGCTCCGGCATTTCCGGCAGATAGGAATTGGCGAACAGTACCGCTTTAAGCGGCTCGACAAGTGAAAACGCCTTGATGACGCTGCAAAGGTTTTCTTCATTCACATCGAGCTGAACCTGAGAAGCGCTTGAAAATGTCCCGTAGCCGTAATAATGATGAAAGCCGGCAGATACATTTGTGTATTGCCACACTTCTGCTTTTTTGAGATAACCTTCCAGCATCCGGTATCGCGGCGAGGGTACAAAGTTAAAGTCGTTGATTTTGTAATTCGGATTTACGCCGAGACCTGTCAGCGTATGCTGATCATTGTTCAGTTCTTCGTTGATGAAACTGACATAATCTTTAAATCTCGCCTGTGCCTCATGGAGAGTGCGGACGCGTCCGAGAGCGATCTCAAAGTTGTTGTAGGAGCAGTCGAATGAAAAGATGTCGCTGGTATCCTCGCATACTGCTTCGTGACAGATCCCGTCGTCGTCAAATTTCTTCGGCGTAAACCCAAAGTGTTCGATCGCCTTCTGCACAGCGGCGATACTGACGGCTTTGTCGGTTTTCTCAGAGTTGAGGTTGACGATCGGCATTTCGATCTCGATTCCGATATAATTCGCGCGGGGTTTTTGCAAAGGCGAGATGAAGCGATCAAAGATCAATTCGTTTGCAGTTTTCATATACTTTCCCCTTATGTTTTTATTAAAGTCCCGAATAAGCCATATAAAGCGGCTTGTAGCTGTCGGCGTTGAAGAAATACTCGTTTTGATGCTGCGCTCCCGTAAACACAAGCTTACCCTCACGCCAGCCTGTCAAAGTCATAAACGGAGCGGGTTGCCAACCGGTTTCAGATAATGGCTGTGTGGAAAATGTCGTACCAAAGCTGTCCTTTCGCAGATACAGCGAATCCCGGAAATTAGTATGCGCGTACAGGAGCTCACCGTCATCAATCAGCAGATTCAGCTTGTTCTTCGGCGAGCTGCTGTTGACGATACCGTCAAGTATCTGAAAACGTTCCTCCGCATTCAGCGGTCGTCCGAGTTTTGCAGATGCTTCGTTGATACTCTCAAGGATATACAGGAGTATTCTCTCGCTGTCCGTCTCTCCCTTTTGCAGAAAGACATACTTGTTCAGCCTGTCGTTCTCAAAAACGGTACCGTTGTGGATCAGCGCCCAACTCCTACCGCTGTTGTCCGTTCCGACAAAGGGATGGCAATTCTCATATTCCACGTTGCCGATCGTCGCCAGACGGATATGCGCCAGCGCGGTTTTTGCAACGATAGATTCAGACAACAGTTCATGAAGATACTCGCTCTGATCCGCACGATTTGTTTCGCGTATAATCTGCGTTTCCTGCCGCCCTAACAGCGCTAATCCCCAGCCGTTGGGATGCTCGTTTGCATGAGAATAAAACTCTCGCAGATCGGTATTCAGTTCTTTTTCCCGGTTGCCCGAGAAGCCATATATTTCGCACATGATAATTCACCATATAAAGAAAAACGAGGCGCATACACGCCCCGGATCAATAAACAGACAGTTTTCGTTCAGAGGCTATTTTTGACACGACAAACAAGACGACATACAACTGCCGCCCATCAGCATCATGGTGAAAATAGCCTTTACTTTCATAATTATCCCTCTACTACCTATTAACATAGTAGGTTAATTATATAGTATGAATCCTTTTTTGTCAAGTACCTTTGTGCGTTTTACGCATTGTTTTCTTTCGGATAAAATGATATCATAAGCCTAATATGGAAAGCGAGTGAATAATATGGCGTTTGATTTTGATGAGATCATTAACAGAAGGATACCCGGGGATATCAAGTACATGCCCGTTAACGGACGCGACGATATTCTCCCCCTGTGGGTAGCTGATATGGATTTTCGCGCGCCTGACTGTGTAAGGCGTGCTTTGATCGCACAGGCAGAATACTCTGTTTTCGGTTATCAGATTCCCGACAAGGAATATGACAGCCTTGTCTGTGAATGGCAACGAAAGCAGTTTCAATGGTCAATCAAAGCTGAATGGCTTATAAAAACACCAGGAGTGATGTTTGCAGTCTCATCATCAATTAAAGCGCTGACGAACGAAGGCGATGGTGTGTTGATCTTTCAACCGGTGTATCCACCCTTTGCAAATGTTGTAAAGCATAACAAGCGTCAGTTATTTGTATCTGAGCTTTATCTGAATAACGGACGATATGTAATGGATTTTGCAGACGTTGAAAGTCAGCTGTCAAAAGGAACAATTAAAGCCCTGTTGTTCTGCTCTCCGCATAATCCTGTCGGCAGAGTGTGGGAGAAGGAAGAAATGGAACAGCTCGCCGCTTTATGCCTGCGTTATGATGTGAAGATCATCAGCGACGAAATCCATGCGGACTTTGTCTATCCGAACAGCAGACATATTCCGTTTGCATCCTTATCGGAAGATATCGCCGCGAGTACCGTCACTTGTACCGCACCGACAAAAACATTCAATCTCGCCTCTATACAGGTGTCCAATATGATCATATCCAATGATTCTGTTCGTCACGCGGTACAGGCGCAGGTTTATGCGACCGGTTATTCCTCCATCAACTCAATGGCGATCGCTGCCTGTAAAGCGGTATATCGTGACGGTAAAGACTGGCTCGACGAGCTGATCCGATACCTTGCCGAGAATCGCCGTATTCTGACCGAAGCCTTCCCCTCTGACAGAAAGATCAGAATAAGCGCGCCGGAAGGCACCTATCTGGCGTGGCTGGATTTTCGATCACTCAGAATCAGCGATAATGAATTGAACCGCGCTCTACTTTACACATCAGGCGTCAGGCTGAACACAGGAGACAGTTTTGGTAAGGGAGGCTCCGGCTTTATGCGTCTGAACTTTGCCTGTCCGCACAGCACATTGATTGAAGCGATAAAAAGAATAAAAACCATTCTGTAAAGAACAGAGCAGGACGACAGCAAATTGACCTGCTCGCTTTTTTGTCATTATATAACTATTCAAGATAGATAATTGCTATCTGTTAACACTTGAAGACATCTCTCTTAATCAAAGATTGCAAGACTGCAAAGCTACAAGTGGATGAACAGAATAGCAATATAGGTATTCAGTCCTCTAAAAGAGATTTGAGATTTTTATTAAAGAATAGCTGCCCTCTTTGTGTACAAGAGAGCAGCTTTGAATTGTACCCTATTCAGTTTCTATTATCCGTTAAGGACATCGACCTTTCTGTGAGTGTCCTGTTCCTTAACATAATGATATTGCCTGACAGCGCCGTTTATGATTGCAATAGCCGCAGGACTAGTGTTGTTTTTTTCTCAGATGCAGCTTCCTGCGATTTTTGCCAAAACGCTTGATTTCTGCGCGGGACTCAATACGCCGCTTGCCATGTTCGCCGTAGGCGTAGATCTCGCTCAGTGCCGGTTCGGTAAAATGCTGAAAAAAGGAAAGCTGTATGCAATCTCCGCTGTTCGCTTGCTGTTAATCCCGTTGATTGTGCTGGCCCTGCTCACGGTCATCCCGGGGATCAACAACGATATCCGTTACGCGGTGCTGATCGCCGCAGTGTGCCCGGTCGGCTCCAACCTTGCGGTGTATGCTCAACTGCACAACAAGGGCTATACCTATGCGGTAGAGACGGTCGCAGTATCTACACTGCTGTGTATCATCACGATTCCACTGTTAGTTCAATTAGCAAGCGTAATTTGGTAATTAGTCATATAGAAAAATGATATGAGTCGAGGATTCCTCGGATCTTTTCTTTGGCAGAAAACTATTTGTAAAGGAAAGCGACGGAAATAAGGGTGTAAGGAACACAATAATCCAAAATAGTACCCTTCACATATCCCACCGTTCGTCATATCTTGACAGCAATCATGTTGTACAATGTGATCGTATGTCATTATGACAGCATAATCACTTTTACCCTAAACAACCTTATATCTACACACACCATGCCTGTTCTCTCTAAAAATCAATGACTTCGGAATCTTCGCTAACCACTTTTTGCTGAGATTGTTGTTGCCGTAATAGGCGTCAAAGTTAGCAACAGGCAGGACAACCCAATCGGTGTCATCGGATTTATTGGCGAGGTAATAGCGTATCAGCTCGACAATAACCTCTTTCGGTACACCGTTGGTATCTGTTACTTCAAGCTGTTTACTTACTGTTTCGGGGAGCGGATATTTTTCCGTTCTGAGTGCGCCCGCTTCCAAGGCGTCGGCGATGATGTCGTCAAAGCGGAGCGTCCACGCTCCTTTTGTGTTCAAAGCAAAGATCGGCACTTGCAGCTGACGTACCCTCTTTTTCCACTGTGACGTAAAACCCACAGAGAGATTCTCGCACTTTTTGTATGCGGATTTGCTGACCTTATCGGGATTTGCTTTTACAAACCGAATAACACTTTTTATATGGCGGTAAAACCAACCTTTACCGTTTTCATCTATCAGCTCCGGGAAGTCGGCGGACAGCTCACAAAAGTCCACCGGCGGCTCGGAGCTTTTCTTTTTATCCGGAACACTGCACCATGCGCATAGGGCGTTTCTGGCTTTCTCGATCCGCTCATACGGATTATCCAGAACCCTACCGTCCTTATCGTGAAACAGATATCCGCGCGCCATGGTTGTCAGGATACGACCGAAGCCGGAGAAGTCGGTAATCATGTCGAAGGTAAAGCGACCAAGATAGGTGGTGTCAGTTTTGCGTACAACGATATACGTCGGCTGATCGGTATATGCTTTGAATTCTAACCATTCGTTTGTCATCGCTTTACCTCCCTACAATTCTCTAACACTGTCATCGGCATAACTTCCAATGCGAATTGCCTCTCACCGA
>OMWP01000023.1 GCA_900314795.1 uncultured Eubacteriales bacterium
CCTATCTCAAATTACTGCTTACATTTTTTAGAAATCTTAATTCAAAAATTAAAGCCATGTTTCAACTTCCGCCGAAACATGGCTTTTTCTACAGCCTGAAAGAGCCTCATCCGAGGCTCTTTTTCTATCTGTTCAGCATACGCTTCTTGATGTCCGCTTTATCGAACGCGGCGGCGATCAGGATGAAGATCAGCGCCGAGGCGACAGCCTGTATTGCGTTCTCGGGCGTTTTCCACAAAGCGTTGACCAACGCGCTCTGAAAGCTGTCGCCCGCCAAAAGCTGGCGGATCAGCTTGGAGATCGAATAGCCGACCACCGTGACCAGACCCGAGGGGATGGTCATCAGGGCATTGCGCTTTGTCAGCAGCTTGTTGTCTTTTGAACTGAAGAACACCGCGTTGAGCGCCTTGATGATGATGGTGTAGAGGATGGTCTCGGGGTAGACGAGCAGATCGGCGATACCGCCGCCGATCGCGGATGCCGCCACCGCATAGGGCATCGGCAGAAAGCACGCCGTCAGATAGATCATCGAGTCACCGAGGTGGACGTAGCCGCCGGTGGGCGTTTTGATTTGTACAAACGCGGTCATCACCGCGATCATCGCCGCAAACATCGCGGCGATCACGATATGCAGGGTATGCGCCGAGTGTTTTGATTTCATACCATATACCTTCTTTTATACAAAATGGTCATTACGAGGGGCGCAAAGGTTAAGGCGATTCGCAATGACAAATAGAAGAAAAACGGCTCCGGAATGACCCGAAGCCGTTTTCTATCGTTGATTTAGTCCTGGAACAGCGGTGTGGAAAGATAGCGGTCGCCCGTATCCGGCAGGAGAACGACAATGTTCTTGCCCGCGTTTTCGGGGCGTTTCGCCAGCTCGATCGCCGCGAATGCCGCCGCGCCGGAGGAGATGCCGACCAGCACGCCCTCATTCTTGCCGATGAGCTTACCCGCGGCAAAGGCGTCGTCGTTCTCGACGGCAATGACCTCGTCATAGACCTTGGTGTTCAGCACATCGGGTACAAAGCCCGCGCCGATACCCTGGATCTTATGCGCGCCTGCGGTGCCCTTACTGAGCACGGGGGAGGAAGCGGGTTCCACAGCTACGATTTTGACATCGGGATTTTTACTTTTCAGATATTCGCCGACACCGGTGACGGTGCCGCCTGTGCCGACGCCCGCGACAAAGATATCGACCTTGCCGTCGGTGTCCTCATAGATCTCGGGGCCTGTGGTCGCGATGTGCGCGGCAGGATTGGCGGGGTTGACGAACTGACCGGGGATAAACGCGCCCTCGATCTCTTGCGCGAGCTCATCCGCCTTGGCGATCGCGCCCTTCATGCCCTTGGTGCCGTCGGTGAGCACCAGCTCGGCGCCGTACGCCTTCATCAGCTGTCTGCGTTCCACGCTCATGGTCTCGGGCATCACGATGATGATGCGGTAGCCGCGTGCCGCCGCGACAGCTGCTAAACCGATACCGGTGTTGCCGGAGGTCGGCTCGATGATGACGGAGCCCTCTTTGAGCAGTCCCTTTTCTTCCGCGTCATCCAGCATCGCCTTGGCGATACGATCCTTGACGGAGCCTGCGGGGTTGAAGTATTCGAGCTTGGCGAGGAGCTTTGCGCCCAGGTTGAGTTTCTTTTCGATATTGCTCAGTTCGAGCAGGGGGGTCTTGCCGATCAGCTGATCGGCGGATGTATAAATGTTAGCCATTATAGTTCTCCTTATTATATAGTATCAATTTTTGTTTGTAAAGCCTTATTGTAGGGGAGGGGCTTGCTCCTCCCGTGAATCAATGATCTCAATGACTGATTCGAGCTATCAACATCGAAAGCCGCTGGTATACATGGATTATATCACCTCGAATGGTTATTTACAACCTACCTAACAAGTAGGATGGTTGTATTATATGCTATTCCAATCGATTTGTCAACACTTTTTTGAAAAATAATCAAAAACAACCTTGTCGGGGGATGTATATTTGGTGACCATTTACTTGACAATAATAGGTATAAGTGATAAAATAAGCTACAGTAAGATATGTTATCGTAAAGAGTGGGTCTTGACGGACCCGCTCTTTGTTATTGTTATAGGCTCCCTTTGGTAAAGGTGAGGTGTTGTCCAAATCTATGATTCGGGATACAACACCCATACACCGGAGAGCTGCTGAGCAAAGCGAAGCTGAGGGATTGTAAAAAACCCAAGCAACGCGAGCACCGATAACAAACGGGAGGGATTTTTTGGCGAACAGTAAAGGAAAGAATACGGTGTCCGTTGTCGAAGGGATCGCCGCGCCGATCGCGGAGGACTTAGGACTCAGGATCTGGGATGTGCGGTACCTCAAAGAAGGCTCGCAGTGGTTTTTGCGGGTGTTCATCGACAAGGACGGCGGCGTGGATATCAACGACTGCGAGAACATGTCCCGCGCGCTGGACGCGCCGCTCGATGAAGCGGATCCCATCGCGGGCGAATATATCCTCGAGGTCAGCTCCCCCGGTATCGAGCGTGAGCTGATCCGCCCCGCGCACTTTGAGCAGTTCATCGGCGCGGATATCATGGTCAAGATGATCCGACCGCTCGACGGCATCGGCAAAGAATTCAAGGGCGTTCTGACCGCTTACGAGGACGGGATGGTGACCATCACCGACCACAGCGGCGAGAACACCGTGACCATCAGCAAGAAGGATGCGGCTTACATCAAGCTCGACGACTTTGATTAAAATAGGCTCCCTTTCCTAAGGGAGCTGTCGCAAAGCGACTGAGGGTTGAATCAGGAGAGCTTTGCAATATGACATCTTATCATACGCGACAACCCTCCGCCCCTATTGGGGCACCTCCCTTAGAAAAGGGAGGCTCACAAGGTTTCAATATTCATTTTATATAGAAAGGTCTGGTTTGGAAAAATGGCAAGCAATAAAGAGCTCTTTGAGGCGCTGCGGCTCCTCGAAAAAGAGAAAGGAATCCCCGCTGAGTATATGATCACTCAGATCAAAAAAGCGATCATCACCGCCTGCAGAAACCTCTACGGCGGTAACGAGAATGTAGAGATCAAGATGGACGCGGATAAAAACACCTTTTCCGTCAAGCTGCTCAAAACAGTCGTCGAAGAGGTGGAGGACGAGAACTACGAGATCTCCTTGGAGGACGCAAAGCTCATCTCCAAGCGTGCCGCAGTCGGCAAAGAGATCGGCATCCCGCTCGAGCCCAAGCAGTTCGGCCGTATCGCGGTACAGACCGCGCGCTCCGTCATCCGCCAGGGCATCCGCGACGGCGAGAAGGATCAGATGCTCGTCGAGTTCCAGTCAAAGGCGCAGGAGATCGCGACTGCGACCGTAGAGCGCGTCGATCCGGTCACCGGCAACGCGACCCTGAAATTCGGCAACGCGGTCACCGTGCTGCCCAAGTCCGAGCAGATCGAGGGCGACGACCTCTATGAGGGCGGTACCGTCAAGGTGTATGTCGCGGGCGTGAAAGAGACCGAACGCGGTCCGCGCGCGATCATCTCGCGTACCCATCCCGATTTTGTCAAGAGACTGTTTGAGAAAGAGATCCCCGAGATCTATGACGGCACCGTTGAGATCAAGTCGATCTCCCGCGAGGCAGGCTCCCGCACCAAGATGGCGGTCTTCTCCGAGGACAGCGAGATCGACGCGGTCGGCGCCTGCATCGGTACACGCGGCGCGCGTGTCAACACCATCGTCGATGAGCTGCGCGGTGAGAAGATCGATATCGTCCCCTACAGCGACGACCCCGCCGAGTTTATCGCGGCGGCACTGTCCCCCGCGAATGTCGTGAAGGTCGAGCTCGCCGAGGACGGCACCAAGGCGTGCAAGGCGACGGTTCCCGACGGACAGCTCTCGCTGGCGATCGGCAACAAGGGTCAGAACGTCAGACTGGCGGCTAAGCTGACCGGTTATAAGATCGATATCCGTCCCGAGTCCGGTTTCTGGGGCGAGGATACAGAAGACGAAAAAGAAGACGACAAGGAAACCGAATGATAGGCTGATCGACAGATCGTAGGGGAGGAGAGTGCTCCTCCCGCTAAAGGAAATGTCATTCAGCAAGAGGAGAATCTTTATGGCTGAGCGAAAAATACCGCTTAGAAAATGTATCGGCTGCGGAGAGATGAAGGATAAGCGTACGCTGGTTCGCATCGTCCGCAATAAGGAAGGCGAGATTTCCGTTGACTTCACGGGCAAGAAACCCGGTCGCGGCGCGTATATATGTAAAAACGTCGCATGTCTGAACAAGGCGGAAAAGGCAAAGCGCCTCGAGCGCGCCTTTTCGACCAAGATCGAGCCTGAGATCTACGATACCATGAGGAGAGAAATCGGTGAATAACGACAGATTACTGAATTTTCTCGGCATATGTAAGCGGGCGGGCATGTTGCTCTCCGGCGCTGAGACCGTCACCAAGGCGGTCAATGAGGGGAACGCTAAGCTTGTGCTTTACGCGGCGGATGTATCCGAAAACAGCCTGAAAGGCGTTTTGAGGGCGGCTGACGCCAATCATGTCACCGCAAAAAGGATCCCGCAAAGTAAGGAAGAGCTGAGCTTCGCGCTCGGCAAGCATTGCGGCATCGTCTGTACGACGGATCCCGGCTTTGCCAAAAAGATGATCGATCTCACGAACTAAGGAGGAATTACCATGGCTATTATGATTAAATATAAAGTCAAAGAGGTTGCCACTGACCTTGACGTCACGACCAAAGAGGTTGTTACCGTGCTCAAAGAAAAGCTCGGCGTCGATAAAAAGGCAATGACGACCCTGAATGAAGAGGAGCTCAACTTCATCTTCGATTACTTTACACAGAAGAACGCGGTCAGCGATCTTGCTCCGTATTTTGCGGTACGCGATCAGGCGATCAAGCAGAAGGAGGAAGAGGCGGCCAAGCGCAAGGCTGAGGAGAAGAAGCGCCGTGAAGAGGCGAAGGATCAGCTGCGCCCCGATTCCGCGAAGAAGAGCGGAAAGACGCAGAATGTACCTGCTCAGCCCAAGAAGGAAAAGGTCGACAGGATAGCGGATATCGATCTGAAATCCGAGATCAAGTCTAAGCGCGGCACCGGTCGTATCGTCGACACCGGCGCTGCCGAGGTCAATGTTGACCGCTATAATCAGAAATATGACGATCTCGCTCTCGACAAGGTCAAGAACGAGAACAATATGACATCCAAGAAGCAGAAGATCAACCAGCGCTCCAAGCAGCGCAACCGTCGCTCCGCAAAGCGTGAGACCGAGCGCGAGCGTATGGCGCGTATCGAGAAGGAGCGTAAGGCAAAGAAGATGACCGTCCTGATCCCCGACGAGATCTCTGTCGGCGATCTGGCGCTGCGCCTCAAGGCGACGGTCGCCGAGGTCGTCAAAAAGGCGTTCCTCATGGGCACGATGGTCACCGCGAACGACGTTGTCGATTTCGACACCGCTTCCCTGATCGCGATGGAGTTCCACGCAAAGGTCGAGAAGGAAGTCGTCGTCACCATCGAAGAACGTATCATCGACGACAGCGAGGATACCGATGACAACCTGGTCGACCGCGCTCCGGTCGTCGTTGTCATGGGTCACGTCGACCACGGTAAGACCTCTCTGCTTGACTACATCCGTCACGCGCATGTTACCGACACCGAGGCGGGCGGTATCACCCAGCACATCGGTGCGTATCGCGTCAACATCAACGACCGCGACATCACCTTCCTCGATACCCCGGGTCATGAGGCGTTCACTACCATGCGTGCCCGTGGTGCTCAAGTGACGGATATCGCGATCCTCGTCGTAGCGGCGGACGACGGTATCATGCCGCAGACGGTCGAAGCGATCAACCACGCGAAGGCGGCAGGCGTCTCTGTCATCGTCGCAATCAATAAAATGGATAAGCCGGGCGCGAATCCCGAGCAGGTCAAGCAGCAGCTCACCGAGTATGAGCTGATCCCCGAGGAGTGGGGCGGCGATACGCCCTGCGTACCCGTATCCGCCAAGACCGGTATGGGCATCGACGATCTGCTCGAGATGGTACTGCTGGTAGCTGATATGAAGGAGCTCAAAGCCAACCCCGACCGTGCCGCGAAGGGTACTGTCATCGAGGCGCGTCTGGACAAGGGCAGAGGCCCCGTGGCGTCTATCCTCGTACAGAACGGTACGCTCCGCACCGGCGACATCGTTGTAGCCGGCATGGCGGTCGGCCATGTGCGCGCGATGACCGACGATAAGGGCAGACGCGTCAAGGAAGCCGGCCCCTCGATCCCGGTCGAGATCACCGGTCTGGACGACGTTCCCACCGGCGGCGATACCTTCAACGCCGTCACCGACGAGCGTCTGGCACGCGAGCTGGTCGAGCAGCGTAAGCATGAGAAGAAGGAAGCCGAGTTCAACGCCCGCACCAAGGTCACGCTCGACAACCTCTTCGATCAGATGAAGCTCGGCGAGGTCAAAGAGCTCAAGATCATCGTCAAGGCTGACGTACAGGGTTCTGTTGAGGCGGTACGCCAGAGTCTGGAGAAGCTCTCCAACGAGGAAGTCCGCGTCAACATCATCCACGGCGCTGTCGGCGCTGTCAACGAGAGCGACGTCATGCTCGCGAACGCGTCCAACGCTATCATCGTCGGCTTCAATGTACGTCCCGACGCGACCGCTCAGGCGAACGCCGAGCGCGACGGCGTAGATATGCGCATGTACCGCGTCATTTACGATTGCATCGAAGAGATCGAGAGCGCGATGAAGGGTATGCTCGCACCCAAGACCAGAGAGGTCATCCTCGGTACTGCCGAGGTGCGTAACGTCATCCGCATCAAGTCGATCGGCAACATCGCCGGCTCTTATGTCAAGAGCGGTAAGATCCAGCGCGGCGCAGGCGTTCGTGTCGTCCGCGACGGCATCATCATTGCCGACGATACCATCGGCTCTCTCCAGCGCTTCAAGGATAGCGTCAAGGAAGTCGCGGAGGGCTATGAATGCGGTATCGGTCTGGAGAAGTACAACGATATCAAGGAAGGCGATATCTTCGAGGTGTTCACCATCGAAGAGTATCGTGAGGACTAATATAGATTGTTTATTATAAATAGGTGCAAAGGCCCCCTTTCCTAAGGGGGCTGTCAGCTGACGCTTGCGTCATGCTGACTGGGGGTTGATACGATGTATTACCGATCACTTTTTCTGTAGTAGATCGTTTAATGCTGCAACTCTCCGGCACTTCGTGCCACCTCTCCGGTGTATGGAATCTGTTTTCCAAATCGCAGATTTGGACAGAATCTCACCTTAGGAAAGGGAGGTTTTGCAACGATATAGAGGAAAACATTATGGCTAATCATAGAATAGACAGGATCACCGAGGATGTGAAGCGTGAGCTGACGGCGATTTTCCGTGAGCTCAAGGATCCGAGGGTGAATTCATGCTTTCTGTCCATCGTGCGTGTTGAGGTGACCAACGACCTCTCCTACTGCACGGTGTACGTCAGCGCTTTAGAGGGGCTCGACCGCGCAAAGGCGGCTGTCAAAGGGCTCAAGAGCGCCGCGGGATATATCCGCAGAGAACTGGGACACCGCCTCCGTCTGCGCCATGTTCCCGAGCTGATCTTCACCCCCACCGATTCCATCGAATACAGCGCCGAGATCTCGCGGATCCTGAACAGTCTGGATATTCCGAAGGACGAGGAGGAACCTGATGAAACAGATAACGCTCAATGAGGTCGCCTCGCTTCTTTCGGAGCACGACGATTTTAAAATCCTGACCCACAGTTATCCCGACGGCGATTGCCTCGGCTGCGGCTATGCGCTGGCGTTCGCGCTGCGCAAGCTCGGCAAGCGCGCCAACGTCGCTGTGGACGGCAAGCTGCCCTCCAAGTTCACCTATTTGGTGAAGAATTATGAGGAGCAGGACTTCACCCCCGCGTATATCGTCAGCGTGGACGTTGCCGCGCCTGCGCTGCTTGGTGAGAGCGTGATGGAGGGTGTGGATCATATCGATCTTTGTATCGATCACCACGGCACCAACAGTCTGGATGCCGACTATAAATATGTGGACGACACCGCCGCGGCGGCTGCCGAGATCATCTGGGAGCTGCTCGAGCTGCTCCATGTCGAAATCGACGAGGATATCGCGGCGGGCATCTACACCGGCGTGTCGACCGACACCGGTTGCTTTGTCTACACCAATACCACCCCGCGCACCCACAGGATCGCGGCTCAGGTGATGCCCTACTGCAACTGGCAGGAGATCAACAACATCAATTTTGTGATCAAGACCCGCGCGAAGCTCAGGATGGAGCGTCTGGTCTACAAGACCATGGAGTTCCATGCCTCGGGTCAGTGCGCGCTCATCTACACCACGCTCGCGATGTGCGAGGCGCTGAAATCGGGCGATGATGAGATGGAAGGTCTGGCGAATATCCCGCGCCGTATCCAAGGCGTGAAGATCGGTATCACCATGCGTGAAAAGCCGGGCGGCATATTCAAGATCTCCGTGCGTACCAACGACGGCGTCAACGCGGCTGAGTTCTGCAAGCAGTTTGGCGGCGGCGGTCACCCCGCAGCTTCGGGTTGTTCCATCGAGGGTGACCTCGGCACCGTGAAGAAGATGCTGGTCGATGCGGCAGAGGCGTTCCTGCAATGAACGGCGTCATCCTGATACATAAGGAAAAGGATTTCACCTCCTTTGACGTCGTTGCCGTTGTGCGTAAGCTGACCGGGCAGAAGAAGGTCGGTCATACCGGCACGCTCGATCCGAACGCGACCGGCGTTTTGCCCGTACTGCTCGGCACGGCGACCAAGGCGCAGGATATCATCCCCTGTCACGATAAAAAATATCGTGCGGATTTCCGCTTCGGCATCGCGACCGATACCTTGGATATCTGGGGCGAGGTCATAGAGCAAAAACCGGCTAACGTAACAGCGGATGAAATAGAAAAAGCACTGCGGTGCTTTAGAGGGGAGATCGAACAGCTCCCGCCCATGTATTCCGCCGTCAGCGTCGGTGGTAAGCGGCTCTATCAGTATGCCCGCGAGGGTAAGGAGGTCGAGCGCCGTCCGCGCAGGGTCAATGTCTATTCGCTGGAGCTCTTATCCTTTGATGAAAGCTCTCAGAGCGGCACGCTCGATATCTACTGCTCCAACGGCACCTATATCCGCACGATCATCGACGATCTGGCACATGCGCTGGGCATAGTCGGTGTGATGACGGATCTGGTGCGGTATGAGGCGTGCGGTTATCCGCTCGACGACTGCATGACGCTCGATGAACTGCGCCAAAGGATCGACAGCGGCGACAACTCTTTTTTGCACAGTGTCGAAAGTATTTTTATGGCCTATGACGAGGTCGTGGTCAGCGATAAGCAGGCACACCGCTTTGTCAACGGCAATCCGCTGGATATTGTCCGCACGCCGTTGCGCGACCGTGCCGAGGACAAAAAAATATTCCGCGTGAAAGACAGGCAAGGCGCCTTCCTCTCACTCGGAATCATCGACGGCGATAGCTTGAAGCTTTATAAGCACTTTTAAAAAAGCTCCTATAAGGGGAATGTCATTAAGTTAAGAAGGCTCCTTTTGGTAAAAGGAGCTGTCCAATTTTTACTTAATGATGTTACCTGTCAGGGAGCTTTTTTGGTGAATAGTGAATGGTTTTGGGAGGGCTGCGCCCTCACCCGTTTTTATTCAATTGTCATTGCGAGGGGCGCAAAGGTTAAGGGTGAGATTGCCACGTCGGAACTATGTTCCTCCTCGCAATGACAATCTGAAATGCGCCCCGTGGCAATCTCAACCGATAAAAAAGGCTTGAATACCCTGCTGCTTGCAGCGGAAGAGCCCGCAGGGAAGGGTTTATTATTTCAAATTCTCATCCACGGGATAGGACGTCAGAAAGCGCACGGAGCGCTCGATGGCGTCCTTGCTGTTTTTGTAATCGCCGCCCCTGTTGCGATAGTCAAACATGCTCGCAAAGTGGGTCACGTCGTCATACAGCGTGTCCATATAGCCCTTCGAGAGCCGATTGGTCTTTTCACAAAAATCCTTGAATGTGCTCTTATCCATCGCCTTTTTATTGGCGTTGCCCATCACCAGGGCATAGTGATCCAGACAGATGAATTCCTGAGCCTGATACTGCTTGCGGAATTCGGGATCGGAGCCGTACTGCACATAGACGGTCGCGAGCAGGTGTAGGATGTCGTGCTCGATACGGTCGCATACATAGCAGGTGTGATCATTCTCGCGGATCGCGGCGAGCATTTTTTTATCGGGAGTATCCGTGTTCTTTTTCGGAAACACCTTATTGCGCAGTTCTTCGATGTGCGTCTGTAGCAACAGCGCGTTCGACAGGCGCGGGCCGTTGTTGACCATCATCGAGAAATGGCGGTGACAAAAGCCGACCTTGTTGGTCTTGACGCGCACATCGGGCGCCATCATCGCGGCTCCCGTGATATACTCGACATACTGCTCCTCGAGCATGCGGTACATCCGACAGATAGGGCAGCCATCGGTCTGTGTGAACAGTTCGGTGATCGGGATCGTAGTGATATTCGGCTTCATGGGAACCTCCGTAATCGTTGTCAACGCAGGGCACATGGATGTGCCGTGGAAATCTCGGCTAATATTATAAAATTATTATAGCATATTGTTTCGGAATATGGTATACTTGATTTGGATTTTTTATGATCGATTTCCAAAGACGAATCACTATGCTTAGATTTCACTTGATATAGGAGGACAACATGAAGATTCTTTTTATCCTCGCGCTGATCGCGCTCATGGTATTTGCCGTGTCGAGTATCATCAAAGAGCGCCGGTATACCAAGATCATTCGCTTGGTATCCTGCTCCTTGGCAGTGGTGCTCTCGCTGATCGTTGCGATCGCCGCGCCGTATCTGCGCTCACTCGGGATCGGCGTTGCCGTTCTGACGGTGGTGAGTTACGGACTGTCGATCTTTGCCCGTCAATTTAAGTCTGACGGCGTTAAAGCCTTTGTGAAATACACTGCCAACGCGATTTTGGTGATCCTGCTGCTCGAGGCGGTCTGCTTCAATTTCAACAGCTATCACCTGTGGAAAGGCGGCTACGATGAAACGCCCCTCGATATGAGCGCGGCAACGCTCACCAATGTCACGCAAAACGGCAACAACTATGTGACGAACGGCGAGAGCGCGACGATCGAGTTTCCGACCCTCGATCAGAAGATCGGCACCATCCGCCTCGATCTCAAAGGAACCGTCTACAAGACCGATTATTCCATCGACTTTGCCGACGAGACCAACGCTTCTTACTATCTGCGAACGGGTCTGGTCAAGGGCTCGGTGTTCAATGATATCAAACAGACAAAGACCGTCGTCTGTGATTTTTCAGGCAAGGTCAGCAAGCTCAAGATCAATCTGACCGAGCTGAAGGGCAATACCGTGACCATCAGCGGCATCACCCTGAATTCGGACTATCCCTCGCATTTTTCCTATCTGCGATTCGCGCTGATCCTGCTCGGCGTGATGTTCGTGTGGGCGTTCAAGCGGAGCGTCAATTTCCGCAAGCCGCTGGGCGATCATCTCAAAACGACTAAGACCGTCACCGTGATCATCGTGATCGTGATGGTGGCGATCGCACTGATACTGGCATCCGTCGGGCTGCATCCCAAGACGGATTTCAACGACCCCACCGGCAACCAGATCACCAAGGAGCTGGTCGACGCGTTCGAGTCGGGACAGGTCGAATTAAAGGACAAGCCCGGCTCCGATCTGCTGAACATGGAAAACCCCTATGACTGGTCGGCGCGTACCGAACAGGGCGTCAACGCCAAGTGGGATCATGTCATGTACGACGGCAAGTATTATTCCTACTATGGCGTCGGCCCCGTGATCCTGCTGTATCTGCCGTACCATCTGATCACCGGGCACTATCTGGCGAGCCTGCCGGGCGTGGTGTTGTTCAACATCCTGGCGCTGATCTTTTTGGGCATGACCTTCTATCAGCTGATGAAACGGCTGTTCAAGGAACTCCCGCTGTCGATGTACACGGCAGCGCTCATCATGATCTACGCCTCCTGCGGCGTGTGGTACTGTGCGGTGATGGCGAACTTCTATGAGATCGCCCAAGCCTCCGGCTTCTGCTTTACCGTGATCGGCGCGTATTTCCTCGTGACCTCCAACGTGATCGGCAGTGATAAAGAGCCGATCCGACCGCTCCATGCGGCGCTGTCCTCGCTCTTCCTCTCGATCGCCGTGACCTGTCGCCCCACGACCGCCATCTGGTGCGTGGTCGCAGTGGTGTTCATCATCGCGGGCGTGATGAAGCTCCGCCGCGCTAACGGAGGATCGTCACCGAAAGACAAATCTAAAAGCCGCTCCAAAAAGTCGTCGATCATCATCTATCTGTGTGCGGCGCTGATCCCCTTTGTCGTGATCGGCGGGGCGCAGATGCTCTATAATCACGCGCGCTTCGGCTCGTTCACCGATTTCGGTATCGCGTACTCGCTGACCATCAACGACTTCACCCACACCGAGTTCCACACCCAGCTCTCCGCGATCGGCTTCTTCGATTATCTCTTGGCGCCGCCGTCCTTTACCGGTGAGTTCCCCTATGTAAAATCGACACTGTCGACCCTCGGCGTGAACGGCTATTACTTTGAGGCGACCAATAACGGCGCGGGATTGTTCTATCGCGCGCTCCCGATGTTCTTCCTCTTCGGCGCACCGTTTGCCCTCAAGTATATCGACAAAGAAAAGCGTAGCCGTACCGCGATCCTGTTCAGCGCGGTGGCGTTTGTCGCACCGTTTATCATTATCGCTTCGATCTGGGAATCCGGCTACGGCACGCGCTATATGATGGACTTTGCGTGGGAGATGCTGACCTGCGCGTTTCTCGTGATGTTCCTGTTCTACCGCCATCTCAAGGGCAAGGATGCAAAACGCATCTATGAGCATTTGCTCTTGATCGCGATGTTCGCCTGCCTGTTCATCAACATGGGTCTGGTGTTTGCGTACTGGTACCCGGGCGGCTATATCACGGGACACGAGGCGATGTTCGAGCGCTTCGGCAGAATGTTCTCGATGTTCAACACCTAAGGCTCCCTTTGGGAAAGAGAGCTGTCGAGGCGATTGCGCCGAGACTGAGGAATTGTATCGATGATCGACCGAAGGGAGAAACCATGTAGAACGGTTGATTTCTCCAAACCTTTGTGTTATAGTAGTAAAAACAATTTGTGAAGGTGCAGAATGAGTCAGAATCAAAACAAGAAACAACCGCAGAAAGCGGCAGATACAAAGAAACAGCCTGCTCGGCAGAATACCAATCAGCCCCGTCGCAACAAGGCGAAGGAATGGCTGATCTCCCTTTTGATCACGCTGGTGGTCTTGGGGATCGTGGTCGCCCTGCAATATTGGTTCGCCAAAACCAGCGGCCTCGGCATGAACTCGACCATCACATGGGTGGGCAACGCCATCGGCGGCGTGATCATGCTGTTCATCGTCCATCACTTTGTCAAAAAGCCCGATGACGACGGCTATCGCCCGTAACAATATCAAAAGAAAAACGCAGTCGGTATCAAAACCGACTGCGTTTTTTCTGTAGAAAAAGCCTTCCTTTGGGAAAGGAAGGTGCCTCCGAGAGGAGGCGGATGAATTGTATCCATTGACCGACCGAAGGGAGATACGATCATTCTTCATTCTTCAGTTTTCAGTCGGTGACGATTCCCTTGGGGGTGTAGCCTGCGTCGGTGATCGCCGCCGCCGCTTTATCGTAGTCGATCGGCTCGGCGGAGATGATCTCGACCTTCTTTGCTTCATGAGAGGCGGTGACGCTCTCGACATCCAGATTCTTTTCGATGGCTTCTTTTACGTGCTTTTCGCACATCGGGCACATCATGCCCTCTACATTGATCACGGTTTTCATGGTTTTGGGTTCTCCTTTACTGTTGGTATTTTCGACGGTTGCAGGCAGTTCTACAGCCGTTTTTTGACTCTTTTTGTGCTTATGCGGATCGAATAGGTTCAGCCGCAGGGCGTTACTGACGACACAAAAGCTGCTCAGGCTCATTGCCGCCGCACCGAACATCGGATTCAGCGCGATGCCGAAGATCGGGATCCATAATCCCGCCGCCAGCGGGATGCCGATGATGTTGTAGATGAACGCCCAGAACAGGTTCTGGTGGATGTTGCGCAGGGTTTGGCGCGACAGGCGGACTGCCGCCGTCAGGTCGCTCAGCCGTGAGCCGACCAGTACCACGTCGGCGGAGTCGATGGCGATATCCGATCCCGATCCGATGGCGACGCCGGTGTCCGCGGCGGTCAGCGCAGGCGCGTCGTTGATGCCGTCGCCCGCCATGGCGGTCTTGCCGTAGCGCTTGAGCTCGGTGATGATGTCGCTCTTGCCCGAGGGCAGAACGCCTGCGTAGACGCGATCTACACCCACGCTGTTGCCGATCGCCGCGGCAGTCTTCTCATTGTCACCGGTGATCATCACAACGCGGATCCCTAATTCGGACAGCTCCCTGACCGCGGTCTTGCTGTCATCCTTGACGGTGTCAGCTGCCGCGATCATGCCCAGCAGCCTATCGCCTTTTGTGAACAGCATCGGTGTTTTACCTTCATTGGCAAGCGCGCTTGCTAACGTGTTGGTTTTTCTTATGATGTCCTCATTGACGTTAATCTTTGATTGAACAAACCGCAGGGAGCCGGCATATACCTGCTCGCCGCCAATCATGCCGCTCAGTCCGTGCCCCGACAGGTTTTGGAAGTCGTCACAGGGCAGGGCAGAGGTGTTCTGTTCCTCTGCGTAGGCGGTGATCGCCTCCGCCAGCGGATGGGCGCTGCGCTTCTCGATACTGTACGCGACCTGTAACAG
This sequence comes from uncultured Eubacteriales bacterium, assembly GCA_900314795.1. Lineage (GTDB taxonomy): Bacteria > Bacillota > Clostridia > Oscillospirales > Acutalibacteraceae > Ruminococcoides. The sequence goes on from OMWP01000023.1 coordinate 14,806, forward strand.
CTCGGATTCGGTCACACCGTCGGCGGGTACAAGGTCGGTGACCTCGGGCGTGCCCTTGGTGATGGTGCCGGTTTTGTCGAGCGCGACAATCTGTGTTTTGCCTGCTGTTTCCAGCGCCTCGGCATTCTTGAACAGGATACCCGACTTTGCGCCGACGCCGTTGCCGACCATGATCGACACGGGTGTTGCCAAGCCTAAGGCGCAGGGGCAGGAGATCACGAGCACAGAGATCCCTCGCTCGAGCGCGTAGGCAAACTGAGCGCCGGTGATCAGCCAGATAAAGAAGGTGACCAGCGCGATCCCGATGACGACCGGCACGAATACGCCGGACACCTTGTCGGCAATACGCGCTATCGGCGCTTTGGTGGCGGACGCCTCATACACGGTGCGGATGATCTGGCTCAGGGTCGTATCCTCGCCCACGCGGGTGGCGCGGCATTTGAGATAGCCGTTTTGGTTAATGGTCGCGGAGGTGACCTGCGCGTCCACTGTCTTATCGACAGGCAGGCTTTCGCCCGTGAGCATACTCTCGTCGATCGTACTCTCGCCTTCGATGACGACGCCGTCCACCGGTACGCTCATACCCGGGCGCAGGATGAAGATATCGCCGCTGTTCACCGCCTCGATCGGGACTTCCTTTTCCTCTCCGTCGCGTTCTACAATGGCGGTTTTCGGAGAAAGATCCATCAGCGATTGCAGTGCGTCGGTGGTCTTGCCCTTGCTGTGCGCTTCCAGTATCTTGCCCAGCGTGATGAGCACCAATATCATGGCGGCGGATTCAAAGTACAGTCCATGCAGCAGGCTTGCCTGTTTTTCGCCCTCTGTGACCGTCATCATGAATAATTCGTAGACGCTCCAGATGAAGCTCGCCGCCGAGCCGAGAGACACCAGCGTGTCCATGTTCGGCGCGCGATGGATGATGCCTTTGAAGCCGCTGACGAAAAATCGTTTGTTGATGATCATCACCGCCGCGCTGAGGATCATTTGCACCAGAGCGATCGCGATGGGATTGCCGTCAAAGAACGGCGGCAGGGGAAAGTGCCACATCACATGCCCCATCGAAAAGTACATCAGCACGAGCAGCAGACCCAGCGAGATAACAAAGCGCTGTAGGAGCGGCTTGACCTCATTCGGCTTCTCGATCTTGATTTTGTTGTTCTGTTGTGTCGCGGCGTTTTGCGCCTTGGCGGTATAGCCTGCCTTTTCTACAGCGCCGATGATCTCGTCGGCGCTCGCGCTGCCCTCGACAACCATCGAGTTGGTCAGCAGACTGACGGAGCAGGACGTCACGCCGTCCACATTCCCGACCGCCTTCTCGACCCGCGCCGAGCATGCCGCACAGCTCATTCCGCCTACATCATAGCGTTCCATATCAATTCTCCCTTTTTGCCTCCCTTTTCTAAGGGAGGTGCCCCGGACACGCGTGTCAAGGGGCGGAGGGTTGTCGCGTATGGCAAGATGAAAGAAAAAAGCCATCTTACCATATGTTTTTTCAACCCTCAGTCACCGTGACGCAAGCGTCAGGTAAATGCTCCCTTAGAAAAGGGAGCCTGTTGATCATTTCATCAGCTTGCCGATGATGTCCATCAGCTCGTCGATATCCGCCTCATCGTTTTGGATATCGCGCACCACACATCCCTCGATATGGCGGCGCAGCAGCTCGCGGTTGAAGGCGGCAAAGGCGTTTTTCGCCGCGGCGCTCTGGGTGAGGATATCCACGCAGTAGGCGTCGTTCTCCACCAGATTACGGATCCCGCGGATCTGTCCTTCGATGCGTGACAGGCGGTTGATCAGCTTTTTCTTTTCCTCATCCGATCGTTCGGTTTTCTTTTGTGATAAGCAATGTTCACACGGCATAAAATACCCTCCGTTATTTTTCGTTTTACCAAATGGTGTATTCATCAATCATAAATCGGAATCCGCAGGATTCCCATGGGGCTCCCTTTGGTAAAGGGAGCTGTCGCCTGACATACGTGTCGGGCGACTGAGGGATTGTACTAATGATCGACCAAAGGGAGAAACAATCATTCTTCATTTTTCAGTCTTCAATCTTCAGTCTTAAGTATCACAACATACCCCCTCGGGGTATCTCTGCGCTCATTATATACCCTATAGGGGTATTTGTCAACCGTTTTATTTTCCCTGCCTACTTGACTTTTGCCTTGAAATATAGGATAATTTATCCTGTAATATTATAGTGGGTAATTAGGGCGAGATTGCCAAAGCCCCGACACGCGTGTCATACGCGTGTGACATATGTGTCGATGGCTTCGCAATGACGATCTATATTATCCGCAACAGGAGGTATATTTATGATTGATTTAACCAAGTATGGTATCAACGGCGTACAGGAGATCGTTTATAATCCCTCGTACGAACAGCTTTTCAAGGACGAGATGGATCCCGCGCTGACCGGCTTTGATAAGGGTCAGCTCACCGAGCTGGACACCGTCAACGTCATGACCGGTATCTACACCGGAAGATCCCCCAAAGATAAGTTCATCGTCATGGATGACACTTCTAAGGACACCGTTTGGTGGACAACTCCCGAGTATCCCAACGATAACCATCCGGCGACCAAAGAGGCATGGGACGCGTGCAAGAAGCTCGCGCTCGAGGAGCTCTCCGGCAAGAAGCTCTATGTCGTAGACTGCTTCTGCGGCGCGAACAAGGACACCCGTATGGCGATCCGCTTCATCATGGAGGTCGCTTGGCAGGCTCACTTCGTCAAGAACATGTTCATCCAGCCCACCGAGGAGGAGCTCAAGAACTTTGAGCCTGATTTCATCAGCTACAACGCTTCCAAGGCGAAGGTCGAGAACTACAAGGAGCTGGGGCTCAACTCCGAGACCGCGGCGATCTTCAATGTCACCTCCCGTGAGCAGGTCATCCTGAACACCTGGTACGGCGGCGAGATGAAGAAGGGTATGTTCTCCATGATGAACTACTACCTGCCCCTGCAGGGCATCGCTTCCATGCACTGCTCCGCCAACACCGATATGGAAGGCAAGAACACCGCTATCTTCTTCGGTCTGTCCGGCACCGGTAAGACCACCCTCTCCACTGACCCCAAGCGCCTGTTGATCGGCGACGACGAGCACGGTTGGGACGACAACGGCGTCTTCAACTTTGAGGGCGGCTGCTATGCAAAGGTCATCGGTCTGGATAAAGAATCCGAGCCCGATATCTATAACGCCATCAAGCGCGACGCGCTGCTCGAGAACGTGACCGTCGACGAGAACGGCAAGATCGATTTCGATGACAAGAGCGTGACCGAGAACACCCGTGTTTCCTATCCGATTGAGCACATCGAGAAGATCGCGAAGAAGGTCAACGGCATCTCCGCAGGCCCTGCGGCTGAGAACGTCATCTTCCTGTCCGCTGATGCGTTCGGCGTACTGCCCCCCGTCTCCATCCTGACTCCCGAACAGTGCCAGTACTACTTCCTCTCCGGCTTCACCGCAAAATTAGCGGGTACCGAGCGCGGCATCACCGAGCCGACCCCCACCTTCTCTGCTTGCTTCGGTCAGGCATTCCTCGAGCTGCATCCGACCAAGTATGCGGAGGAGCTGGTCAAGCGCATGGAGCAGAGCGGCGCAAAGGCGTATCTGGTCAACACCGGCTGGAACGGTACTGGCAAGCGCATCACCATCAAGGATACCCGCGGCATCATCGACGCGATCCTCGGCGGCGACATCAAGAACGCTCCCACCAAGACCATCCCTTACTTCAACCTTGAGGTTCCCACCGAGCTGCCCGGCGTAGACACCGGCATCCTCGATCCCAGAGATACCTATGCCGATCCCAAGGAATGGGACGATAAGGCAAAGGATCTGGCGGAGCGCTTCATCAAGAACTTCAAGAAGTACACCACCAACGACGCCGGCAAGGCGCTGGTAGAAGCAGGCCCGAAGCTCTAAGACCATTAGGAGCTTTAGTTTCTTACTCCGCTCAAAAAATCCTATTATCTTATAAAAATAACGCTTGCAACTCTGAAATAGGGTTGCAAGCGTTGTTGTTTTTACTGAACGATATAATATGAAATCAGGTGTGGACGAGCAGTGGCGCTTAGCCAATCGCGGATAAATCCGCTCTTGGAGCGTTGTTGCATGGGAGTTGTATGCCAAATCAAAGATTTGGACAACTCCTCAAGTCCACCATCAACTCCTCACTCCTCACAATCACAGGTCAAGGCACCAGCTCAGCATTTCCGGGAAGTACAGCGCCCAGAAGCCCTCGCTGTGGGTCGCGTCGGCATCTGTTTTAGTGATCATCTTGTCGGCGGGATAGCCATGGGCCTTCATCCAGCCCTCCATCGCGGTGGCGTTGGGATACAGTGCCTGTTCGAGCTGATCCTTTGTGCTGTTGCCACAGAAGAAGTAGACGCGTGGTACATCACCCGAGAAGTCGAGCGTGTTGAGATAGTTGTCCCAAACACTCTTGTTATAGAGGATGAATGCGGGGGAGAGTGCGCCGACATAGCGGAACTTGTCCTTATTCTCCATACCGATGTAGAACGCCTCGATACCGCCTGAGGACGATCCCGCGATACCGCGGATGGAATTAGTATTGTAGTTCTTTTCTACATAGGGGATCACGGTGTCGGTCACAAAGTCGGAGAATACCTTGCCGCCGCCGTTTTTGTAGGTGCTCATATCCTCGCCCGCAACGGTCGCGACCTCGCCGAGGTTGGGGGTCAGCTCATGGTTGCGGCGCGCTTCGGTACTGCCGCAGGCGATACCGACGACGATCACGCCGTCACCGCCGTTTTGCATGAGGGAGAGAACGCTTTCATCACATTCCCACTCATAGCCCGACAGAGTCGTTGCCTGACCGAAGAGGTTCTGACCGTCGCACATGTAGAGCACGGAATACTTCTTGCTCTTGTCGGCGGCATTATAGCCCTCGGGCAGCCAGACATAGACGTTCTTTTTGTAGCCGTCGGGATAGTCAAAGCTGACGGTCTTGATCGTGCCTTCTTTATCTTGTCCGTAGGGATAAACGCCCGCAAGATACTTGCCGCCGGCAGCTTTCCCTTGGATAAAGTAGCCGGAGCTTGCTTTGGTAACGGGCAGATCGGTAGTCTGGATCTGCGCGCCGTTGCTGAAGATCACGCGGTCATATTGGGTAACGTCCACGTTAATGCTGTAGACCTTTTCGCCGAGGCTGTTGGTAACGGGATTCGTCATCGCCGTACCCGGCCAAGCCTTTTGAACGGCGCCCGTTGTGCCGTTGAAGAGATAAGCATAGACCGCTGTCCAGCTCTTATTATTGGTAAAGTGGATCGGAATGATGTTTTTCACTTTGGTCACCTCGTCGGGAGCTTCTGTGGGCGCCTGTGTCGGTGCTTCGGTCGGCGCGATAGTGGGCGCTTCTGTCGGCAGTTCTTTGCCGGCAGGGAAGCTGTCGATGATACCGACCAGATAGCGCTGGATCTGTGTCGCGTCGAGGATCGTCAGATCATCGTCCGCGTCAACGTCGCCGCGCTTTTGAGCGTCCGCATCCGGATCGTTGATGCCCGCTAAAAAACGCTGGATCTGCGTCACGTCGATGATCGTGACATCGTCATCGCCGTCGACGTCACCGTACAGCTGCGCCGCAGAGGTGCTGACGGACACACTCAGGAAGGTGGCAAGGATCAGTGTCAGGATCAGCAGAAGGGATAGAAGTCTTTTTTTCATAAAAACACCCGCTTTGTTTATAATAGTAGGGATTACCTGATTCTATTATAAACAATTTATGAACTGCATTTCAATAGTTTGTGAAAATATTCTCGGCATATTGACAAAGAAATGCTTATTTTGCTATAATAGCAATATATATGTATAATAGGGTCAGTATGAGAAATTGAATATAGCGGATCGTCACTGTAAAGGGTATGGAAAAGATCTGTACGAGGCGGCGGTCATAACCGTTTTTTCGAACAAGAAAAGAGGGGATATGCTTGGCAGAAAATGAAAAGAATCAATTGAATATAGAAAACGAAAATTTTGATGTGATAGAGGATATCGAAGCGGAGGATGCTCCGGCAAAAGATACTACTAAAGTGAAAGAGGACATCAGTATAGATGATCTGAAATTCGACGATCCACAGGACGACATGTCCGATTTTCAGCCGATCGATGTCAGCGAGCCGCGTGCTCCCGTCAAAGAGATGGAGGTTATCGAAGAGGCGCTGGCGATCCGCCGCCGTGAATGGATCAGGACGCATCTGAACTACATCTACGCCGGCGTCGGTCTGATCGTGGTCGGTCTGATCGTTCTCGGTATTTACTTGTATTATCAGAGCACCAATCCGATGAGCCGTTTTATCGGCTCGTTGTCCAAGGACTTTTCTACCTCGTTCCACTATGATGTCAAGGTGACTGAAAACGATCAGCCGATGATGAGCTATACCGGCGATATCGCTGTCGACCGCAACAAGCATATGATCGAATCGCAGTATGATGCGAATTATAACAGCTATACTTATACCGGAGCGGTGTATGTGCACGACAGAACCGCAGTAAAAGGCAATTATTACAACAACAAATGGACGATCGAGGAATGTGAAGATAGTGCGCAGGACTTCTTTGATTTTGACAAAGCATTTCGGTCGGGCGGCTTTGACGCGGGCGCTTTCCTGCGCTTTACGGGATTGACCTCGGACTATTCTACCCGAGAGCTGAGCAAGGCGGTCGGTGTGGTGAAACAGCGCTTATCGACCAACAGCCGGATCGCGACGATCAAGACCGAAAAGGCGGAGGACGGCACACGCTATCTTTATGACATCAACCTCTATGAGCTGTTTTCGATGATCAAGGAAAACGGTGCTTCCGTATTCTATCGAGCGACTGACTATGATAAATTTGTCGCGGTATTTGATGCGAACAAAGCGATTTTAGAAAAAGCCGAATGTACCGTGAACTTTGTGATCAATTCCGCGGGCTACATGTCATCGTTTGACATGACCGTTACCGCGGAGGGTCAGTCATACGGATTGTCCTGTGAGATGAGCGACTTTTCAAAAACGGAGGTTGCGATACCTGACAGCTTTTTCACAGCGGCTAAGCTGAGTTCCGAATCATAAAATCAATGCTGTCCTTTGCACAAAAAGGGGTGAGTGTCGTGCACAAGAACAAGGTGGAATATGCTGTTGTATGTTCTACGGGAAAACTCAGAAAAAATAACGAAGATAATTTTTATTGTGCCGGTCATATCCGGGATCATGTCGCTTCCGTTGCGGATATCGCGTACAGCGGTAAGGTCGACGCAGACGCCAACGAGCTGTTCGCGGTGTTTGACGGTATGGGCGGCGAGGCGTGCGGCGAGGTCGCGTCCTTTGTCGCGGCCGCCGAGTCTTTGGCGTTCACCCGCGCGAAAGACGCATATACGGAGTATTTAAAGCCGCTTGCCGTTCAGATCAACAAAAGGATCTGTGAACAGACCGAGGCTCGCTCGCTGGTATTGATGGGCACGACTGCCGCGATGCTGCAGGTTTGCGGCGATGATATCTACATCCTCAATTCGGGCGACAGCCGTATCTATCGCCTTTCGGGTCACAAGCTCGAGCAGCTCTCTATGGAGCATGTCGCGGTGAGCGGCAGTTCCAAGGCGATCACACAGTTTATGGGGATGCCCGAGGGCTATGAAGCAACGCCCTACGCCGCGCGTGGAAAGTTCAAACGCGGCGACATGTACCTGCTGTGCTCCGACGGTGTGACCGATATGCTGGACGATGACGAGATCTGCCGGATCATAGACGACAGGATGGATCTCGATGTGCTTGCCCGTGCGCTCACTGACGCGGCGCTTGATCGCGGCGGCGTCGATAATATCACGGCGTTGCTTTTGCGTTTGACCAAATAACAAATGATCCGCGTGTTTGCGGATGACATAAAAACAGAAAACCAATACGCGAAAAAGACAGGGATCAATATGGAGTATAAAAACAATAAAATATCGAACCGCAGGAGATACAAATCCCGCTATCACAGTCCGCATAGTTACAAGACCAAGCGCGGCGGATCATCCAACCGTGCGCCGATTTTGATCGGCGTCGCGACCTTCCTCATTTTAGCGTCGCTGGTACTGGTCTTTACCTTTGGCGATAAGATCTATTCTTTCCTCGATACGACCTTCCATCCGTCGGCGCTGCCGTTGTCCGAATCCGAGACGATGGGCGTGGTGCTCGCGACCGAGGAGGCGGCGCCTCCCGCGGTTGTGAGCGTTCCCGAGGCGACCGAAGCTCAGCCGGAGCCGACACAGGCTGACGTCGATCAAAGTGATGATTTCAACCGATTGCTCACTGCAGCCGCTCTCAAGCCGGAGGATCTGAAAGGAACCCAGGCGATTTTTGTCGAGAGTCAGGGCACAGCCGCCAAGGTGTATTTCTATGAAAAGGCGGCTGACGGACAATGGAACCGTCAGTTCGATATCGTTGACGGCTTTGTCGGTACAGGCGGCACCTCGGATAACGTAGGCCCTGCCGATGATACCACCCCCAAGGGCACCTATAACATCGAGTACGCGATGGGCACGAATATGAACCCCGGTACCGCGCTGGATTACTACCAGATCCAGTTTGGTATGAACTGGGTCACCGACCCCGCGTCCGTCAACTATAACCGTCTGGTGGATTCGTCCTCTCCGGTGGACTACACCTCCAGCCAGCAGTTGTATGAGTATACCAAGTCCTATCCGTATGCGGTCGTGTTCGATTACAACCGCGACCCCGTGGATAACACCAAGGGCTGCGCACGCTTCCTGCATGTTGCGACGGAGCCGACCTACGGCGGTGTGGGTATCTCCGAAAATGCGCTGGGCGTCATCCTCGGATGGCTCAATCCCACCGCGAGCCCGACCATCACCATCATTTAATGGATCGTTATTGTAAAAAGCGACGATCTCAACATTTGATAACAACAAAGCCCTTCCGCGTGGAAGGGCTTTATCATTTGTCATTGCGAACCGCCTACAGGCGGTGTGGCAATCTCAACCGAAACTACTGTTTCTGCCCGGAGCGTTTCAACAGCTCCTGCGGCAACTGCGCGATGATGATCGCGGCGAGCATCAATCCGCAGCCGATCCATTCATTCGGTTTGGGAACGGCGTGCATGAAGATCACGCCGCCGATCACGGCAAAGACGCTCTCCATGCTCATCAGGATGGAGGCGAGCGACGGACTGGAGGCGTACTGCTGACCGATGATCTGTAACGTATAACCAATGCCGCTTGAGCAGATCGAAAGGTAGAGCAGCGGCGCCCATCCCGCCATGATCGCCGCAGGATCGGGCTTCTCGAAGATCAGCATAAGGATCGCGGACAAAATACCCGTGACCAAGAATTGGATCGAACTGAGTTTGACGCCGTCCACCTCGCCGATGTAGCGGTCAACACACAGGATCTGCACGGCGAATGCCATGCCGCAGATCAGCACGACGATGTCGCCTGTGTACAGCGCGCCGAACCCGTCATACAGGCAGAGAAAGTACAGTCCGACAGTCGCGAGGACGACAGCGATCCCGACGAACAGTCCCGGCTTTTTGTGCAGGAACAGTCCGAACAGCGGCACGAAGATGATGTACAGCGCAGTCAAAAAGCCGCTGTGTGCCGATGCGGGCGCACCCGCGGGATACAGCGCGATGCCGAACTGCTGTAGGTTGACGGAGATACACAGCATCACGCCGCAGATCACCCCCGCTTTGATGAGCTTTTTTCTGTCGGCGGGCTTTTCTTCAAGCAGCGGTTTTCCTTTGAGGCGCCTTGTCACCGCCGCCACGGGGATCAGTGCCGCCGATGCGATCAGCGAGCGGATCGCGTTCACCGTGAACGGAGGGATCGTGTCGCTGAGCTTTTCCTGTGCGACAAAGGCAAGACCCCATATGATCGCTGCCGTCAGCAGCAAAACCGACGACAGCACTTGATGTTTCTTCATATTACCCTCGTTTTGCCGGATCAAGGCTGCTATGCGTTGTCCGATGTTCGCGGTTCTTTGCCTTTTGATCCGATTCATTTCCGTCCATATCATACAGGAATCGATGATTGATGTCAAGAAACACGCGCGTTTTGACTCGGGTTTCGGCAGATAACATAAAAATGCACAAAAAAGTATTTTAATTCTTATTTATCACTATAGCACGTTAAAAAAGTAGTATGATAACCAACGATAACTTTTAAGTCGGTACAGAGATGCCGACAAGGTTGGTTTTGATATCCTTGCTTCACTATGCCTTGTCCGCATCCGGATGAGGCTATATTTATTGACTGAAAGCTGAAGATTGAAGACTGAAGAATGAAAAATAGCGGACGGGCTCTGCCCGTACCCATTGATGTATCGACTGCAAAAAACCTATTATTTTGAGGTATTTATGGAATACAAGGCTACACTGATGTCGGGTGACGACATCGACAGAGCGCTCAAGCGGATCGCACATCAAATCATTGAGAAGAACCACGGACTGGAAAAGATCTGTCTGGTCGGTATCCGTACCCGCGGCGTACCGTTGGCGCAGCGCCTGCAGCGCCACATCGAAGCGATCGAGGGCGTGCGCGTACCGGTGGGCGAGTTGGATATCACGCTCTATCGTGATGACCTGTCCCGTGTCGGCGAAATGCCTGAGGTAAAGGGCAGTAATGTCGATTTCAGTATCGAGGACAAGATCGTGGTATTGGTGGATGACGTCATCTATACCTCCCGTACCGCGCGAGCGGCGCTTGAGGCGATCATGAAGCTCGGCAGACCGTCCAAGGTACAGCTTTGTGTTTTGGTGGACAGGGGGCACACCGAGCTGCCGATCCATCCGAACTATGTCGGCAAGAATATCCCCACCTCGGTGGATGAGGTGGTCGCGGTGCGACTACAGGAGACCGACGATGAGAACGCGGTGAAATTGTTCGTTATGTGAAGAAAAATGAAGACTGAGAGTTATCAATTAGATAGTATCTGAGATAATGCTATCAATCGGGTGCGGGTGTCCCGCCATTCACTCTTATCTCTTCATTCTTAACTCTTCACTGAAAATATTTATATTTTCCATAAGGGGGAAATCCAAATGAAAATGATCTATAACGTAAAGGATAAGCCCAAATTCGGTCAGCTTATCATTTTTGCGTTCCAGCAGCTGTTGGCGATCATGGCGGCGACCATCGCTGTCCCGATGATCATCGGCAACGGTATGAGCACCTCCGCGGCGCTGTTCGGCGCCGGTATCGGTACGCTGGTGTACGTCCTGTTCACTAAGGCAAAGAGCCCTGTCTTCCTCGGCTCCTCGTTCGCGTTCCTCGGTGCGATGTTCGCGGCATTCGCCGGTGCGACTTCCGCGGGTCTGGGCTATGTCGGCCTGATCATCGGTGCGGTGTTTGCGGGTCTTGTCTATGTCGTGATCGCGCTGATCGTCAAGTTCGCCGGCGTCAAGTGGATCAACAAGATCATGCCCGCTGTCGTGATCGGCCCGATCGTTGCGATCATCGGTCTTTCTCTGGCCGGTAACGCGATCGGTGATCTGACCAAGGTGAACTACACCGCTCCTGTCGATATGGCGCAGGTGCAGGTGGTCGAGGTCGATACCGTCAACGAGGACGGCACGATCACTCCCACTTCCGTCGCTGTCAACGAGGACGGTACTGTCAACGAGAGCGTCACACTGACGCCGGATGAGAACGGCAACCTGACCGCTACCACCCAGCCCGGCTCTCCGTATGTCGCGATCATCTGCGGCTTGGTGACCTTGGCGGTCGTCATGCTGTGCTCCGTATACGGCAAGAAGATGGCGCGGCTGATCCCGTTCATCATCGGTATTCTGGCAGGCTATCTGGTGGCGACGATCTTCTACTTCATCGGTAAGGCGACCGGCAACGCGGCGCTGATGGTCATCGACTATTCCGCACTGATCAACAACTTCAAGGTGATCGGCGTCTCCAGCTTTATCGCGGTGCCCGACTTCTCCTTCCTCAAGGCGTTCGGCGCGTTCGGCGAGCTCAACGGCGCTTACATCGGCACCATCGCCGCGGCATATGTACCGGTCGCGTTTGTTGTATTCGCGGAGCATATTGCCGACCATAAGAACTTAAGCTCCATCATCGAGCATGACCTGTTAGAAGATCCCGGTCTGAGCAGAACCCTGCTGGGCGACGGTATCGGCTCCATGGCAGGCGCGTTCTTCGGCGGCTGCCCGAACACCACCTACGGCGAGTCTATCGGCTGTGTCGCGATCACCAAGAACGCTTCTGTCAACACCATCATCGTGACCGCGTGCGAGGCGATCATCATCTCCTTCATCGCTCCGTTCGTTGCTTTCCTGAGCACTATCCCGAGCTGTGTCATGGGCGGCGTATGTATCGCGCTGTACGGCTTTATCGCCGTATCCGGTCTGAAGATGCTCCAGAAGGTCGATCTCGACGATAACCGTAACCTGTTCACCGCTTCCGTGATCCTGATCACCGGTGTAGGCGGCTTTATCCTGACCTTCGGCACCATCACGATCACCACCGTAGCGTGCGCGCTGATCCTCGGTATCCTGACCAACATCATGCTGAGCAAGAAAAAGGCTTAATTCGTTTTATGATACGATCAAGAGGCTGTCTGATGACGGCCTCTTTTTTGTATCGTCTTTCATGATCGACACAGCGCATTATCGCTCTCTGATCGGCAAAAGCTTCCGACGATCTCGGCCGATAAATCCGCGGAACTGATTTGACAATACCATCAGTTAGGGGTATAATATTATACTGAATTAATATGGGGGAATGGTTTTCATTTTCTCAACTTTCTGTGGACGGTGATTCTGTGAAGAAAGTCAGTAAAACAAAATGGATCATAATATTGTGTATTTCTATCGCCGTGATCATAGGCGCGGTGATTTTTCTGTTCCGCTATTTGAATCAAAAGGACGTCAACGGAGATACGCTTCCTACGGTCGCGACCCGCGATGAGGTCGCTCCGACTCAGCAGCCCGAAGCAACCGAGGAGCCCGGATATGTGGGCGCCACCGAGGCATGGGGATACACCCCCGCCGTGTATGATTTTCATGAACCCAGTTTTGACGAGCTGGTGGAGATCAATCCCGATATCTACGCGTGGATCTATATCCCGAACACCAACGTGGATTATCCCGTCGCCCGCAGTACATCCGACGGCGATGACAGCTTTTATCTGGAGCACAATGTCTATCGGCAGTACCAGTTCTCGGGAACGATCTATTCCGAGATCAAGAACAGTCCGGATATGCACGACAGAGTGACCGTAATGTACGGACATAATATGCTCAACGGTACCATGTTCGCGTCGCTGCATAACTTTGCAAACGAGGATTTCTTTAACAATAACAATACCATATTCGTCTTGACGAAGGACAAGGTGTTCACCTATCTGGTCTATTCCGCCTATACCTATGATGACAGACATATTCTGAACACAAATTCCTTTAGTAATGACGCAGAGTTCCGAGAGTATCTGGATGAAACGCTGGATCCGCATGCTGTTGACGCAAACGTGCGAAAGGGGATCGATCTGTCGCTTGACAACAAGATCCTGACATTGAGCACATGCACCAGCGGTCCGTCGGATACACGATATCTTGTACAGGGGGTGTTGATAGATGAGTCAGCCAGAAAAAAGCAGTGATCAGCACCGCCGCTTTCGAGCGCAGATAAAGCGCACGAACAGGGTCAAAAAGAGAGATGTGATGTCGACAGAGCAGTCGCCCGTCAAAGAGGCGGATCCGTCCGATGCAGAGAGCGTCAAGACACAAGCGAATTCTGCGGCGGCAAAGGCTGACAGCGCACCGGATGATAACGGGATCGAACTGGCGTTGGATACCAAAGATAAAGGGTATGTCGACAAAACCGTTATCCTTCCGAACGAGAAGTTCGATTATGTGATTCCGAAAGAAACATTCAAACAGCATAACAGCCGCAAGCATGTATCCACTCATCAAGGTAATACCAAAACGGTGTCAAAAGAGGAGCAGGAAAAGGCGGATGAGGGGTATGTATTTCCCTCAAAAAGGAATTATAAAAGCCGCAGAAAAAGACACGGTCACAGCCATCACCACCATCATCGCCATCACAAGTTCAAACATCTCCCAAAATGGAAAAAGGTGCTGATCGTTGCCGCGGCGATCCTGCTTGCTTTGATGGTCGCCTTTGCGGGCACCTTTTTGATCCTCAGAGAGATCGGCCGCCGCAGTATGCACGACTATGACGGCTTTGGCGTCTCGACGCCCTCATCCGACGAAAGCGGCAACCAGATCATCAAGGCGGATAACAACGGCCGCGTGATCACCTATAACGGTGTGTCTTATGAGCTGAACGAAAACCTCATCAACATCGTCTTTATCGGCGTGGACGAAGGTATATACGGCGATAACACAGATATGGAAATGTCCGACGCGATCTACACTATGTCGATCGATACCGAAACGGGCGCCGTGAAGATATTGGGCGTGTCGCGTGATACGATCGCCGATGTGGATATGTATTCCGAAAAAGGCGATTATGTCGACACCCAAAAGATGCAGATGGCGTTCTCTTACGCGTATGCAGGCGGAACGGTCTCCGGCGGCGAGAATACCGCGAAGTCACAATCGCGCCTGTTCTACGGCATGCCTTTTAAGAATCATTTTGCGATCAATATGAAAGCGCTGATTACGCTCAACGATACCATCGGCGGCGTGACCCTGACCTCTTCGATGACCTTTACCTCGCCGATCGACGGTCGTACCATCCAAGAGGGCGAGACGGTCACCCTGCACGGCAAAGAGGCGGATTATTATGTTCGTCACCGTGATACGGAAAAGCTCGAATCCAACAACGAACGTATGGTGCGCCAGCAAGAATATATCCGCGCGTTCCTCAAGTCGATCATTCCTGCCGCAAAGAAGGATATCTCCGTGGTATCTAAGCTGTATAATGAGATCAAGGTCAATTCCGAGACCTCTCTCGATCTGGCAAAGATCACCTATATTGCTTCTATGGCGGTGACAAAGCTCCGCAACGCTTCGGATATCCAGTATGTCAACCTGAAGGGGCCGATCACAAAGGGCGAATATGCCGAGATGCACGTGACCAATGAAGAAACCCTCAAAACGATGCTCAGTGTGTTCTACACG
Source organism: uncultured Eubacteriales bacterium (assembly GCA_900314795.1). Taxonomy (GTDB): domain Bacteria; phylum Bacillota; class Clostridia; order Oscillospirales; family Acutalibacteraceae; genus Ruminococcoides. The sequence goes on from OMWP01000023.1 coordinate 29,895, forward strand.
CCGCTGGCACAAGTCCCCAATGGACTCAAAAACTAAATGGTACGGGCGAACAAGCTCGTAACATAATACAGCTCCTCCTTACCGGGGGAGCTGTTTTGCTTGATAAAGGGGTCTGTATGGCCGCCTCGATCGTCCGACGAGCATCTTTCCTGTGAGCGATCATGATAATAATTACACTTTGGCAACAATTGTTGAAAACCGTCGTACCGTGTGATAAAATGACATTATCAGTATGTATCTATTACGCCGTAACAGCGAAAACACTTTCTGCCCCGGCAGAAAAGCACGGCGTAACAGGAGGCGTAAAATGAAGAAATTTGTGATCATATCCGTTTCGCTGGTACTGGTCGCTTTGATCGCGTTCGGTATCGCACTGTTTCATTATGTGAAGGTAAAAGAACCGGAGAAAAAGGAAGAAGCCGAGGTGACCGAAGCGGTCGAGGAAACAAAAGCTCCCGCAAAAGCGCCTACCGAGGCAGTCAAGACAAAGCGCGATGATACGGCAGTCGATGCTTCAAAATTGTTTGAGAGCGGTCAGAGTCAGGCTGCCACCCATGTCAGCGGCATGTCAAAGGAAGAGATGGTCGGTCAGCTGATCTTGGGCATCTGTCCCGACACGACCACCGCCGCCGCACAGATGAAGCAGTATTCGCTGGCGGGTATGCTGTTCACGAAAGAGAATTTCCAAGGAATGACAAAAGAGCAGATCCCCGCGACGCTCACCGCCGCCGCAAAGGATCTCAAAACAAATCCGATCCTTGCCGCTCAGGAAGAGGGCGGACCTAATACGACGCTCTCCGATCTGACGGGCTTTGAGCAATACGACTTCAACGCGCCGCGCACCGAGTTCGATATCGGCGGCTTACAGGCAGTCGAAAAGGCGGAGGAGAGCAAGATCCTGTTGCTCAAGGAAGCGGGCTTTAACATGAACCTCGCTCCCGTTATCGACCTTGCAACGTCCTCCGATCAGATCATGTATTCGCGCTCGATCAGCGGCGAAGTCGAGACGGCTTCCTCCTATGCCGAGTATGCAGCAAAGTTCGACCAGCCTCGCGGCGTTTCCATCGTATTACAGCACTTCCCGGGCTACGGTACGATCCCCGACAGTGCCAACACCGGCGCGGGAGCGGTCGTGGATGACCGTGAAGCAGACGCCATCCGCAAGACGGATTACGCGCCGTTCAAGAGCGGCGTCACTGCCGGCGCTCACTGCGTGATGATGTCGAACGTCGTGGTGCAGAAGATCGACCCCACCCATACGGCGGCGCTCTCACCCGCACTCCATAAGGAGCTGCGCGACACGGTCGGGTTCTCGGGCATCATCATGACCGATGTGCTCGACGACGCGGATTATTCCGCCTATGCCGACGGCAAAAAGCCTGCTGTCCAGGCGGTGCTCGCCGGTAACGATCTGATCCTCGTGCGCGACTACGCGACCGCGTATAACGATATCCTCGCCGCGGTCAACGACGGCACCATCACCGAGGCACAGCTCAAAGAAGCCTGCACCCGTGTGCTCGCCTATAAATACACCGCGAAAATCATCAAATAACCGAAAAGCCCTTCCGTTCGGAAGGGCTGCAGACTGTAGAAAAACCTATCAAAGCCTTCCTTTGGGAAAGGAAGGTGCCTCCGAAAGGAGGCGGATGAATTGTATAGATTGTTTGAGCGAAGCGA
>OMWP01000055.1 GCA_900314795.1 uncultured Eubacteriales bacterium
CCGCTCTTGGAGCGCTGTTGCATGGGAGTTGTTCACCAAATCAGAGATTTGGACAACTCCTCAGAAGGTGCCTCCGAAAGGAGGCGGATGAATTGTATAGATTGTTTGAGCGAAGCGAGTCACAATCTTTTACGTTGAAGATTAGAACAGAGGTAAAACGAGGGTTTCTCCCTTCGGTCGATCAATTGATACAATTCCTCAGTCACCGTTCGGTGACAGCTCCTTTTCCCAAAAGGAGCCTTGGAAATCGGCTACTTATTTTTTATTCCATACTTTTTCGACAAGCTTAAGCCGTGTGTTATCTTGTATTATAACACACGGCTGTCTTTATTTGCAACACCTATATCCGATAATCTGTCACCGAAATCGTCACCGTTCTGTCATTTACACATCCACGAACGGAACGCCCAAAAACTGCGCGATACTCTGCGCTAAGTTCCTGCCGATCGCGCCGATATTCTCCTGGATCCACTCCGCGTCGGCGAGGTTATCATGATAGGCGGTCTCGATCAATACAGCGGGCGCTTTGGTGCGTCTGAGCTCGGCGAGAGAGGCGGAAGCGACCGTCTTGACCTTATCGGGCAGCGGATAGATATTGCGGTAATTCTCGGCGATGATCTCAGCGGCGCGTTTGCCTTTGGCACTCGTCGGATAATAATAGACGTCCGTTCCGCGAACCGTGCCGCTGTTCTGTGCACCGGCAGCGTTAGAATGGATCGCTAAATGCAGATCATAGTTTCCCGCATTGCTTTGTGCGATCGCCTGACTGAGCGTCTGGCTCGGCGAATTGCGGGCATAAACGATCCCCGACGCGCGCAGATACGGCTCGATCGCGTCGGCGACCAGATTCATGTAATACTCCTCGCTCCCACCGTTGACATAAGGGTTCCATTCCTGTAAGGAAGGGCTCAAAAATACGGATGGCATAACATCAACTCCTCATCAAATCAGTCTCCCCGTAAGGGAAGCGCTATGCGGTATCTTACCCACAAAAATAATATGGGGGAAAAGCTCGTATTATTCCAAAAAGGAAATTTATTTTATTGGTTGTGTGCTATCATTTGCCTAACCGAATATTCTATTTTATATTTGAAGGAGGAAACAATTATGACAAAATGGGTATGCCCCGTATGTGGTTATGTTCACGAGGGAGATACTCCCCCCGAAAAGTGCCCGGTATGTAAGGTGCCCGGCGAGAAATTCAACAAGCTCGATGATGAAGCAGGCTTTGCCTGTGAGCATGTAGTCGGTATCGCAAAGGATGTCGCCGAGGATATCAAGGCAGATCTGCGCTCCAACTTTGAGGGCGAATGCAGCGAGGTCGGTATGTATCTGGCGATGGCAAGAGTTGCCGACAGAGAGGGTTATCCCGAGGTATCCGCCGCTTTCACCAAGTATGCGTTTGAAGAGGCTGAGCATGCCGCTAAATTTGCGGAGCTCTTGGGCGAAGTGCTGACCGACAGCACCAAGAAAAACCTCGAGATGCGTGTAGAAGCTGAGACAGGCGCTTGTGCCGGTAAGCTGGATCTCGCAAAGCGTGCCAAGGCTGCCGATCTCGACGCGATCCATGACACTGTTCATGAGATGGCAAAGGACGAGGCGCGCCACGGCGCAGGCTTCAAGGGTCTTTTGAAGAGATATTTCGGCTAAAATCTATCACATATTCAGAAAGGATTAGGAAATGGATCAGAATTACAATCAGAACCAGTACGCACAGCAGGGCGGTCGCGAGGTGCTCTCGACCAATTTCAGCCTGTTAAAGTTCTTCTTTTTGGGCATCATCACCCTCGGTATCTATCCCATCGTCATCATGAGCAAGGTATCGGTATACATCAACATCATCGCCGGTCGTTATGACGGCAGAAAGACCATGCATTACTGCCTGGTATTCTTCCTCTTCTCTTGGTTGACCCTCGGCATCGTTCCGATCGTATGGTACCACAAGCTCAGCAACCGTATGGGCGCAGAGCTGCAGCGCAGAGGCATCGACTACGGTTTCAACGCAGGCACCTTCTGGCTGTGGAATGTATTAGGCGCAATCATCATCTGCGGTCCGTTCATCTACACCCACAAGCTTTTGACTGCTATGAATCTCCTCGCGGCTGACTACAACGCCCGCGGCTGATAACGGCAGGTTGACCGTTCTGTCAGCGCGATTCTATTCGACAAAATCACAAACCATTGGATAGAACTGTTGTCGGCGTGACGATCACTTCGGTCAACAGATCGGATATACACCAATCAACCATCTATGAAAGGGGTAATACTATGCAAGAAATGCCTAGCAGAGGAAAACACATCGCTATGTTCGTTTTCACATGGATCTTTTTTACGATTTGCGGCTTTTTCTCGATCGGCGCTTTCGTCACGATGAACAAAGCAATCAACGCAGGCGACGTCGAGCAAGCTAATCTCAGCGCAAATAAGGTTCGTAAAGTATTCTGGATCAGCCTGATCCTTTGCATCGTATCCGTCGTTCTGTATATCATTCTGATTTCAACAGGCCTTATTGCCTTGAACGCGGCATATAGCGTCAGGTAAACCAAACACATTGAAAGACCGGTCATGATGATCGGTCTTTTTTTCTGCCCGCATAACAATCGATACTTTGTTAAATAAATAACAATATGTCTATAAACGTCAAAAATCCCCCGCTTTCTTTGGTGCAAATGCAAATTGAATCCCCCCTCTGCATATGCTATACTTAATAATGTGCAAATAAGCTATTTTCCTGTACAGGAGGAATGACAATGGATAAAGAAAAGTATTTGGTTGACAACGTCGAAGCTCTGGAAAAGAAGATCGGCGAAGTCAGAAAAGCACAAGAGAAATTCAGCACCTATCCTCAGGAGCAGGTCGACGCGATCTTCAAGGCGGCGGCGATCGCGGCGAACAAGGCGCGTCTGTCACTGGCAAAGGACGCGGTCGCCGAGACCGGCATGGGCGTCGTCGAGGATAAGGTCATCAAGAACAACTACGCCTCTGAATACATCTATAACGCCTACAAGGATACCGTCACCTGCGGCGTGATCGAAGAGGACAGCGCGGCGGGCATCGTGCGCATCGCGGAACCGATCGGCGTCGTCGCGGCGGTCATCCCGACCACCAACCCGACCTCGACCGCGATCTTCAAGTGCCTGATCTCCCTCAAAACCCGCAACGGTATCATCATCTCCCCTCACCCGCGTGCAAAGAAAAGTACCATCGACGCGGCAAAGATCGTCTTAGACGCGGCTGTCAAGGCAGGCGCACCCGAGGACATCATCGCGTGGATCGACATTCCCTCGCTGGATATGACCAACACCCTGATGAAGGAAGCGGACATCATCCTCGCGACCGGCGGTCCCGGCATGGTCAAGGCGGCGTACTCCTCCGGCAAGCCCGCACTGGGCGTCGGCGCCGGCAACACCCCTGCTATCATCGACGAGAGCGCGGATATCGTCCTCGCGGTCAACTCCATCATCCACTCTAAGACCTTCGACAACGGAATGATCTGCGCCTCCGAGCAGAGCGTGCACGTACCGTCCTCGATCTACGAGCAGGTCAAAAAGGAATTCTTATATCGCGGCTGTTATTTCCTCAAGCCCGACGAGCTGGACAAGGTACGCAAGACCATCATCATCAACGGTTCTCTGAACGCGAAGATCGTCGGTCAGAGTGCCTACAAGATCGCCAAGCTCAGCGGTGTGGACATCCCCGAGAACAGCAAGGTTCTCATCGGCGAGGTGCAGAGCGTAGATCTGAGCGAGGAGTTCGCGCATGAGAAGCTCTCCCCTGTGCTGGCGATGTATAAATACGACACCATCGAAGAGGCATTTGACAATGCCGAACAGCTGATCGCGGACGGCGGCTACGGTCACACCTCCTCCATCTTTATCAACGAGCTGACCCGCAAGGATGTGCTCGACGAGTTCATGGAGCGCATGAAGACCTGCCGTATCGTGGTCAACACCCCCTCCTCCCACGGCGGTATCGGCGACATCTACAACTTCCGTCTGACGCCCTCGCTGACCCTGGGCTGCGGCTCATGGGGCGGCAACTCGATCTATGAGAATGTCGGCGTCAAGCACCTTTTGAACATCAAAACCGTAGCCAAGAGGAGGAACAACATGCTTTGGTTCAGAGCACCCGAAAAGGTATATATGAAACAGGGCTGTCTGAGCGTCGCACTCGACGAGCTGGGCAGCGTGATGAATAAGAAGAAGGCGTTCATCGTCACCGACAGCTTCCTGTATGCCAACGGCTACACCGCTCCTGTCGAGAAGAAGCTCGATGAGATGGGCATCATGCACACCACCTTCAGCGAGGTCGCGCCTGATCCCACCCTCGGCTGCGCCAAGATGGGCGCCAAGATGATGGAGAGCTTTAAGCCCGACGTCATCATCGCCGTCGGCGGCGGTTCTCCGATGGACGCGGCAAAGATCATGTGGGTGCTGTATGAGCATCCCGAGGTCGATTTTGAGGACATGGCGATGCGCTTTATGGATATCCGCAAGCGCGTTTACACCTTCCCGCATATGGGCGACAAGGCGTATTTCATCGCCGTCCCCACCTCCGCGGGTACAGGCAGTGAGGTGACGCCCTTCGCTGTCATCACCGACGAGAACAGCGGCATCAAGTACCCGCTCGCGGACTATGAGCTGCTGCCCGATATGGCGATCGTTGACGCGGACATGATGATGGACGCGCCCAAGGGTCTGACCTCCGCTTCCGGTATCGACGCGGTATCCCACGCGCTCGAGGCATACGCCTCCGTCATGGCGACCGACTATACCGACGGTCTGGCTCTGCAGGCACTCAAGGTCATCTTTGACTATCTGCCCAAGGCATATGAGAGCGCTGTCACCGGCGTGCCGAACAAAGAGGCGCGTGAGAAGATGGCGAACGCCGCTACCATGGCGGGCATGGCATTTGCCAATGCCTTCCTCGGCGTGATGCACTCCATGGCGCACAAGCTCGGCGCGTTCCACCACATTCCTCACGGCGTGGCGAACGCCCTGATGATGAACGAGGTACTGCTGTTCAACGCCAAGGAGACACCCACCAAGATGGGCACCTTCCCGCAGTATGACCATCCGCACACCCTGCGCAGATATGCCGAGGTCGCCGAAGCATTAGGCGTTGACGGCGCGGATGATACCGAGAAGCTCAACGGTCTGCTCGAGAAGATCACCACCCTCAAGAACGAGATCGGTATCCTACCGACCATCCGCGACTATGTCCCGGATGAAGAAGCCTTCCTCGCCACCCTCGACGAGATGTGCGAGCAGGCGTTCGACGATCAGTGCACGGGCGCGAACCCGCGTTATCCGCTGATCAGCGAGATCAAGCAGATGTATCTCAACGCCTACTACGGCGAGCATAAAGACGTGTAAGGAGGTATATGATGAGTAATACAAATTATGAGATTTTGGCACAACGATCCAAAAAGGTCATCTATAAAGACGGCGATACCGTCCTCAAGGTATTCGACAGCGATTACAGCAAGGCGGATATCCTTAATGAAGCGCTGAATCAGGCGCGCATCGAAGAGACAGGACTGAATGTCCCCAAGCTCCTCGAGGTCAGCAAGATTGACGGCAAATGGGCGATCCGCACCGAGTATATCCCCGGCAAGACGCTCGCTCAGCTTATGGAGGAGAACCCCGACAAGGTCGACGAATACCTCGACCTCTTCGTCAACATCCAGAAAGAGATCTTCAGCAAGGAAGCGCCCCTGCTCAACAAGATCAAGGATAAATTCAACCGCAAGATCTCGGCGAGCCGCTTTGACGCGACCACGCGCTATGAGTTGCACACCCGTCTGGACAGCATGAAGAATCACAAGAAGATCTGTCACGGCGATTTCACCCCGAGCAATATTATCATTACGCCTGAGGGCGTGAGTGATCTTGAAAAAGCGGGAGGAGCAAGCCCCTCCCCTACAGATCAGAAGAATTATTATATTTTGGACTGGTCGCATGTTACCCAGGGCAACGCCGCCGCTGACGCCGCGCGCACCTACATGCTGTTCTGCCTCAAGGGCATGGACGAGATCGCGGAGAAGTACCTTAACCTCTTCTGCGAAAAGACCGACACTGCCAAGCAGTATGTACAGCGCTGGATGCCCATCGTCGCCTGCACGCAGAGCGTCAAGGGCAAGGAGGAGGAGCAGGAGTTCCTCGAGCGCTGGGTCAACGTCGTTGAGTACGAATAGGCACGTGTGGACACGCGTGTCGCTATTCCGGGCACGTATGCCTTTGTTCCAATTAGGGGCTCTTTCCTAAGGAGATTCCCCTGCTAGGGGAAATGTCCGCAAAGCGGACAAAAGGGTCTGCTGTCTCCGCTGAGGAGAGCTGTCACGGACACTTGTGTTCCGTGACTGAGGGTTGATTTAACATATCGGTTTCATCCATTTAGGAAGCATAAACCCACATGTGACAACCCTCCGTCAACTTCGCTTGCGCTCGTTGCCACCTCCCTTAGGGAAGGGAGGCTTTGAGAAAGCATTTACCAAAGGAGTACCATAATGACTGAATTAAAAGTAGGCATGAAGGGCGAGAAATCCGTCGCCGTCACCAACGAGAACACCGCGCTGATGATGGGCAGCGGCTCCCTGCGCGTTTTCGCCACTCCGGCGATGATCGCGCTGTGCGAGGGCTGTTGTGCCCAGTCAGTAGAGAGCGCGCTGGATCTGGACATGACAACAGTCGGCACCAAGGTCGATATTGAACACATCGCCTCCTCCCCCGTCGGCGCTCCTATCCTGTGCAGAAGTACGCTGACCGCCGTTGACGGCAGGAAGCTCGAGTTTGAGGTGGAGGTCTACGATAACGAGAAGCTGATCGGCAAAGGCAAGCACACGCGCTTCATTGTCAACGCAAAAAAATTCTTTGACAAGACCTACGCGAACGTCAAGAAACGGATCACGGAATAAAAAACAAGGACTGTTGCATTTGATTTGCAACAGTCCTTTCAGACTGTAGAAAAACCTATCAAAGCCTTCCTTTGGGAAAGGAAGGTGCCTCCGAAAGGAGGCGGATGAATTGTATAGATTGTTTGAGCGAAGC
>OMWP01000003.1 GCA_900314795.1 uncultured Eubacteriales bacterium
TTTGGGGAAAGGACGAGCGGCGAAGTGATACGGTAACGGTCATACCTGACCGTTACCAATAAGCGCAGCCCGCGAGGACGCGCTGGCGCCTGCCAAGATCGATAAGCCGAAAATTGCTGAAATATTGCCATTTTCAGCAGGTTCGAATTATTCCTGTCACCCTAAGCGTGCGCGGGAAGCCGCTCCCACCTTGCAACTTGCCGAATAGTATGGTAAAATCATAGCCAAGAAACCAACATCATAACAAACAACAGGTGATTTGATGAAAGTGCTAAAAAGCTGTTTGGCGAACTGAACACGACGTGATAAAAGCTGATAATGCTCACGGCGGTCGCCTGTTACGGCTGTGAACCTTGTGATACTAAGTAGCAATAAAACACTTTAATATCTATTGCGCAGAATTCCGCATAACTGCGTTGTCAGTCTTGACAGGCGCCAGCCTGCCTGCGCCCTCCGCCTTGTTCTGCGAAATTCTCCGCTAATATCTTTTTAAAGCTCTCATGCTTTTCGGTGTCGCGGGACCCTTAGCGGCATATGCCGCCGAAAAGCCCTATGAGATCAAAGAACTGACCGCATATCTGTTTGATATGGATCATACCGCCGGCTATGACTGTCTGTTCAGTAACATTCTCCCCGACATGCCCTATATGGACGCTGCGGAGTATCTGAACAATATATATGCCGTCGATTTTGTCGAGAGTGAGAATTCCGAAGGCACCTTTACCGTATCGAGCGCAGGCGGAACGATGACGATCGACCCCGTCAATGATACGGTGCGCTTTGATACCTATGAATCCTTTGTGTTTCAGAACCCAAACAGCAGCGGCTCCGCGTTGGATTCGACGATCGCCCGCGGCGTCGGCGTAGCGATTGAAGGAGAGGAAAAGTCCCTTGAGCTGGATATGGGCGCGTATCAGATCGACCTGATTGCGGATGACGGCAGGATCTATCTGCCGCTGGCGACGCTTGCCGATTTATTTATTCCGACCTATAACGCCGCCGAGTATGTGGACGGTAATATCTACTTTTTGCACACGGTGGACGACATAGAGAAGGACGGGTATTTTGACAGAAGCTCCGTATACGAGACACTCGACCGCCCTGCGTCGCTCGCGGCGTTTACTTATCACGAGCTGTGCTTCTTTATGGATCATTTCTACGGCAAGCCTTCTAAGGCTCAGATCGCCGCAAGCATCGCGGACAAGGGCTTTGATAAAACCTTGGATGAATTCAGCGACGATACCAGAAAAGCCAAGGAACTGCTCCTGTCCGATCAGCTGGTCGATTTTATGATAGGACTCGTGTATTTGGATAAATTGTTTGATGACGGCGGTCATACCTCTCTGTTTTATGAGATGTTTTCGATTGAATTTGATGATACGAACCCGGTCACACAAGCGGTCAAGCAAAGCCGGTATTACGCAAAGGTGACTGAAAGAACGATGGAAATGATGTTCGGCGGGGATAGGGTGAACGTCGCGCAGGTTCGCAAAGAGGCTTATGCCGCGTATGAATCAGTCAAAAGCTGGGACGAAAAAGCGAAACTGATCATCGACGGCGATACCGCTGTGTTTGTATTCGATTCGTTCCAAGAAGAGATCGCGCCGATGTTCAAGTGGTCGCTGGACTATGCGGAAGAGCACGGTATCAAAAACTTTGTTGTCGACCTCACGAATAACGGCGGCGGTACGGATACCGTGTTGCTGTATCTATATAACATCATCTGCAACAAAGAGCAGCATACCAATGTAGCCGCCCTGCGTTATTTATCTGTGCCGTCCGGCAATATTGTTTTGGAGCAGAGTCAGCTGGATCTGAATCTTGACGGCGAATATGACGACAAGGACAAGGAAGTCTACTATGACTTTAATTTTGCTGTTCTGACAACAAAATCCGCGTTCTCCTGCGGCAATCTGCTGCCCTGCATGCTGCAGGATCAGGGCGTTGCGATCCTCGGCGAGACCTCGGGCGGCGGCGCGTGCATGTTGTCAAAGGCATATACGGAGAACGCGCATTTCTACTTTATCTCGGGCGTCAAGAAGTTCATCCGAGCGGACGGCTCCGACTCGGATCTGGGCGCAAAGGTGGACTATGATCTGACAAAGCCCGATGGGGATAAGAAGGATTACAGCGGACTGTTCGACCTAAAGGATGTAGGCGAGAAGATCCACGATTTTTACGGTGACTGGAAGCCGGGCGACGCGAACCTTGACGGCAATGTTGATATCACCGACGTGTCGACGATACAGCGATATGATGTGAATATGATCTCGCTGTCCGACACCGCGATGAAACTGGCGGATGTTGATCGTGACGGTGCGGTTACGATCCTTGACGCGACTTGGTTACAGCGCCGGGAGCTGAAGATGAAAGCGTCTGACGGGATCGGAGCTTATCCCACTGTGTATCTGCCGTGAAAAATGATAGATCATTTGACCGATCCCGGAATGTGCATCAAAACAAAAAGGTGATTCTATGAAAGTGCTCAAAAAACTGTTCGGCGGGTTGAACATGACATGGCCGAAGCTGATTATGTTCGCGGTGATCGCGGGCGTGTATACGGGACTGATCAATCAGGTACCGTTTTTGCACGATACCTCGCTGACCGACCCTGCGATCTACTTTGACCGCTGGGTGCTGTGCGGCATTCTGATCATCATGAACGCGAAAAGCAATCTTGACTCCGCGCTGAAATGCTTTGTGTTCTTTTTGATCAGCCAGCCGCTGATCTATCTGGTCGAGGTGCCGTTCCTCGGGTGGTCGGTCATGGGCTATTACCGCAACTGGATCCTCTGGACGATTCTGACCTTCCCGATGGGCTTTGTCGGTTATTTTATGAAGAAGGACAAGTGGTGGGGGTTGCTGATCCTTATGCCGATGCTGGTGCTGCTTGCGTTCCACTACGGGGGTTATCTCGGGCAAACGGTCTTTTCGTTCCCGCGCCATTTGTACAGTGCGATCTTCTGCGCGGTGACCATGCTGATCTACTCCGTCTCCATCTTCAGCGAGAAGCGCGTCCGTATCGCGGGCGTTATCATCAGCGCGGTGCTGATCGCGGCGATGACGATCTGGGTGATTATCAAGCCGCCTGTCTACAGCACGGAAATCCTGTACAGCGGCGGTGAGCAGGGCGCGGTGTTCGACGATACCTATCAGGCGAGCTTCACCGATCCGTCCTTTGGCACGCTGTCGATCCGCTATGAAGAGGCGATCGAATCCTATATGGTACATGCCGAGATGCGCAAAGCGGGTCAAACAGAGGTCGTATTGAAAGCGCCCGACGGCACAGAGAAGCATTATGACATAGAGATCCGTCGCGATACTTATGAGCTCACGCCCAAGCAGGCAAAATAGCGGTATACATGAAAAATTGAAACGACCTATTGCAATAGCAAACCGTTGATGATACAATAACAACATACGATCTAGTTTGTAAAGTGAGGAAATGAAGATGAAAAAAAGAATCATCGCCGTGATCGGCGTAATGGCAATCATGATGGGCGCGACGCTCGCAGGATGCAACAAGGCTGAAAACAAGGATAAGGAAGAAAAGAAAGAGGTCATCGGTATCATCGGCGCGATGGATGTCGAGGTGAATTCGCTTAAGGATTCCGCTAAGATCTCCGAGACAAAGAAGATCGCCGAGATGGAGTTCTGCAAGGGTCAGATCGGTGAAAAAGATGTTGTCATCGTCAAGTGCGGCATGGGCAAGGTCAACGCCGGTATCTGTGCGAACACCCTGATCAATGAATTCGGCTGTACCAAGGTCATCAACACCGGTGTGGCGGGATCCTTAGACAGCAAGATCGATATCGGCGATATCGTGGTGTCCACCGACGCGGTACAGCACGATTATGACGTTGAGGCGATCGGCTTCAAAAAGGGCGAGGTTCCCTATACCGGCAAGGTCGCTTTTGAGGCGGATGAAGCGATGCGCAAGGCGGCTGTCGAAGCGGTTGAGAAATCCGCGCCCGATATCCATGTGTTCGAGGGCAGGGTCTGCTCGGGCGACCAGTTTATCTCTAAGAAGGAGCAGAAAGAAAAGATCATCTCCGATTTCGGCGGTATGTGCTGTGAGATGGAGGGCGCCGCGATCGCGCAGGCATGCTATCTGAACGGTACCCCCTTTGTCGTGATGCGTGCGATCTCCGATAAGCCCGATGAGACCGAGATCGTCGAGTACAAGGTCTTTGAGGAAAAGGCGGCGCAGCGCTGTGCCAAGATCGTCCGCTATATGGTCGAGAACGGCTGAGCATTTGCGCTCGGCACTGTATTCTGAATGTTGAATCATAATAGAAAAACACCCTGTCTTTTCACAAGCGGAGAAGACAGGGTATTTTTTTCAGTGGAAAGTTGACAGTGGAAAGTGGACAGTAGACAGTGGTCAGTGATTAGTTATATTAGTGATCGGCGGTTGGTCTTGAAGGGAGCAGTCGTTAGGGTGACAGGAAGAATCCGAACCGTGGTTTTGACGGGCATATTTCCGCCTGCCCATTGTTAAAATCCTCGCGAACCCGTCAGGGTTCGCTGTGGTTTTGCCGCGGTCAGACATGGCGCCTGCCAAGATTGATAAGCCGAAAATTGCCGAAATATTGCCATTTTCAGCAGGTTCGGATTATTCCTGTCACCCTAAGGCTGAGGTTGCCGCGCCGTAACAAAGTTCCTCCTCACAAAGCCATTTTGCAATGTGCTCTATGGCAGGAGCGATCGATCAATCGGATCACTCCCAGTGGTGCAGCTCCTTGGGGTCAAGCCCGATATCCTTCGCGTGGAAGACAGGATTGAGCTTTTGCTTTCTTTGACGCTCAAAGTCCTTGAGCGCCTTGATCGCGATACCCGACAGGATGATACAGCACGGGATGTTGATCAGCGTCATTCCGCCCATGGTGATATCCGCCAGCGCCCACGCCAGATCCATCGGCGCCAACGCGCCTAAGAAGATCACTGCGACACAGCAGATGTAGAACACGGTCATGAATTTTTTGGAGGGCATTTTCTTCTTGTTGAGATACGCCAAGGCGTTATCGACATAATAGAGGTTGCCGATCAGGGTGGTGAACGCAAATAGCACCATCGCAATGGTGATGAAGATCGGCCCGAAGCCGCCGAATATGGTGGATACCGCCTGCTGTACATACGGCGCGCCGGAAACATCGGTGCCGCGCGCAACGCCCGAGGTCAGGCACATCAGCGCCGTAGCGGTGCACAGCAGCATGGTGTCGATGTAGACGGATACAGTCTGAACAAGACCCTGCTTGACGGGATGGGTGACGTCGGCGGATGCCGAGGCGTTCGGCGCGGAGCCTACGCCTGCTTCGTTTGAGAACAGACCGCGCTTGATGCCCAGGATCATGCACGAGCCGGTGATCCCGCCGAAGATCGCGCGGAAGTTGAACGCGTCTGTAAAGATCGCCTTGAAGGTGCCGGGGATGTTGGGGATATGGGTGAAGATGATGATCAGCGAGATCAGCACATACGCGATGCTCATCGCCGGGACGATCTTCTCGGTGAGCTTGACGATGCGCTTGCCGCCGCCCATCACGCAGAATCCGACGAGCAGCGCCAGGATGCCGCCCACGATGACGGGCGTCCATGTTTGATCGTAAAAGTCGTAGATCGCAAAGGATGACTGCAAATTGTAGGAGCACAGCAGATTGAAGCCGAAGGCGTAGGTTGCGATCAGAAAAACGGCGAAAACACCCGCAATCAGCGGCTTCTTGAGCGCCTTTTCTATGTAGTACGCAGGGCCGCCGAAGAAATGGCCGTTCTTGTCCTTCTGCTTGAAGATCTGCGCTAAGGTGCTTTCGATGAATGCCGACGACGCGCCGATAATGCACATCAGCCACATCCAGAAGCACGCGCCGGGGCCGCCCAGACAGATCGCGGTCGATACGCCGACGATGTTGCCGGTGCCCACGCGTGACGCGGTCGATACCATCAATGCCTGAAAGGATGAAACCTTCTGATTGTTGGCGGGCTTTTCGACGATCAGCTTGCATGCCGTACCGAACAGGCGGATCTGTACGCCCTTGGTGCGGATGGTGAAGTACAGTCCTGCCGCCGCCAGTACGATGACAAGGATTGGGAAGTACATAAAGTCGTCGATCTTGTTGAAAACATTGGTGATAAAGTCCATGGTCGCCTCCGAATGGTTTGTTGAAATAAGTATACCATAGGCAGTGGGCTTAGCACAAGTGATTTAAGTGGATTGATGACAGCTTTTTCTTTGATCCGACAAATTGGGTCGTATCCAATAAACGTCGGTTGACACAGAGCGCAAAAGCCATTATATTTTATATATCAAAATGTCATTGCGAGGCTTTGAACATATGTGTTCAAAGCCGTGGCGATCTCACCCGAATAAGCAATATTAAACAGCGGCGTTTTCGCCGGACTCAACCATAATACATGATGAACGACTGGAACAATATCACAATATACTTAGAAGAAAACGGCGACCGCAAAGCGGCAGAAACGCTCTCGCGGCAGCTCGGTGTGCCGATCGCGAACAGCATAGGGGAGGCGCTGACCCTCGTGTTCGACGGCACGGGACTGTCACTGGTCGGCTACGGCATGCGGTATCAGGGCGATTTTGCCCGTATGCTCAACCGCGTGACCAAGGGGCGGCTCCATCATGAAATGCTCGTCAAGATCGCCAAGACGAAAACCGATCATCCCGTAGCGGTCGACGCCGCCGCGGGGATGGGGGAGGACAGCTTTTTGCTTGCCGCCGCAGGTTACGAGGTATATCTCTTTGAACAAGACGCGGTCATCGCCGCCCTGCTCAGGGATGCTTTGCGCCGCGCCGAGGATGAACGCCTGCAAGAAATCGTCGGCAGGATGCACCTGCAAGAGGGCAACAGCATTGCGCTGATGCCGCAGCTCACTATCTCACCCGAGATCGTCTATCTCGACCCGATGTTCCCGCCGCGCAAAAAGAGCGGCTTGATCCAAAAGAAGCTGCAATTGATCCAGAAGCTCGAACAGCCCTGCGCGAATGAACAGGAGCTCTATGACGCCGCCGCGGCGCTCCACCCGAAGAAGATCATCATCAAGCGACCGCTCAACGGCGCCCTGCTCGCCGACAAAAAGCCGAGCTATACCGTCAAGGGTAAGGCGATCCGCTATGATGTGGTGGTGCTTTAAAAACCGTCATTCTGAGGGAGCGTATGCGACCGTTAGAATCTCAACCGATTAACCAACGAGGTGTAATAATGGAATACCAACCGATCGCATATATCCACAACGATTTCCCGACCAAGTTCGGACTGCCGCGCCAGAGCGGTCTGTCCGAGCATTTGATCTCGCAAATCGTGATGGAAAAAGAATACCGCAATCCCGACGCTTTTCGCGGGATCGAAGAATTTGAGTATCTCTGGCTGATCTGGTGCTTCGCGCCGATGGGGAAGCGCGCTTTATCCGAGGACGCTTCAACCAAGCACGCTTCAACCAAGCACGCTTCATCCATGCGCGCATGGTCGCCGACCGTTCGACCGCCCAAGCTCGGCGGCAACAAGCGCATGGGCGTATTCGCGACCCGCTCGCCCAACCGCCCGAACCCAATCGGACTGACCCGCGTCAAGCTGCTGCGCACGGAGTTGACCGCCGATCAGGGCGTTGTCCTCACGGTAGCGGGCGCCGATCTGATGGACGGCACCGTGATCCTGGACATCAAACCCTATCTGCCGTATGCCGACAGCGTGCCCGACGCGGCGACAGGAGATTACGGCCCCGAGCACCAGCAGATCATGGCGGTGGATATCCCCTCTGATATCGCCGACTTGTTTAGCGAAGAACAGCTCAAAACGCTCAAAGAGGTGTTGTCGTTCGATCCGCGCCCCGGGTATCAGCATGACCCCGACCGCGTGTACGGCTTTGCCTACGGCGGCTATGATGTGCGCTTTAAGGCGGATGATCACACCATCAAAGTGCTGGAAGCGGTATCGTTCGAATGATTCTTGTACATTTTGACGTTTGACTTTTTACGCGGATCGTATATAATATTACGAAAAGAGAAACGCCGCAGGCGTAACCCACTGTCATTGTGAGGAAAGACGCGCGCGTCTTATCTCAACCTAAATTGACGAAAGGATGATACCATGATTTGTCCACAATGCGGAAAAACCATTCCCGACGGCGCGAGCCGCTGTACCTTCTGCGGCGCTCTCGTTGATGAGCCTGCTCCGCGTCACGCGCGCGGGGATGACGAGCTCTATTCCTATTCCGACCGTCATATATCCGATGAGCGTGACAGCACACGGGTGTATGATCCCGAGCGTGAATCTATAGACGATACAAAGGTATATAATTTTGCGGCATTTGAGGGTCAGGGCAACGGCTATGATCCGAATCGTGATCCGGGTTACGATCCTCGTTATGACCCGAATTATGATCCGAACTACGATCCCAATTATGATCCCAACTACGATCCGCGTTACCCCGACGGCCCTGTGCCCATCGGTGATGATTACGAGAATTATCAGGACGGTCAAAGCGACGATACCTTCATGGATAGGGTGGATCAGCGTTTTCGCCGCGACGATTACGACGACTATGACGACCCCCGCCGTCCCCGCAGAAAGAAGAGTAAGGCGTGGATCTGGATCATCGTCATCATCCTTATCATAGCGGCTGTTGTGATCGGATTTTTCGCGCTCAAGGATAAGCTCTTCGGCAAGAATGACAGGACGCCTACCGCACCCACGGCTGTTGCCGCGACCGCTAAGCCTACGCAGGCGCCCGCGGTACAGGCGCCGCAGGCGACCCAGGCTCCTGTGGAGGAATATGAGCCCGCGCCATATGTGCCCGCGCCTACCGAAGCGCCTGTGATCGTGACCGAAACGCCCCGACCCGAGACCCAGGCTCCCGCGCCTACCGATCCGCCGGAACCTATGGTATCCGCGACAGAGACTGTACAGGAATGATCTGCCTTACGATGATCATAATATGAATGATGGAAAAGCCGGCTTTTTGCCGGCTTTTCTTTTTTGTGTTTACAAAACCCGACAAATATGGTATCATACTGATGTATGAGCTTTTTACGCTGATTTCCGATAAAGCTATCATCTGAAACCGGTATTACTACTTTTCTACAGGAGGATCAGAATGAAAAAAGTTTTGATCATCGGCGCGGGTCCCGCGGGACTGACTGCCGCTTACGAATTACTCGACAGAAGTAAAGATTATGAAGTCACCGTTCTCGAAGAGAGCGATGTGTTCGGCGGTATCTCGCGTACCGTCAACTATAAAGGCAACCGCATGGATATGGGCGGACACCGCTTTTTCTCCAAGGTGCCCGAGGTCAATGAGTGGTGGGAGAAGATGCTCCCCACCCAGGGCGCGATGCCGTTCGACGACCGTGAGCTGGGTCGTACCTCGACCGTGAAGGAAGGCGGCCCCGATCCCGAAAAGACCGACCGCGTCATGCTCCGCAGAAACCGCCTGTCACGAATCTTCTTCAACTCTAAATTCTTCGATTATCCTGTGTCGCTGAAATACGCGACCATCAAGAACATGGGTCTGGGCACCACCATCGTGGTCGGTTTTTCCTACCTCAAGACTGTGTTCCATAAGCGTGAGGAAAAATCCCTCGAGGATTTCTATATCAACCGCTTCGGCAAGAAGCTCTATTCCATGTTCTTTGAGAACTACACCGAGAACCTCTGGGGCAGACATCCGTCCGAGATCTCTCCCGAGTGGGGTGCGCAGCGTGTCAAGGGTCTGTCGATCCGCGCGGTGCTCAAGGATATTTTCGGTAAAGCATTCAACAAGAAGAACCGCAAGGTCGAGACCTCACTGATCGAGGAATTCGCTTATCCCAAGCTCGGTCCCGGTGAACTGTGGGAGATCACCGCCGCAGATTTTGAGAAGATGGGCGGCACCATCATCAAGAACGCCAAGGTCACCAAGATCATAAAGAATGATGACAACACCTTGAAGGGACTCGTCTACGTCAAGGATGGCAAAGAGATCGAGATCGACGGCGATTATGTCATCTCCTCCATGCCTGTCAAGGATCTGGTCGAGGGCATGAACGATGTGCCTAAGGATATTGCCGCGATCGCGACAGGGCTGCCGTACCGCGACTACATGACCGTCGGCGTGCTGATCCCGCACCTGAACTTGAAGAATGAAACAAAGACAAAGACGATGGGCGACATCGTGCCCGACAACTGGGTCTATGTCCACGATAAGAGCGTCCACATGGGTCGTTTCCAGATCTACAACAACTGGTCGCCGTACATGGTCGAGATGATCCGTGACACCGTTTGGATGGGTCTTGAATACTTCTGCAACGAGGGTGACTGGATGTGGAGCATGTCCGACGACGAGTTCGGTCATATGGGCATCAAGGAGATGGTCAAGATGGGGCTCATCGACAAAGAGTCCGACGTTATCGACTTCCATGTGGAGCGCGTCAAGAAGGCGTACCCTGCCTACTTCGATACCTACGAGCATATGGATGACCTACGTGAATACCTCGACACCATCCCGAACCTGTTCTGT
The DNA here is from genome assembly GCA_900314795.1 of uncultured Eubacteriales bacterium. Lineage (GTDB taxonomy): Bacteria > Bacillota > Clostridia > Oscillospirales > Acutalibacteraceae > Ruminococcoides. The sequence continues at coordinate 10,507 of OMWP01000003.1, forward strand.
GTCGGCAGAAACGGTCAGCACCGCTACAACAACATTGACCACAGCATGTGCACCTCCTTTGAGACGGTCAACGCGATCCTGTCGGGCAGCACCGATAAATCCGCGATCTGGAACGTCAACACCGAGAAGGAATACCACGAAGAGGGCAAAGAGAATTCATAAGAAATACAGCGCAAACACCGATGAAAAACGATCGGTGTTTGCTTTGTTAAGGACAGATTATGAGAAGTGAAACAAAAAGCTCCTTGGAGCGTATCTTTCATCAGCTTGCCAAACACCCGTTTTTGTCGGTGACAGTCGCATGCGTGCTGGCATATTTCTTCAGCTTTAGCCGCAGAGAGAGCATGACCGCCGGTAATTATATCTATGCGTGTATCCTGGCGCTGATCGCCTACACCCTGCTGTTCTTCATCGGCAGGGTCGGCAGTACGAAAAAAGAAACGCTGATCATCACCCTGACTGCCGCGATCTTCACCGCGGGCGGTCTGTTCTTGATGAGAAGCTATCAGAACAGCCCCGCGCTGTTCATGTGGATGTCGCTGTTTGTTATCGCGGCGTTATGCGCTTTGATGCACGTGACCGATACGCTCTCTGACCGCAACTTCATCATCCTGTTGGTCGCGGCGGGTATCATCATGCGGTTGAGCTATGATCTGTATACCTCGACCTTTGACCGGCAATATGACGTAGGCGGCTTCAACTGGAACTACGGCCACGCCAATTATATCGAGCACTGGTACAAAAACGGCTTAAAGCTGCCCGATAAGGATCAGATCATGATCTGGCAGTATTACCATCCGCCGCTGCATCACTGGCTGATGGCGCTGTTGCTGCGGATCTTGACCGTGTGCGGCATGGAGTATGACAAGGCGTGTCAGTCGCTGCAGATCCTGCCGATGCTCTATTCCTCGCTGATTATGGTGGTGTGCTACCGCATTTTCCGATTTGTCAATCTCAGACGCCTACCGCTGGTGATCGCGATGACGATCATCTGTTTCCATCCGGCATTTCTGCATTTGGGCAGTTCGTTTAACAATGATGTGCTGAGCGTACTGTTCATGATGTTGTCGGTCATGTTTGCCCTGCGGTGGTACCGTGAACCGACCCTCAAGCGTATCCTCCCGATCGCGCTGTGCATCGGTCTGGGCATGATGACAAAGCTCTCCGCGTGGATGGTCGCGCCCGCGATCGCGGTGCTGTTCCTCTATGTATTCGTCAAGAACATCAAATCATGGGCAAAGTTCCTCGGACAGTTCACGCTGTTCGGCTTGATCTGCGCGCCGATGGGACTGTGGTGGCAGATCCGCAGCCTGATCGCCTTTGATATGCCGATCACCTATGTGCCGTACGGCAACGTCGCCTCAGCACAGTACTGCGGTGATATGACCGCGGCAGAGCGTCTGTTTGACTTCGGCAACGGACAGTTATCCTTTGTCTACGTCGCGTACTCCGATCCCGCGTTCAACGCAAAATTTTGCGATTATAACCCAACGATCGGATTGTTCAAAACGGCGATGTTCTCAGAAGGCGTCAACAATATTTCCGATATCCATTTTCCACAGATCGCGAAAACCGGCCCGATCCTGTTCTGGATCGGCGTGGTGCTGGGACTCTTGTGCTTTGTGTCCTTTATCGTGATGATGCTCAGCAAAAAGAGCGGGCTCGACGGGATGACACGCGTGTTTTTCTCCGTGATGGCACTCACGTTCCTCGGCTCCTACTACGCGTTCTGCTTCCAATTCCCCTTTACCTGCACGATGAATATCCGCTATTGCGTGCCGCTGATCCCGTTGTTTGTGATGGGGCTGGGGCTTATGCTGAAACGCTTTGGCGGTGCCGGCAGGGGAGAGAAGCTGTTCCGAGGCGCCGTCTGCGTTTTGACAGTGGCATTCGTGGTGATGACCTGTCTGGTCTATGCACAGGTTTCATTCCCCAAGGCATGATAGGTGATGCAAGATTTACTGATAAAGAAAAGGTGTTCTTATGTTATTTGTATGTTATCCGCGCTGTTCTACTTGCAAGAAGGCGCAAAAATGGCTGGATGAAAAAGGAATCAGCTATACCCTTCGTGATATTAAGGAAGAAAATCCTTCTTATGATGAGCTGAGGGAGTGGTACGAGAGGAGCGGTCTTGACATCAAGCGCTTTTTCAACACCTCGGGTCTGCTCTATAAGAGCATGGCGTTAAAGGATCAACTTCCCTCGATGAGCGTGGAAGAAAAGCTCACCCTGCTCAGCACGGATGGTATGCTCGTCAAGCGTCCGATCCTGATCGACGGCGATACTGTGCTGGTCGGCTTCAAGGAGCAGGAATGGGCTGAAAAGCTCTTGTAATCGATAAGAAGAACGACAAAGGCGCTTCGAGATGAAGCGCCTTTGCTTTCGTTATGCTCAGCTTTTAGCAGCCGCAGTCGTTGCCGCAGCCGCAGCCACAGCCGTTGTTATTGTTGTTGCCGCAGCAAGCCCACAGAACGATCAGCAGAATGATGATACCGCAGCAGCTGTTGCCGCCGAATAAACCGTTGTTGTTACACATATGTGTTGCCTCCTATATTTATCTTGATTAGCGACCGTGTTTTCGTTCGCTACACCTTATACTATGCAAGAAGAGCAGGATGGTGAGGGGGAAATTGAAAGTTGAAAATGGAAAGTGGAAAGTGGTGTAGGGGAGGGGCTTGCTCCTCCCGCCGCAGGGCGTTGGATCATAAGGAACGTCGGTCGAGAAGATATGCGCTTTGTAGGGGTCGGCGCCTCGACGACCCGCGGCAGGGCGTTACAGAGTGTTGTAGGGTACGGCGCTTGAACACGCGTGTTCGACGTACCGCACGTTTGGTTGCAATGACGTGCAAACGCGAAGCAAATGAAACTTATTGTAGGGGAGGGGCTTGCTCCTCCCGCCGCAGGGCGTTGGATCATAAGGAGCGTCGGTCGAGAAGATATGCGCTTTGTAGGGGTCGGCGCCTCGACGACCCGCGGCAGGACATTACAGAGTGTTGTAGGGTACGGCGCTTGAACACGCGTGTTCGACGTACCGCACGTTTGGTTGCAATGACGTGCAAACGCGAAGCAAACGAAACGTATATTGTAGGGGAGGGGCTTGCTCCTCCCGCCGCAGGGCGTTGGATCATAAGGAGCATCGGTCGAGGAGATGTGTGCTTTGTAGGGGTCGGCGCCTCGACGACCCGCGGCAGGACATTACAGAGTGTTGTAGGGTACGGCGCCTCGACGACCCGCGGCAGGGCGCTACAGAGTGTTGTAGGGTACAGCGCTGACACGCGTGTCCAATGGTCATCCCTACGGCAAAATTGATGTGCTTCGCATTTGGATGACTGCTCAACTAAACATACGGTACGTCATGAATGCCGTACCCTACACTTCCATCATCCCCGTGAAAAAAAGATTGACAAAACGACCCTTTTTATGGTATGATACCTAATTGTGGAAGACTGCGTCCATAGCGCAGGCATCTACCGTCAAAATGTGTGAAAAGGATAGATTTTATCGGGACTTTTCGTGTGTTTTGACCATCACTGCTTTAGTGTGTTAAACATTTTGTCAAATTGGAGTCGTGAGGGCTTGTCCCGAATGATGCGACCGACGAGGTGTTTTTCATAAACGTAACGCGGCTTTTGCGTTACAGCTCAATTCTTTATTATTCTTTGAAAGGAGGAAAAACATGCCAACCTTTAATCAGTTAGTCCGCAAGGGCAGACAGGTATCCGAGAAGAAGGCGAAGGCTCCCGCACTCTTGAAGGGCTGGAACTCTCAGAAGAATCGCGCGATCGATCAGACTTCTCCTCAGAAGCGCGGTGTTTGCACCGCTGTCAAGACTGCGACTCCTAAGAAGCCTAACTCGGCGCTGCGTAAGATCGCCAGAGTTCGTCTTTCTAACGGTATCGAAGTCAGTTCCTATATCCCGGGCGTCGGCCACAATCTGCAGGAGCACTCCGTTGTTCTGATTCGCGGCGGTCGTGTTAAGGACTTACCTGGTGTACGTTACCATATCATCCGCGGTACGCTGGATACTCAGGGTGTCACCGGTCGTATGCAGGCCAGATCAAAGTACGGCGCTAAGCGTCCGAAGAAAAAGTAAGGAATTGACAACTCAAAGAATCTTTTGATTTTTGTTCTGTTTTGTTGCAGAGGTTTATATAGAAGCGCTGAGCACCAAAGCTCGTGCGTGACGGATATGATCTTTCTCTGCGGCATAACGGGAGTTCGTCACTTTCGAGTACCAATGATTTCTCAATGATTGTGAAGGAGGGAAGTAAAGATGCCCAGAAGAGGTCAGATCGCAAAACGTGATGTTTTGCCGGATCCGGTTTATAACTCCAAGCTCGTTACCCGTCTGATCAACAATATCATGCTCGACGGCAAGAAGGGTGTAGCCCAGAAGATCGTTTACGGTGCATTTGATATTATCGCTGATAAGACCGGTAAGGACGCTCTCGAGGTTTTTGAGCAGGCTATGGACAACTGTATGCCTGAGCTGGAGGTCAAGGCTCGCCGTGTCGGCGGTGCGACCTACCAGGTACCGATCAAGGTCAGAGAAGCCAGAAAGCAGACTCTCGGCCTTCGTTGGATCACCACTTACTCAAGAGCTCGTTCCGAGAGAACCATGAAGGAGAGACTCGCCGCTGAGATCCTTGACGCAGTGAACGGCGCCGGCGGCGCGTTCAAGAAGCGTGAGGATACCCATAAGATGGCTGAGGCTAACAAGGCGTTCGCTCACTATTCATGGTAATCGGCGATTCCGCCGATCAGATAACAGAGAAAAGAGAATAGTGAATAGTGATAGGCGGGACGCCCGCACCCGATATATGATGAATATATTCAAAAAAAGCGAAAGCGTTCCCATCAACTGTTATCTATTATCTGTTATCTAAGAAAAGGTATATGAGATATTAAGATGAAGGTGTAATCTTTTGATTACGCATACGCACTAAGGAGGATATTATGCCCAGGCAGGTATCACTTGAAAAGACAAGAAATATCGGCATCATGGCTCATATCGATGCCGGTAAAACCACGACTACGGAGCGTATCCTTTACTATACAGGTATCAACCACAAAATCGGTGAGACGCACGACGGCGCCTCCACCATGGACTGGATGGATCAGGAGAAGGAGAGAGGTATCACCATCACCTCCGCTGCTACCACCTGTTTCTGGAAGGATAACCGTATCAATATCATCGACACCCCCGGACACGTTGACTTCACCGTTGAGGTCGAGCGTTCTCTGCGTGTACTCGACGGTTCCGTAACCGTTCTGTGCGCGAAGGGCGGCGTCGAGCCCCAGTCCGAGACTGTTTGGCGCCAGGCGGATAACTATCATGTTCCCCGCATGGTCTACGTCAACAAGATGGACATCACGGGCGCAGACTTCTACCATGTTCTGCAGATGATGAAGGACAGACTCAAATGTAACGCTGTTCCGATCCAGCTGCCCATCGGCTTTGAGGATACCTTCACCGGTATCATCGACCTGGTTGAGATGACCGCCGAGACCTACTCCGGTCCTAACGGCGAGAAGCGCGAGACCATCCCGATCCCCGATGACATGAAGGACAAGGCTCAGGAGTATCATGACGCTCTGATCGAGTCCGTTGCTGAGACCAGCGACGAGCTCATGGAAAAATATTTTGCGGGCGAGGAGCTGACGATCGACGAGATCAAGGCTGCGATCCGTAAGGCTACCATCGCGAACGAAATGGTTCCCGTATGCTGCGGTACTTCCTACCGTAACAAGGGCGTACAGAAGCTGCTCGACGCGATCGTTGATTACATGCCCGCTCCCACTGACATCCCTGCTATCAAGGGTGAGGATGTCAACACAGGCGAAGAGGTTGACCGTCACGCAAGCGACGATGAGCCGTTCTCCGCTCTCGCGTTCAAGATCGCGACAGACCCCTATGTCGGTAAGCTCTGCTTCTTCCGCGTTTATTCCGGTAAGGTAGAGAAGGGTACGTCCGTTTTCAACTCCACCAAGGGTAAGAACGAGCGTATCGGCCGTATCCTGCAGATGCACGCGAATGACCGTAAGGACATCGACGTTTGCTACGCGGGTGATATCGCCGCCGCAGTCGGCCTGAAGAACACCACCACCGGTGACACCCTGTGTGACGAGGATCATCCTGTTATCCTCGAGTCCATGGAGTTCCCGGAGCCGGTTATCAAGGTTGCGATCGAGCCCAAGACGAAGGCAGGCCAGGAGAAGATGGGTATCGCTCTCGCGAAGCTCGCAGAGGAAGACCCCACCTTCAAGGCTTACACCGATGAAGAGACCGGTCAGACCATCATCGCCGGTATGGGTGAGCTTCACCTGGAGATCATCGTAGACAGACTGCTGCGTGAGTTCAAGGTCGAGGCGAACATCGGTAAGCCTCAGGTTGCTTATAAAGAGACGATCCGTCGCGAGGCGGACGTTGACCAGAAGTACGCTCGTCAGTCGGGTGGTAAGGGTCAGTACGGTCACGTTAAGTTGCGTATCTCTCCCAATCCCGGTAAGGGCTACGAGTTCGTTAACTCCGTTGTCGGCGGTGCGATTCCGAAGGAATACATCCCCGCTGTTGATCAGGGTATCCAGGGCGCTATGCTCGCCGGTGTACTCGCAGGCTACAACGTAGTTGACGTCAAGTGCGAAGTTTATGACGGTTCTTATCACGAGGTCGACTCCTCTGAGATGGCGTTCAAGATCGCCGGTTCCATGGCGTTCAAGGAAGCGATGAAGAAGGCTGATCCCGTTCTGCTCGAACCGATCATGAAGGTCAGCGTTACCGTTCCCGAGGAGTACGCAGGTACCGTATTCGGTGACTTCAACGCTCGCCGCGGCGCGGTAAGAGATCAGGAGATCGCTGACGGCGTTGCCCGTATCGTCGCTGACGTTCCGCTCTCCAACATGTTCGGTTACGCGACCGACCTGCGTTCTAAGACCCAGGGTCGCGGTAACTACGTCATGGAGCCCTCGCATCACGCTGAGGTTCCGAAGAACGTCGGTGAGGAGATCATGTCCGAGCGTGCTAAGAAGGACTAATTAAGGCACGGGGTCCCCAAAACGCCTGCGTTTTGGGGAAAGGCGGAGCAACGGAGCGATACGGAAATGATCATAACGATCATTTTCAATAAGCGAAGTTTGTGACGCCGCCGGTGAAGAGATCATGTCCGAGCGCGCTAAGAAGGACTGATTTCTATAAAATGTCATTCCGAGGAGCGGACGCAGTTCGCGACGTGGGAATCTCAACCGATTAATTGAAGAGATTGCCACGGCTGATGGTATCATCCTTGCAATGACGATCATTAGTGACATCAATCGACACGACAACTTGGGTTTTCATGAAATAAAACCACTATTTGTTGTGAAAAATTGAAAAAAGCTATTGCAATTCTTCGACGGAATTGTTACAATAACCATAATCGGTAATTTAACTACCTATATTAAAGGAGGAAATTTTCCAATGGCAAGAGAAAAGTTTAACAGAACTAAACCGCATGTAAACATCGGTACTATCGGCCACGTTGACCATGGTAAGACCACTCTGACCGCAGCTATCACCAAGGTTCTGAACTTTGGCGGCGACGCTGATTTCGTTGATTACGCTAACATCGATAAGGCTCCCGAAGAGAGAGAGCGTGGTATCACCATCAACACCGCTCACGTTGAGTACGAGACCGCTAAGCGTCACTATGCTCACGTTGACTGCCCCGGACATGCTGACTACGTCAAGAACATGATCACCGGTGCTGCTCAGATGGACGGCGCTATCCTCGTTGTTTCCGCTGCAGACGGTCCTATGCCCCAGACTCGTGAGCACATCCTGCTCTCTCGTCAGGTTGGCGTTCCCTATATCGTAGTATTCATGAACAAGACCGATCAGGTTGACGATCCCGAGCTGCTCGAGCTCGTTGAGATGGAGATCCGTGACCTGCTGAACGAGTATGAGTTCCCGGGCGACGATACCCCCATCATCAAGGGTTCCGCTTATCTTGCTCTTACTTCTACTTCTACCGACCCCAACGCTCCCGAGTATCAGTGCATCCATGAGCTCATGGACGCTGTTGACGAGTTCATCCCGACTCCCGAGCGTAAGGCTGACCTGCCCTTCCTGATGCCCGTAGAGGACGTCTTCACCATCACCGGTCGTGGTACTGTTGCTACCGGTCGTGTTGAGAGAGGTCAGATCCGTACTTCTGAGGAAGTTGAGATCGTTGGTCTTACCGACGAGAAGCGCAAGGTTGTTGTTACCGGTCTTGAGATGTTCAGAAAGACTCTGGACTATGCTGAGGCTGGTGATAATGTTGGTGTTCTGCTCCGTGGTGTTCAGAGAAACGAGATCGAAAGAGGTCAGGTTCTGGCTAAGCCCGGCACCATTCATCCGCACACCAAGTTCCGCGGCCAGGTTTACGTTCTGACCAAGGACGAGGGCGGCCGTCACACTCCGTTCTTCAACAACTATCGTCCCCAGTTCTATTTCAGAACCACTGACGTTACCGGTACCATTTCTCTGCCCGAGGGCACTGAGATGTGCATGCCCGGCGATAACGTAGAGATGGATGTTGAGCTGATCACTCCTATCGCTATCGAAGTTGGTCTGCGTTTCGCTATCCGTGAGGGTGGCCGTACCGTAGGTTCCGGCGCTGTTATCGCTATCAACGAATAATTTCTAAATTTGAATTATTAATTGATGTACAAGCTCCCGATGCTTTTCGCGTCGGGAGCTTTTTGCGTGGTGTAGGGGAGGGGCATTGGAGCACGCGTGATCGGTACCCCGAATCGTTTTCGATATATCTCATCTGTATGATAAACGAAAACTGAAGACTGAAAAATGAATAATGAATAATAAAAAGCATCCCGATCCATGAGGATCGGGTACTTTTAGTAGGGGAGGGGCTTGCTCCTCCCGAAACGTCGCCGATCACTACTGATTCGTTGTAACGTCATTGTTGAGGAAGGGATTGTTCCTATCGAAACCAAATCATTTTGTAACAAAACCGTATTATGCTTGCATTTTTTTCTGTTTCATAGTACAATCAACAAAGAAAGATTATTATGGAGGAAGAACATGGCTAATAAAGAAGAATTAACCAATGAAGAGTATCAGGCGGAGATCATCACCTTAGAGGATGACCTCGGCAATGAACAGGATTTCGAGTTCCTTGACGTCGTTGAGTATAATCACGACGAGTATATTATCCTGCTGCCCGTAGAGGGTGAGGAAGAGGAAAAGAACGAGGTCATGATTCTCAGGATCGAGTCCATCGATGACGAGACCGAGAATTACGTCGGCATCGACGATGAAGAGACCCTGCAGAAGGTGTTCGATATCTTTAAAAAGCGTTACGAGGATCAATACGATTTTGAGGAATGAGTGCGCATATACGCAAAAAACAATTTGTAGGGGACGGCGCCTCGACGTCCCGTATCACAGACATATGTTATGAATGATAATCGTCGACCATATCGCAAGTCGATGCGAATGAGCGGATATGATTATAATACCAATAATCGTTATTTTTTGACGTTTTGTACAGAGAGAAGACGATGTATTTTATCAACGATCAAACCGGGCGATGTTTTTAACCCGGCGATATTGACGCTGACGGAGATCGGAACAATCGTGGATTCGTATATTAAATCCTCTGAGAATGTACAGGGTATAACCATCGATCATTATGTGATTATGCCTAATCATGTGCATATTTTATTGACATTGATACATGATGAAACGTATAACGGGTCGTCGAGGGCGCCGACCCCTACAAATTCGGTGATCGCGCGCTACATCTCCGGATTAAAACGTCTTATCAACCGCGAAATCGGTCACAATATCTGGCAACGCGGGTACTACGACCACATCATCCGCAACGAAGATGATTATCGCAACACGTGGTTTTACATCAGCAACAACCCCGCTCATTGGGCGGAGGATCAATATTTTCAAACATAGGTTTTGAGGAGGAAATTATGTCTACATTTAAACGCTTATTACCCATTATCATCCTGTGTATCCTCGAGGCTGTGGCAGGTATTCTTATCCTGACCAACGGCGAAGGATTCTTCAGTGTGCTCTTTATGATCGTCGGCATTTTCCTGCTGGTTGTCGGTCTGATCACCTTGATCAAAAGCCTTCTCGCCGGCAGAAAAGGCGGTTCTATCCCGGGACTCCCGATGGTCGCTTCTCTGTTCATGATCGGCTTCGGTGCGTTCTTCACCGCTGCTTCCGGCGCTGTGATCCCTTTCATGGTTGCGTTCACGATGGTCGCAGGCTGCTTCATGCTGGTCAACGGTATCTTCAAGCTGATCCAGGCATTTGCGCTGCGCGGTGAAGGTGTTCCCTTCGGCTTCCTGATCTTTGACGCGATCCTGACCATCCTGCTCGGTATTGTAATGGCGTTCTATCCGTTCGGCGCGACCGTTGCTAAGTGGACCATCATCGGTGTGATGATGATCGTCTCTGCAGTCATCGACCTGATCTCCATGATCGTTTTGGCGAACAAGCTGAAGAACACGACCGTTACCGTCGTAGAGGTCAAAGCAAAAGCAGTCGATAACGGCGCGAAAGAAACCGTAGCCGCTGAAGGTAAGGAAGTTCAGACCGAGAGCACAGAAGCTCCCGCTGAAAATAAGGATAATCAGAAATAATAGAGTTGTTGCAATTAAGAACAGCGCTGTAGTGTTGAGCTACGGCGCTGTTTTTATGTGGGGAGTGCTCGAAAACCGATACGTTGGTTGTGCCGATCCCTATAAGATATCTTAAAGATAAAACCCCCAGTTTTCACTGAGGGTTATTTCTATAATAGAAATATAGTTATTTATTCTGCATTGTAAAGAGTGAAATCATTTACCAATGTTTGACCCGCCGTTGATGAAGCTTTATCGTTTCATTAGGCGTTTCATTAGGCGGAACTAAGACGCACGCGTCGACGCGCGCGTCGACACGCGTGTCTTAGTTTTCTTTGGGGAAGAATTTCTCGTGGATCGCGGAGACCGCTCTGTCGGCGTCATCCTTGTCGATGATGACGGAGACCTTGATCTCAGAGGTCGAGATCATGCGGATGTTGATCTGCTTGTCATACAGCGCCTCAAACATCTTGCTTGCCACGCCGGCATGGCTCTCCATGCCCGCGCCTACGATGGATACCTTGGCGATATCATCCTCATAGTCAACGCCGCCGGCGCCGATATTGTCGGCGAACTTCTCGCAGATCTCCTTTGCCTCAGCACCCTTGTTCTTCGCTACTGTAAAGGCGATATCCTTGGTGCCGTCTCTCCCAACGCTCTGCAGGATGACATCGACGTTGATGTTTCTGGAAGCGAGCTTCGAGAACAGCTTGAATACCATCCCGGGTCTGTCGGGAATACAGGTGATCGATAAGCGGGCTACGTCAGTGTCCTTCGCGACACCGCTGATAAGCATTTTTTCCATTTTTACCTTCTCCTTTACGATAGTACCGGGGACCTTTGTGTAGGATGAGAGGACCTCGAGTTCAATATTATACTTTTTCGCCATTTCTACGGAACGGTTGTTGAGTACCTGCGCGCCCAGTGTCGCCAGCTCGAGCATCTCGTCGTACGAGATCTCCTTGAGCTTCATGGCTTCGGGCACCTTGCGCGGATCGGCGGTGAATACGCCCTCTACGTCGGTGTAGATCTGACACAGGTCGGCGTGCATTGCCGCCGCGATCGCGACAGCGCTGGTGTCGGAGCCGCCGCGTCCGAGTGTGGTGATGTCGTCATAGCGGGACACACCCTGGAATCCGCAGACGACTACGATCTTCTTTTGATCGATCTCACGCTTGATGCGGTCGGGATAGACCTGACGGATACGCGCCGCGGTATGCGCGGACGAGGTCAAGAAGCCTGCCTGCCAGCCGGTCAGGGAGATCGCGGGATATCCCATATCCTGGATGCACATCGCAAGCAGCGAAGCGGAGATCTGCTCGCCCGAGGTGAGGAGCATATCCATCTCGCGGTTGCTCGGATTCGCGGTGATCTCAGCCGCCTTTTCGATCAGGTCGTCTGTGGTATCGCCCTGAGCGGATACGACAACGACAACACTGTTGCCCTGTTTGTAGCTGTCGGTAACGATACCGGCTACATTACGTACGCGTTCGGCGTCCTTGACGGATGTACCGCCGAACTTCATTACGATCAAACTCATGTTTTTCATTACCCCCAGTATTAGTGAATAGTGATTAGTGATTAGTGAACAGTGATTGGCGGGGAATCCGCACCCGATTGTTGTCGCTTTACACTAATGCTATTCCGATATATTCAACTGGTCACTGATCACTGACCACTGACCACTTTTATAGGTCTCCGATGCGGATGACGGACTCGACGGTCATGCCGTCGAGCGTTGCTTTCTTTGCTTCAAAGTCGCTGAGCGCCATCGGCTCAGTGATCAAGGCGAATTCGTTTGCTGGAGCATTGTCCTTGGTCAGAACATGGATCTCGCCGAACACAGCCTTTGCCTTATCATATGCGGCATTCTTGTCATCTGCGACGCCGCGGAGATACATTGCGCGGACGCTCTCCTGATAGGGGAGGACGGAGCTGTTGTCCGAATCCGCCCATGAGAGGTACTTGCGGGATTTGAGATGCTTGATGCTGTCCACGATGTCCGCAACTACCGCAGAGGCGGTGGGCAGCTTGCCGGCGCCCTTGCCGTAGAATACGACGTCGCCGGTGCAGTCGCCGCGCACCATGATGCCGTTGAATACGTCATCGATGTTGGCGAGCTGGCTTTCATTCGGAACAAACATCGGCGCGACGATGATGTCGATGGTGTCTTTGTCGAGCTTTTTGACGGAGCCGATCAGCTTGATCACACCGCCCCAGGCTTCCGCGTATTCCACATCGGCTGCTTTGATCTTGGAGATACCCTCGGTATGTACTGCGTCGGGGTAGATGTGCTTGCCGAACGCGAGGGAGGCAAGGATACAGATCTTGCGGCATGCGTCATGACCCTCGACGTCCGCCTCGGGATTGCGCTCCGCATAGCCCAGCTCCTGTGCGAGCTTGAGCGCTTCATCAAAGCCCATACCCTCGTGGATCATCTTGGTGAGGATGAAGTTGGTGGTGCCGTTGAGGATGCCCGCGATCTCGCTGACGTTGTTCGCGACCAGACACTGGTTGATCGGACGGATGATCGGGATGCCGCCGCCGACAGCCGCCTCAAACATGAAGTTGGCGTTCTGCTCGGACGCGATCGCCAAGAGCTCCGCGCCGTAGGCGGCGACCAGCTCTTTGTTGGAGGTGACGACGCTCTTGCCGTTGCTCAGACATTCCTTGACGAACTCATAGGCGGGATGTAAGCCGCCCATGGTCTCGACGACGACGCGCACCTCGATATCGTTGACGATATCGTTGAAATCCTTGGTGAATCGATCCGCGTAGGGAGAATCCGGAAATTCTCTGAGATCGAGGATGTGCTTGACATTGATCTCTTCACCGATCGCGGCAAAGAGCTTTTGTTTATGTGTATACAGGATCTCGGCAACGCCGCCTCCGACGACGCCGTGACCCATGATCGCTACAGATATCATGATATTCAGATTTCTCCTTATCGTATTATTCCTTTATTACGGTGTGTCGTTTGCCGGTCCCGGATCGGGTGTGCCGCTTGCCGGTCCCGGATCGGGTGTGCCGCTTGCCGGTCCCGAATCGGATGAGCCGCTTGCCGGCCCCGAATCGGATGAGCCGCTGTCCACGCCGGATGCTGCGCTGTCCGCTCCTGACGCTGCGCCGCTGTTGATGCCGGAATCCGCTCCGCTGTAGGAGGATGATCCGCCGCCTGCGTAGGTCTCACCGCTGTCATAAGCCGCCGAGGGATTATACGCTCCCGTAGCGCCGTCTGCTACGAGTCCGCCCGCGGTATGCACACCGTTACAGTAGGCCGGCATATCGTCTTCCGTATAATAGCCGGTCGCGGTATCGGTACAGTACGAAGCCGCCAAGAGTCCCGAGCCCTTACAGTAGGTCGCGGTCACGATGGTATCCGGCATCGTAAATTCTTTGTATTGCTTATTCTTCAGATAATTCGCCATGACCTTTTGCCAGACGATGGTGGACAAACCGTAGTAGTTGACGCTGTCGGGCTGGTCGTATCCCATCCAGCACGCGAGGGTGCAGTAGGGTGACGCGCCGACGAACCACAGGTCGCGGTCATAGTCCGTGGTACCGGTCTTGCCCGCGATATCCCAGCCCTGGATCTGGGCATAGGAGGACGCGGTGTGGGTCGACGTCATGACGTTGTATTTCAAGAGACGGTTCATCTTATAAGCCGTCTCGGGTGTATACGCTTCGTTAGGCAGGTTGTTACGGTTGTCGAGGATGACCTTATCATTCTGGTCGGTGACATAGTAGTAGGTGTACGGCTCATAGAACAGACCGTTGTTGCCGACATACTGCATGGCGGCTGCCATCTCGCGCACCGTGACGCCGCCTTCCATACCGCCCAGAGAGAGGGAACCGACGTTGGTCTTGTCCGCTTCTCCGAGATTCTTGAAGCCGAGGTTATTGACCGCCTGTTCATAGGCGTCGTTGATGCCGACCAGCTCGAGCGTCTGTACTGCCGCGGCATTGGATGACCACGAAAGCGCCTCGGGTACGGTCATAAATCTGTGATAGCCGTTATAGGAGTTCGGAGGACCGGCGATAAAGTTACCGTAGCCGTCCACCTTCCATTTTTCGATGGGTTGGTCTTTTGCGAGAGAGGAATAGCAGTAGATATCCTTATCGATCGCCATGGGGTAGGGGATGATCGCCTTGATCGAGGAACCGGGCTGGAGCTTGGAGTGTGACGCGCGATCCCATTCGAGGTTGCCTTCCTTTTCTCTGGAAGAACCGACCGTCGCGATGACCCGTCCGTCATAGCCGACCATCGTCATGGCTGTCTGTAGGTCGTAGTCGTAATCGACTGCGGATTTGAGCGCTTCTTTTTCCATCATCTCCTGTGCTTCTGTATCCATCGCACAGTAGATCTTCAGACCCTCGGAATAGAGCTTGAGGGAAGCGGCGTCTTCACTGATGTCATAGTATTTTGCGAGATCACGGCAGAGATCCCAGTACATCTGGTCGATATACCAGTTCTGGATCTTGGTGTTCTCTTCATCTTCATTTTCGCTCTCATCACTGTTGTTGAATCCGACAAAGGTCATGTTAGCGGATTCCTCCATCGCGGTATTAAACTCCGCTTTGGTGAGCTTGCCCTGTTCGTACATCTGGTCGAGTACGGTCTCGCGGCGCTCTTTATTGTTCTCAGGGTAGAGCAGCGGATTCCAGCGCGAAGGGTTCTGGGTGATGCCGGCGATCGCCGCACATTCCGCAACGGTACATTCGCTGATGGATTTATCAAAATACAGCTGTGCGGCAGATTCAACGCCCTGACAGTTGTTACCGAAGTTAACGACGTTCAGGTATGCCTCGATGATATCGTCCTTGCTGTATTCACGTTCGATGTTCAGCGCGCGGAAGATCTCTCTGAGCTTACGGGTGAGCGAGACCTCACTGTCGTCGGTGATGTTTTTGACGAGCTGCTGGGTCAGGGTGGAGCCGCCGTAGTTGTCCCTGCCGGTCATCAGTGACAGGATCGCCGAGCCGGTACGGAACCAGTCAACGCCGTTGTGCTCGTAAAAACGCTTGTCCTCAATGGCGACGATCGCCTCGGGCATCGCTTTCGGCATGTCCTTGAGATTGACCCAGATACGGTTTTCCGTGCCGTAGAGCTTTTGGTATTCTTCAAAGTCGCCGGTTTTGCTGTTCTCGACGTAGATAAAAGAACTCAGGTTCAGTGAACGGGCGTTCAGGTCGATACCGGTAGGCTCGTTGGCGATCTTGATCACATACGCGCCTATGGAGATACCGACGATGATACCCGCGATCACCAGCACCAGCACGATCGTCAAAAGCGCTCTTCCGATCACGGACAGCACCTTCTTGGCGCCGCTCTGGTTCTTCGGCGGTTGAACGTCGATTTTGTCAGTATACTTGCTTATATCGGTCTTCCTCATGTTTTTCCTCCTGCAATCTGTGAGATGAACTGAGAAATCATAGACGCGGTGCACGCGCAGCGGTGCATAACGCCTATATGGATATTATCGAATACGATATATACTGCAATTATACCACTTTGCGGCGAAAAAATAAATAGATTTTTATAAAATAACAGAGATTTTTAATCATAAACAAAGGGCAAAAATAGGAATAATATATAAAAGTATAGGGAAAACTACCAAAGAGGTGAGTGATGTGAAAAAGCTGATAATGATCACGGGAGCGGTTTTGATCGCGTATCTGATCCTGGTGACGATGATCGCGGCGCCGGAGTCTGCGCCCTCCGCTACAACCGTCACCGCACAGGAGAGCACCGCTGACAGCGGCTATATCATCGGGATATCAGAGGGCAGAGTGGCGGTGTTCAGGGACGGACAAACGGTGATCCGGACGGACACACAGCTTTCCGATCTGCCGAAATCCGACCGTGCCAAGCTGGAAGAGGGCATTCATATTGATTCTCTAAAAGAATTAAAAGAGCGCTTGGAAGATTATTGTTCATGAACACAGGGTGAGGCGGCATATCGACCTCGCCTTTTTTGCGTGTCACTCGGGATCAAGGATGTGAAAAATAGTAGAATTTTTCGCGTTTTTGTACAGAAAAGTGTTGCATGTTGAACGAAAAAGCGATATAATTAATCTGTATATTTGTGTAAAAACATAGGAGGCACATTATGACTTTAAACACAACTTTCGAAGAAAAGACATGCACGATCATGATCGAAGGCAGTATCGATACCCTGACGGCTCGCGACTTGGAACAGGCGGTCAACGAAGCCGCGCCCAAATGTGAGAAGATGGTGCTCGATATGGAGAAGGTCGATTACATCTCCTCGGGCGGTCTGAGAGTGGTCGTCGGCGCGAATCGTACCGTCGGCAAGGGCAATCTGACACTGAAGAACTTAGCGCCCAATGTGCTGGAGATCTTCCGCCTGACCGGCTTTACCAAGGTGCTCAACATCGAATAAGATCTAGTCGCCGCTGTTTGATTGACATATGATGCGGCGAAAAGCTAAATACACTCAAGGAGGTTATGTATGAGTGAATTGATCCGTCGAATCCGCCAAAATATCAAGAACGACCCTGTTTTTACTGTTATCGTGGATCAGGGGGAGAATAACAGCTTTACATATGCACAGCTTGATGCCTACGCGCGTAAGATCGCGGGTAAGCTGAGCGAGCTGGGCGTCAGCCCGCGTGATTTTGTCACCATCGAGCTGCCCCGTAACAAGGAATACATCGCCGCGATGTACGCGACATGGCTGGTGGGCGCGGCATTCGCGCCGTTGTCGCCGACCTATCCCGCAGAGCGACTGGAATATATCCGCTCCGACTGTCACGCCAAGGCAGTCATCAACGAGAAGTTTTTGAAGCGTCTGGGCGATATCACACCCTTTGAGGGCGCTGTCGAGACAGAGGACGAAGACCCGTCCCTCTTGATCTACACCTCGGGCTCCACAGGTAAGCCCAAGGGTGTGCTGCACTCGCATCAGAGCATCAGCGATTCCGTGATCCGCTATATCGAATATGCCAACGCGCCGAAGGGCTATCGTGCCGCTTTGGGCGCGCCGTTCACCTTTGTCGCGTCGGTGCAGGGCGTATTCGCGCCGCTGTGCGGTGTGATGACCTCCTACCTGATGCCGTATGAGGCGATGCGCGATCCGGTGCTGCTCGCCGATTATATCGAAGAGAATCAGATCAACCGTACCTTTATCAGCCCGAAGATGCTCAAGGTATTCAAGCCTAAGGGCGACTCGCTGAAAACGGTCTACACGGGCAGTGAACGTGTGTCGGGCACCTACAGCGAGGATTTCGATATCTTCGTCATGTACGGACAGACGGAGTCTGCCTCCGCCGTGTTCGGCTTCAAAATAGACAAGCCCTATGACAATACGCCCATCGGTCAGCCGATCGGTAACGAAAAGGCGTATATCTTTGATGATGACGGCAACCTCGCGGACGAGGGCGAGCTCTGCCTATCGGGTCACTTCGCGACAGGCTATCTCAACCTGCCCGAGCAGACCGCCAAGACCTTTGTCGACAATCCCTTTGCCGATAAGGACGGCTATCCTAAGATGCTCAAGACCGGCGACATCGTGCGCCGATCTGAGGACGGCAACATCATCTATCTCAACCGCAAGGACTGGATGGTCAAGATCAACGGTCAGCGTGTCGAGCCGGGCGAGATCGAGAACGTCATCAAGAATGCCGAGGGCGTGCATGACGCCGCGATCAAGGACTTCAAGAACCAGTACGGGCAGGTTTATCTGGTCGCGTATTATGTTGAGAACGAGCCTGTCGACGCGGACGATCTCAAAGAGGCAATCGCCGAAAAGCTGCCGTCGTATATGATCCCCGCGTTCTTTGTCAAGCTCGACAAACTCCCTGTCAACGCCAACGGCAAGCTCGACAGAAATGCCTTACAAGCGCCCGAAGCAGGCGCGTTCAAGAGCGACTACACCGCGCCCGAGACCGATATGCAAAAGGCGCTGTGCGATGCGTTCGAGAAGATCCTTTCCATCGAGAACGTCGGTATCGACGACGACTTCTTTGCTTTGGGCGGCGACTCCATCAAGTGCGCCATGATCGCCGAGGAATGCAAGGTCTATCACATCGCGACGGCGGATATCTTCGCGGGCAAGACCCCGCGCATGATCGAGCGCTTGCTGATCGAGAAGGCGACCGCAAAGAAGGTGGGTAAGAAGAAAAAGAAGGTCAAGGTCTATCCGTTGACTCCCAGCGAGCGCGGCATGTACCTTGAGCAGAAGATGGATCCCGACTCCTCGGTATATAATTTGAACATCGCCGCGATCATCAAGGGCGCGTCCCTCGAGGATATCAAGCGTTCGCTCAACGCCGTATTCGCGGCGCATGAGGCGTTCCATTCCTTCTACGCGGAGGAAAGCGGTTTGCCGGTACGCGTGCTGACCGAAAAACTGCCCACCATTATCGAGAAGACGGCAAAGTCGCGTGAGGAGGTCATCGCGCAGGTCGACAGCTACCTGACTCCCTTCGACCTCAACGCCGATATCCCCGTGATCCCGACCCTGTACACAGTCGCCGACGGCAGTATCATCCTGCATCTGGCGATCCATCATATCGCGTTCGACGGCGGCTCCGCCGGCACCTTTGTCAAGGAGCTGATCGCAGGCTTGAACGGCAAGGAGATCGAAGCGGACGCCATCGATCTGAGCGATCTGTATGATGACAGCCTGAACGAAAAATACGAGAGCGGTATGCAGTTCTATCACAAGCTGTTCGAGGACGGCGTACCCGTCAGCGAGATGCCGCTCAAGGGCAAGCGACCGAAGGTGCACCCGCTGTCCGACAGAGAGATCGTCTTTGACTATGACAACGAGGCGCTCAAAGCCATTGATAATACCGCGCGCCGCTATACGGTCACCGAGTTTGAGCTGATCTTCTCGGCGATCGCTATGGCGCTGGGCAAATATACCGCGTCCGAGGATCTTGTCCTCGGCATTCCCACCAACACCCGTCCCAACGGCGCCGACAATGTGATCGGTATGTTCGTCAATACCGCGCCTGTCCGCGTCAAGCCGCAGAGAGCTGCTGCATTGACTGACTATCTCGGCTCCGTGAGCGAGGCGGTGCGTAACGCTACCTACGGCGCATTCCTGCCGTTCGAGGACGTGGTGCGTGAATTCGTCAAACAGCGTGACGAAAGCCGCAACCCGATGTTCGACGTGAGCGTCAACTTCATGTGGAATCCGCCCGCGTATGACAAAGACGGCCTGAGCATAGAGATGTACGCGCCGCTGCAGAAGATGAGCCGCGATATCGGCATCGTCATCCGCAAGGGTATGAAGGGTCTGCACTTCATGGTGCAGTATTCGTCCGAGCTGTTCGAGGACAAGGTCGTAGAGGGCTTTATCGAGCAGATCAGACATACCCTCGACCTGCTCTCCGACACCGCGGTCACTACCGTGCGCGAAGCCTCCGCACTGCCTGAGGATCAGGTGAAGGTGATGGAGGAGAAGAGCGTGGTCGAGACCGCTGACACACCCGTCGTCCTCTTACATCAACTCTTTGAGAAGAGCGCCGCCGAGAACTCCGGTAAGACCGCTGTCATCGCGCAGGACGCGACTCTGACATACCAAGAACTCAACGAAAAAGCCAATACCGTCGCCGCGAATCTGATCAAGCGCGGCGTCAAGGTCGGCGACAGCGTCGCCCTGCTTCTGCCCCGACAGAGCAGTTATTTCTGCTGTATGTTCGGCGTGAACAAGGCAGGCGCGGCGTTCATCCCCTGCGATCCGCAGTATCCCGCCGACCGTATCAACCATATCATCACCGACTCCGAGGCGAGCTATATCATCACCACCGCCGACAAGCTCGCGGATTACCCCGCCGAGAAGGCGATCGACGTCGATGATATCCTCAAGGGCGATCCCGCCGAGAATCCCGATCTGCAGATGACCGGCGACGAGCTGAGTTACATGATCTATACCTCCGGCTCGACCGGCAAGCCCAAGGGCGTTATGCTCCGCCACAAGGGTATCTGTAACTATCTTACCCCGCATAAGGGGAATACCATCATGTATAACGTCAAAGAGCGCGTGTCCAATTACCTCTCCGTCACGACCGTTTCCTTCGATATGTCCTTTAAGGAGCATACCGCCGCGCTGTGCAACGGCAAGACCCTGATCTTTGCCGCAGAGGACGAGATGAACGATCCGCGCGCGCTTGCCGAATTGATGGCAAAGCACCACGTTGATTGTATCAACGCCACTCCGTCGCGTTTACAGCAGTACATGGAGTACGCGCCGTTCAAGGAGCGCCTCGCCGACTGTAAGATCATCATGTCGGGCGGTGAAGCCTATCCGCTGTCCCTGCGCGACAGCCTGAAGGTCGTCGCGCCCGACGCGCTGATCATCAATACCTACGGCCCGACCGAGATCACCGTCTCCTCCAACGCCGCGGTGCTCAATGACGCCAAGGCGATCAATATCGGCAGACCGCTGACCAACTACACCGAGTATATCGTGGACAAGTTCGGCGACATGGCGCCCTACGGCGTGATCGGCGAGCTGTATATTGGCGGCGTAGGCGTTGCCGAGGGCTACCGCAACCTGCCCGAGAAAACCGCTCAGTCGTTTGTCGAATACCGCGGACAGCGCATGTACCGCTCGGGCGACTACGCCAAGTACGATGAGGACTTCAACGTCATCATCCTCGGCAGACTGGATAACCAGGTCAAGCTGCGCGGACTGCGCATCGAGCTGGGTGAGATCGAGGGTCTGATCGCGGTACAGCCGCACATTAAGAAGGTCGCCGTCGTCATCCGCAAGCTCAACGGTCAGGATAACCTCTGCGCTTACTTCACCGCGGACGAGCAGATCGATATCGATGCGCTGCGTGATGAGCTGAAAAAGCATCTGACCCATTACATGGTGCCGACCGCTTATCTGCAGATGGTCGAGATGCCGATGACCGCCAACGGCAAGACGGATATCCGCCGTCTGCCCGAGCCGGTGCCCGTATCGATGGGTGAATTTGTCGCCCCCGCCAACAAGACCGAGGAGTTCTTCTGCGAGTCCTTCAAAAAGGCGCTCAACCTCGATAAGGTCGGCGCGACAGACGATTTCTTTGAGATCGGCGGCACCTCGCTGGTGGTCACCGCGGTGGTGCTGGACGCTTCCGAAAACGGCTTCCCGATCACCTACGGCGACGTGTTCAAGTACACCACGCCCAGAGCGCTTGCCGAGCTGTTCAAGGACGGCGACGTCGCAACGGATAACGGTACCTTCGACTTTGACGATTATGATTACACCAAGATCGATAATCTTCTTTTAAAGAATAATATAGAATCCTTCCGCAACGGTGAGCAATATGATCTGGGCAACGTGCTGATCACGGGCGCGACCGGCTTCATGGGCGCTCATCTGGTCGCGGAATACCTCGATACAGAGGACGGTTATGTCTACTGTATGCTGCGTAAGGGCAAGTTCCACTCTGCCGCCGAGCGTATGCACAATATGCTGTTCTACTACTTTGGCACACGCTTTGAGGACGTCTTTGCATCGCGTGTACGCGTGGTCGAGGGCGATGTGACCGATTACAAATATTTCGAGCCGCTCGAGGGCGAATCCATCCAAACCGTCTTCAACTGTGCCGCGAACGTCAAGCATTTCTCTAACGGCACTGATATCGAGGACATCAACGTCGGCGGCGTTGTCAACTGTATCAAGCTTTGTGAGAAGCTCGACGCGCGACTGGTACATTTCTCTACCGTTTCCGTCGCGGGTACGACAGAGGATGTCACAAAGCTGAGCCGTCGCTCACTGGATGAGCAGAGCTTCTACTACGGACAGACGCTCGATAACAAGTATACTTCCTCCAAGCTCATGGGCGAGAGGATGGTGCTCGAGGCTGTCGCCGAGCGCGGACTGGACGGCAAGGTCATCCGCGTCGGTACCCTCGCGGCGCGTGAATCCGACGGCGAGTTCCAGATCAACTTTTTGACCAACAACTTCATGGGCAGACTGCGTTCCTATGAGCTGCTCGGCTGCTTCCCGTACCAGATGATCGAGAACCAGGTCTGCATGGGTCCGATCGACACCTCCTGCAACGCGTTCTTAAAGCTCGCAAAGACCCCCAAGGATTGCACCGTGTTCAACGCGGTCAACAACCATACCCTGCCCTTGGGCGATATCATCCGCAGGATGAACGAAGCGGGCATCCCGATCAACTTTGTCGAGTATGAGGAGTTTGCCGACGCGCTGAACGAGGCGCAGAAGGATCCCGACAAGGCGGCGATCCTGTCGAGTATGACCGCCTACATGAACACCGCTCACGGCAAGAAGGTCACGGCGCTGCCGTTTGAATCCCACTACACGACCCAGATCTTGGCGCGTATGGGCTTCTTCTGGAACGCGAGCAACGAGCGCTATGTCAACGACTTTATCAACGTACTGATGGGCTTCCGCTTCTTTGACAGCGACAACCTGACAAGATAATGTTGTTTTGATAAAAATAAAAAGTCTTTCCTTCGGATAAATGCCGATTCAATCGACGTTACAATAACGGTGTCATTGCGAGGGCTTGACACACATGTGAAGCCCTCGCAATCCCCTTGTCGTTAATGGCTTAAACAGTGAGCTCAAGCGCCTATCAGGGGGATTCCCACGTCGGAGCGTTGCTCCTCCTCGGAATGACAACGAATACGAAAACCGCATTAATCGACGTCTGCTCGGGGGAAGGCTAACAATCATCCGCGCTGTATGACGCGGACGAAATTTGGAGATATCTATGAAACGATCCGGTAAACTGATCAATACAACCTACCGCAATCTGTTGGTATCCACGCTGGCGATGACGGCTTCGATGTACCTGTCGAGTATCGTTGACGGCATTCTGGTCGGACAGATCCTCGGCACGCTCGAGCTGTCCGCCATCAACCTGACCTATTCGATCAGCTTTCTCAAAAACATCCTGATCGCGATGTTCACCTTCGGCGGCAACACGCTGGCGATCATGTACAAGGGCAAGCGTGAGAATGAAAAAGCGGATATCGTGTTCACTCTCTCGTTCTGGGCAGGGATCCTGTCCAGTATGTTGATCGCTGTGATCGGTCTTATGGTAGTCACCCCGACTGCCGGTCTGCTCGGACAGCATAAGCCTGAGCTCGAGGGGCTGATCGCCGCTTATCTGGTGCCCTTGTGGGTGCTCACACCGCTCACGGCGCTGAACAACCAGACCGCCGCCTTTGCGCGTACCGACGGGATGAAGAACTTAGCGACCGCCCTGCCGATCGTGTCCAATGTCATCAACCTGTTCTGCGACTGGCTGTTTATGGCGATGTTCGGATGGGGTATCGCGGGCGCCGGTTGGGCGACCGTAACGGGCTATGCGCTCGGCTCTCTGCTCGTGATCGGCTATTTCAAGGCAAAAGAGCGTACCGTGCACTTTACCCGCAAGGCGTTGGCGCATCTCAAGATGATGGGCAAGATCCTGAGCACGGGTATGCCGTCCGCGCTGATCTATGTGTGCAACTTCCTCAGACTCTTCTTTACCAACGCGATCATCCTCTCCGCGACCGGTACCGCCGGCACCCAGATCGCGTCCGTCTCCTTCTCGCTGAACAGCCTGTGCTTTATCTTTATCGAGGGTGCGACGATGACACTGCTGCCGATCCTCGGCGCGCTGTACGGCGAGCGCGATATCAAGGGTCAAAAGCTCGCTTTGCGCTATGGCATGTGGGTGACGCTGGGCATGTCGATCGTGATCCTGATCCTCTCCGAGCTGTTCCCGCTGCCGCTGGCGGCGCTGTACGGCTTGACCGATCCGGCGCTGACCGAGGTGTTCGCGGTGACCTTCCGCATCATGTCCATCAATATCCCGATCCTTGCGGTGATCTACGTCATGCGCACCTTCTATCAGGCGACCAGGCAAAAGTGGCTGGCGAACATCCTCGTCGTACTCGACGGCTTTGCCACCATCGTGCCGCTGATGTATATCTTCTCTAAGATCGACATCTATTGGCTGTGGGCTTCGTTCCCGTTCTCAAAGCTGGCGACCGTTCTCATCACGGTGCTGATCGTCGTGATCTACAAGAACGTCAAGCATAAGGATAATTATCTGCTGATCGATGAGGAAGAGGGCAAAGCGCTCGACTTCTCCATCCGTAATAATAAGGAGGAGGCTACCGACGCGGCGCATCAGGCGGTCGCCTTCTGTGAGGAAAACGGCGTGGAAGCAAATCTCGCTCATAATATCGGCGTAGCGGTCGAGGAGCTGTGCGTCAACAGCGCGACCTATGCCGCCAAGGGGCAGACGGACAGCGTTGACGTCTATATCAAGGTGTCGGATCAGTGCGTCGTGCTCCGACTCAGAGATAACGGCAAAATCTTTAACCCCACCGAATATGTGGATGACAGCGGACGAGAGGTGACCGGTCTCAAGCTGGTACGCTCGCTGACGTCCTCGATCGAATATAACCGAGTGTTGGATTTTAACGTCACAGTCGTGACCGTTAACAGGTAAGAATATGAAGAAAGATCAAACATCTTCCGACAACAATATAAAAGATAAGAAGCCGAAGGAGAAAAAGACGTACTCGCTCTTTGTGCGGATCGGTCTTTTGATGCTGTTGATCATCCTGATCCTTGACGGCGTGGTGCTGATGCTGACCTACAGGATCTCTTATGAGAACAATCTGAAGATCTTTGAGGATCAGCTGCGAGGCGCGGCAAAGGCGACAGTGCATTACTGCGAGACGTATAATCTCTATGATGATGAGGTCAACGCGGAGAAGATCGACCCGCTGTTTGACAATATCTGCGAGCTGTTCAACGTCACCTATATTTATGTGGTGGAGCCAAACATCGAGACGCGTTCCGAGACCTATCTGGAGATCGCGTTCGGCGACGACGCGTCCGAGGAGGCGAAAAGAGCCCGATTCAGAGGCGTGACCGTGACCGGCAAGCTCAATGATTCCGAGATCGAAGCCTACAACGGCAACACCGAGGGTGTGATCCTGCACGAAGTGACCTATTTCGATGATGCGCTGATCTGCTATATGCCGTGCACACGGTATTTTGATGAAAAAAAGGACGCTTATGTGAACTACAAAAAGCCCCTGATCGTTGGTGCGGAGATTTCCGTTCAGCAGGTCAACGCCCGATTTGAGCATCAGTTTTTACAAATCGTGATCCTGACCTTATCGGTCACGCTGGTGATCGCCGGCGCGTTCGCGCTGTTGCTGTATTTCAAGGTTTCCAAGCCGATCCGTATGATCAGTAACCGTATGAGCGGCTTTGTCACCGACCGCAAGAAGGGCATCCAAAAGCTGGAGGAGAAGGGCAGCAGCGAATTTGCGCAGATGTCACATTCCTTCAACACGATGACCGATGAGATCAATACCTATATCGACGATATCAAGGAGCTGCACCGCGTCAGGCATATGCAGGAGGCGGAGCTGGATATCGCGCGTCAGATCCAGAAGGGACTGCTCAAGCCCGAGCGCTCCGATATCGCTACCGCTGAGATCCGCGGCCATATGCATCCTGCCAGAAACGTCGGCGGCGATCTGTACGACTACTGCCAGCTCGATGACGGCAGAACCTTTGTCGCGATCGCCGATGTATCGGGCAAGGGAATCTCAGCGTCGCTGTTCATGTCGCGCGCGATCACTTTGCTCCATCTGTACGCGCAGATGAACTATACACCCGCCAAGATCCTAGAGGAGTATAACAATACCCTCGCGTCCCAGAACCCCAACGGCATGTTCATCACGACCTTCATCGCGATCTGGGATCCCGCAAAGGGTGAGATGATTTACTCGAACGCGGGTCACAATATCCCGTACGTTCTGTCCGACAAGCTGATCCCGCTGGATCAGGCGCACGGCGTAGCGGCAGGTCTGTTCGAGGGCGAGACCTATGAGGACGCGCTGATCACGCTCAAAGCGGGGGATACCCTGTTCCTCTACACCGACGGCGTGAATGAGGCAAAGAACGTCGAGGGCGCGTTCTATTCGACCGAGCGTCTGGAAGAGAAGCTCACCGATTGTATCGAAGCTAACGCTCCCGATACCATGCATGTGATCCTCAGCGATCTGCGCGACTTTGTGCAGGAAGCGGAGCAGAATGACGATATCACCATGCTGACGATGAAGATCAAGGAGCCTCCGAAAGAAACCGTTCTCGATCTGAGATCTAACGTCGAACAGCTCCCGACCGTCAAGCAGACGATCTTTGCACTGCCTCTCGGTGAGGACTTCAAGCGGACGATCTATCTTGCCGCGGAGGAGATCTTTGTCAACATTTGCTCATACGCGTACGAGACGCCCGGGGATGTGACGATGAAGCTGCTGTGCGCCGACAACGCCGTGGAGCTGACCTTCATCGACGGCGGCAAGCCCTTTGATCCGACCCGTGACGTGCTCGATATCGACGACTACGATCATGAGCACGCGATCGGCGGACTGGGGCGCTACCTGGCGTTTTCGATCGCCGAGAGCTATCATTATGAATATACCGACGAAAAGAATATCTTATCGCTGACTTTCAGCAGGGAGGGACAAGATGACGATCAAAAAGACGCTTGACGCAGATACCCTGACCGTAACGGTGGAGGGCTGGCTCGATACCATGACCTCGCCCGAGTTCCATCATGAGGTTGCCGATCTGGAGGGCGCAAGGAATGTTGTTCTCGATTTTGAGAAGGTGGAGTATATCTCTTCAGCGGGACTCAGAGAGACGGTCGCCTTGTACCGTACCGTTTCCGCGAACGGGGGCAGCTTCTCTGTTCGAAAGGTCGCGCCCAAGGTCATGGATGTTTTTACCCTGACAGGCTTTGATAAAAAATTTGAGATTCGCGCCGACTGATGATCCAGATAGGGGAGAGTCGGAGCGCAATTGCATAATTTCCGCTTTGCGTGGAAATATAAAGATAATGGAGGAATGACGATGTCGAAATACGCAGGAACACAAACCGAAAAGAATCTGGAAGCCGCCTTCGCGGGTGAATCCCAGGCACGCAATAAATATACCTACTTTGCTTCCGTGGCAAAGAAAGAGGGCTATGAGCAGATCGCTTCGCTCTTCTTAAA
The DNA here is from genome assembly GCA_900314795.1 of uncultured Eubacteriales bacterium. GTDB lineage: Bacteria > Bacillota > Clostridia > Oscillospirales > Acutalibacteraceae > Ruminococcoides. The sequence goes on from OMWP01000003.1 coordinate 38,135, forward strand.
GACCGCGGATAACGAGAAGGAACACGCCAAAATGTGGTTCAAGGAGCTCGAGGGCATCGGCTCGACCGCCGATAATCTGAAGGCTGCCGCCGAGGGTGAGAACTACGAGTGGACGGATATGTATGAGGGCTTTGCCAAAACCGCCGAGGAAGAGGGCTTTGCGGAATTAGCGGCAAAGTTCCGACTGGTCGCCGCGATCGAAAAGCACCATGAGGAGCGCTACCGCGCCCTGCTGAACAACGTCGAGACCGCGCAGGTATTCGAGAAGAGCGAGGTCAAGGTATGGGAGTGCCGCAACTGCGGACACATCGTCGTCGGCACCAAGGCGCCCGATGTATGCCCCACCTGCAACCACCCGCAGAGCTACTTTGAGATCCACGCTGAAAATTATTGATTTTCAATTACTGATACACCACAAAACACCTGAGCGGTTTTCGGATCGTTCAGGTGTTTTTTGATGAATAAGGTTTGATGTTCGGGTGCATACGGAACCTATGAGAAACGAGCTCGGGGGAGTCACAGCTTTACGAATGAGAAATAATCAATAAAAACAGTGATTTGATATTGACATTTTTATAACAGTATTGTAATATTAGAGTACTGAGTGTATTATGTGAGAAGTATAGTCGTTAGACAGCCTGCGATACATCTTTAGGAGAATGTTAAATGAAATCTGTATATGAGCGTACAACACTGATAATTACAGAATTTAATACAGAAGATGTCATCACTACATCCGAAACTCCGGAGCCGCCCGCTCCGACTGTTTTGAAAAAAAAGGAGCATGAGAATCGTTATTTTACGTTTGATGCTCTCGATCTCGATCCTCCGACAGGCGGTTGGTTTTGATGTTTGTAAAAGGACGGAATTTTATGTTCCGTCCTTCTTTTATATGCTCGGTAGCTTATGCATCGATCGTTAGGGGAGAGGATTATGAAACAGACTTTCACGCCGCGGTGGCTGATCGTCATACTGACGGGATTTTTATTTGCCGCATATTCCGCGTACAATATATTTGTTCTATTCAGAGACATTCCCCGCGGGCTTCCCACGGTGGGGATCGTCATCACTGCTGTCGTCGCGCTGATGTTTGCCGTGCTCGCGATGTATATGTGGACAGCCGGTATTAAGGGCAAAAAGCATATCATGTTCATGATCGTTCGCAGAACCACGTTCATCATCGCGATGCTCGTGATCATCGGGCTCAAGCTGCGGTTGATCGTTCGGGTGATCAATTACGTTGATGAGACCAAAATCTATACCATAGTGTATGATGTTGCGTATTTTATGATGCTGATGGGCTTGATCATCCTATTCGTCTATTATGCGTTCATTCTCAACCGACTGCCGCTCTTCCCGCGCGCGGGCGTGATCCTGCCGCGGACTGCGATCCTATTGTTCCTGCTCGGTCTGATTGCGGAGATGATCCTTTTGTTTGTGTACGGGATCGGCTTAGAGGCGAGTGCTCTCAGGTCGATGGTGATGCAACCGGTATTCTATCTGGGTTTCATCGGGTTATCACTGCACTTTTTGTACCCGATCGAGATCGTTCCAAAACAAACAAATGATAAAACAACCGACGCTCCGTCTGATTGACGGGGCGTTTTTGGCGTTTTATGAGTATAGTAATTATTGTGAGGTGCATATTCAAGGGCGATATGATGAAAGCAAATGCATTTAGAAGAATAAAAAGAGGTTTACTTCACTGCTGCCGGTACTTTCGGTGATGGTGGGGCTGCTCGTGCCGTTCGATCTGACGGCTGTTCGCGGTGGATCCCGCGACGGGCAGTGATATCTTTAATATATTGACCCTTCTAAAGTCAGCGGTGGTAAGAATCAAACCTCCAAAAATGCAGAGCCGTTTTTTCAGCGAGGCGGCGAAGTGGATACTGCCGGAACCGTTGTAAAACACCGGAAGGACGGCACAGTCAAGGATTGTATATAGACTGATTTTTCGGATAGGGCTTGCAAGCTCTCTCTGCCATGGCACGCTGCCGGACATCATGATTCAGCTGCAGGTCATATCAATTCCATTTAAAAACTATTCGAAAAACACAGATTTCGAGTGTTGCAAAGGGTCGATTAATATGGTATGATATATTTTGAATATAAATAAACAATTATTTAATTCTTAGGAGGAATATTTGATGACGATCACAAAAACACAGGAAGGCACCAAGCTTACGGTTGCCATCGAAGGCGAACTGAACACCAACACCGCTCCCGAACTGGAAAAGGAATTTGAAACCTGTCTGAACGGGATCACCTCGCTGGTGATCGACGCGCAAAAAATGGACTACATCTCCAGCGCAGGTCTGCGCGCGCTGTTCGGCGCCGCCGAGGTCATGCAGGAGAACGGTGACATGTGCGTCATCAACGCAAATGATGAAGTCAAGAACATTTTTGAAGTCACCGGCTTCGTCGATATTATCGACGTAAAATGAAACGCTTAGAGATACCTGCCGAAAAAGCAAGGCTGAGCGAGGTGCTCGACTTTGTCCTCGGTTTTGCGGAGGAACTCGGATTTGGGAAAGCAGTGCTTTTTCAGCTGAAGGTCTGTACCGAAGAGATCTTTGTCAATGTCGCGAGCTACGCGTATGCGCCCGATACAGGCATGATCACCGTCACCGCGGACGGAAGCGCTGATCCGCTGTCGGTCACGTTATCGTTCATCGACAGCGGCACACCCTTTGACCCTCTCTCAAAGCCCGATCCCGCAAAGTTCCGTCCCTTCTCGCAAGCGAAAAAGGGCGGACTCGGGATTTTTATCACCAAGAAACTGATGGACGAGGTCAACTACGCGTATCAGGACGGCAGAAATATCCTGACGATCAGGAAAACCATTGCTGGCAACGGAGAGAAGTCATGAGTAATGCACCGAAGAAAAAAAGAAGAAAGCTGACGACCAAGGCAATACTCGGGTTGATTTTTGTTCTCGCGTTCATCGTCGTTTTCGTCTGTATCGGTATCACTGCGCGCTACATCCACGACTTTGACGACAGCCACTACGGCACCGCCTTTACCCTGACGCACACAGCGTCCGAGTCTATCGACGGCGACAAGGTGCTCGCGTATTACGAGAACAGAGAAACGGATGAATACTATGAGCAGGTACAGCGCTTTTTAAAGCTGCTGCAATCGGAGGGCAAATTAGATCGCCTGTATGTGTTCGTACCGTCAGAGAACGAGCGCGTCACCATTTGGGACGCCGACAGTGACGACGGGGTCGCGTTAGGCGTTCGTCAGCCCTTTGAGGGTGAATTCAAGGACAGCGCGATGCGCTCCTTTTCCGGCAAATCCGAGGAGGTCCCTCACATAAACGATCATAACGGCAACAGGCTGGTCATCACCGCGTTTGCACCCATCTGTGACAAAAGCGGTCAACCGGTCGCGTTGGTCGCCGCCGAGTTCAAGGGCGAGAGCATCATCATCAAGATCGTGGAGTTCAACCTCGCCACGCTGGGGATCGTCCTTATCTCCAGTATCATCCCGATCATTATCTTCTTCAACAAGACCAAGAAAGGCGTGCTGCAGCCGATCAAGCGGCTGAATTCCGCCGCCAAGCAAATGGTGAATGATCTGGAGACGGAGAAGGCCGTTTCACCCGATATCCATACCAACGACGAGATCGAGGAGCTCTCCGATTCATTTGAGCAAATGAACGTGGAGCTGCGCGATTATATCCGACAGCTCAGGCTTGCGACCGCTGAAAAAGAGCGGATCGGCGCGGAGCTGAATATGGCAAAGGAGATCCAGGCGGCTCAGCTCCCGAGCGATTTCCCCGCCTTCCCCGACAGGAAGGAATTTGACATCTACGCGTCGATGACGCCGGCTAAGGAGGTCGGCGGAGATTTCTATGATTTCTTCCTCGTCGATGACGATCATCTCGCGATGGTGATCGCTGATGTCTCGGGCAAGGGCATCCCCGCGTCGCTGTTCATGATGATCTCAAAGATCCTGCTCAAAAACCGCCTCAAGGCGGGGGACAGCCCCTCAGCGGCACTCGAGCGGGTCAACAATCAGCTGATCGAAAATAACATCAAGCCCAAGCAGTTCGTCACCGTATGGATGGCGGTGCTGGAGCTTTCTACGGGCAAGGGCACGGCAGCCAACGCGGGTCATGAGCACCCCGTTCTCAAGCGTGCCGACGGGAGCTACGAGCTCGTCGAGTACCGTCACGCACCGCCCGTATCGCTGGTCAAAAAGATGCGGTTCCGTGAGCATGATTTTGAGATGCACGCGGGCGACAGGCTGTTCGTCTATACGGACGGCGTCGCCGAGGCGATGAATCTTGATCGCGAGCTGTACGGCACCGAGCGCTTGCTCACTGTTTTGAACAGCGATCCGAACGCTTCTCCGCAGCAGGTGCTGGAGAATGTTACAGGCGGTATCAACACCTTTGTCGGAGACGCCGAGCAGTTCGATGATATCACGATGCTCAGCTTCGTATACAACGGCTCCGACGGCAACGCCGATCAAGCATAACATACTATACACATAAAACTTCCGGGAGGATAGAGAAAATGGCAGAAAACAAACGATTCGCAAAAGCGTCATGGGCGATCATGGCGCAGCTGCTCAAGGTGGAAAACCTGGAGGAGGCGCTGTCGGGCAGCTTGGAGATCATCGTCAAGACGCTCAACAGTGAGGCGGGAGCGATCTGGCTCCTCGATAAAAAGACCGACCGACTCTCACCTGTGTTCCACATCGGACCCGCCGATATCTCCAATATCAGCGTGGAGAACGGTCTGGGCATCGAGGGTATCGTGACCCAGACGGGTAAGTCGATGTTCGTAGAGGACGCCGCGTCGGATCCCCGCTTTGACGGCACGGTCTTTGACGACAACGATCTGATCACCAAGACCATGATCTGCGTACCGCTCAACAACACCCACGATGTCATCGGCTGCGTGCAGATCGTCAACAAGCTCGACGGCACGCTCTATGATGAGGAGGAAATGCAGCTGTGCGAGCGCATGGCGTCTCTCGCGGCGATCACGATCGATGAAAAAGGACTGATCGTGGATCTCGAGGAGAAGAAAGAGATCCTCGCGACCCTGCGCAATATCACCAAGGAATTCCAGACCGGCGACACCACCCTCAAGGTGTTGAAGGGCATTAATCTCGATATTTACAAAAACGAGTTTATCGTTGTGCTCGGTGAATCCGGCTGCGGTAAATCCACGATGATGAACATCGTCGGCGGCATGGACTTTTTGACCACAGGCGAGCTGACGATCGAGGGCAAGGACTTCTCCCATCCCTCCGATGATGAGCTGACCAAATACCGCCGCGACTACATCGGCTTTATCTTCCAGTCCTATAACCTGATGCCCAACTTAACGGCGCTCGAGAATGTTGAATTCATCGCCGAGCTGGCGGAGGATCCGATGTCCTCTAAGGATGCGCTCGCCAAGGTCAATATGTCCCAGCGTGAGAACAACTATCCCGGACAGATGTCCGGCGGTCAGCAGCAGCGCGTCTCCATCGCCCGCGCGATCGTGAAAAAGCCTAAGCTGATCCTTGCCGACGAGCCTACCGCGGCGCTGGACTATACCACCAGCATCGAGGTGCTCCATACCATCGAGGATATCGTCAAGACGCAGGGCACGACCGTCATGATGATCACGCATAACGTCGAGATCGCCAAGATGGCGGATCGTGTTGTCAAAGTGCGTAACGGCAAGATCGCTTCCATCAAGAAAAATATGCACCCGCTTCACGCCGAAGATCTGATCTGGTAAGGCGAGAAAGGGGTTCATCATGAAAAAAACACAGATTAAGGACGCAACGCGCAATATCAAAAAGAACCTGCTCTCGTGGATCTCCGTGGTCTTTATCGCGGCAATGGCGGCGTCGTCCTATCTCGGTATCTGTTACTCCGCCGCGTCGATGCGCAACGCGGGTGACAGCTTTTACCAAAGAACGTCCTTTAGGGATTTTGAGATCACCTCGTCACTGCTCATGACCGGCGCGGATATCGACGCGCTGAAGGCGGATGAGGACGTCAAGGATGTCGAGGGGATCTATTTTGCGAACGCAAAGGTCAGCAGCGGCGATGTTCACGAGAATGTCAACATCGTTTCCGTCAGCGAGAGGATCAACGTCCCTGAGATCGCCGAGGGAAGTCTGCCGCAAAAGGACAATGAATGTGCGGTCGAGCAGACCATCGCGGACAAGCTCGGATACGCAGTCGGAGATACACTCACCGCCGTTGACGACAGCGGTGACACACCGAAGTTTATGAAGGGGAAGGAATATACCGTCACAGGTATCGTCCAGCACCCCGATCATCTGGCAAAGCCCGATTTCGCTCCCGGTAACCGCTATATCCTGGTCACGCCCGGCGCTTTTGACGATGAACAGCTCGACGGCTGTTTCATGAGAGCCGAGGTCGTGCTCAAATCCACCGAGGGTATGAGCCGTTTCAGCGATGAGTATAAGAAGAAAACGGATACAGCGAAAGAGCGTTTGAATACGCTCGCCGACGAGAGAGCAGCGCTGCGCACCACAGAGGTCAAGAATAAATATCAGAAAGAGATCAACGACGGTCAGCAAAAGCTCGATGAAGCAAAGGAAAAGCTGACTGACGGTAAAACAGCGCTTGACGAGGGTAAGGACAAGATCAGCGAGAATGACGCAAAGCTCAAAAGCGCGAAGACCGAGCTCGACAACGGTAAGCGGACATTGGACAACTCGAAATCTCAGTTGGACAGCGCTCAGGGCACGCTGAGCAATTCCAAGGATCAGCTCGACGCAGCGAGCGACGAGTTGTACAGCTCCAATCAAACACTGACCTCCGGCAAGGCTGAGCTCGACAAAAACAAGAAGGTGCTCGACGCGGCAAAAGCCGAGCTCGACGCCAATAAGACGAAGCTCGATGAAGCCGAAGCGGAGCTCAGCGACGCGAAGGAAACGCTCGACGCCGCCGAACAGGCGCTGAAAGAAGCAAAGAGCCTCACTCCCGAAGAGATCGCCGAGCTCACGCCCGAGGAGCTTGAAATTTATGAAGCGGTCGTAGCAGCCGCAGAGGAGCTGTATCAAGAGGGCTTAGCCGCATACAACGAAGGAAAAAAGCAGTTCGACGCAGGCAAGGCAAAGTACGACAGCGCCTTGGCACAGTACAACAGCGGCAAGGCTAAGTATGACAGCGCTTTGGAGCAGTACAACAGCGGCAAAGCGCAGTATGACGCCGGAGAGGCTGCGTATTACGAGGGACTTTCGCAGTATGAGTCGGGGCTTTCGGAGTATAACAGCGGCAAGGCGCAGTACGATCAAGGCGTTGCAACCTACAACACGAACAAGCAGAAATATGACGACGGCGTCAAGGCGCTCGAGGAGGGCAAAACAACTCTTGCCGACAAAGAGGAAGAGTACAACGACGGTGTAAAAGAATATCAGAAGAATGTCAAAAAGCTGGACGACGCCAAAAAGGCGCTCGCCGAGCTCAAGGACTGCAGCTGGTTTGTCTTTGACGTAGGCTCTAACGGCGGCTATATGCACCTTTCGCTTTCGGCAAAGAGCATCTCCAATTTGAGCGTTACCTTCTCACTGTTCTTTGTTGTCATCGCGGCGCTCGTCATCTACACGACGATCAAGCGTATCGTGGATGAACAGAGAAAGCTGGTCGGCGCGACAAAGGCGCTCGGCTTCTATAACGGCGAGATCCTCGGAAAATATCTGGTCTTCGGCGTCAGTGCGACCATCGTCGGCGCTTTGATCGGTATCGTCGCCGGCTACTTTGTGATCCAGGGCGTGGTGCTCAAATCCTACAGCAACATGTATGTGATCGGAGCGATCCCTCCGGGCATCCTGGCGGCTACCTCTGCGATCGCCGTCGGTCTGGCGGTCGTGCTTGCCATCGTGGCGGTCACGATCTCCTGTATGAGCCTGATGCGCTCCACCGCTATGGATCTGATGAGAGAAAAACAGCCCAAGGCATGGAAGAGCTCCAAGACTTCCAAGAGCGGCGCCAGCCTGTATTCCAGGCTGATCCTGCGCAATATGCGCTCTGATCTGGCGCGCGTCATCGTGACGACCGTCAGTGTCGCGGGATGCTGCGCGCTGTTGGTGATCGGCTTCACCCTGCGCGGCAGTGTCAGCAGCGTCGCCGACAAGCAGTACGGCGAGATCGTGAAATACGATGAAAAGCTGACCTTTAATTCCGCCACATCCGAAAATGCCGAGCAAGAGATCGAGGCGATCCTGGATGACGCAGGCGTTACCTACGTCAAGGCGCAATCCGGTCTGCGCGCGTTCAAGGCAGGCAGCGACGTGGAGTACACCGACCTGATCTGCGGCGATATGGAAGCGCTGTCCGAGTTCTACAACTTCAAGCTGTGGAAGAAGGACACGGGGCTTCCGACCGATGCGGACGGCGTGTTCATCCAGTGCAGAACCACCGAGACCTCGGGTAAGAACGAGGGCGACGATATCGTCATCTACGACGGCACCATGGCGCCCAATGAGGTGAAGGTCGCGGGCGTGTTCAACAACTATATGGGACGCAACATGATCATGAACGAAGCGTCCTATGAAAAGTACTTTGGCGAAAAGCCCGAGATGAACACCTATTACCTGTTCCTCAACGGCGCCGACAAGGAGAAGCTGGTCGAAAAGCTCGGTCAGGTCAAGGGCTATGAGAATCTCACTCCCTCTACCGAGGACAAGGATAAGCTGGAGCTGGTGACAAACGTATTCAACAGGGTCGCGATCCTGCTGCTGGTCATCGCGGGTCTGATGGCGTATTTCATCCTCCTCAACATCACGAAGATGTATGTCAATCAAAAGACGCGCGAGCTGACCATCATGCGTATCAACGGCTTCACCGTCAAGGAGGTCAAACGGTATCTGAACACCGAAACGATCATCACCTCGGTGATCGGCATCCTGCTCGGTATCGGCGTGGGCGCCTTGATGGGCTATATCGTCATCCGATTTATCGAGATGCCGCACGCACAGTTCGTCAGAGATCCGTATCTGCTGGGATGGCTGATCAGTACCGCGATCACGGCGGCGTTCACCATCGCAATCACCGCGTTCGGAACGAGAAAGGTCAAGGATCTCAAGCTCACCGACGCGACATAATCAATCAAAATACGCATATGAGGCTGTGATTCATCAAAGTCACAGCCTCTTTTGTATGCGTGGAACGATCGGCTTTCGACAGTGCGGAGACACAGCCATTTGACAGGCGGTCGGAAAGGTACCGAGAAATACGACCGAACACTTGCTTTTTTTGATGTGAGTGTGTAAAATATACTATGGTTCAATCATGAAATATCCTTGTGATTTACGAAAACAGCAGGAGGTTGGTATGAATAAGTTCAAAGAATGGGTAAGCATCCAGGTTGCGAAGCACCCCAAACGCGTGGTGTTGATCTTGATTATCCTGTTCAACATCCTTTTTATCTCGCTATCCGCCGCACTGATCAGCTCTCTTTCGCTGAGCGGAACCGAGAAGATGAATTTCTTCCACGCCGCGTATTATACGATCACGATGATCCTTGACGCGGGCTGTATCGAGTCGGTCATCAAGGATATCGGCACCACGGGCGTGGCGCTGACGATCACCTGTTTGGCGGTCATCATCATCGGCATGATCACGTTCTCCGGCGCGGTGATCGGTTATTTGACCAACATTCTCAACGATTTTATCGAAAAAGCGAACGCGGGCAACACGCGGCTTTATCTGTCCGATCACACCGTCATCCTGAACTGGAACACCAGAGCGCCCGAGATCGTTAATGACCTGCTTTACAGCGATAATAAAGAGACGGTTGTGGCGCTGGTCAAATCGGGCAGTGATGAGATCAAAAAGGAGATCGAAGAACGGCTCCAGCTCACCATCGAAAAAGAGAATGCCGTTGTCTATCAAAAAGCAGATACCATGGGCTTCTTTGCCCGCTGGCGGTATCTCAAAAACAACAAGCTCGGCAACAATGTTACTTTTATCGTCATTGAGGGAAACATCTTCTCTCAAAAACAGCTCAAGGATATCAGGATCGACCTGGCAAAAGCGGTCATGATACTGAGCAACGATCCGTCGGATCCGGATGCCGATGACGGCAGACATGCGGAGGAGGGCAACCCTCAGGCTATCAAGGCGCTGATGCAGACCGCGGATATCGTCTCGGCGGGCAAAGCCGCTCGTCATCAGAACATCATCATCGAGATCACCGATTTTTGGACGTATGATATCGTGCAGAGGATCATCAGCGGGAAAGAGCTCGGCGATCAATGTAATATCGTCATGTTCCATGTTGAAAAATTCCTCGGTCAGCTGCTGGCTCAATTATCCATCTCACCCGAGATGACGCCGGTATACGACGATCTGTTCTCCAACAAGGGAGCGGCGTTCTATACCAAGCCCGTGCAGACGGACGATGAGATCGGCTATATGCGGGATTACCTCTCCACCCACAAGCACGCCATTCCTCTCACATTGCTGACCCATAACGAAGAGCGCTGTTTTTGCTTTGCGGCAGACAGTCAGAAGGATATCAGCATAAAGCATGCGGCAAAAAACACGGATTACCGTGTTGCGCTGAACCGTACACCGGGCGAATGTAAGAGGGTGATCATGCTCGGTCACAACAGCATGGTGGAAGAGATCATGAACTGCTACGAAGCCTACATAGCCTGTGAGACCGGTGATCCGCAGCACAGCGGGCTGAAGGTCTCTGTGATCGATGACGCCGACAGCATCGAGAGGATGGATCATTACCGTCGCTATCCGTTTGTGGAAGAAGTGGCGGAGATGGATATGTATCATATCGATAAAACCGTCGATACCATTCATCACCTGCTGTTTAACACGGAGGAGGAAACCAGCGTCCTGATCCTCTCCGATGACACGGAGCTGGATGAAAACACCGACTCTACTGCCCTGATGTATTTGATTTATATTCAGGACTTCATCAAGGAAATGGTTCACAAAAATCCCGGCTATGACCGGAAAAAGATCAAAACGATCGTTGAGATCACCGACCCGAGGCATTATGATATCGTCAAGGGCTACGATATGGTCGACGCCGTGATCAGTAACCGTTTTTCGGGCAATATCATCACGCAAATAGGGGAGAAGGAGTCGATCTATGAGTTTTATAAGGACTTGCTGAGCTATGCGCCGCAGGGCGGTCAAAGCAAGAAGCCGCAGCTCAAAAAGGTCTCGTCCTTCTTCAAAGAAACACCTGCTCCGTGTACGGCTTATGATCTGGTGCGCGCCGTGTTTGAAGCGTCTGTCTCATCAGCCGACGCCTCACAAAGGCCGCATCCCGCGCTGGTGCTCGGCGTTGTCAAAGCGAGCGGCGAAACCGTCATCTTCAGCGGCGATCTGTCCGAGATCAAGGTCTCGCTTGAGGCGGAAGATAAGCTGATCGTCTATACGGATTTTACCTGACGCCCTTTATCGGAATCGGTCATAAGAGCGCGGCGGTTTGATGGCTGCCGCGCTTTTGCAATATCGAATAATTCTGCTGCAGAATATGACTGAATGTTTCCTTAATACAACCTGAAACGTGTATGGCAGGGGTTTTGCTCCCGCCGCACCGTTTATTACAAAAGAGGATGGAGACGATCTTCATCCTCTTTTTATTAATGTCTTTAGACAGTGCCGCTCCTAAGAGCGGTACAAAGAACCACCCGCTATGCGGGTGCGCATCGATAGTTATACTACTAAAAATGATTCTCCAATCTGTTACAAAAAGGTGTATTAGATTTTATTGTAAGCATGATAGGAGAATTATTATAAAGATTAACTCTGTCCAAGATAATGTTTCACTTGGGCCTGCAATCCATATATAACACAAAGATTTTACGAAGTAAAATCAGCGCCTTGAGACGCGAGTTTAGTAACAGGGGCTTATAGCCCCAGAGCAAACCACCCGTTTGACGGGTGGTCATGATTGATATGAAAATTCCCGTGATGAACCTAATAAAATACCCGCCCTGCACGGAAAGCAAATCCGGCATGGCGGGTATTTTTGATAGAATATCAAGATGATTTTACGATAGATGCCGGAGCTGATTGACAGACAAGGATCATCAGCTATGTTAACCGTTGCTGATTTTCAAGATTTGATTGCGCCTTGCTCTGTTTAACGGCAACAGGCTTTGCGCGTGTTTTCGTCGTCATTCTTGAATCAGCTTTTCCAGTGTTGCGAACAGCTCCTCGGGCTGTACCGGCTTGGAGAGATGCGCGTTGAGACCCGCCTGCAGGCTGCGCTGTACGTCCTCGTCAAAGGCGTTCGCTGTCAGGGCGATGATCGGAAGCGTCTTTGAGTCGGAGCGGTCGAGGGCGCGGATCCGCCGCGTCGCTTCCAGACCGTCCATTTCGGGCATGCGCATATCCATCAGGATCGCGTCGTAATACCCCGACGGACGGGAGGCAAACATATCGAGCGCTTCTTTTCCGTTCACGGCGCGCTCGGACTCGATCCCGCGCGTTTGCAGGAGCATTTTTATGATCTCGGCGTTGATCTCTATATCCTCGGCAAGCAGGATCCTCTTGCCCTTGAGGTCGATCTTCTTTTCGGCGCTGTCGGCGCAGAGGCCCTTCCTTTTTGCGACCGATTCAAATTCTTCCAGAACATTGGCGGCGAACAGAGGCTTAGCGATAAAGCTGTCGACGCCCGCGCCGGTCGCGTCCTCCAGAACGTCGTCCCATTTGTACGCCGTGAGAATGATGATGGCGGATTCACTGCCGACGAGCTTGCGAATGCGTCTTGTCGTTTCCACACCGTCCATGCCCGGCATTTTCCAGTCAACGAGGATCAGGTTGTACGGCGCCATGCGCGCGTGGCGCAGCCGCACCATTTCGATAGCCTGCTCGCCCGAGGAGGCGATATCGACGGCAATGCCGGCTTTTTCAAGAACAAGCTTCGCGTGCTCGCAGGCGATGGGATCGTCGTCCGCGACGAGAACGGACAGCTCCCGCGGATCGATGACGCGATCAATATGGTCGGAGTCGCGATCCTTCGCGTCAAACAGGGTGACGGCGACGGTAAAGGTCGTTCCGACGCCCTTTTCACTCTCGACCTTGATGCTGCCGTTCATCAGCTCTACGATATTTTTCGTAATCGCCAGTCCGAGTCCCGTGCTGCCGTATTTGTTGGTTGACGAGGTGTTCTCCTGCGCGAAGGCGTCGAAAATATGCGGCAGGAATTCCTCGCTCATGCCGATACCGTTATCGGATATCTTGAAGGAAAGCGTGGATTTTGCGTCGAACCGCGCCGTTCGCTCGACCTCGAAGCCGACCCTGCCACCCTGTGGGGTGAACTTGACGGCATTGCCGAGAATGTTGATCAGCACCTGACGGAGCTTCACGGCGTCGCCGATGTAGTGATCGTCGATGTGTCCTTTGATGCGGCAGTTGTATTCAAGCCCCTTGTCCTGACACTGTCCGCTGATCATGGTGTTGATATATTCGAGCATTTTAGAGAAGGAGAATTCCTCGTTTTTGACGATCATGCGCCCCGATTCGATACGCGACATATCCAAGATATCATTGATCAGATTCAGAAGGTGCTCGGCGGAGGTGCCGATCTTTGTAAGATATTCCTTCGTCTTTTCCGGCGTGTCGGGATCGTTGAGCGCGATATTGTCAAGTCCGATAATGGCGTTCATCGGCGTGCGAATCTCGTGGCTCATATTAGACAGGAATACCGTTTTTGCCTTGTTTGCCTGCTCCGCCGCGGCGAGAGCGTTGTTCAGCGCTTCATTCTGCGCGATGGAGGCTCTTGTCTCTTCGTCCACGTTGGTGATACAGGCGCCTACCGCGTGAACCAGTTGATCGTCTCTGTCCTCGGGGTGTCTTACGCCCGCGAAGCGTATCATCTCGTAGGATTCTTTTCCATGGCGGAAAACGCTGTACCTGTATGAGATCACCCGATTGGCTTTCAAACCTTCGCGGATATGCTCGGGCTGAATGAACGCGAGGAATTCTTCACGGTTCTTTTCGGTCACATATTTATTGGCGTAGCCGGTGACCGCTTCCAGGTACCGGAACCGCTCTCCGACCTTGAGACCGTCGTCGAGATCGGCATGCGACTGATAGCATACGCCCTCATCCCTGTCAAGCTCTAAATAATACACGCTCCAATAATCAGAGGATAAAGCGGTGATGAGCTTGTCCTGCTGTGTCCTTTGCTTTTCCTCGTTCAGCAGCTTTTCCTGCAGGGAGAGGCGCTGCTCCATCTCGCGTTGCTTGACGCGGCTCTCGGCGTCAGTCGTTTCTTTTTCAAGGGTAAGCCTCGCGTTTTTGCGCATTTGTTTCACGATGAAAATGAATATCGCGACGAGCACCAGCGCCGTGAGCGCGGATTGCAGCACGCTGCGCATCAGGATCCCGTTTGATACGCTGCCGATCTTTTCGACGATCACGCTCTCACGGATCAGATAGGTGAGAAGCCAGTCGGTGCCCTCGACCGGGACATAGCTCAGCGTTTCGCGGGTGCCGTTGTATGTAAAGGACGCGATCCCGCTTTTCCCGGACTTAAAGTCGCTTTTGACCTGCTCATAGGAATAGCCGTCCTCGTATTCCGCCTGAGACAGCGCTTCCAAAAGGTTGTCCTCAACCGCAAGACCGCCGAGAACGGTATTGCTCAGGGCAATTCCGTCGGCAGTGTAGATATTGGTAAAGGTGGAGCCGCTCTCCTGCGTCTGCATGGAAACGCCGGCGAGCATATCCTTCATGTCGATCTCCATGAAGCAGACCGTCAGCTTTTTGCCCTGAAACGGGATATGATCCACAGGCAGGGCGATGATGACCGTTTTATCCGGTTGATCCAGGTTTTTGATCGAAATATCGGGATCCTGCAGAGAGCGGTAATCAAATCCGTATTCGTCGATATTGGACTGAGTGCCGAGCGAGGTATAGATCAGCCCGTTCTCGTCGATGAAGGCAAACTTTTGCAGGGTGAACAGCCGCTTCATTTTAGCCTGATATGCCTGAAGATGCTCCATGTCGCTCAGATCTTCCTCTGTCATCAGCTCGAGGGCTGCCCGCATATCGGCAACGCGGCTTTGCAAATTGTCCGCCACGACCTGCTCCCGCCGCCCGGCGAGCTCGTCAAGGTACAAAAGGCTGACGGAGCGCACGGCTTCTTCGGTTCCCTTTTTCGCGGATTGTCCCATCAGAAGGGTACTGATGATGAGCGCCAGCGCCACGATGACGCCGCCGATGACCGCGATCAGAATGGAATGACTGCTTTTGCTTTTTGTTTTCATATATCCTCTCTTCCGTTTGTACGGTTACTGTACGGATCGTCGTTATATCCTCTCGTCATAAAGAACGCCCCCAAGCGTATGGTTCGCTTTCGTTCGGAAAGTAACATGGACTTGGGGGAGAAGATAAGTAAATTATACTCAAAACAGGCGAGCTCGTCAACAAAAAACGACAGGAAACCTTAATTAGTGATAAAAACCGCGGCTTTTCCGTAAGGACTTTGTGCGCGGGCACGATAAGATCCTTCGCAAAAGCTCAGGATGACATGCTAAGAGGCTGTCGCAAATATATTGCGACAGCCCCCTGAATTTAGTGGATATTATTTTGATGTTCGGTATTACGGTCACTGAATGTAGAGAGTGTAGTTGTGCAGGCTGCCTCTCTCAATACCTCTGCCTTTTGCGGTATGATTGAAGAACGCTGAGAAAAGGTTTTTTGATCGGTATCCTCGTGGATATCAATCGCGCCGGCGACTGCCAAGATTGATAAGCCGAAAAATGCCGAAATATTGCCATTCTCAGCAGATTCGGATATCTACAGTCACCCTAAAGCTGTTTTTTCAGCGTTAGCTGATTGCAGCCGTCGCGATACTCGTATTCCACTTCGTCTACCATGCTTTTCACCATGTAGATTCCCAGACCGCCTATACCTCGTTCTTCTCCGGAAAGAAGAATGTCGGGATCCGGCTTTGCCAAGGGATCAAAGGGTGTTCCGCCGTCGATCAGACAGAAGGTTGCCACGCCGTCCTCAATGCTGCCCCGTATCTCCGCCCATCCTTCTCCCGATGGGTACGCGTATAGCGTCACGTTCACGTACAGCTCTTCTACCGCCATTCGCAGCTGTGTGCGCGCCTTCGGCGTACAGCCGTGCGTGTCCAGCAGGTAACTGACAAAGGCAAGAATGACATCCATTCCCTCCAGCTTTGCGGGGATGCGCAGTACGTTTTCCTCTTTCATAGCGACTCGCTCCTTTCAAAAGGAAAGTCGGCGTTACTGTATGTCAAACACGGCGTCCAGACCTGTGTTTGACAGTACGTCCATAAAGTTTTCTCCTACGTTGGAAAGTACCATGGAACCCTTTGACGCCTTCATCTTCTTGAAAGTAGCCAGCAAAATACGCAAGCCGGCAGAGGAGACATAGTCGCACTCAGCAAAATTCAGCGTCAATTCCTGCACGCCGCCCAGCTCCTTGTCCAGAAGTGCGGACAGCTCCGGCGCGGTCAGGGTGTTGAGTTCACCGGACAAGTGAACGGTTAATGCGGTTCCGTTTTTTTCAGCGGTCAATTTCATTTTTATTACCTCCTATTATTCTTTGATAGTTAAAATAACCATTGTCATATCGTCGAATTGGGGAACGCCCTGAGCAAAGCGGTTAACGTCCTCAAGAATATGCTCAAGCACCTGTTCGCCCGTCAGATCTTTCGTGTCTTCCATTACTTTTATCAGCCGATCGTCGCCGTACAGCTCGCTCTTGGTGTTATGCGCCTCTGTGACGCCGTCGGTATACAACAGCAGACGGTCGCCCGGATCGAGCCGGATCTCGCCTTGCTTATAATGTGTAAACTCCATACCAGCAAGGAAAAGACCGTGATTCTTGGTTATCATTTCACTGGGCTGACCCTTGCGGAGGAAGATCGGGTAATTGTGTCCGGCGTTGGTATATTGCAGCGTCATTGTCTGAATATCCAAAATACCGATCCACGCCGTCGCGAACATACCCTCGTCGTTGTTCTCGCAAAGCCGCACGTTGACTTCGTTAAAGATCTCCGATGTACTGTCTTTTGTCAGGGCGTAGTCCTTGATCATGGTCTTAGCCGTCATCATAAACAGAGCGGCAGGTGTTCCTTTGCCGGATACATCGGCGATCAAAAAGCAGATGCGGTGGTCGTCGATAGGGAAGTAGTCATAGAAATCACCGCCCACTTCCTTGGCAGTGTTCATGCTGCCGCGCAGATTCAAGTCGAGATGCTCGGCAAACTCGGGCGCCACAGGGGGCAGGGCGTCTGTCTGGATCTTCGACGCGATGCGCAGATCCGTTTCTACCGCTTCTAAATTGGCTCTGGCTTTCAATGCGGTGTGGGTACTGACGTTGGTGACAAGATACACAAGCGCCAGCGCAACGGGTAAGGACGTGGTCTCAAAAACCTCGCCTCCTTCGCCGAGAATCATCACCTGCGCCCAGTAAAGGATAGGCGCCGTAATGCCGAAGATAAACATACTTGCGGGGATCTCACAGTCGGCGGGTCTCCTCTTTTTACCCAGCGTCAGGAAGTAGAGCGCGATTAGCAGGGGAGAGAAAATATACAGATAAACGATCCCGTGGAAGAAGACGTCGAAGAACTCCATCGTCCGCACGACACCGCTTTCATCTACCCGGAACATCAGGTGGGTCCACGGTGTTACGGCGCAGAGCGCAACGGTCGCCGCAGTGGGCAGCATATAGAAGATGATCAGCGCGATCTTTCCCGGACGTATGCCGAGCCGATCAAGTAAGTATAGGTTCAAAAAACCGGCAAAAATGATGAAAGCGATACTGTAGCCGCATGCTGCGATATAGGCAGGCACTCTCAAAGTCGAATGTCCGTCAATAAGCGCCCAAGAAATCTCGAGAGCGCACATGACGATTCCCGAAATCAACATAAGAGAGATAAGGTCTGTGATCTTCTGCTTGTAAAGGAAAATGTTGTTGATGAGCAAAACGCTCAGAAGGATCGCCGCAACAGCCAGAAGCTCCAGAAATAATCGGTTAGCCATAGCTCAGGTTCCTTTCATCAAGATGATATTTTGATAGAGAATGCGCTTCGGTTAAAGCTCATGGTGGTCAGATGGTGCCTGTTGTCACCCAGCTTTTCCATATAGGCGGAAACCGCGAAGGAAGCAAGGGAAGTAACGCTCACATCTTCTTCCGAGATATCGAAGAGAATGCCGTCATCCTTAGTGATGATCTTGATCTGATCGGGATGCAAAAAGATCGTAAACTCGCTGAGAACCTTTTTATCCTCGTTTTTCTCGCGAATGAGGATATACAGCTCTTCGACCAGCAATTTGATTTTTCCTATCGTGCGCTTGTCATACTCATGCTTCTGCAACAGCGCTTCCACGTCCTTTTGCAGAGCGATGATCTGCTCCGGTTCTACGGAAAGATGGAACAGGTAGGAGTTTTCGTCTCCGGGTACCTTAGAGAGCAGCAGCGGACAGTCCTTTTTGCCGTAACGCACGACCAGATAGAGCAGCAGCAGCGCGTAGGCGACAGCCGGAGCCGCGGCAATACCGATGAACATACCGGTTATACCGAATATTTTTCCGATGATCACAGCCAGACCGACGCTGAAAATGACGTCTCTCAGCGCGCATACCGCCAGCCCCAGTCCGATCCTCTCTATGACCAGATAATAAGAGGTGAGCAGATACAGGATACTGATAAAGGTGGAGCCAAACGCTGTTATCCTTACGCCGGTCACGACCCAGCCGGCAAGCATGGGATCCGCTATGTTCAAAAATTGCGGGACAAACGGCGCGACGATCAACAGAACCACTGTGACGATAATGCCTTCGATAACGGCGGTCTTGTTCGCCAGGGAGAAGCTGGAACGAAGTCCTTTATGATTCTGTTCTCCGACGTAAACGCTGAAGATGGGGCCGACAGCCTGACCGATGCCGTCAAAGAGCAGCTGGAATTCGCGGCACAGGGTAACGGCGGATGCCAGTATCAGGTACTCGGGGCCGAACTGCGCGCTGATAAAAGCGTTGAGCGCGGCAGTGAAGATCGCCAGGAAAAGATAGGAGCTCGAGTCGATGATGCTGTAGCGGATAACATCCTTCATGATACCGAAGGAGAAATACAGATTCCATCGCAGGGAATTGCTTTTTTTAGCGAAATGAATCAGCAGGATCAGGATAGAAACAGCATTGAACAGGAACGACGCCAGTCCGATACCGCGGATTCCCATGATAGGACTGAGGATGATAGAAAGCGCAATGTTTCCCAGACCCTGCGCCGCGGTAGCGATCGTGGAGATAGCCTCGTCGCCGTCGCTGTACACCATATTGGCGATGAGCATTTGGAAGGGCAGGATCAGGATCGTAAAACGCATCCAGAACAGATAACCGAGGGCTTGCTCCAGAACCGATTGGGGAGGGGAGTAGCTGCGCAGATAAAGCTCTCCGAAAAAGGTGAACACCAGGAACAGGAGAACCCCTACGATAACAGACATCAGCACACCAAAGCCAAATGCCTGATCCGCTCGATCCTTATTGAATTTACCCATCTCCTTAGCGTACAGCAGGGGGATACCGATGGAGATGACGGAGCCGAAAAAGACAGCGAGCGAGTAGAGCGGCGTCACCAGCGTGATCCCCGCCACAGCGTCGGAGCCGATGGCGGCGCCCGCGATGACAGAATCGGACATCAATAGGATCGACGCTACCATCATGGTCAGCGTACCGCCTAAAAGCATTGAGAAATATTTTTTTGACATCAGCGTCGACTGACGTTTAGCGTTTTTTTGCATTGGATGTATCACTCCTTTTTAAGCGACGATACGGTTGCTTTTATCATGATATCGGTCTGCTGATGCTGCTGACGATCAGAATACGGTGTCCACAACGACCATCACGCTTCCTGCTACGATCCCGAGCAGGAAAAGATACTGGGTTTTGCTGACCTTTTCTTTCATGAAAACGCGGCCTCCGATCATGACAAAGATCGGGTATACAGCCAGCAACGGATCGGTAGAAACGGAATTGATCGCCATTGCGTAGCTGTAAAAGACGACTCCGATGTTATCTGTCAGCGCCCCGAGGATGCGGGGAGCGCTTTTCTTGGTGAACGGATTGTACGCCTTCTTTTCCTTGATGAGGATATAGATCCAGAACCCGAGGGCAAACGCCGCGTATTCCATGCCGACGATGATGATGCTGTCGCCCTCGGGCATAGCGTAGCCATAGGTGGTGTCCAGACAAACCCCCGTGACGATCGTCTCCAAAGCGTCTGCGATCGAGAAGACGACCGGAAAAATCAGCGTCCCCAGACCGCGGCTCATCCACTTGGCTTTTTGATACTGCGGGTTGCTTCGGTGAGCCTTATTACGAACGATCGATAGCAGGATAATGCTGATCAAAATCACCAGTATGCCCAATGATCGTAACGGCGTTAACAGCTTTGCGACGGAATCGACCCTTCCGAGTATCAGATAAACGATGATCAGCAATACGGTAGATGTGCCGCCGCTGATACCCTCTACGGGGGACTGCACCGTCGCCTCGTTGTAGACGTAGCCTTTGTACGAGATGGTGTTGACGACGGCGTATACAATGCCGAAAAGCGTCATGGGCCAGTACCTGACGGCGCTTTCCCAGATAGTAAACGGTTCGTCCCGTATGATCAGATAGACAAGAGCGATCACAAAAAACACGAGCCCGACGCAGACCGAGAATTTTAAGCAGATATGCTTTTCCTTCTCATCGTGCACACCGGCTTTATACAGTAAGCAGGATGCCGACCACATCAGTATCGCCGCGACAACGAATATTAACCAAACGATATTATTCAATGAATAATAAACCTCCTGAGCCAAAGCCTGAGAATGATTTCAGGCTGACGCATTTTGATAAAAAAGTATAGAGTTACGAGAAAAACTTACCAATATTCATATTTTATCATATCTTATGACAAGCTACAATCCAAAAAAGCGCTCCATTTTTGGTGAATATGCACATATAATTCCTTTTGCGAAGCAGATTTTCGGGTGTTTCTTCTTGCTTTGCTACGACTTGTCATCGTCATTGCTCCTGTTTTGTATGCCGTCGCAGAACTCCCCGACAAACGCGAACAGCGGGGGAGAAGGAGCGGATCAGATACGCACTCCACCGTTTCTTAGGGAGCGAGGAGAGCGAATATAACTATCAGGCTTTAAAACTGTTTATGCTCGGGGCAATCCACCGAGCCTTCCATCCCGGATGTAAATTTGAAACTATGCTCTGCTTGGTGGGCGGTCAGGGCGCGGGCAAAAGTACGTTCTTCCGCTTCATGGCAGTCCGGGATGAGTGGTTCTCCGACGATCTTCGTAATCTTGACGACGAGAACGTCTACCGCAAGCTGCAGGGTCACTGGATCATCGAGATGATCGCTTCACTATACAGTATGGCGGAAAAGGGCACGCGTGCCGTTGACATCTCGGTTGACGTTTGGTTGACATCTCGGTTGACAGCAGAAAGCCTGATAAACAGTGGCTTTTCAGCATTTGTAAACCATGTAAACCAATATTAGTAAGAGAATAATAATATAGCGAATGGGGACAAGCTGTGTTGATTAAAAAAGTTTTTGCCCTCGGTTGACAGTTGACGGTTGACAGGCGCGTGCGCCTTATAGACTTCCTACGCTTGATTGGCTGACAATGAAAAAGCTTCACTGTCAAAATTTACTTATGATATTTTCGAGCTTGCGGACAACAATAGTATTGCGGCGTGATTCTCCGATGATGAATCGGTTCAGTTTGATCGCGCTGACAAAGGGCTGTATTGTGGTCTGACAGTTTCTCCTGACACGGTATCGCGGCAGGGGGGATAGGGGAGAAAGTCCCCGCTGTCTGCCGCGGTACTGCCCCAAATCTGAAAAGGAGAAATACCATGTCCAAGAGCAATATCGTTGTTCCCGAGGCAAAGGACGCGCTGGAGCGCTTCAAGATGGAAGCCGCTAACGAAGTCGGCGTCAACCTCAAGCAGGGCTATAACGGTGACCTGACCTCCAAGCAGGCAGGCTCCATCGGCGGTCAGATGGTCAACGTCATGTGTCCTGTACGACAAGCAGTAATACTCAGGAATAATCAGACTTGTTATGATCATCTGGAGAAGGTTACATACACCTACGGGCTGGTGGTATAACCCCTTGAAATCCCCATAAATAAGTCGTTATTAAGCAATTGCATACAATGAATTCAGGGAGCAGTCATCTCGAACTGCTCCCTGTGCTTTTCTGTTATTCAATTCCTATAGTAACGATTGCAGATCACCTTTTCTCTGCAGAAATATCAATTCCAATATTTAGTTTTGCATATCATCAACTATAAGAAACCGTCTCTGTTTCGATATAATTCCAATCTCGAAAAATAGATCCTAAAATGAGCAGTTTTATTTGTCACTTGTACTCCTAAATGGTATTATTTCCATTCGTAGGTAGTCAGGTCAAATGAAAGCATCTATGATCGATTCCCACGAGAAAATCGAACTAATTCCATCTCCATGAGTACTCGGGTTTCAATTCTTTTTTGTCGCTGTTGTCTTCGTGATTTCTCTTTCCCAACAAAACATCTTCACGAGATACTGTGGGATCGAACCAATCGGCTTTCTCGAGCGCCCATTCTATCCATTCCTTTTCTTGTTCATTTAGATCGGGTTTTGACGCTACTTCATTGACATAAGCACGGATTTTGCGGGCTTTGTCATAATCATCCGCAGCGTTGCATAAACCGTTCACTCTTTTGATTTCTTCGTTTTTCAGTTCTCTGCGCTGTTCACGTAAACGCTTTTCTTCCTCTTCTTTTCGAATTCGCTCTTCACGTTTCAGCCTCTCCTGGCGATTAACCTCTGATTTCTCGTAAAGGGAAATCAGGATGTTTCCAAGTTGGTTTTCCAGCACGTTCTTATCAGAATCCTTGTAAACCTGCTTATCAAATACCGATAAACGCAGCTTTCCGTTGAAGAGATAGTCGTACTTCCTAATTTGAGGTTTAGATGCCCAGTTATGTAAGCGTATATTTTTCTCGTACTTCTCGATCTCCTTCAATTCATCCGGTGTCTTGACATGAATGACCTGTGTTTCATCCTCATAGATTTTGAATGTTACGCGTTCGCCCAGAATCATTACGGAGAAATCATCGTTGACCTTGCCTCCTAACTGCTCGATCGCATAGAAAAGATCATTAAACAGCGCATATACACGAGGGCGTGTTTCATTTGAAATATCCCTGAACAACGGCGGTTCACCTTCCGGAATAGAATTGTAATAGGGATCTCTTTTTCGTGTCCGCTTTTCTTCTCTTGAGTGGCTTTTCGCCCAACGATTGATATCAGTCTGATTCTTTTTGATTGCTGGATGCGTTTTAGAGGAACTGTTCAGAATACCGGCGGCTACGGTTATGATTTGATCTCTTGTTATATCGGAGAGAGAAGAC
Source organism: uncultured Eubacteriales bacterium (assembly GCA_900314795.1). Classification (GTDB taxonomy): domain Bacteria; phylum Bacillota; class Clostridia; order Oscillospirales; family Acutalibacteraceae; genus Ruminococcoides. The sequence goes on from OMWP01000003.1 coordinate 61,531, forward strand.
AAAAGAGGCTTCTCATGCAATTCTTCACTGATTGCTCCGACCGAGCGAAATGCTGTCAGACACTCTGGTGCATCGCTGTCTTGCAGGGGGAGCTTTGGAGGATTCTGACCGGCAAAGAAAGGTTTCCAATAGCTCATAGCGGGCTTGGAAATATCCATGAGTTTATACGCTTGCCGTATGGTGTTTTCACTCAATCCGTAATTCTTAGCAATGTTGACGATGTAATCGGACCATAATTCTTCGTATAGTTTCTTGCGTTTGATCGTGACTAATATTGAATCCAGCTTGATTTCTTGTCCTGTCGGAGGATATTCATTGGCACTCTCAATAGCATTAGATTTAGTTAGACTTGATGCTTTGATTGGGGAGAAGGTTTTCGATGCACTGCTGTTTTGATTCTTTACTGATTTCTTTTCTTTTTTCGATTTCGCGGTAATTTCCTTTGCTGTTTGGGTTGCCTCTTCATCAATTACCGGAAGCATAATCTCTTTCGAAACTGAATCGGGTAATGGTGTTCTCTGCACATCCTTACCTGCCGCAAGACTGCCCCAATAAGAGTTGGTCGGCAACGGAATACCGGCATCTTCTTATGCTTTCTTTAACTTATCGTAAGGAACATTATATTTTTTGGCGGTTTTTCCCGCCGCATTTGTCCATATCTCATCATACAATTCCTGTGCCGCAAAAGGCGTCATTTTGTATACGTTCATAATGCTTTCCTCCTTCCTTGCTAAAATGATTCTTTCTTCCAGCCACAGCTTCCCGGCGTGAAGCTGTTCCATTTCTCTTTCATATTGTGCTTTGCTTTGAGTCACCTCTTTCATCACTTGTCGCCACGTAATAAAAAACTCAAGTCCTTCTTCATGGATGTAAACTCGCTGATAATCGTTTCGAGATTATGCTCGATACCCTGCACCTGTACTTCGTTGATCTTACCATGCTTATACGCAATCAGTCGCTCAGGAACAATTGCATAGCTCCAGCTGTCCGTATACCGATCTTCGTTGTGGACAGCAAACCCGATCGGAAGCTTTTCCTCACGCATACCTCGGCTCAGTATAATGGGAGAGATACCCAAATAATCAGCTGCGATCTTGCAGGTTATCTTATCCATGCTTCTGATATCATCATCCGTATATTTCGTCAAACCGTTTCACCTCTTTTCATTTAGAATAGTATTATATCCAGTCGAGTAATACAATAATCTATTCGTCAGTTTGGTTATACATATTCATTGCTTGCAAATATGCTTCTAGTAACTCTTTGCTTTCTTCATCCTCTTCATTAAAACCAAAAGGACACTTTTCGCATTTTGACATATAGTCACTTTTTCCTGTGTTTTTAAATTCTCTAATTATAGCTCCGTTTTCAATTTGATAGTGATTATCGCAGGCATTTGAAAAACCAGAATGTGGGATAAATCTTTCTGAAAATGCAAAGTATTTGAGATAATACTTATTCTTTAGTTGGTCCAATTCATGTTTTCGTATCATTGTGATACTTTGAATATCCGAACGATAAATGTTTGATTTATTATTATCACAAATAATAACCGTTTCACCATTTAGATTAAGCCACTCGCACTTTGCGTAATCAAATGTAAGGTCTAATTCTTTAATAACGATAGGAGGCGGAAGAATTAATCTTGATTGAGATTGTGAATCATGATTAGCAACAAAACAGTCAACATAATAGCATCTGGTATTAGTAGGAAGCTCAGCATAATCATCCAAGTTAATTTTAGCTGTATCTATTTCGATAGTATAATACCTGTTTCTTCCGGTATCATCTAAGTTATAGCTTTCATTGAATGTTGCATATATGTTGCAATCGTCAGAATTCAGCAAATCATCGTTCGCAGTTCTTTCAGACACCTTTGTAACAACAGCAATCGGACACCATTCAATTCCTTGATATAAAACTGGTTCATTGATTATTCTTAATAAGTGTTCTCTGACTGCGGTAATATCATTTGCCCAACTCTCATTCTTCTCTCCTTCATAATCGAATACTTTATGAATTCGATTTTTCAGATCATATGAAGCCTTGCTGAAACTACTTATGGGTGAGATGATATCATAATCTATATATTCAAGAGGATCATATGTTCTTAGTCCAACATAATCCGACTTAGAAGAGTAGTTGATTAATTCGTTGAGATAATAATTACACATAAGGCTTCCTAAGAATCTTTGTGAAGTTATCTTCAGAACTTTTGATAAATAAGTACTTGTAAAGCGTCGTAGATCCGAGTGATTATTTTCATCTTCAACAAATTGATATTCTTGAACAACTTCATTATATACACCTTGGATTATTGAAAATAATTCATTGGGACTAAAACACTTTTCTGTATCAAAATCCGGTGTCACTACACCGTATACTTTATCCTCAAATCCGCTGTAACCGCTACACTCTCCATTAATCATACAATGGAATTTTGCGTCAGCTTTTTCATTCCAGTCTTTAACAAGTTTTTTATCAGCTTTTAGGAAATGGTCATGCATTTCAATTTCATAGTTTTCATTGGAAACATAATTAACTCTAAAACCAATCCAATACTGTTGAAACATATCAGCGTAGTCAAGATGATAGTAAAGGCTTTTTGTGTGGTTGGTATGGAGGAATTCTTCGGCAACATTCCTTTTTGAATAATGAATATAGCTCTTTTGTATCGGAGGATACAAAAAGCAATATCCTAAAATCATACTATTTGTTTCAACAGGATCATTAAGTATAGCACTAAAGAAAGGGATAAGGAGATCGCTATGTTTAATGCTCTGAAAGGAGAGTGCCTTTATAATACATAGCTTAATATAATCATCTTGGATTTGAGGGTAAACATCTACCAACAATTCAATATATCCATCAAAGCGTAAAGCTATTTCAAATAGAATTTTTGTAGCGATTTTTCTCGAGCTCTCATTCGGAATACATGAAACCCATAACGCATACCAAAAGTACTCTTTTAATCGTGAACAATCTTGCTTGATATGTTTCAATAGCATCAGTGTATTAATGAGGTGTTGCTGAGTATCATCATACAACGGATCAGCATAGTGTTTCGCAATATCTATTAAACATTTCTGATTATTCAACAAAATGTCATTCAAATGATTTGTGCAGTTGTATACTCGTTCGTCATAACCTGCAAAGGAAACGAATCTTTGGGTAATTGATAATTTTGAACTAATGTGTTTGTTGAACACTTCGATTTGATCTTCTGATATTTTTATCTTTCGAAACAAGTCAGTATTTAAAGAAGTTTTCAAATACGTAGATCCAATTAGCAACAAGGCCTTTGAGATATCTTCATGATAATAATCAAACAAAGCCATAATTAGATGTTCACGCAAACCTATACGATCCTTTAACCTTTGTATTACCGCTGTTTCATCTTGAGGATTTGATTGCAACTCCTGAATAAAACAACGAGCAAGAAGATAGTTCAGTATAGTTTCGTTTGCAAAATAATAAACATCATCATAGCAATCAATAAATCCATGTTGCTCCATTTCGTTGATGAACAAATTACAATCAGTGATAACGCCTTCGATATTATCTTTAGTAAAACGAGTACTATTATCATTATAAAGTTGTTTTACACAAACTTTTGTGTCCTGCCATACCTTTTTACTGATAGTATTCTTTATATAGTTTTCTATCAAATAATTTGCGGTGGAAATCATTTTGAGATTCTTATTCTCCGGCAGTATTCCGGCAGTTTTTACCAGCATTTTGAGCCATAATGCGTTATTTGAGTATAGGATTTCTTCAAATTCAAAAATATCCAATCCATAATTCAAAACAAGATTGCTTACAGTATTATCATAACTAACACCCAGAAACTCACGCTGAGATGATACCATCTCTTCGAGCATCGCTAAAACAGAGTCTTTTATTGCGTTAGTGCGGTATGTTATAAATAATCTTCCGTAACCTTGATTCAAAAACTGAGTTAGTTTTGCAACATACTCTACTTGTGCAGAATCATCTAATTCATTATAAGCATCTATCACAAGAACAAAGTCCTCGTGAGAAGCTATTGATAGTATTTCATCCCACGGTATTTGGCTGTCAATACTTAGAAATTTCCCATATAAACACAAATGCTTAACGTGATGATCGGTTAGTTTTTTCTCGATATAATGCACATAATGGCTTTTTCCCATACCACCGATACCACTGATTATCATGGATTTTTGCTCAGAAATAATTGATTTATAGTGTTGCAGTGTCATATTATAAGGCAGTACATTATCTGATGTTAATTTTTCGATCTCTTGCAACAAAGATTCGTCATCAAGGGTTTTATGATTATATCTATAAATAAGATTATTAAGTGATGAATTAATATCTTGAAATCTGCTTCCGGTATGAACCTCTGGTATCAATTTCAAAAATCTATTTTCGAGGCTATCATCAACCCATTCAAATTCCATTTCAGAATCAGGAGAAATTAATCCGAGCATTTTTGATTGATGTTTATCATTAAGTTCTTGGTAATTCATATTATCCTCCAGCTTATTTGTTACAACTATCATATCATATAAAGGCGATATTCGGAAGAACCATTTAAATTATATATAGTTTATTTCTATATACTGTTCTATTTTACTACATTCTACATTATCTGGTAAGATTCGACATTGTTCAACGTAGTGTGTCCCGTACGGCAAGCAGTGATCCTCAGGAATAATCAGACTTGCTGCGATCATCTGGAGAGGGTTACATACACCTACGGGCTGGCGGTATAACACTCTGAAAAGTGCGTATTAAGCCATTTGTAAAACGTAATATATATAATCAGCACAGAGGACAGACATCCGTACTGTCCTCTGTGCTTTTCACTAATTATTCTGTTATTTCACAAACGGCGCGGTATACGCCGATTTGATCTCAGCAATCTCTTTCATTACGTCAATTATACGATTAACAAAGAGCTTCGATTTTCCTGTGCTACTCTTGTCACAGCCGGAGAAGAATTCGCACTTCGTACCGCATCTGCCACACAGAGTTATTTACGCATTTTTCTCATGTAACGTGTTGTTATTCTGCTCATTCATTGATTATAGCAAGGTCTTTTTTATACATTATTTAATCATTATAGGATCTGAAACAGGAATCGTATATTGCATTTGCTATTTCTGTATGTTACAATTGTTAATAGGTGAGAAATATGGACTTTTTAGATTATCTTGATACAGAATACAATCGAATAAAATCAGGATATAGCGCAAATGAAGTGGATGATTCTTTCAGTGTATATTTTTCCGTATCAGCAAATGGCTTGGATACGAGTTCTGATTTTTTAATTAAGAAGCAGGATAAATCAAAGCTTTTCATAGTTTCAGGAATGCAAAGGGTTTACTTGAGAGATTCTGATATTATTAGAATAGTTATTGGATTATCATCAAAGGAGGCAAATTGGTTTCTGAAGGCGTTGATTGACGCGTATGGGGGAGAGTATACAGAATTTAACTTTAAGATTAACGACCAATCTTTTACGGGAAAAGGAATCGTACAGTACCCTGACAAAAGATCGTTGACATTAGTATCCGATACCGAGATTACGATACAAGACTTTGTCTTTGTGGTTAATTTTGTCTTAGCAAAAGACTATTTATGGGAAGAAAAAGTAGGAATTGTAGACTTCAGGAAAAGAACCCTCAGTAAGTACATATCATTGATTGACTGGTTTGTTAATCATAATGACAGAAGTAAAAGATTTCTTGAGACCATAGGTTACCCCATACCGGACAAGTCGGAAAGAATATTTGAAAATCAATCGATAAAAGAATTGTTTTTTCACACAGAAATGTTTGATATTTCCAATTATTTGTGATATAATAGTTATAAAGAACCCCAGTACGGCTTATGCCACCTTAGCGTTTACTAAGGGTCAGGTAACTACAACTGTTTGAATTTGGATGAGCTCCGCCATCTTTTTACGGATCCGAAATTCAGAAGCAATAACCTTTGCTCCGCGGGGCTCCGCTGCGCTGCAGAACATTGTTTCTGATTTCCGGATTTCAAACAATTGTACCAAATTCAAAGTGGGGTTCTTTTCTTTTTTTGAAAGAGATGGAATAATATGCGCCTATTTAAAGAGAGTTTTGTTTTTACGGATTTTCCCAGAATTGTTTTCCTTTGCGGAAATAAGTATAGTAATAAAGCAAATGATAAACGAAATGTACTAAAAAATTATATTATTAAAAAGCATCCGGAGTACAAAGTAATTATTCTGGAGGAGAATTTTTTCTTTAGAAAAACTAACCAGTCTTATCTTTCCTATGATGATGTGATGCTAAATAATCTTAAGCAGATAGAGCAGTTAGCTTCCGCTATGTCGGATAAAGTGATAATTATTCATGAAACGATTTCTACTGCAGCGGAGTTGGGAATGTTCATGTCGGGGCAGATGCCAGCTTCTAAAATTTGTTTGTTGGTTCCTGACAGCATGTCAATTGATGAAAAAAAGCTTTCAGGTTTTATCAATTATGCATTTTTTCGTCATAACATGGAATCTGATAGAATTTGCCGCATTAAGTATTATCCTGATGTTTTGCTTTCTCGAAAAAGCAAAGACACAGGGTATTTTCTGACTTTTTTTCATAATGATTGTATTGGAGCTAATCTCGGCGAAAGGATAGAAAAGTTTTTGAATAGAGGTCAGCAAAGCAACAACACAATCAACATAATACGAAATAAGTATGATAGACCATCAGATAATAATAACATTGAATATTGGGCTGGAGAGGAAGGAAAACAATTACATATCTATGTTAGCGCTCAAGCATTTAAAGCTCAGATGTGTGCACTGTTTAATATCAAGAGTGTTATGTCCGAATTGAGGAAATACATAAAATTGTATAAACACGTCGATTGGCTTGCGAAACAGTATGATATGATTCTCACAAATACCATTAGTGAGTTATCAGGCATTAATATGGATGATTATAGCACGGAAATCAGGATTAAGGGTTATGATTACAGTCTGAGAGATATGACTGCATTTTATCTCTATATGCTTCAAGCTGCTTCACTGATTTCTTTGGTTGAGAAAGATGCTGAGAACTCGCAACTAAGAAAAGTCAGTATAAACAGTAGCTTTTATCAAACTATTGCTAAAGCCAAGGGCTTGTTGACGGAAAAGAAGGCATCATTGTTTGAGAGGACGTTTACATGAATGACAAATATCAGGATATTGTTATCCGTCATATCAAAACAAAACATAAAATCAGGAAGATCGTATCATACCGTTCTGATGATTGTGATTTGAAAGCATATCATCAAAGGCTTAATCAGTTTATAGAAGACGGTTTTGTTCCTTCAATCTTCTCAAAGGCATATGTCAAGCATCGTTCGATTTATGATAACGCCCTTGCACATATGTATAATGATTATTTTGTGATGCTCGATATTAAGAGCTTTTTTCAAAGTATTTCTCATAAGCAACTATCAGAAAAGCTGTATTACGAACTAAACCTAATCAAACCAGATAGGATTACACGCAAACAGTGTAATAAGATCATAGAGGATTGCAGTATTAATTCACGAGGGATTCCTCTTGGTTTTGTCACATCTCCGGTTTTGTCTAATATATACTTAAAAGATTTTGATGGAATTTTCTATGGAAAGCTAAAAACTATGTCCTTAGAAAATGTGATATATACGAGATATGCCGATGATCTGACCGTATCATTCAAGAGTTCGGATGATATCGATTTTAATGAGATTAAAGAAAAGATTGTATGTACAGCAACTGAAATATTAAAACGACTGGGTCTCAGGCTTAATCATAAGAAAACTCGTTCGGTTAGTTTGAAATCTGCTAATCACGTGCGTATTACAGGTATTAGTATATATAGTGATGCCGACAGTTATCGCCATCTAACCGTTGGAAGAAAAGTTAAAAACCGATTGTACTACGATGCATTGAAAGCATACGAAACAAAAGAAACAGAGAACATCGCACAAATCAAAGGTTTGCAATCCTTTATTCTTTCTATTGAAAAAAATGGATATGAAAATGTCTATTCCAACGTTATGCGTCAAAAAATTGAAATACTCGGATTCAGTTCATTAAAAGAGCTCATAGATAGTCTATGAGCTTCTTTTAATATAAGATAATATAGTATAGTAGTAAAGCGTGAAGAAAGTGTCTTTTCCTCAAGCTGATAACATAGTAGTTCGAATAACAGAGCATGCATAGCTGTTTTCAGATAATACGAGCTTATATCTGATATATCCGGTTCCAATGCGATGGTAAACATTTTTGTTTATATTTAAGACCAGTTCTCTCAAAGCTTCATCGTGTCAAAAACGGCATAATACCTGACTTTTCAAGCATTAAGCATACTTTTTATTTGTGTATTTGTGCCAGAATTCAAAAAGATAGTAGAATCACCCTACCTTTCCATAAAAACGCGATACGGCTGAAATATGGACATTTTAGAGCTATTCTACAGCTACATTATAGCCTCGCTCTTTCAGGAGTGTTTTCGGTTGACTAAGGCTATACAGATATATATATTATAACAACAATACTATTACTGAAAGTATAATATCTATTCAATCAATACAACACAGCAAGTCCTTATATAAATTTGCAAAACTGTCAGAGAACAACTCCAGATTAAGAGATGTGTTGTGTATGTTTCTCAACTACTATGTTGACGAAAAACTGAAGAATCAGTTGTGTAAAAGGTTTTTATATCTTAATGAAGTATGTGATCAACTAAATGGTGTAGCAGTTGAGGATCTTCCTTTGGGTGAAGACAGGACGATCTATGAGAACTACTTGAACAAGAAGTATACAAAAGAAAACGATGATAAACTCAAATCCCTTATGCAAAAAAAGGATCGTTGCAATTCAAGCAGAAAAAGGCATTTCCAATTATCACATTTATAAAGCCCTTAAGCTGAACCCCGGTAATATCAATGCTTTTCTGAAAAACGGAGATACAGGGAAAATTAGATTAAACACCGTACGTAATATCATTGCTTTTGTTAATCAATGACTCTTATGATCTTGTAATATAAAAAACACTATGCTAGGCAAAATCGCTTAACATAGTGTTTTTTGAAAAGATACTAATCTATGATATTATCTAAATCATCACCCATAACATCAATCATCGGAAGAATAACTGGGGAAATCATCTTTGTTACAAGACGAATCATTTTTTCGGGTTCCTCAATTTCACTTTTTTGTTCATCAGAAGGGTTATGATGATTTTTACTGTAGCCAAGGATACTTAAACCGATTAGAACCATACTGTATTTGTACCTTGCTTTCAATAGTTTCATCTTTGATTCATTTTTGGCAATAGGTTTCAATTCAGATTGCAAGTGTATGTTTTCCATATTAACATAGAAATCCCAAACATTGTTTTGCGCACTCATAACAGCAAGGGCAGATTCTTTATTAAAATCGTAATTATCCCATTCTTCATGAGTTACTTCTCGAACATTTGGAAGACTTATTCCAGCAGGTGTTATTGTTGTTTTGCCTTTATTTCCATTATCTGGTGGTATTCGGTGACCTCCACCACCAGAAGTATCCTTATTGGCTATAATAACAGTTTCAAATGTTTCCTTAAAGCGGTTGTCATTGTTTGTATCAACCACCTCGAAAACATAAGTGTACTCATCTCCCTCCTGAGCATTATTAGGCAGCTCAATACTTAGTGTAGCAATACCATCTTTTAGGTTCAAAAAGTGATCTTCGCATTCTCCATTATCCCTTGTGAGAGAAAAGATGCCAGGGTATTTTTCTCGAGTAAAAAAGTCATTACAAGCATCCGTCTTGAAGCGAATCCTACATTTTCTTCCTAATTGAGCCTCTCTTTTGAAAGGCACATCAGTGTTTTTCTTCGGGCGGATAAGAGTGAAAAAAGTGGGATTGTATTTTCCTTCGAAGATCTCCGCTTCAGCGCCCGATCCCAAATTAATAGGGTTTTTTAGCTTTTCTCCCAATACAAATAATTTAGATAAAACGTTACTACTCTTGAACACACTTGAAAGCACATCTTCTAAAGGCTTTTCGTCATCAAGTTTATCACTTATTGCTTCTTCACGACGTCTTGCTTGGATTTGTTTTAGTGTTTCGTTTCCCTTAAGGAATTCTTCCAAATCCGACTCAAGTTTTCCTGCAAAGCTACTACTTCGTGTTCTGTCACGCGAATTCATAAATAGCTCTTCACGCGTAGCTTCATCAATTTCAGTACAATCTACAATTGTCAAGAGTGATTCAGAAAGATAACTCAAACCAACCGAAGTACGATTGTAAAACTTTTTGTCATAACTTCCATGGGTTTGACCGTTCTGTGTTAATAAAATACCTTCTGTTCCACGATACTGTGACATATCGAGCTTTGTACCATTTTTTGTTTTTGCCTTGAATACATATACAGCTGCATCAACTTTCTGACCGTTAATAGTAAAACTAACAGGGACTTTCTCCTCGATATTGCTGTCTTCCTTGGCAAGTTGATCACTGAGTCGCACATTTAGTCCGGAAAGAGTACGATGCATTGAATGACCACGGTATCCTTTTCTGCATTCGTCAATATATACAGGGTATGCTAGATTTGGCAAAAGCATTGAAAGGCGATAAGAAAGAGCCATATTAATATTGGATTTCATACGACCTGGTAAATTGTAATCATACATTTTACAATACATTCCGTATTCCATGTCATCAAATTTGTTATTTGATGTGGGAATAATTGGTAATGAGCTGCAAGAAAAAGTCAGAATACTCTGATCCGAATCTACTAAGTAGGTGAATTTTGAACTACGTAGTCCAGTCCCTGCATAAGGCCTTTCTCTGCGAACGATTGTAAATCCCCATAAGTCATGAGTTTCGTCGTTTTCCTCGATTTCAGGACAACGTTTACTAATAATCAATTGGAAGTTGTTCTTTCCACAAAATGAAAGAGCCCCAGTTCCACCCATGTTGAATTTCCCTTGAACAAAAGGAACCTTAAGCTTGTTTGATTTGTTTATACTTAAAATTGTCTCGGGCATTTTTTGGGGTGTTTGTCCTTCACCGCGATCAACAATCACAAAGTTAGGCTTATCTTTTTCTCCTGTAGCCGCTAAGATAATATTCTTTTGCGCAAGATTTGTTCTTTCAGATTCAGTAAGATTCTGTATTTTTCCACCTGTTATGCCAAAAAACTGCTCTAAAGCATCTGCAATACTCTGAGGCGCATTGTTAGAAGACGGTGAAACACCACGTACCATACACTCTTTCATCAGTAATGCATCTACTGAATTTACTATTTTTTCTACCAATGCAGCATCAGCTTCGCTTTGTTGATTTCCTATAGTTGACCAATTGTTTTCGTTATCTCCAAAGTCCCTCCATCGAGTTGAATCATCCCAGAGACCTCTGTCCTTAAGCAGTTGAATTATTTCCTCTTCTTTTTCACAGGTCGCTAAAGCAATAGCAAGCGTTCTATTATCCATACCTTATCCTCCTTACTTTTTATCCTTTAGAGAAAAACGTTCTTCCTTATAATCGATGCCCAAAAAAGCATTTTTTGTTGATTTAACTTCTTTATCGATTGCAGCAAATATTTGCTTTATATCCTCGTCGTTGTATTCGTAATTAGTTTTGTTAGCACAGTTAGCTAGTAATCTAAGTGTATCAAGGATTTTATTAGTGCGATTCTCAGCTATCCTAACAAATCTTTCCCTCTTTGTTTCTGACATGATTTTTACCTCCATATATTATGATTCGTATATAGTATAGAACACAGATTGTTATTTGTCAATATTGGTAGAATATATTTTTGATATATTTTTCAAATATTTAAAAAATATAGCCGTAGAGTTCGACGCTCTACGGCTATATTTATTTCGATATACAGAAATAATATATTGATACATTGTCTAGGTTTAGTGATCGAGTTGCGTGGTTCCGAGCAATTCTATAAAATTGCTCAAACTCATCACTCGCTATATAATCGATATCTAATTTATTAACAATAACTCCTTCTTTTGGTATTAGAATCGCAACTGATCCGTTTGCAAGAACACCGGATGGCTTTTTTATCATCCTTGGATAATATGTCATATTAGGTACTAAATACACATCATTTCGATCAAGATATTTGCTAACTTCAAACTGGTCAATATTTTTCCGACTAACGTACATATCATACCCATTTATATGTTTAATACTTTTGCCATCCCTTGGAATATTGCGAGAACGGATCACCCAAATTCCATCATCCACAGTTGAACCTTTGGTAATTTGTCTATCTCTAAAAACTGTAAAAGCTGAAAACTGCTTTTCGCCTAAAACTTTGTCAAACAGCTTATTTCTATAAATTGTCCAATTAGGTAAAGCTTTATCAGTAATATACCTTTGCATTTGCCATATTTGTTCTTTTCTTGGAACGGATTTAACAAGTAGTTTTCCAGAATGCCTTTGAGTATTAACAACAATAAATATGGTTTCAATATGTATACCTCGAAAACCAGTTTCTCCAAAATCAACTATAGCTGTAATTCTATGCTTAGCAATCCTTTCTCTTGTAATCTGGTATTCCATATTACACAGAATGTTTTTAGGAAGAATTAACGCAACATAATCAGACATTTTAATACTTTTTGTAATAAAGAAACCTGCAAGATTATTTCCGATATTGTCGTTAAGAAGCTCTCTATAAGTTTTTAAATTCGATGTTTTTGTAGACAGTTTAACATAGGGAGGATTTCCTATTATCAAGTCATAATGAACGTTAGAGAAGTCGTGAGTTAAAAAATCATCATTGATAACATTAATAGTAATATTGCTCGGAATGGTTTGATGTTGAAGTAAAGCAGTAAAGATTTTTATTGCTTCAGGATCAATATCCATAACATCAATTATTACAGATTTTATATATGCATATTTTTTGACGAGAAAAGGAATGAAATTACCGGATCCGACCGCAGGTTCTAAAATACGAATTTCATCTTTATCATAAGTAGGAAGGTGTTGAAACAACTCGGTTAAGGTGTCTTTACCCGTATAGTACGCTGCGTGTTCTACACGAGCATTATTTGATAATTCAGCAACTCTAGACAGAGTGGGAATTGAAAGCTCTTTATCTTGGATTCTAGTTTTTCCCCTTTTGGATATATATTCTAATAATATATCAACATTATTTAATTCGTATTTCTTAATTATTTGACGTATATATCCATCGGAATAGTGCTTCACAGACAAAAATGCAAATATATTTTTAGCAACTGCAGTGAAAATCACAGTAGGTACAGCTTCACCAATGCATTGCCTGATATTTGTTTCTTCCTTTCTTAATATCTCTTTTTTTCTTTCAATTGGCAATGCATTTAATTCTGAGAACGGAGTACTCAACCATTTGAAATCATTAGGTATGGTCATCATTCTCATTAATTCTCTTATGCTAAAAACCCTATCATCTGACGGATGTATTGTATTCTGACTAGCTAGTTGATCGTTACGAGTATGAACTGATAGAGCTGTTTTATCCCAGACTTGTCGTTTATACTTATCTCCGGTTTTGTTTGCATTTTGAATAATGCTACCGTCTTTACCTATTTTATAGGGACGTTTTGATGGGTCAGAGTTATCAAACGCAGATTCGCCTTCTTTCAAATCTGAGATCCACTCACGCATATACTCAGGATAAGCGCGGAAAGAATGGTAAAAATCAGACTGCGATATTTCTCCCATTTCAGATAAAGATGGTAAATCTCCTATAATATCTCTTAATGTATGTTCTTCCTGTCTTTCAGGAAAAAGTTCAACAGGGGAAATATACTGAATCAAGTTTTTACGAACACCTATAACAAGTGTTCTTGTCCTGCTGGAATTTGAACCAAAGTATTTAAAATTTATAGTATCTGCATAATACGAATAATCATCACCTAGTATTATCTGATGTGCATCTCCTATACTACATCTCTCTTCGCCCTCAATAATACATTCTGTATTCATAAATGCAGGAACATTTTCAAAAACGAAAAACTTAGGTTGAATATCCTTTACGAGTTTTAGAGATTCAATAACTAAAGAATTACGCTTAATGTCTCTATCATTCTTTTTGTGATTAAAAATTGACATACCCTGACACGGTGGTGTTGCTATTACAACATCGATTTCTGATATGTGCTTATTCTTTTTCCACCATTCAATTTCATTGTAAATTAACTCTTTTGTGCTATTTAGAGTTATGTCTCCACAAATATAGCCTTCTTTTCTAATGCATTTGTTGTTGTATTCCTGTATTGCGATTCGGCGCGGAGATAATTCATTAGTCGCTACGCACTGAAATCCAGCTTGTTTAAAACCATAACAACCAACGCCAGCACAACTAAACAGCGATATATATGTGAAAGGTTTTTTAGGCATTGTACTCTCCTTAATTACGCATTTGTTTCTTGTTTATTCAAAGGCAATACGCCATATATGCCGGGATACAGAGGACGTCGTTTTGCTGACTCAGGTTCTTTGTATGGATGATATACGCGCCGCCGATCCGTCTGTGAAAAGTCTCGACAAACTTATCGAGAGATTTTGTGGTATAGCGCTTACTCGATTTCACCTCGATCGGATAGATCTTCGGCTTGAGCTTGCTGCCGTTGGAGATCAAAAAGTCGATCTCGATATCGTTGCGGTGCTTTTCGTGATTGTATCGCGTGTAGAAGAACAGCGGATAGCCGTTGCTGACCAGCTGCTGCGCGATCGCATTCTCAAAGATCATGCCCTCATTGATTGCCATGTTATCATGCAGGATCGTCTTGTACAGCTCACCGTCAGCGATCTCCGGCTCGGAAAAGGCGTGGCTGACCAACAGCCCGGTATCGCCCATATAGCACTTCACATAAGTCCTGTCCTCGTTGAGCGACAGTCCGACATTCGGATCGGAGCAGTTGAAGCACTCGTTGGCAATCATCGAATCGCCCAGCCAGAAGAAAGTGTCCTGATACATCGGGAAGGTGGAATTACTCTCGATGTTGGAGAGCTTCACGCGCTTCTCATGCTGAGAGAGGAACGCCGGGATCTGATCGAAGATGGACGCGATCCGCGAGCGATACTTGATGTCTGCTTTGCTGATATCGTTGCGGTACAGCGTGAGGATATCACGCTTTTCTTCATCCGCCGCGGCAAAGCTCCGATTGTTTTCCAGATACTTCGCCACCGCCATCGGCATACCGCCGACCAGTATATACTGCTTGAAGAGCATCATCGCCTTATGGTGCAGATCGTCTTCAAGAGGCTTTTTTTGTTTGAAGCAGGTTTCGATATAGTCGAGCATTTTCTCTTCGCCGAGCGCCCAACAGAACTCCACGAAGTCCATCGGATACATCCGCTGCTTGCGCTCCTCCGAGGGGATGGTGATGTCCTTGACATTCTCTTTGATGGAGATCAGCGAACCGGTCTCAAGATAGTGATAGCGTCCGTCCTTGACCAGCTTCTTGACCGACTGGCGCGCCTTGGGATACTGCTGTACCTCATCGAAAATGATCAAAGACTCGTGCGGATAGAGCGTCTTGTTGTACTCGGTCGACAGGATCATGAAGAAAGTGTCGAGATCGTTCAGATACTTTTCGAATGCGTCCTTCACCACCTGACTGACGTCGTTGAAGTCGATCAGCAGATAACTCTTGTATTCTTTCTTGCCGAATTCTTCCACGATAGTGGACTTGCCGATCCGTCGCGCACCTTCGATCATAAGCGCCTTCTCACCGGCAGATTTCTCTTTCCACTGCAATAGTTTATCATAAATTTTTCTGCGAAAAATCATAGGAACAACTCCTCTCACCGCAATTATAGCACACTTTCTAATAATACGCAATATAATTATAAGTAAAATCTTCAATAATACGCAGTTTAACTTTTCTATTAACTCATTATAATACGCATTTTTATCTAAAAAGTGCTGAGCTGTTTTATACAGATTTTTACACTTTCAGCATTACGAGCAGACAATTTAGTATAAATATCGTTGTATCCGATTATGATGTTTTTGTTGTTCATATTGCTTTTTATCGGCTCTTATGTTATGATAAGTATGCTACATAATCACAAACTGAATATGGTTTCGATTCACATGGGGAATACTATTTCCTGTGTCGTTTTTGTATGTTGTTTTTCCAGTTGCATATACTGTGTAAAAAACACAGGTCCGGCAACTGGAATTAGAGAAATCGAAACCGTTTGTGATTGTGTAGCAACAATAAGGGCTATGTGTTTTTTGGCGTAGCTTCGTTAATTCGTTGCTGCGCTTTTTTATTTTGCGGTGAAATATGAAAGCGTGCTGCGGGTTTGGTCACAGGGAAGTATTTGAAAACATCAGCGGACAGGTAGAAGAAGCCGTCCTCATGGCAATCAAGGATGGCTGTGAGTTATTCTACACCGGTGCGATGGGCGAATTCGACAGCCTGTTTTCCTCAGTTGTACGAAGGGCGAAGAAAACCTATCCGCACATCAAGCTGATCTGCGTTAAGCCGTATATGACCAACGATATCAATACTGACAGAGGCTATTACGCCGCTATGTATGACGACGTCATCATTCCCGACGAGCTCGTCGGAATCCACTACAAAGCCGCCATTAAAGCCCGCAATCGTTGGATCGTTGATCACAGCGATATGGTGATCGTTTACACAATCAGGGAGCATGGCGGCGCGTATGAGGCGAAGCGCTACGCCGAACGCCGATCAAAGCACATCATTAAAATCGGTGAAAAGCAAAACTAAATAACAATAAAAATCGCGGCAGGGATTTCTCCTTGCCGCTTTTCTGTTAATATCAAATCTATTCATCTTTCTTACTCTTCTATTTCATCATTCCTTTTAATAGCTTTCTGAATAAACCAATGGTTTTCTCTCCCATTGGGGCGACCAGACCGAGCTGATTAACGACGATTTCAGTGACGTCGTCTTTTGTGAGCGCCTTTGGATCGTGTTCTCTTATCTCGTCTTGAATTGCTTGGATCATAGCTGTGGAGACAGTCTTTTCGGGCTGCTTTCCGCTGTCTATGTCTTTTTTTATGTCCCGCAGGATCGATAGAAATATGTTCTTGATCTTCTCCATCTCCGCCTCATGCTCGCCGAGCTTTTGCGCGCTCATGAATTGCAGATCCTCTCGCACCTCCGCTCGTTTGTCCGGGTGTTCTTTGACAAAATCGGATAAGGAGGCGGTCGCCATATCGATGATCTGGTTGCGCGCCATGATTCCTCTCGCCGCTGTATCCTTGAAGTAGATGCGGATCAGGTTAGTCAGCTTAGGAAAGCTCTTATGTTCCAACAGGCGATTGAGGATCTCCATATCAATCGCTTTGGTTACAAGACCCTTTGCAGCTCCTTCGGAAAAGCCTATCTCGAATATGTCATAGCTTTTACGTGTACTGACTTCGGATAACCCCAGTATGTAATTGGTAGATACCTTGAACTCTTTTGCGACAGCGATCAGAATATCGCTGCTGAGCGTCTTTGTTTCTCCGCTGACGATGCGGCTCAGTTGCGGAGCGGATACGCCGATCCTCTTAGCTAATTCTTTCTGCGAGATATGTCTGCCGTTGCACAGATCGGAGATCCGCTCTCCGGGCGTCCCGGGTAATAATGGCATGATATACGCCTCCTCGTATTTTTTCGATTTTATGATACTTCGGAATTGCAGATTTGTTAATCGAAAAAAGTCGAACGCGAAAAAAGTTGCAGATTTGGCAAGATTTCCGGATTTTTGTACTTTGTGAGTAGAATAGAGACAGTGGTTCTTCACCGGACTGCATTCACAACTGAATGACCGTCCGGGAAGATATGACCGGCAGGCGAAGTACCGCATTCAGCGTACCAATGCCGGGATACGCCCCTGAGACAGGGGGCAGGATAACGGCTCCCGGGTAGAACGGCAAAACAATCATTCTCCCTTATGGAGTAAGGGCGCACTTCTATACATCAAATGTATGTGCGCTCTGCGAGGAGGCGCTTTTCCCCGAAAAGCTTTTGTTCGCACAGCTCCGTACAAGGGAACCCTTGCGCCGCGTATGCGGCTAACCCAAATCACAAAGGAGAGTGGAAATCTGAAAGCCAAAACAAAAGCATTGGAAAAACAATGCGAAACAACCGAGCGGCAGCTCGAACAGGAACAGCATAAGCTGACCCGACTGCAAAACCGTGCGTCCTACCTAAAGAAGGCGCAGCGCAAGCAGCGTAACAAACGCTTGATACTCAAAGGTGTTGCGGTCGAGGCCGTCATGCCGGACACCGAATACTTATCTCAGGAAGATTTTTATTTGCTGGTAGAACAGATCTATCAATTAGACGCTGTTCAAGAACTGGTGGATAAAGTCTCTGAGAAGTACCGCGTCATTAAGGACGGTGACTGAGATCGCGCTCTATCATTTCTGCGTTAAGCAAATCAAGCGGAGCGCCGGTCAGAGCGCTATTGCCGCGGCTGCCTACCGCGCCGGCGAAAAGCTCTACAGCGATTACTACGGCGAGTACAGCGACTATACAAGGAAAGGGGGCGTGATTTATTCTGAAATATTTTTGCCAGATCACGCTCCGTCCGAGTATCAGGATCGAGCGACACTGTGGAACACGGTCGAGCACGCGGAGCGGCACAAGAAAGCTCAGCTTGCATACAGCTTCGATATCGCCCTGCAAAACGAATTGACAATGGAGGAGAATATCGAGTTGGCAAGAGAGTTTGTGCAACAGCATTTTGTCAGTAAAGGTATGATCGCCGATCTTGCCGTTCATCAGCCGGACAAGGGTGACGGTGGGATACCCAATCCGCATTTTCATGTTCTGACGACCATGCGTCCGATCAATCCTGACGGCACTTGGGGACAAAAGCAAAAACGGGAATATGTAGTCGACGCGAACGGCGATACTGTTTTGGACAGCACTGGTAAACCAAAGTTCAACGCCGTTGCAACCACCGACTGGCACACTCCAGAGACCTTAGAGGCTTGGCGCAAAGCATGGTGCGAAATGGTGAACGAAGCATTTGAGCAAAATGGTATTACCGAACGGATCGACCACCGCTCTTATGAACGGCAGGGACTCGATCTAATCCCAACCATCCATGAGGGACCGACCGTCCGTCAGATGGAAGCAAAGGGGATCAAAACAGATAAGGGTGAGTTGAACCGCTGGATTAAGGCGACCAACCGTCTGATATGCGACGTCACAAAGAAAATCAAATCTCTGTTCTCTTGGCTCGCGGAGGTCAGGGAGGAACTATCAAAGCCGCAGTCGCCGAATCTCGTCGATCTCCTGACAGACTATTATGTCAAGCGTAGCTCAGGCACATACAGTCAAAAGGGCAAGGTCGGAAATCTGAAAAGGATGACGGAGGTCATCAACTATTTGCGCGACAATCAACTTTTGACCGTTGAAGAATTGCAATCGCGGTTATCGGCATTGGACGCTTCGTTTGATACGCTGAAAGGTAGTATGAAAGCAAAATCAAAACGCATGGAACAGCTCCGCGAGCTGATCCGCAGCGCTGAGATCTATCACCGCCTAAAGCCGATCCATGACGAGCTGAACAGCTTCAAATGGAAGAAACAGCGGAAGAAGTATAAAAGCTCTCATGACTCCGAGCTGCGGCAGTTCTACGCTGTACGCCGTATGTTGAGCGAGGAGTTGAAAGGCGAACCGGTCAACGTCAAAGCATGGCAGCGTGAGTATGACGATTTTCGAGCGGAATACACCAGGTTGAGAGCGCAATACAATCCGCTGAAAGAAGATTTGGCAAAGCTGCGTCAGGTACAATACCAAGTCAGCCGCGTTATCAATGAGCGCGAGCCGGAGCAGCAAATTCAACGAAACAAAACTATTGAGGGGAGATAAGGACACGACCGATACAAACAATAACCAAACAACGGAACAGATCAAGGGTTCACTCGAGGTCTATCAAAAGGGTGGCGTCAAAAACAGTATTCGCAACTGCGTGACGGTCTTTCAATCCGACCCAAAGCTAAAAGGAGCGATCGCCCGAAATCTTTTGACGGAACGGGTGGATATCATCAAGCCGCTGTGGTGGAAGCGGACAGGCTCTCTGCTGACGGACTTGGATATGGACTACCTAATGTTATACCTTGAAGAAAGCTATGGACTGACGAATGAAAAGAAAGTGCAGAGCGCTCTTGAAATCGTCGCCAATGAAAGCTGTTACCATCCGATACAGGTTCACCTCAACTCCTTGAAATGGGATGGCAAGGAGAGAATCAGATATGCTCTACACCGTTTCTTAGGTAGCGAGAAAAACGAATACAATTATGAGGCACTGAAGCTGTTTATGATGGGTGCGATCAAAAGGGTATTCGAGCCAGGGTGCAAGTTCGAGAATATGCTCTGCTTGGTGGGCGGTCAGGGAGCGGGCAAATCTACTTTCTTCCGCTTCATGGCAATCAGGGACGAATGGTTCTCGGACGACCTAAAACGGCTTGACGACGAGAACGTATACAGGAAATTGCAGGGTCACTGGATTATTGAGATGTCCGAGATGATCGCGACAGCGAACGCTAAGAGCATTGAGGAGATCAAGTCCTTTCTCAGCCGACAAAAGGAGACATACAAGGTTCCGTATGAGACCCACCCGGCGGACAGGCTGCGCCAATGCGTCTTTGCCGGGACAACAAACCGTCAGGATTTCTTACCTCGTGACCGCACAGGGAATCGCCGCTTCATTCCTGTGACTGTCTATCCTGAAAAAGCAGAGGTTCACATTTTAGCAGATGAAAATGCGGCACGTCGCTACATAGACCAGATGTGGGCAGAGGCAATGACCATCTACCGCAGCGGTGACTACAAACTGACTTTCAGCGCCGAAATGGACGATCAACTCCGGACTCAACAGCAGGACTTTATGCAAGAGGATACACAAGCCGGTATGATTTACGCCTTTTTAGAGGATTTCACCGGAAATCGGGTATGCTCCAAGTTGCTTTATGCCGAGGCGCTGGGCAACACATTCAATCAGCCTGCCTCGTGGGAAACGCGGGAGATCTGCGAAATCATGAATACCGGTATTGCGAGCGGCGCTATCAAGGGCTGGAAGGCATATAAGAACCCGAAGCGTTACAGCAAGTATGGTTCACAAAAGGGCTGGGAGAGGATCAAATCACCCGAGCCGGTTGACAGTTTGTCGGATAGTTCGGTTGACAAACAGATCACTTCTGATGATGATCTACCGTTTGACTGATCGTTTATCAACTTGGTTGACGTTCAAGTTGACGTTCGGTTGACATGGCAGTTGACAGCGTAAAGCCTGATAAACAATGGCTTTTCATCATTTGTAAACTATGTAAACCAATAATAGTAAAAAAAATATATACCTAAAGGGGACAAACCGTGTTGATTTAAAAAGTCTTTACCCTCGGTTGACACATTTCAGTTGACATTCGGCGTTCAGTACGGAAAGATGCTTTTTGTACCAAATCATTTTGTCAGCTCTGCCGCTTCGCGAAATCAGGAGCAGCTGTTATAATTTAACTATATAGGTTTCCTTCGCTTAACGGTCTTAATGCTAAAAAAAGAAGGAAGTGTATAATTTGTCGAAAGTTTGCAGATCAGCTGACATTCATCAACACATATCAAATCATATCCTTGATCGGTGTTCAAATATGAATACTCAGGATACATCTGCCAAGAATAATATTGTATTATTCAGAAGCATCGGAGGAACACATACGAGCAGTAAAGAGAACGAAGCCGCAATCAGGGATCAAAACCTCGACCGCGTTTGGTTGGAGCATTTCGCGCGCGCGATCTACAAAAACGGCGTCATTGACGACAGGCAGTACAGAAAGCTATTGTCGATGATCGACCGCGAGCTCGCGCGGATGTATCACAAGGCGGCTTAAGGAAAAATTTACTAAAACAGGAAACAGCCTCCTAATGCAAAGGAGGCTGCGGCTGTTTATAATGAAGATTGGATTATCATAACATGAAAGGGGTATGATACATGGATATACTGGCAGTCAGGAACAAAATCAAGCAGGACGGGATCGGTTTCAAGGACTTGCCGCTGCGCGTCGCGTTTTACGCGCGCGTCAGCACAGACTTTATGGAACAGCTCAACTCGCTCGAAAACCAGAAGAAATACTTCACCGAGTACATCGGCGATATGCCAAACTGGGAGTTCGCGGGCGGCTACATCGACGAAGGGCTCTCCGGCGTGACGACCAAAAAGCGCGAGAAATTCAACGAAATGATCGAGGACGCGCTCTGCGGTCAGTTCGATCTGATCGTCACCAAAGAAGTCTCCCGATTCGCCCGCAACACGCTCGACAGCATCCAATACACCCGTCAGCTGTTAAGTAACGGCGTAGCGGTCTACTTCCAGAACGACAACATCAACACGCTCGATGAGGACAGCGAGTTCAGACTTACCATCATGGCTTCGATGGCACAGGACGAGAGCCGCAAGATCAGCTCCCGTGTCCGCTGGGGACATCATCAGGCGATCAAAAACGGCGTCGTGCTCGGCAACAGCAACATTTTCGGCTATCGCAAGGCGGACAAGCGGCTGTATATCGACGAGGAACAGGCGCCGATCGTCAGGGAGCTTTTTGAGCTATACGCCACCGGCAAATACAGCATGAAGAACCTCGAGACCTACTTCTACAACAAGGGCGTCCGCAATACGCGCGGCAACAAGCTCGCGCACTCCACGATGGCGAACATTATCAAGAACCCGAAGTACATGGGCTACTACGTCGGCAACAAGGTGCAGGTCGTGGATATGTTCACAAAGAAACAGCGTTTCCTGCCCGAGGACGAATGGGTCATCTACAAGGACGAGAGCGGCGAGGTCGTCCCGGCAATCGTCTCCGAGGAGCTGTGGCAGAGGGCAAACGATGTCCTGAAGCTCCGCAGCCTCGATGTGATCCAGAAGCAGAACAAGACCAATCACAACAACCTGCTGACCGGCAAGCTGATCTGTGCCCACTGCGGCGCGCCGTTCTACCGTAAGGACACCGTCAGCAAAAAGGGCACCGCCAACTCCGCGTGGCGATGTTCCCACAAAATCAAAAACGGTAAGGACAGCTGTCCGTCGATGACGATCTATGAACATGAGATCATCCCGATACTGCTGGATGTGTTTAAATCAAGTCAGCGCAACATCGAGGAGCTCTCCGACCTGATCATGAAGCTGTCCGAGGATCTATTGAAATCCGGCGAGGGCGCGAACCGTATCGACGCGCTCAATAAATCTATTGCCAATGAACAGAAGAAAAAGCAGAAGCTACTGCAGCTGAACATCGAGGGACAGTTTCCCGACAGCGAATTCGTGCGGATGTCCGCCGAATGTGATGACGAGATCAAGCGCTGTCAGGAGGAGATCGAAGCGATCACCGAGCAACTGACCGGCAGAAAGGACATCAACAAGCAACTCTCACAGATCCGCTCCATCCTCACCCTTGCAGCAGAGAGTCTCGACGAGGACGAGCTCGACCGCAGCTTTGTAGACAGGTTCATTAAACAAATTCTGGTTTATCCCGAAGAGCACGGTATGCGGCTCGAGATACAGCTCAACATGGGCGAGAACATCTCAAAAACCCTTATAAAACCTGTATGCCGTACAGGTCAAGCGTCTAAAAAGATGATCGAGTCCTACGAAAACGGCCTGAAGTAATTAAGGGTTGAAAAACGTCCGTCGAAGGGTTCCTTCGGCGGACAATTCTTTTACATAAGAGATAACAGATAAAAGATAACGGAGAGTGGAGAGAATTTTGAATCGGTGTTGCAATCGGAGACGGTTATGTGTTATAAAATATACAGAAAACAGAAACGTATATGAGATGACGGTAATCGAAACTACATAAGGGGGAGTTTTTTGTGAAATCTCTCAAAAAATTCGTAAGTGTCTTGCTGTGTGTGATCCTTGCGCTCGGCGTGTTTGGTGTTGTACCGTTTTCGGTATCAGCCGCGGCGACCACATGGGCTGCCTTGCAGACCGAGATCAACACGACAGGTATCGTGACGCTCTCGACCGATATCACAGCAGCGGATGAGGACAAGGGTATTAAGATCGACAGCGGCAGGAATGTCACGCTCGATTTGGCCGGCCACACCCTCTCGCGTGATCTGAATCAGTCGGAGTCGTCGTCAGGCTTTGTCATCAAGGTCAGCAAGGGCGCTGTGCTCACGATCAAGGATTCCGGCGGCAAGAATGAGGGCAAGATCACCGGCGGGCACTCGGATAACGGCGGCGGTATCGTCAACGAGGGCACGCTCCGTATCGAGGGCGGTCAGATCTGTGACAACGTCGCATCCGATCACGGCGGCGGCATCCTCAATAAGGGCACGCTGAACATCAGCGGCGGTATCATCAAGAACAATGTCTGCAAGGACGGCGGCGGTATCTATAACGAGGAATCGGGCACCCTCAATCTCTCTGGGGACGCCGTCATCTCCTTGAACAAAACCTCCGACAGTGGTGGCGGCGGCGTTACCAACGACGGTCAGATGACCGTGAGTGAGAACGCACAGATCAGCATCAATTATGCCAACACCCACGGCGGCGGTATCTGCAACAACGGCACCCTCACCGTCAAAGGCGGCACCATCACCTGTAACAACGCCACCAGAGCGGGCAGCGGTATCTATAACACGGGAACCCTGAATATGCAGGGTGAGCCCTTTGTGCAGAATAATATCGGCGATGATATCATGCTACACACGGATAAGGTCATCACCGTGACGGGCGCGTTCGGCGCAAAGGCGCAGATCGGCGTCACCTCGCCTGTGGAAAAGGCTGTCGTTACCAAGGATTACGGTACATACAACACAGGTGCTCCGACAGATCATTTCTTTGAAAACGGCGAGAATACAAGCGACGTTGTGTCGGACGGCGGAGAGATCAGACTCAATACCCGGGGACTGCCGTATCTTGACAGAGAATGGGACAGAAAAGCGGCAGCCGTCAACAAGACCATCAAGCACCTTACGGACTATACCGTCGTAACAAGCGATTTGACACAACTCGGCGGCGACAAATGGTATGTCGTACAGGACAGCGTCACTTTCGGCAGCCGCGTCAATAATAACGGAAAAGCAAATCTGCTGCTGTGTGACGGCGCTTCTGTCGAATTCAGCGAGGGCGTCCGCAATGAGGCGGGAATGAGCAGTGAGCTGAATATTTACGGTCAGCAGGCAGGTTCAGGCACCCTGTGCGCCGCTAACTCCGGCAGAGATTCGGCACTCGGTGCAAATGAAAAGAACAAAAACGGGACAGTCGCGGTTTACGGCGGCACGATCGAATTGGTCAAGAATAAGATCTTGTATACGATCGGCGCCGCTCCTCATTCTGCCGCAGGTAACTACTACATCTACGGCGCAGACGTTCGCTGCGGCGATATCGGCTGCGGCGATTATTCTGAGACGGATACCTCCGCTTACATCGGCATTTTTAACTCCAGAGTCAGATCGAACCTACATAACGGCGCGGGCAACCTCGATATCTACAACTCCGAGGTCAACGGCGGCGGCGCGATCTACAGCTCCGCGTGTATCGGGGGATATACCGGCTGCAAGCAGATGGGCGAGATCAATATTTATAACAGCTATGTTATCGCGACTACACAGGGCAACGGCGCCGCGATCGGCAGCAACAAGGGCTGTGACAGCGGCAAGATCAACATCATCTGCAGCTCGGTCGACGCACGCTGTACCAAGGACAGCGTTTACAAGGGCGGCTCCTCGGCGGCGATCGGCGGCGGTACCGACGGCAACGGCGGCTCGATCAAAATCGACCACAGCTATGTCTCCGCTTGCGCTGAGATCGGCGCGGGTATCGGTGGCGGCAAGAACAAAAACGGCGGCAATATCACCATCACCGAGAGTATCATCTTAGCATCCTCGACAACGGGCGGCGCGGGTATCGGCGGCGGTGACGACGCGCACGGCGGCACCATCTCCATCGACAAGAGCTTTGTCCACTGCAAGACCGAGAGCAAGCAGGATATGGGCGACTATTCGGGTAAAAACTTTGAAAAAGCCTTGAACTCCATCTGCTTTGAGTTGATGAGCAAGATGACCAACGGCAGGGACGGCACGGGTTCCCAGATCGCCTATTATCACATGGGCTATTTGGCGGGCTATTTCCTGACGCTGGCGTTCACTCCGGATCACGGCGGCGCAGGTATCGGCGGCGGTGACAAGGGCGACAGCGGCACGATTACCATCACCGAAAGCGAGATCATCGCCGACGGCGGCAAGCACGCCGCGGGTATCGGCGGCGGCTACAAGGGCGGCTTCAATAATATCACTATCGGCAACAGTGTCATCACCGCTAAGGGTGGTGCGAACGCGGCGGGTATCGGCAGCGGCAACAAGGGCAGCAAGACCGAGAAGATCACGATCACCGATTCTGTTGTGGAGGCGCGCGGCGGTGAGGACGCCGCCGGTATCGGCGGCGGCAATCACAGCAACGGCGGTATCGTTGAGATCATCTCTTCCACGGTCAAAGCCTTCGGCGATAACTACGGATCGGGCATCGGCGGCGGCAACGCCAATGATTCCGCGACCATCCGCATCCGCGGCAACAGCACCGTAACGGCTGTCGGCGGCGGCGTCGATGAGTCCACGGGACTCGGCACGGGCGATTATATCTTTGTCAAGCCCGACGTCACCATCGCGCTCGACGACGGGCTGGCGGTAGATGCAGGCAATAATGAGTCGTATTCCACTACCTACTATCAGAACGCGCGTTATGAACCCGCACGCACCTACACCTATGTCAAGGTCTATCCCTGTGAGCATAAATCCACCGAATACAGGTGTGTGGACAACGAGTTCCATCGTATGGTCTGTACGCTGTGCGGCGTCGGTGTTGAGAATCAGCATAGACATACCTTCAACGAGGAGAATATCTGCACCGTATGTAAGTCGACAGGCACGAACGCTGCCGTGACCTTCATCGAGAAGAACAGCAAGGGTGATCAGCTCTCCTCCACGGAGCAAAAGGCGAAGTACTCCTATTATGAGCTGCCCGCGTGCAAGAACACGCCCGAGAACTGCGAGTTTATCGGCTGGCGGGATGAAAACGACGGCTCCTATTATCTGCCCGGCGATTCGGTCACGGTATATGGCGACGCCACCTTTACGGCTGTCTATCTGCCGATGGTCGAGATCACCTTCATCGACAGCGACGGTGAGCCCTGCACCGCCAAGGTGCGCAAGCTCAGCGCGGATGTGCCGTTCCTGTCCTCGGGACAGTACGCGGCGACCGACAATATTCAATTCACACAGAGTGTATCCACACGCGGTTCGGTCGATCTGATCCTCGCCGACGGCGTGACCGTCGATCTGAACGCCGACAACAGGCATCCCCTTTCTGCAAGGTCGTTCTCCGATTTCACCCTCTACGGGCAGAAGAATCAGAGCGGTACCCTGCGGCTGATGAGCGATAACGGCAGTATGGATTTTGTTGATCTGGAGATGAACGGCGGCAGGATCGAGACCAACCGCACCGTGTCCGCTCCGAACAGCGCCGAGATCAACCGCGGCACGCTGATAGCAAAGTCACTCAGCTCGCCGAAGTATCTGGAGATCATGGGCGGTACCGTCAAGGCGGATAACGTCACCCTCACAGATTGCGTCCTCGGCTGGACAGAGCAGACCGACAGCGTGCAATTCGACACGATCACCCTCGTCAAGGACGGCGCGATCTCCATCATGGACGGTCTGGCGTTCACTGACGGCACCAGAGTTTATGAGGATGCGCTCGATCCCGATGAGATCAAGGGCAAGAAGCTCACCCCCTACATCGTTCACCACTACGACGATCCCGAGTGGGAGTGGAGCGATGATCACGAATCCGCGACCGCGATCTTCCGCTGTACCGATGAGGACTGTGACGAAGTGTCCCGCGAGGACGCTGAGATCACGACCGAGGAGACCTCAGACAGCACCGTCTATACTGCCAAGGTCATGTTCTACGGTGAGAAGTATACCGATACGAAGACCGTGAAGAAAGAGGCGGGCAGAACCGTATTTACCGGTCACAGCCTGAGTCTGGGCGGTGATATCGGCGTGAATTTCTATCTCGATCTGACCGAGGAAGAAAAAGAGAACGCGACCGTGAGCTTCACTTGGGATGTTGAGGGAAATGAAAAATCTCATACCGTCAGCCTCAAAGGGGAAGAAAAGCTCTCCGATGGCTACAAGGCTGCCTGCCCGATCGCGGTGGCGGAGATGACCTATGATATCCACGCCTCGATCACGCTGGACGGTGTGACCTATACCGATACCTATTCCGCGGCGACTTATGCGGATGTGATTTTGGATGACGCTGATTTCGCCGAAACGTATGTCGCGGCTGAAAATGAGAAGGGCAACAACGGAGCAGAGCGGCTGTCCGATCTGCGGCTGCTGGTCAAAGCCATGCTCGATTTCGGCGGCAAGGCACAGCTGCAATTCGACCGCAAGCTCTCTGATCTCGCCAACAAAAAGCTGGTGACCGATGACGAGCGCTCCGCCTATTACTACAAGCCCGAAGCGGTGACTGCCGCTATGATCGACACCGGCGCGAGCAATATGAGCGATGTGTCGGCATACGGTCTGCGGTATAACGGCTCGTCGATCGTCTTTCTGTCCGAGACCTCACTGCGCCTGTACTACAAGATCGAGAACAAGGAGAAGTTCGATCAGGTCGTCGGGAGTATTACCTTCGACGGCGATAAGGCGGATTATATCGTCAAGGACGATGAGATCTATTATGAGCTGACAGACATTGCGGCGGCGGATCTCGATACACTCTATACCCTCAAGATCGGCAATACCGCCTATGCGTATTCCGTTCTCGATTATGTGAAGGCATGTCTGAGCTCCGATAAGACGAGCGACAGTATGAAAACGCTTGCCGCGGCGACCTATCGCTATAACCAAGCGGCAAATGTGTATTTTGAGAAATAGGGAGGATGTCAGATGAAAGAGAGCTATGAGCGCATGAAGCTGGAGATCATCACGTTTGCGTATGATGACGTCATTACAACGTCAGGGAACGGAAGAGATGAATATGAGAGTGAAAGGGCGATGATCCAAATCCCCTTGCTGTAAAAAAAGAGGATTCGCGGCGTCGTTATCACCGCGGTGATACATGAACAGATCAGAGTCCGTCGAGGGGGTTCCCTCGACGGGCTTTTCTGTATGAATTCGTTTTATACTAAGTATCATTAAAACACATTAACATTTATTGCGTTAAATTCCGCATAGCGGTGTTGTCGTCCTTGACATACGCCAGTATGCCTGCGTCCTCGCTAACAAATTTGTTAATGCGTTTAATGGATACTTAGTATAACGGTAAAAGTTAACAATTCTTTAATCTTTTGCAGAAATATTGACGAGTGGGGTCGGTGATGGTAAAATAGAATAAACAAATAGGGCGAATGTGGATGGCAATTGTTGAAATCTCACAATTGCGTCTGCTCCTTTTTGTGCAATTCTACGGTTTGTGTCAATAGATGATTATTATAATTCTTTAGGAGAAAATATGAAGCGATTCTTTCGTGTTTCGGTTTGTGTCTTGCTGTGCGTGCTGACGATCACCGCGAATATGTGCGCGACAGGCATCCACGCCGATTCGAGCTTTTTCTCACAAGTGGATATGCTGCATATCGAGAGCCATATCGAAGAGGATGCCGGATGCGGCTCCGGCGCTACGGTACAGGGCGCGTGTGCGGACGGCGATTACGCCTACTTTGCTTTTATGAACGGCAATGTCTGCAATATTGCGAAATACGACATTCATTCATGGAAGTATATCGAAAAGGAAAAGATCATCAACATGGGTCATTCCAACGATATGACCTATAATTCCGACAAGGATTATCTGGTGGTCGCAAACAACGCCCCGTATTATGATGTGATCACGCTGGTCGATCCCGATACCCTCGCGCCGATCAAGGACGTCAAGATCGATGTGGATATCTATTCCATCGCGTATAACGCAAAGCGCCAATGCTATGTCGTCGGCTTGTCCGGCACCTATGATTTTGCGCTGCTCGACTCGGACTTTGAGGTCATCGAGGAGTTCGAGGGCGTCGATACCGGTCATACCCGTCAGGGCGGCGACTGTGACGATGACTACATCTATTTCGTCCAGAGCGACGGAAATAACCTGCTGGTCGTATATGATTATGAGGGCGAGCATATCGCCGATATCCCGATGGATGATACCGATGAGGTGGAGAATATCTTCCATATCGGCAACACCTTCTACACCTCGCTGTATTACCGCGGCAATACCCTGTACAGGATCGGCTTCAATCCCGCGAGCAGTATCTCGTATCAGGTCAGCTATGATCCCGGCACGGGTGAGGGCGAGATGAAGGGCACCAACGTCGCATATGGCGAGAGCACCAAGCTCAGAGAGAATTCCTTTACCAAAGAGGGCTATCTCTTTGCCGGATGGCGTGCACAGCGCACCTGTGACGGCAAGGTGATCGGCTACCGCAACGGCTCCGACGAGTATGAATGGCTCGATGAAGAGGATGTTTATAACGACTTCCTCTATGATGATGAAGAGTCCGTCGCCACTACCGTCAGATACGGCAACGTCAAGCTGACGGCGCAGTGGATCGCGGAAAAATATAAGATCGTCACCAACAGCGGTGACGGCGAGGGTGAGACAAAGGAATACTCCGTTACTCACAATAATGATTTTGTCATCCCCGATAACGGCTACAGCAAGGAAGGCTATATCTTTGACGGATATACCGCCGTACGCTCCCATGATAACCGGGTATACGGCTATCGCAAGAACAGTGATAAACCCGAGTGGCTGTATCAATCGGACGCGATCGGGATGGTTCACCTCCGCCCGGGTGAAAAGGTCAAAGGACTGACCCCCGACGGCGATGTGACGCTGACAGCGCAGTATAAATCCGCCTACACCTTCGGCGATTCCGGCGCGACGCTGCTCGAATACGCCGGTTCCGATGAACAGGTGAAGATCCCTGACCGCGACGGCGAGCTGACAACGCTCGCACAGGGCGCTATCAAGGATAATGAGAACCTAAAGGATCTGTATATTCCCGCGGGCGTTTCGGTCTTGCATGAAAAGTCAATCGCCAATTGTCCGAAGCTGAATAAGATCTATTTTGAAGAAAAGCTCCCCGAGGAGATCGACGGCGATTGCTATGTCGGAGACGGGGCAGTCGTCCTGTATGTGATCAAGAACGATCAGCCGTTCTGTATCGGCTTCTTATCCGATGAGCACAGCATCCCCATCATCAAGCTGATGTATGATTCTCTGAACGAGAGCATCAGCAACGGTACATTTGAATAACATCATAACGAAAAGGCAGTCCATCCGGGCTGCCCTTTTTTGTGTAACTGAAGACTGAAAAATGAAGAATGAATAATGGTGGGAAACACTTCGTGTTTTGGAATTATCAGCCTTCCCCTCGGGGTGCCCCCGTTGGGGGAATGTCCGAAGGACAAGGGGGGAGCCGCTTCCGGCGAGGAGAAGGTGTCACCAAAGGTGACGGATGAGGGGCTGACTTATCAAGCATATTGATTCAACAAAGAGTGTCTGACTTTTCATTTTGTCACGGTAGGCACACATCCCCACCGAGTTCATCATAGCTCGGAAAGGTGATCCCCTCATCCGACCAATTTGCTTAAGGCAAATTGCCCACCTTCCCCCCGAGGGGAAGGCTTTAGAGTGACTGAAAACTGAAAATTGAAGAATGAATAATTATGGGAAACACTTCGTGTTTTAAATCTATTATTATTCCTCTGTCGGCTTCGACGGAGCGGAGAATTTGAAGCACAGTCCGCTGTGCGGTTCGGTGATCTCGGTCAGATATCCGTCGTCGGCGGTCATGGTCGCTTCGCCGTAAGGCGTGGTGACGGAATAAGAATCCACACCGTTTTGTGATCCGTTGCAGCTCGCCTGAGAGAGATAGAGCAGGGCGTTGCGCAAGGCGCCCGGTACGCTGTTGTCAGAGAGGTAATCCGCGTCGGCGTTGGTGCTGTGACTGTTACTCCTGATACTCAGCCCGCTGTCGGTATAGTCGAACACCATCCCGGCGATCGTGTACGGCTCCTTCATGGTGATCGTCATATGATCGCCGTTTTTGTTGACCGCTCCCGCATAATCCGTGCTGTCGATCTGTGTGTTGAACATGGCGGAGAAATCGGTTTTTAGGGTCGGTGGTGATCCGCAGGATGCAAGGGTGATGATCAATACCGTTGTCGTAAGCAGAAAAAGGAATCTTTTCATAATACCTCCGTGTTGTTTAGTGAGGAGTTGAGGTGCTGTCCAAGAACAGGCAAAGCCTGTGATTGGCATACAGCACCCATGCAAGGCTCTCCCAAGAAGCGGAGCAAACTTGCGAACGCTGATTGGCTGAGAGCTACTGCGGAGGTGCTGTCCAAGAAGCGGAGCCGTAGGCGAATGCTGAAACATTAATTGTAGGGGAGGGGCTTGCTCCTCCCGCGGAAGGGCGTTTGATTTGCTCCGCGTTTGGGTGGCGCTTGGCGGAAAGGTTTCGGGATGTCGGACACGCGTGTCGGCGTCATCCCCTACGATAGGCGTTGCGGTGGATTTGTAGGGGAGGGGCTTGCTCCTCCCGCGGCAGGGCATTGGATCACGAACCGCGTCGGGTGAGAAAATGCGCGTTTTGTAGGGTACGGCGCTTGGCACGCGTGTTCGACGTGCCGAGATCATCACAAACCTTTTTGCTTAAAAATAACCGACGGTGCTGTTAACATCCGTCGGTTTTGTACATCCTGTTATTTACATCAATGTGTCTTCGATCTTCATGTAGACCTCGGGAAGGGAGTCGATGAGATCCGAGGGCAGCATCGCGGTCTGTGAGAGCTTTGCCGCGGCGATATCGCCCGCCAACGCGTGGATATGCACGCCCATCACTGCCGCGTGATAGGGCTTTACGCCCTGCGCCGTGAGCGATGCGATGATCCCCGCGAGCACATCGCCCGATCCGCCCTTTGCCATACCGCTGTTGCCCGCGATATTCTCAACCACCTCGCCGTTTTGGGCGATATAGGTGCGGTGACCTTTGAGGACAAGGATCACATCCCGATGCTTTACGGAGTATTCCTCGGCATGTTTTGCAGGGTCGGATAAGATCTCCTCTACACTGATGCCGCTGAGCCGTGAGAATTCCTTGACATGCGGGGTCAGGATGATGTCGCTTTGAACATCTTCTAAGCTATGTATATGCCGCGCGAGCGCATTTATGCCGTCCGCGTCGATGATGACGGGGCATGCGACCGTGTCGAGCACGATCTTTTCCACAGCCGCTGTCGTTTCACTGCACCCCATCCCGCAGCCGATCAACACGGCGGTCGCCTTGTCGAGGAGGGGATGGATCGTTTCCATATCCATGGGGCTCAATCTGCCGCGATCGCCCTTGACAGGTACACACACGCTCTCGTGTACGGCGGCGCCGAATAGGGGATAGATGCCCTCGGGCAGGACTTGGTAGTGCAGTCCGACGCCCGACCTGAGCGCCGCCTTGGCGCTGAGGATCGCCGCGCCCGCAAAGCCGTAGCTGCCTGTCAGCGACACCAGTGTGCCCATCGTGCCCTTATGCGCGTCAGACGGTCGATGGGGGAAATGCCGCTCGAACCAGTCGAAGTCTACGCGTCTCATAGCTGTTTGTTCTTGAAGAGGTTCTTGCGCAGTTCGTTGCCGAAATAGAGCTTCATCTCATTCAGCAGATCCTCGTTCGGGGTGAAGATGATCGCGCATTTGCCCTTGGCTTCATCGCGGAAGCTCGCGACATAGTTCTTTTCGGAGAAATCCTCGTGAGCCGCGTGATAGACCTTGTTGAATTTGTGCTTGTCCATCTCGCTGTCGGAGTAGGGGAAGAAGTCGTCAAAGCGCTTGACGTCGATTTTCACAACGGGTTTACGCTTGCGCTTGGCAATGATCCTGTCGATGCGCAGGATGGACGACAGAAAGGAGTATTCGAATTCCACATTCTGTGACGTGATGAAGTACCACGCGCCGTAGATGCAGAACAGCAGTAAAAACAGTCCGATGATCGCCAGATAAGCGGTTTGCGTCAGCTTTGCGGCGACGATGAAACCGGCAGGGATGCCGATCGCGATCAGAATGATGATGATAATGCGGATCACATAGCCCGCGTCACGTTTTTTGGGGACGACTTGTTCAATCAGGTTATCCATGATAACACCCTTTCATAAATAGTCATTGCGAGTTGGGCTTTACGAGCCCGACGTGGCAATCTCAACCGATTCATTGTTATATATCGTGCGATCGGTTAGAGACATTCCACGATATACTTTACCATAGAAAAAGATATTTTTCAATAAACTCTTGCAAAATTCTCGCATTGGTGGTATCATATCACAAGATAACGCAATGACGGAGAGAGTAACTCGGTTCAAACCATCAGAGAGCCCGTGTCATCGGCTGGAAGCACGGACGGCAGCGGCTGAGCGAAGTTCACTCCCGAGCGGCAAGGCTGAACACAGTGATCAGTGTTCAGTGATCAGTGATTAGCGTGCTTTTCCCGCACCCTTTTGAATAGAGTTTGACAACTTCGGCATTATTTCTCTGATCACTAACCACTAACCACTGTTCACTGACAAATAGGCTTTGACGGCTGACCCCGTTAACGGTCGATGAGTGTCCGAGGCTTAGCCTCCCTTTTCTAAGAGAGGTGGCACGAAGTGCCGGAGGGTTGCTTTGTCAATCCTTTTGATCAGATTGCTGTCGGAAATATGGGTGGTACCGCGGTTCTTCCGTCCCATTGGGGATGGAGGAGCCTTTTTTAATTAGGAATCAGAAATTAGGAATTAGGAATTGCGGGAGGGCTTCGCCCTCACCTTATTTGTAATTTTAATCAAATGTTGCTATCAATCCAAAACGCGGTTACGCGTTTCCCTTAATTCCTCATTCCGCATTCCTCATTCCTAATTACAAGAATGGAGGATATTATGAAAGAAAAGCTTGAACAATTAAAAGCGAAGCTCAGCGAGGAGCTGAGCGCCGCGGTTGACGGTAAGAAGCTCGAAGAATTACGCGTCAGCTATTTAGGTAAGAAAGGCTCGATCACCGATCTGCTCAAGGGCATGAAGGCGCTCTCCAATGAGGAGAAGAAGGAATTCGGCCAACAGGTCAACGCCTTAAAGCAGCTCGCGGCGCAGAATATCGCGAAGCGCGCCGAGGAGATCAAACAGCTCGAGATCCAAAGAGAGATCGACTCCACCCCTGCGTTTGATCTCACCATCCCCACCAAGGAGGACAGGGGCTCTTATCACCCCATCACCCTCGTACAGCGCGAGTGCGAGCGCATCTTCACCACCATGGGCTTCAACGTCGAGGACTACCCCGAGGTCGTCACTGATTACGAATGCTTTGAGGCGGTCAACGTGCCCAAGAATCACCCTGCGCGCGATATGCAGGACACCTATTATCTCGAAAACGGCGAGCTGCTGAAATCCCAGACCTCCGCCGCGCAGAACGCGATCCTCAAAAAATACGGCAAGCAGCTCATGGAGAACGGCATGCCGATCCGCGCGATCTTCCCGGGCAGATGCTTTAGAAATGAAGCGACCGACGCCACCCATGAGAACACCTTCTTCCAGATGGAGGGCGTGATGGTGGACAAGGATATCTCTATCAGTAACCTGATCTATTTTATGAAAACCATGCTCAGCGAAGTGTTCCAAAAGGACGTCAAGGTGCGCCTGCGCCCCGGCTTCTTCCCGTTTGTCGAACCGGGCTTTGAGCTGGATATCTCCTGCCTGATCTGCGGCGGCGAGACTGGCTGTCCCTCCTGCAACCACTCCGGCTGGCTGGAGCTGTGCCCCTGCGGCATGATCCACCCCGAGGTGCTCAAAGAGGGCGGCATCGACCCCGAAAAATACACCGGCTTTGCGTTCGGTCTGGGCTTGACCCGACTCGCGATGATGAAGTACGGCATCAAGGATATCCGTGATCTCAACTCCGGCTCACTCAAGGTGATGTCTCAGTTCACGGATGATAAGTAAGGAGGGCGCACTATGTTTTTATCAATGAATTGGATCAAGGACTTTGTCGATCTTTCGGGACTCGACGAGCTGAAATTGATCAACCAGTTTTCTCTTTCTACCGCCGAGGTAGAGAACGATATACAGTTCAAGGGCAGTGATATCAGCGGCATCGTGGTCGCCGAGATCAAATCGGTCGAGGATCATCCCGAGAGCAAGAAGCTCCATCTCTTAAAGGTGGATATCGGCGCGGATGAGCTCGTGGACGTCGTCTGCGGCGCGCCGAACGTCAAGGTCGGCATGAAGACAGCCTTTGCTAAGGTCGGCGCTAAGATCGGCGAGATCGAGATCGCACCCCGACCCCTCGCGGGCTACATGAGCTGCGGTATGTGCTGCTCCGAGAAGGAGATCGGCATCAGTGACGATCACAGTGGTATCATGGAGATCACCGATGACGTGGCGAACGGTACCGATCTCAAAGAGATCTACGCCATCGACGATATCGTCTTTGAGGTCGACAACAAGAGCCTGACCAACCGCCCCGACCTGTGGAGCCATTACGGTATCGCGCGTGAATTCGCCGCGATCGCCCAGCGGCCTCTAAAGCCTCTTTCCTTTGCCGATCTAAAAGCATACGATAACCTGCCCAAGGTGGACATGAAGATCGAGGATCCGCTGTGCTACCGTTATTCTTCCTTGCAGTTCGAGAACTGCACCCGCAGTATCAGCCCTGTTGATATGCGCATCCGTCTGTTCTACTGCGGTATGCGCGCGATCAACTTCCTCGCCGACATGACCAACTACCTCATGCTCGAGATGGGTCAGCCGATGCACGCGTTCGACTCCCGCAAGGTCGGCAAGATCCGTATCAAGCGCTTTGAGAAGGATTTCGACTTCACCACCCTCGACGGCGTGGAGCGCCATATCGACCCCGAAACACTGATGATCTGCGACGACAATACCCCTGTCGCCATCGCGGGTATCATGGGCGGTCTGGACAGTGAGATCGTCGAGGACACCAACACCCTCACCCTCGAATCCGCGACCTTTGACGCGGCGTCCATCCGCAAGTCCACTGTCCGGCTCAGCCACCGTACCGACGCTTCCATGCGCTATGAGAAGTCGCTCGATCCCGAGCTGACCACCGCGGCGATCGCGCGCTTTGTGTATCTGATCAAGCAGTTCGACGAGGGCGTGAAGATCGTATCCTCCCTGACTGATGAATACGCGTATCACTATCCCGCGGTCGAACTGAGCTTTGACAAGGCGTATGTCGATAAATACACGGGTATCGAGATCGATAACGATACCATCGTGAACACCTTACAGCGTCTGGGCTTCGGCGTAGAGAACAACGGTGATGACTTCACCGTCAAGGTCCCCTCATGGCGCGCCACCAAGGACGTTACCATCAAGGCGGACATCATCGAGGAGATCACCCGTATCTATGGTTACGATAACTTTGAGATCCACACCGCGACCGCACCGCTGTTCCCGACCCGCCCCGAGCCGGTGAAGAAGGATGAGGACAGCGTCAAGGATATCCTCGTCAAGCACTATAACCTGCACGAGCTCCACTCCTACGTCTGGAACTATGTCGATGAGCTCAAGGAGCTGGGCATCGAGAACCGCGGCGTGATCAAGCTGATGAACGCCACCAACCCCAACATCGAGACCATCCGTGAGACGATGATCCCCACCCAGCTGTGCCAGATCAAGTCGAATCTCGGCTATGCGCCCGCCTACGGCATTTTTGAGGTCGGCAGAGTGGTCACCGGCATGACCGACGACAACCTCTGTATCGAGGAAAAGCACCTCGGCGTCACCCTGTATGCCAAGGGCGATAATATCCGCGATCAGTACTTCAAGATGAAGACGATCATCGAGACGCTCGTGGATGAATTGAAGCATAAGAAGGTCACGTTCGAAAAGCGTGAGCCCGCGTTCGATTTTGAGCATCCCGTCAACCTCAACGCGGTGATCGTGGACGGCGTTGAGCTGGGCAAGATCGGTATGCTCCATCCGTCCGTGATGAAGAAGCTCGACAAGCGCGCTAACGTCGTATTCGCCGAGATCGACATGGATAAGTTCGCCGCGATCGAAAACAATTCGATCCGCTATGAGGAGCCGTCTAAATTCCCGGCGATCGAGATCGATCTGAGCTTTTTGACCTCCGTGTTCGCGCCGATTGCCAAGGCGATCGAGAGCGCGGCATGCGCACTGATCAAGGATGTTGACGTTATCGATATCTATGACGCGGATGAGAATTCCTCCATCGCCGTGCGCATCACCTTCTCGGATAACGCCCGTACCCTGACCAAGGAAGAGGTCGCCGCTGTGACCGACGGCATCATTGCCGATCTGGAACAGCAGGGCATCCTGTTGAAAAAATAATAGATTCAGTTAACGCACATCCCCTTAAAACGCTATCCTGATTGATTTGATGACGGCTTAGCATGTCTCCCTGTTAACTTCGGTTGACAGGGAGTTTTTATTACTATACATTTATAAAAGAAAAATATTTTCTAACAATTTAAAACCTTTTTCTTTTCCGATGCATCTATACTATCGGTGAAATACTTTGTAATACCGGTCTTTTTATAAGGATCAGTATAAGAATGGAGGTAGAAACAATGAAAAGGAAAATAGCAGCATTCATGCTGTCGCTTCTGTTTGTGTTCGGTGCGGTGTTCAGCGCAGCGCCCGTACTCGCCGCAGAGATCACGGACACAGCTGATGTATCCGCGGGGATGACGATCAATCGTCCTTCCCTGAGCATGGGACAGAGTGAAGCGTACACGCTGAGAGTGAGCGGCGCGTCCTCGCCGCTGAGCTGGAGCTGTGACTCAGCAGCGGTATCTGTTGCCGCCAATACCGATGATTCCGCACGCATCACGGCGAGGTCGGTCGGCACTGCGACCGTTACCGCAAAAAGCCGCGACGGCGCACAGGTCACCTGTAAGGTGAAGGTATCCGCGCTCGCTGATCAGCTGAAGCTCAA
Organism: uncultured Eubacteriales bacterium; assembly: GCA_900314795.1. Taxonomy (GTDB): domain Bacteria; phylum Bacillota; class Clostridia; order Oscillospirales; family Acutalibacteraceae; genus Ruminococcoides. The sequence continues at coordinate 100,511 of OMWP01000003.1, forward strand.
CAAACAGTCACTGCTGTTGGGTATCGGAGAGACCTATGATCTCGACAGCTATGTCCCCGAGAACACCGAGGCATATTACAGGCTCTACAGCTCCTCAAACCCCTCTGTAGCGACGGTTGCCGAGGGCGGCGGTATCGTGACCGCAAAGTCGGCGGGTACAACGACCATTACCTGCGCTCTGGATAACGGCGTAAAAGCGCAGTGCAAGGTCGTGGTTCAACCGCTGGCGAAATCGCTGACCCTCAACTATCAGAAAGCGACGATGCATATCGGCGAACAGATCGACCTCGACAGCGATACGCCCAAGGGAACGGCGGCGTATTACAGAGATTATTCGATCGATCATGCCGACGTTGCGGATGTCGCACAGTCGGGCGGTATCGTGACCGCAAAGGCGGCCGGCATGGCGACAGTCACATGCACGCTCAGAAAGAACGGCGTAAAAGCTGTTTGTGAGATCGAGGTGCTCCCTGATCCGACAGAAGCGCCGACACAAGAGGCGACCGAACAGCCTACGGAAACTATGACTGAGGCGCCGACCGAAGCGCCGACAGAAGCACCGACCGAACCCGTGACAGAAGCTCCCACTCAGGCTGTCACTGAGCCTGAAACACAGGCGCCGACCGAGAGCGGGATCATTCCCGAAGACAAGGATTTTGCCTTGAGCGCTCAGGAGCTCACCCTCGGAGAGGGAGAAGAATACATCATCCGCACATCCGGTACCTATGATAAGATCACATGGAAGGCGTCCTCTGATGCGGTGATTCTCACCGATAACGGCGACCGTACCGCAACCGCCAAAGCGAATGCTGTCGGACAGGCTGAAATTACCGCTGTGACTGCGCAGGGCAGCACCGCCGAGATGACCGTCACCGTCAAGCCGATGGCACCGTCTTTGAAGCTCAACAAAACCTCACTGACCCTCGGCGTCGGGGAAGAGTACGATCTTGATTCCTATGCGCCCAAGGGCACTGCCGCGTATTTCCGCCTGTACAGCTCGTCCGATCCCTCGGTTGCCGAGGTGGCACAGGGCGGCGGTCTGGTCAAGGCAGTCGCTCCCGGAACGGCCGAGATCGCCTGCACCATGCAGAACGGCGCGAAAGCGATCTGTACGGTTGAGGTAAAGCCGCTTTCGACCTCTCTGTCGCTGAACGCGACCAACGTGACCCTCGGTATCGGCGAGAAGCTTGACCTTGATTCCACCGTTCCCAAGGATACGGCGGCTTACTACCGCCTGTACAGCTCCTCGAACCCCTCTGTCGCTTCCGTTGTACAGGGCGGCGGTATCGTCACCGCGAAGTTCGTCGGTACGGCGGTGATTACGTGTACCATGAATAACGGCGTGAACGCAACGTGTATCGTCACCGTCAAGCCGATGTCTAAGAAGCTGTACCTTAATCAGACCGACATCACCCTCGCGATAGGGGAGGAGTATGATCTTGACAGCTACGCCGCCGCGGGATGTGCCGCGTATGAGCGTATCTACAGCTCAACAAAACCATCTGTCGCGACCGTAGCCGCGGGCGGCGGACTGGTTAAGGCGAAGGCGACCGGCACGGCTACGATCTATTGCACCCTGCAAAACGGCGTCAAGGCGAAGTGCGTCGTTACCGTCAAGCCGATGGCAAAGTCGCTGTCGCTGGACGATACGTATCTCAGACTGCAAAAGGGGAAGAAGGCGGATCTTGACAGCTACGTGCCCTCGGGCTATGCGGCGTTCTACCGCTTCTATTCCTCCGACAATCCGTCTGTCGCAAAGGTCACGCGTGCGGACGGCATCGTCACCGCTGTCTCACCCGGTAAGGCTACCGTGACCTGTACCCTGCAAAACGGTGTGACCGCAACCTGCGAGGTATATGTGATGACCGACGCGGACGCGCGTAATGAGAACAACGGCACCATCGTCAACTACCACGGTCATGATAACTTCTGCGGTGAGGATGTATGGGGCAAGGGTACGCTGGAGGCTTCTGTCGTCGACTGGATGATGGCGACATGGCCGTGCTGCTCCTACTTCAACGGCGATTATACATGGCGCTGTGCCGAGTGGGGCAGATATATCCGCAACACGCGTGCCGCCTCCCAGTATACGACAGATTATTCGAGCCTGCGGATGACGCCCGAGAATATCCGCTCTATCGCCAAGGGCTGTAAGCCCGGCACCACGATGAGCTTTGGTCCGCAGTACATACCCTCTCATATGATTGTGCTGCTCCGCGTCACCGACGACCGTATCTGGTGGGCGGACTGCAACTGGAACTGGGACAACTGCGTCCATTATCGCGAGGCAAGTCTGGAGGAATTCGTCAACTTTGTCCACTGGCTGCCTACTCCCAATAAAAACGGCTACATCGTCAGCCTGACGCGCGTCGATCGCCTGAATACCTATGACCGTCCCAAAACGGACGCCGCGCGTTATCTGAACCGCGGTGACGCAAGGATCGTGTGGACTGCCGTGGACGGCGCCAAGAGCTATGAGGTGTATCAGGTGACCGGCAGCGGCGACAAGCTCGTTTATTCGGGCAACGCTGTCAGCTACACGAACACCAACTCCAACCCGGGCACCAAGTACACCTACTACGTCAAGGCTGTGATGAAATCGGGCAAGAAGATCACAGGCAACACGGTGAGCGTCTACGGCAGGATCCACTGTCCGCAGCTGGAGCTCGACAGGGATAGGCGATGTATCCGCTGGAACTCCGTCGAGGGCGCGTCGGGATACCGCATCTTCCGCCGCCCCGGTTATGACGGCTCGTTCAAGCATGTCACAACCGTCAAGGGTACGAGCTACAGTGACGGTTGGATGGATTGGTCGGCAGGTGAGTATGACTATACCCTCTATCGCATCCAGGCGGTCAGCCCCAAGGGCGAGAACGCAAGCTCCGTCTACAGCGACTGTGTCGCGGTATCGGGCGAGTATTGCATGCCGTAATATGATAACAAGGGCGTACAGCAGAGATAAGCTGTACGCTCTGTTTTTACCATGTCAATATAGTGTAGGTTTGTCAATGATGCGTTACACTTTTTCAAGAAAAGATAACCTCTCCGGTTTTGAGGAAATGGTAAAGGAACTCGCGAGGAGATTTCCAACCG
>OMWP01000005.1 GCA_900314795.1 uncultured Eubacteriales bacterium
GGAGTAACATCTACATACGCTTTCTCCAATGCCTCGCGTTTCTGACGAGAGTCAGCTTTAGCGTAAATTTCAGTAGTCTGGATTGAATAGTGCCCTAAGAAATCACGGATGTACACAAGGTTCACTCCGGATTGAAGCAGATGCATCGCTTTGGAGTGCCGCAAGGAATGACACGAGATATTCTCCGGCACTAAATCCGGATTTGCTTCTCTTGCCAAAGAAACATATTTATCCAAAATGTAGGAAACACCTGCTCGTGTCAATTTATCACCGTATTTGTTACGGAATAAAGGATGTACTTTTTCTTCAGGGCATAGCAAGTTTTGCTCAGTCATATATCGCTTTAATACGGAAACTTGAGCGTCCATCATAGGAACAATTCTTGTTTTGTTACCTTTTCCGTGTATGCGGATCGTAGACGGCTTTTCAAAACGTATACACTGCGGAGTCATGTCGGCTATCTCCTGAACTCTGGCTCCCGTATCATACATCAATGACAGCAAAGCTAAATCCCGACGTCCGTTTTTGGTAGATAAGTCTGGCATACCCAACAACAGTTTTATCCCATCTAACGTAAAATAACTTATTGCTCTTTGTTCCGCTTTCTTAAACGGAATCGAAAATACTTTTTGACACAAATTCAGGTATTCCGGCGCTTCGTATTGCAGATACCGGAAGAAAGAATGGATAGCGGCGAGACGGACATTTCGCGTTCCGGGAGAACAATGCCGTTGCTTTTCCAGCCAGTCCAAATAATCTGAAAAGCATTTTGCATCTAACAGCTTCAGCTTTATCCGTTCTGCCGGGATACCCTTGTTTTCTTTCATATAACGCAAAAATAAGACAAAAGTATCACGGTATGATGACACAGTATTAGTGCTCGATCCTACAATACCGGGTAAGTATTTTCCCAAAAAAGAGGATAGATAATAGGAAAAGTCATATTCCATTATCGAATACCTCCGGAAAAACGTAGGCGCAAAGTTGGTTTGCCTGCTCAATCAGTTCCGGATACATCTCTGCGGTCAGTCGAACATAATGCTCTGTAGCTTCCAAAGACGCGTGTCCCAAATATTTGGAAAGAATAGGGAGAGAATAATACAGATCCATTCCCTGAGACGACATTTCAGCAAGCGTATGTACAGAAAATGTATGCCGCAAATCATGAAGACGGGGACCTTTTTCTGTATGAGAGATTTTCGCTTGTACCAAGATGCTGCGGAAATGCTCATAGGCAGCGCCTTTACTCCAGTAGGTATCCCCTGCATTAGCAAAAAAATATTTTGTGTTTGATCCAAATACTTTTTCTTTAAAGTAGCTGTATTGTCGCAATGAATCTCCGACCGAGTCGGAAAAAGGAACCTTTCTTTCCGTTCGGTTCTTTGTGCTTCGCAGCAAGAAAAAGCCATCGTTTAAATAAACATCATTTGTTTCAAGATGTAAAGCTTCATTTATTCGTACGCCGGTTCCGTACAATAGGCGAAACAGCGCCGGAGTTGCATAAATAAGTCCTGATGAACGTCTATTTTTGTTTGCTCTTTCATCACAGGCAGCGAAAAAACGGTTTATTTCATCATGCGTAAAAATATACGGCGAAAAGTTGCTTCTAATATGAGGAATGTTTTTGGGACAATATGAGGCTATGCCTAAATCGTTCAGATACCGGGAAAAGTTAATCAATTCATTCACGCGGCGGTATCGGTTACTTTCGCTTTCATTTACTCTGCATTCCATCCATTTTTCAAAAAGATCCTTGGTGAGTCCGATTTGCTCACAGCTTTCTTGAACTGCAAAGCGGTCAAAAACACGAAAACGAAATTCGGCGCCTATATACTTGTATCCGAGGCTCCGCTTAAATGCAATATACTGTAAAATAAAGTTTCCGTAAACGCTATTGTATTTCTCCATTGCTTTAACCCCTCCCGCTGTAGTAATCAGAAGCAATCTCCGGGACATCAAGGGCGCATTTTCGTAGGGATTTTAAATCGACCGAAAGATAGATCTTTGTGGTTTCCGGGTTTTTATGTCCGAGTATACCTGTTATTACGGGCAAAGGGGTTTCCTTTTCCAGAAGCATAGTTGCCAAACTGTGCCGCAGCGCATGAGGACCATGCTTGCGTACGCCTTCATAGGGAGCCATATGTTTAAGAAAAACGTATTCCAAATCGGATTGCGGGCGTCCGTATTTCAGATAATCAATAATAGCTTCTCCGACATCTTTCAGAAGAGGAAGCTCAATAGGCATACCCGTCTTTTTCTGCTTCAGCAGTATTCGGTTTTGTTTCCAGTCGAGCTCCGAAAATTTCAGTTGGCAAATATCCGATCCTCGCAAGCCAAGACGAGCGGCAATAAGGATCATAGCGTAATCTCGTTTCCCTTTTGGATCCGCTCTGTCAATTACGTCCAATAATCGCCCGATTTCATTTTCGCTGTATATGCTGGGGACTCTTTTTTCAGCGGGCGCTGACTTGCTTGGCACAACTAAAGAAAAATTGATCGGCGTTCTTCCTGTCTCGTGAAGATAAAAAAGAAACTGACGTATCGAAGACAGTGCGCTGATGATCATTGTTTGGGTGAAGCGCGCTAACCGTTCCTGAATATATTTCAGAACGATCTCTGTTGTTATTTGATTAACATCAGTTATTCCGTTTTCAACCAAAAAGATATTGAATCTCAAAAGATTTAATCGTTGCTGTTGAAGCGTCCGTTCCGCGAGCAACAAAGTCTTTCTGTAATCCATAAATGATTCAATTTCTGCTTTCAGTCCACCTTGTATCGATTCCTCAGCCTTTTTTCGCCGAAATGTGTAGGTTCCTGTTTGCTGAAATTCGTAAAGGACCGTAGCACAATGATAGCGGCGTTTTTCATACTCAGAGAGCTCTTCATAACTGCCGCTTTGTTCAATGAACTTGATAACTGCCGTATATGCTTCCAGCGTGTAGGAATCATATCCGTGTTCCTGCATGAATTTAGTGACCCACCGGGCATTCCTTCGATACTCCAGTATGGAACCTTCCGCGTAGCCTCTGCTTCGCAGATAGTCGAACAGAGCATTAAATGAATCCGGTAGCGTCATTGGTCTTGGGTATGACATTAATAAAACCTCCAATTCTTTTTTCGGCATTGCCGTATCTTAAGTTTATTGGAGACTCGTATTAATGTAAAGTTGAATAACGATTATTGCTGCTTGTTACCGGCTTTTGATTAAATAACTTTACATTACCATTTGCTTTTCATAAATGGTCGAAAGCGCAAGTGCCGCGATATGCTATGTTAAGCGTGTCGGCGGCGGTTCTTGGAAAACGCTGAATTATGCAAAAACCCAAAACCTCAGAATAATAGACTTAACTCAGAAATAGCAAAACCACGGCTGCGGGACAGAATCCCTGAGCCGTGATTATTTTAATGGAAATGATTGTACGCTCTTTCAGCGTTGTTTGCTCTGCGGCTGTCTTCATTGGCGTAATCGCCGCATCGTTCGTATACACGCTCAAAGGCTATCGCCGCCGTGCGGGTATCACTTTGCAGAAATTCGATATATGTGATGCCGCCGTAGTTTCCTCCGTAATTGGCAAATGCTGATTGTATCGTTTGTTTCAGATAATCACATTGAGCGATAACTGTCGAACCTTTAAATCCGGGAGGCGTGTATCTCAGGCACCACTGGCAGAGTCCGTAGAACTCATCGCCGTTATAGTGTCCGACGATATCCCAATCGAGATCCAAGGTATCTCCGCCGCACTCTCGCATCATATTGCCGATGATTCCTGCGGCAACGCTGTCTGAGTATCCGTAGCTTTTCAGGCGCGTCCATACCTGTGATGCTACATCGCCTGAGCCGGCAGAACTGCTATTTGACTCATAGAATCCGTAGCCGAGTATCTCATGATAGCCGACAGAATATGACAGCTCCTGACACTTATCACTGGCATTACCCTCGATCGTATATACTCTGCCACCCTCGACTTTTTCAACGATGCCTGTATGGTCGCCGCTGCCGTCGAGACCGTCGTATTCCCAATCGAAGAAAATGATCATACCGGGCAAGGGTTCTGCTGAACCGTCAATCCACTGTCCTTTTGATTTGAACCAGTTTACGCCATCATCAACAACAGAATACTTTGGCATAACTCCTGCATCAATGTAGCCACACTCATTGGCGCACCAAGAAACAAAACAACAGCACCACTCGACACGCGAGCCAAAACCGTACCAAGACCAATATGGCTGACCGCCGACGTTGCCGATCTGTCCCTGCGCGACTGCGACGATATCACTATTGCTTGAAACGATACCGTGAAGCACAGACGACCACAGCGAATTGTATTTAGCGTCAAGCAGCTCGTGCATACTGTCGATTTGCTCTCGTGAAAAGTGATACTGCGACGCCATCTCATCAGCCGTTTTGTGCGTAACAGTAATATGAAGCGTTTTAGTCGTAGTCGTAGTTTCAGTGGCGCTTGTCCCACTGCCTGATGTAGTAGTCTTGCTCTCCGTCGTGATATTATGGGAGATCTCATTCATATCCCAGAAGATATCTCGGAGCTTTTGCTTTTTGGATTCGTCCATTGTCATTACTTCCTGCGGATTATCCAAATCCATGTTCATCTTGACGGCATAAACGGCAAGCACTTCTTTCCACTCGGCTTTTGCACCGGACATATCCAATACATCATAAGTATTTGAGGATTTGATGTCGTCGATTTTCTGATTGAATTCGTTGTTGATATCCGATACGGCTGTGCGCATCGTCATTCCTGTACCGGAATCTTCTCCCGAGTAGAATATCCCGAAAATTGAGCAAAGGATCAGCGCTATCAGCATGATAACCACGATCACAATAACGGCTACCCATCCTCCCGCTGCAATCGCGGTTATCAGGGACTTAATTGCCGCAATAATCGCCTGTACGATTTTTATGAGGATCTTCACAGCTGCTTTCGCCGCTTTTGCCGCCGCCTTTGCCGCGGCTCTGGCTGCCTGAGCGGCTTTTTTGGCTGCTTTCGCTGTTGCCTTTGCGGTTTTCTGAGCAGCTTTGGCAGCCTCCTTTGAGGTTTTGATCGTAGCTTTGGCAGTCTGTTTGGAGGTACGAACCGTCTGCTTTGCCGTTTTGACAGATTGCTTGCCGGCAGTCTTGATCGTATTCTTGGACGACTTTGCCGCCTTATTGCGTATCGTCTTTTTTGCCGGGTCTGTCATCTTGGTACGCACAGCTTTGGAATTAGTGGTTTTTGGCTTCGCTGCATCGACAGCCTGTGAAGATGTGCGACTCGCAGATTGGGACTGACGGACATTTTGCTCCGCTTTTTTCTGACGGTAACGCTGTATGGCATCCTTCGCCTTTTCCTCCACTTTTTCCTTGCCCTTTTCGGCAACTTTGCGCGTAGCCTTTCCCGTCTGCCTAACGGCGGTATCGGCAGAGTTTTTTACTTTGCTCTCAAGGCTATCGGCGTTATGGGCGTTGTAGCTTTCTTCGTGAGATTGTGCCGCATCGACAGCCTGCTTCTCTGTGACCTTAACGCCGGTTCGGATACGCTGTGCCATATTCTGTGCTCGATTAAGTGTTTTGACAGGTGCTTTCTGGCTTTCTTTCGTTCTGACTTCAGCCATATGATCACCGTCACTTTCTCTTCGCTACGATGATGAACCGCTCACCGTTTTCGTTGTATTCCGATGTAGCAAGTGTCAGCAGTTTGTCCCCGGGCTGAGCGTCGATACCGGTATCGAATATAGACAACGACTTAGCCTGAGAAACAAACTGATTGAAGCTATGCGGATCGAAGGCATTTACGAATTCATTGAATTTGAAGGTCTTATCATCCTCCGTAGTGAAAGCCTGATCAATAACAGCCATCACTTCGTAATAATTCATCTTGCCGTCGATCTCAAAGGTGATGGTTTTATGCTCCTTGTAAAAGTCACTATCCTTATACTTTTCAAGCTCGGCAAACATCGTGCCGTCTTTCATGTAATGGGAATAGATGATGATGTTATCCGAGGGCTTTTTCAAGTTGCAATTCGACTGCACATAAGGGCAGCCGTAAGTGGACGGCTTCTTAAAGAAATCTCTGACCAGATAATAGTCGGGATAATCGGGCGTCTGCATAACAGGATAGTCGATGGCTGTACCGTCAATCGTCAGCCAACCGATCATATCCTTGTTTTTGCCGTAATCCATAGCGTTTTTATCCGCATACGGGTAAGGCACTTGGTCAGGGGTTGATTCGGTCCCCATGATCGACCAAATCGTTTCGACCTTTGTCGGCTCTTCCGGCTCAAGATTCTCTTCAATGCGCTTCGACGCGGTCGTTACCGCAAAGATAATACCGACAATAAAAGCGATCACAATAATGATGATCAGGGCTAATAATACTTTACTTTTCATTTTTTACCTCCTTTCGCCAAAAGGCGAGGGTTATTCACCCTCGCCCGGCTTCGTTGTCATCAGTTTATAGAGCTTATTATCCTTCGGGAAACGGTTTACAAAAGGAACGAGCGCACTGCCCACCTTGATCAAGCCGCTGCCTGCATCGGCGTTTGTGATATATCCGAGCTGATTGTTGGAGATATTCAGCAGATCCGCCAGCTTCTCTCTGTCAGTCGGAGCCTGATTCAGCATGATCAGGAACTCAGAGTTTGCGAGCATGGTACGCGCGGTATGGCTCTGAAGCATATCCTCAACATTCTGCGTAATACCCGTCGCAAAAGCGCCGTACTTACGGACACGCTTCCAAAGAGTAAAGAGGAAGTTTGCGGAATACTCATGCTGGAACAGCAGGTAGATCTCATCAATGAAGATGAAGGTGGATCTGCCTTTCGCGCGGTTCTGGGTGATACGGTTGAGGATGCTGTCGAGCACGACGAGCATACCGATCGACTGGAGCTGCTTGCCGAGGTCGAGAATGTCGTAGCAGATCAGGCAGTTCTTTGTATCCACATTCGTAGGCTTCGCAAAGGTATCGAGCGAACCGTTGGTGAACAGTTCGAGTGCAAGGGCGATCTCCTGTGCTTCGGGTTCCGTCTGCTTCATCAGCTCCGCACGGAAATCACGCAGGGTCGGGACTGTTCCGGTATAGTTGCGTTGCTGATAATCACGGTATACCGAAGCCGTACAGCGGTCGATGATCGACTTCTGAATCGCGCCCAAGCCTGTCGTACCGATGAGCTGCTCGCACAGCGACATGATGAACTCGGATTTGAGGATAACGGGGTTCGCGCCGTCGCCGTACTCGACGCTCATATCCATAGGATTGATATGATTCTCAGAGGTAGCTGAAATATGGATGACCTCGCCGTTCATCGCCCTTACGAGAGGCGAATACTCTCGCTCAGGGTCGATGATGATAATATCGCAGTCCATAGACAGCTTTAACGTTGCAATATCCTGCTTCGCCATAAAGGACTTACCGCCGCCGGATACACCGAGGATAAAGGCATTGCCGTTCAAAAGCTCACGACGATCAGCCATGATCAGATTGTTGGAGATCACGTTCTGACCGTAATAGTTACCGTTGGTGTGAAGAATATTCTGAACGCGGAATCCGTGAAGCGCAGTCAAGGATTCGGTCGTCAGAGTGCGGTAGTTATCTATCTTCATGGTGCTTAGAGGAAGGGCGGTATTCAGACCGTCCATCTGCTGGAATTTGAGAATACCCATCTGACAGCGATCGCCCGACGCGGCGTTCATCAGCGCCTTTGTATCGCTGTCGAGCTGCTTCTTGGTATCGGCAGTATGCACGAGCGTCACGGTAGCATAGGTCACACGGCGGTCGCGTGTCGTCAGATCGTCGAGCATTTCCTTGATGTCGCTCTTCTGCTGTTCCAAATCATAAGGAACAGTCGCCGAAAAGTTATTGTTGGCATTCTGACGGCGCTGCCAGTTGGTGATATTGGTTTCAACGCCGAGCAGTCGACTCTCTGCTTCTTTCACAGATTCGTCGATCGGGACAGGGATGATATCGACCGAAAGCATGATGTTGCGGTTCAACGCAGTCAGATCTGCGAGGATCGTATCCTTGATGTAGGTGCCGTATTCTCTCAGGAAAAGCACTCGACCGTAACGATCACCGATTTTGAAATGGTCGCCTTCAAATTCAAAGGAATCGGGAGCGATATAATCCTTGAAGCTGTGACCTCTGCGGCGGTTCGTCTTGATATCGAAATCAAAGTTGGATTCTTCGCCGACACGATAAAAGTCGTGAAAAAGTCGCAGGCGCTCGGTTATATCCATTTCAGAACAAATGCTGCCGAGCTTTTTCAGCCGAGCGGTAATCTCAGCTCCTGCACGATTGAAGTAGGCACGGGCTTCTTCAACGGTCTTTTTGAATACGAACAGCGTGAAATACTTATCCTGCACCATTGCGTTCGCGCCGGTCGCCTTATCGAGCAGCATACGGTTATACTCATGACGGTAATCATCCAGTCCGTCATCCTTATCAGGCAGGAGCAACGTGCGTTCGATATCGAGACGGTTGATCCTGCGGTTGTTGATGGTGATCTTCGTCGGAACACCCGCGTCAAGAGTGCTGAGAAAGTCAGCGTACTCCTGAAGCATATTCTGCTTATCGTCGTAATCGGCGACAGCATAGTTGATGTCGGTAAACTTGAATGTTTTAGAGAACAGTTCTCTGCCGACCTGAAAGATACCGTCGTCGTAGACGCGCTTGATCGGGATCGCGTCCTGACAGGACTTAGGAGCGACAAAAGCCTCGCTGTTCTTCTTTTTCATACTTAACAATGTCTTACTCATGGTTTTTCATGACCTCCTTCTTTCTCTTATCCAGATATGATTTAGACATTTCGTAGTAAAGGTTGGTGGATTTATAGGTCAGCTTTTTAGGCGTGAGGAACTCTGACTTGATCCATGCCCATAAAAACTTCTCTGCCGTCAAGCCGTTGTATTTCAAAAAGCCGAGTGCGGCGAACGGCGCGGCGGCGAGAATACAGATCCACGAAACGGTCTCTGTCCCCAAGATAGGCTTGAGGACAAAGAAGATAGATCCTGCCACTACGCAAGCGAGGACAGAAAAAATGAGCTGTCGTAAAGACAGCCCAAAAAATACTGCTTCCGAGTAGTTTCGGATTTCTTTGTTGATTTTTATTTCCATAGTTTTCCTCCTTACAGACCCATCATTTCACGAACGATGCGGTCGGACATTTTGACGGTTCCTACAAGGACAAGCATATTGAAGATCAACTGTCCTATGTAAGACCATACTTGGTTGACGGCTGACATACTCGAATCGACATCCGGCGGCGTGGACGCAAACAGCGAGAAGATAATGCAAGCCAATACGATGATCGCGCCCTCCAAGCAGACGGCGCAATAGCTTTTCAGGAACGTTTTTCCGACATTCTGTGACGGTTCACCGGCAAAGGTCGATAACGGTATCGGGGCGATCGCCGTATACATATACAGCTTAAAGAATCGACCGTAGACCGTCAGAATCAGTATCAGAGAAATGACCGTGACCACTAAGCCGCCGATCAGCGTTACCGCCCAGAGCGGTATACTCTCAAAGAATCCGCAATCCTCGATCGCGCTGACGATATCGTCCGGGAGCGCCAGATTGTTGGGATTGGTAATTCCCGAGGATGTAATGATCGTATTGATCACGCCTTGTATGATGGTGAATATGGTCAGCATCAATTCCATTCCCTGTGTGATAACTGCCTTTGCCAGAATGAATCGGACGAACAGTTTTAATGCGTGTTCGGGCTTTTTGACATCCGCAAAGCTGCCGCAGGTTTTCACCATACCGACAACAAAAAACAGTACGAGCAAACCCAAACCGACGCCCTGAACAGCGGTGTTGATATTCTGTATAACCGTCCATATCGTACCGCCGCGGAAATTCTGCGGAGTGGTCGTGATCAGACTCCATATCTCCGACAGATAACCGTTCCATGTAGAAAGGGCGTTTTCTAAGTTTTGAACAACCCAGTTATCAGACATTTTTGCACCTCCTTAGGGTTATTGCGGGGTACGCGCTATTACGCATACCCCGCCGTTTGAGATTAGCCGATGATCAGGTTGAGGATCTCTTTCGCAAAGGTGATTACGACACCGCCCGCAAGCGTCAGAAAGCCGTTCGCTCGCTGTGAGGGGTCATGGCTCTTAAACGAAAGACCGACCTGAACGATACCGAGTCCAAGCAAAATCAGACCGATCGCACGGATCAGACCGAAGATAAAATCGGACAAGTTATCGATGGCGCTGAGCGGATCGCTCGCGGCAAACGCTGTCAGCGAAAAGGTGCTGAACATAAAAACAGCCGCCATAATAACGGCGACATAGATCATAAATCCCTTCCTGACCTTTTTCGGCATCGGGAGTCTTTTGGTTTTGTTATTCTTTTTCATGGTATTCATAATAATTAACCTCCATATTATTTGTTTTCTTTTTTCATTTTTTCTTCAAGCTCTTCTTCTGTCAGCAGCTCGAAGTTGGTTTCGGGTATATCGTCGGCATAATCGCCGACAACATTACGGTGGATTTTCACGACTTCACAGGTCGCTATGTCATCGTGACTTTCACCGTGCAGATAAGGAGCAACGCCGCCATCTGCGCTGAGCGCGACGTTGGGGTGTTTGAGAATGTCGTATTTCAGGTCGAGGACAGGACGTTCACCACGGATAAAGAGGATCGCGTACCGGTTATCGAGCAAGCGGACTTCATCGGGCGTCATCAACTCACGACCGCTGATCTGATAGTTGGTCGAGTAATTGCCGCTCCTTCCGGATGATTTGCCGTAGGTATTGGTATCGATCGTTTCCTTACCGAGCAGCTTTGAAACATATTCATGTGTAGACTGTTCGTTCCCGCCGAGGTAAAGAAACTCATCACAGTTACCGACAATGCTTTCCCACTGCTTTTCAAACAGTGTTTTCAGCTGTGCGAGGTTTTGCAGAATGATACTGACGAACACTTCACGGGAACGCATGACCGAGAGGATCTTATCAAAATCATCGGGCAGCGATACGTTGGCAAACTCGTCCATCAGGAAATGGACAGGCACGGGAAGTGCGCCGCCGTGAACATGGTCGGCTGAATAGAAAAGCTGTTGGAATAACTGTGTGTAGAGAATAGATACCAAGAAGTTGAACGACGAATCGTTATCCGGTATCAGCGCGAACAGGGCGACTTTCTTTTCGCCCATATCCGACAGGTTCAGCTCATCTACGGCTGTCATCGAGGCAAGGCTTTCAAGATTGAATTTCTCCAGTCTTGCCGCAAGGGTGATTTGAATTGATTTCAGTGTTTTGGGTGAGCCTGAATGATAGTTGCGGTAATATTTGACGGCGATGTGTTCGGGGTTATCATATTCCAGACGGTCAAATAAATGATCTATCGCCGACGGCTGAGGATTTTCTTCATCCTCAATGTTTGCGGCTCTGAGCATTTCCATGACCATAGAGAAGTTCTGTTCATCCTCCGGCGCTTCATAGTGAAGATAATAGATCAATGCCGACAACAGCATTGACGCGGAAGTATCCCAGAACGGATCTTGGCTCTGTGCGCCTTTAGGAGTTGTGGATTTGAACAGGTTTGTCACCAACCGCTGCACATCGTTATCATTATGGATATAGACAAACGGATTGTAACAATGGCTTTTCTCCATGTTGATCAGATCGAGCACCCTGATCTCATATCCCTTCTTCTCCAAGAGAGCGCCTGTATCGCGGATGATCTCGCCCTTCGGGTCAAGGATCACAAATGATGTATTAGCCTGCATCAGATTCGGCTTGCAGTAAAAGCGTGTTTTACCTGCGCCGGAGCCGCCGCAAACCAAAGTATTCAGATTGCGGCGGTGCTTCTTCGCATTGATGCCGACGCATACATTCTGCGTCATCAGCTTGTTATTCTCGTCCGGTCTTTGACGATAACGGCGGTTGATCTTCGCCGCCTCGCCCCACTTTGCGGAGCCGTGTTCTTCACGCCTGCGGTAATTCTTCCGCGTGGACATATAAATACCGATCGCCATACCGTAGGCGATAAGCAAAACGAGGACAGTTTTTACACTGTCCCCGCAAAGCTCAATCGCAAAAGGATTGTTTAATGATGACATTACGCCGTTGAGTATAGCAGGCAAGCCGCCTTTGACATTCGGCGCGATCTTCAGTCCGAGCCACACTACCGGGATGATACCGATAACCGCCAATACGATCGTCGATTTTTTATCGTTATCTCGCATCGGCGTATCCGCTTCTTTCTACGACCTTATAGTTTTTCTCCGGAGCATTGCAAACATGAAGAATGATCTCATCGAGCAAATCTGTAGTACACCCTTCGCTGAGTCGGGCGTTTCTCTTTTCCATCAGGCACTCGATAATCACCTTCTGTTCTTTCTCCGACATAGCAAGATGAAAACGCGGCTCAAACATCAGCTACACCCCTTATCTGTCACGACCGCCTGAACGCGGTTCACGCTCAGGCGTTTTCGCCTGACGCTGACGGTAGAGTTCCTCGTTGACACGGGAGCAGATACCGCTGGTCGCCTGACGGATCTTTGACAGCTCGGCGCGAACCGCTTTCACATCCTTTTCCTGCCATGACGGAGGAAGTTCCGTGATCTTAAAGCGTTCAGCGGGAACACCGAACTTTTTGCACAGCATATTGGCGGTGCATACTGCGGCGAAGGTGAATTCACGACGATCATAGCTCTTGCTGTTGACGGACAGCTCCGCAAAGGCAAGCTCCAGCGCGACCGACTGGAAGAGCTTCACTTCGTCATTGACGCCTCTCCTGACGGAGAGCTTACCGGCGTCGTTATTGTACTCGGCGATGGTATCGCTGTACATGAAGCTGTCAACGGTCTCCACCTCGACGGGAGCGGTATCCAGCATAGCGATCAGCGCATCCTTCGGATTGCGGTTGACGCTCTGGGCAGGCTGACGACGGTTGGAATTGGTCTGAGATACATCGAAGACGCGCTTGACATTGTAGAAAACCTTGTTGCTGCCGTCCTCGGCGGGTACAGGCTCGAGGATAGCGAAGCTCGACTCACCCTTGTTGATACGGATGTTGTCCTTCGCCCAACCCTCAAAATCCTTGATCTGAGTCGCATCGGGACGCTGACAGTGAATCAGCAGAGTGTTGGAGGTGGAATAGCGGTCAAATCGTGACTGCGTATCAAGGAACGATTCGAGCACGGCAGGGTCGCTCATCACCTGTTCCGTTGCTTCGTCGAGGAGCCCGAACACTTCGTTGCGCTCGGCGGCTTTCTTTGCCTTGTACTCTTCGGGGGATAACATCGGGCGATTCTGATTGTTCTTTTGAAAGTTGCCGTTTCTTTTCGGCTGAAAGTTTTTTGTCATAAAGATTACCTCTCTTTTCTTGGTTTAGTTTTTCTCGGTTGTTTGTGAACGGTCTGACCGTTCTTGGATTTGTACCCCTGCTGGGGCGGTGTTTTTGTACGCTCCTGTTCGCTGAGCTTTCGGTTCTGCTTCTTATAGCGTTCCAATTCCGCTCTCACGGACGGCTTACGCTCGGAATCCGATTTGGCTCTACCCTGATTAGTGCGCGTACCGCGTTGCTCGTAGCGCTTCTCTGACGGAGGGCTTTTTTCCGTCTGCGCTACCATAGGGTTTTCGTGAGCGTTCTTCTCCTTTTGGGTAGGAGCGCTCATCGCTTCTTCATAGACACGCTGACCTCTGGATTTTTTCGGGACATCCTTGGTAACAACCTCACGGTCAGCCTTATCCTTTTCTACCTCATTGACAATCGCAGCCTTATCGACCGTACCGAGTGAGAAGCGGTCAACGATGCGCTGAATCTTGGAAGCGTCCTCTTCACGCACGATGATATCCACATCGGCGGTGGGAGAACTGTTGGTGCGGTCACGAAGGACATTGTAAAGAACGCCGTAACGCTTCGCGTGTTCCATAAAGGTTTTCAGATCCTTCTGCGGGATGGAGAACACCTTCAGGGGCTTACCGGATTTCAGCATACTGGTCAGCCGCGCCTTGCCTTTGGTCTTATGCTCCTGTTTCAGAACCGACATCAGCAAAGCGGCGACGTTCTTCGCTCCGGTACCGGTGAGCTTTGCGACGACTTCAACGCCTTCCAGATACATTCGTACTACCTGCTCGGCAGCTTCACCGCTGTTGTTCATGCTGTTTCACCTCCTTTGTTTTGGTTTTCTCTTCATCTGCGAGGGCTGTCGCCAGATTACGGCTCATCTCATCCGATCGTTCGGCGATGCCGTCGCAGAGGTTTCTCTCCCTGCGGAGAGCTTTGAGCCTTTCATTGATAAACGAAATCTGCTCCTTTGCCTCAGACAGCTCTCCATCATCAATTTTTGTTCTTATTTTATTTCGCAGGAGCTTTCTGTCGGCAGTCAGAGAATTGATCTCGGAATCAAGCTTGGCTCGGTATGAAAAAAGCTGCTCAAGCGTAGAAATGTTTTCTCTGCCGAGCAGCCTCGTTTGGGCGGTAAGCTTATCCAGCTTCAGCCAATCTTCACGAAAGATATAGTGGAGCTTTCGGGGGCTTACCTGTTGATATTTCGGTAGGTAGCCGAGCTTGTAGCAGTAATGCAGATACAAGCCGTATAAGCCGCCTACCTTTTTGATTTTGTCTTCCCTTGTCGGGAGTCGATATTGGCGCAGAACGATCGCCGCAGGTTGGAACGGTCGCAGACCGAGTCGGTCATAGTTTTCATTCAGACGACGCATGATCGCCTCGTTGGAATATTCCTCTCCGAGCTTATACAAGCGGATCGGTTTGTTATATCCTTTCGGGATTACTGTCCAATACTTACGGTTAGCGCTCAGCTGATACCGATAGCCCATCTCATCAAGTCGGTGCATCAACTCCGTCTTGTTGCGGCTCCCCCTTATCGCCTCGTCGAGATTTTCACGAAACATGCTGTAACGAGTAGGAATACCCGCCTTCTCCCTGTGATAATAATATGAGTTCTGTCTGGCATAGTCGGGATTCGGTTCATAGTACAAGCCAAACTCCCGACAAACATCATCGGCGATATGGCGAAATTTGATCCATGCCTTTTCTTCGTTCTGCAAACGCTTTCCGTCGATAAACGAAACGGAGTTAATAACGAAATGACAATGTAAGTGATGAGTATTCAGGTGGGTAGTCACAACGACCTGAAACCGCTCACCCCATACACGCTGAGCGAACTCCATGCCGACTTGCTGGGCAAGCTCCGGTGTAATGTCTTGCTCTTTGAAGCTGAGATAACCGTGATAAGCCTGTATGCCGTCTTCCTTGCCATACTGCTGCTTGATCATCACGAATTGTTCTCTTGCCTCAACGGGGTTGCAGTTGATACCCTCCACATAAAACTCTCGCTCGGTTTTTTCTTCGTTCTCCGCGTAAGAGAGAACGTCGGCGAGCGCCTGATACTGCTCATCGGAATAATCTTTCTTTTCTGTCTTGTCGGGATTCGCAGCATAATCAAGCACCCGCTTCAAAGAATAGTGGACGGGCCAGATTTTGCTTACTGCCATTTCACATCGCTCTTTTCCGGCTGAAGAAAACGGCGCTCGATATCTGACCTGAATTTCTGCCAAGCCTCGATCTCTTTACGGAGCATCGGCGCGTCGATGAAGTTCAACGTGTTTGCCTTTTTCAAAAGCTGATTAAGATTGTTGCCGATATAGGATAACTGACGCAGCGCGTCATAGAAATACATATCGGGCTTCTCCTTCGGATGATATCCTTTCAGGAGCATACGAAACAAAGCGGCTTCTGTCAAACAGGTTGACTCCGCTTTTGTTTTCAAATCATCAGCTTCTTCTTTTGACAACCAAAACTGCTTCTTAATACCTTTTCTCATTTATCATCACATCCTTCCATAGGGGTATTAGGGGACGGAGATTCCCCTAACGAGCTTTTCTACTGTTTTACAACTGTGGGAGTACAAACAGTCTGCTCGTTAAGATTGAACATGGTTCTCCTACTATCGAGATAGCGAGTGCTTCACACGATCATTCAGCTCTGATCTCTTAGCGTCGTTGAACTTCTCAAGATCACCGACAAGGTAGCCGGTAATACGGCGAATACGGTGAAACGGTACGCTTTCGTATCTGTATTTGACATCAACATAAGCGCCGTCCACACGAAATTCAACAGATCGAATCTGACGATCCGGATACTGTTTCTTCAGCTCATCCAAGTAGCTGTCGATCTCGTGTTGGCTGAGTTCTCCGTCATGGACTTTGATCTGAATAGCCATCATTCTCACCTCCTCACCGCTCATGACCGCGAGCAGGCGGCTTCTCCGGGATCACCATGATCTGTCCGCCGAGTTTCATAAAGCTCTCGGGATATCGGAATCTTTTGTTATACTTGTCGATCATCTCAGGTGTCAGGCTTTGGAACTTTTCCGATTCATAAGGGGTGTTCGCCAAGAAGAATTGACCGGAGATGATGTCGATCATCTCGCCTCTTTTGCCGTCGCTCTCATCATAGATAGCGCGGTTGAGGGGCATACCGTTCAGCTTGCCTTCCTCATTACAGATGATGGCGACCTCGTCATCAAAGGGCATATATTCTTCAATATACCCTCCGACAAGACGCTGCATCTCTTCCAGCTCAGGCTTGATATACATCACCTTCGGCGGCTCACCGGGAGCGATATACAGCACGGCGATTTTGTCCTCTGCGGTAATATCCTGTGTCTTTTCGGGATCAAAACTGACCTTTTTGAAGCCGATATCGTCGACGAAAAAGCAGCCCTTTTCTGTCCCTTCTGGAGCCTCGACGATCTCGACGACGTCAGATACGGACATTGATCTGCCGCGATAGCCTTCGGGATGATCGAGATTGAATTTGCGGAATATGTCATTCAGCGAATGACAATCCACGTCGCCGTCGAAGACCTTATCATAGAGATCGCTCTTGATTTCTGTGCTCTTGAATATCTTTTCGAGAGCTTCAAAACTCTGAAAAGTGCGTCTCTTGACAGGATCATCACGGTCGGTATTGATTTGATAAATCTTGATATTCATTGTTTTTCACCTTCCTCGGTAACGGTTTATTGATAATTGTTTTCGGCGATACAAACACAAAAAGTCGTTGAAATCCTTACCGTTCGGCGGTGGAAAATCAACGACTTTGTATCTGTCTTTCAATTTGTTTTCTATGACCTTTTCGGCTGCTCTGCCTTTGGAATCGTTATCAAAATGGATCACGATATTCTTTGTATTCGGGTGCTGCTCCAGATAACGATCGAGGACAGCGGGAGTTCGTCCTTGTCCGGGATTCTTGCTCGGAGCATAGACGCCCGACAGGGAAATCATATTATATTTGTGATAATCCTCGCCGCCCATTTTCAGCAGCGTAGCAAATGAAAGAAGGTCGATTGCACTCTCGAACAGGTGGACGGAATCGCCGTTACCGTCCGCCAGTCGAAAAGAATATTGCTTATCACTGCCCGAACAGTCACCCAAAACGCGCTCGCCGTTGGTCGCCCGAAAGCCTGCATATCGCGGCGTGTTTGTATTGTCGTAGCCGACAAAGATGACGCTGTGATACGGTAAGCTCTCGTAGATCATACCTCTGGTGATACACTCATCAACGATCCTTTTGTCTATCCCGCGTGTGCAGAGATAGCGGATCGCAATGGAATTATTGGATGCTTTCTTAGGCAGTAACAGCGGTTGTTTTGTCTTTGGTTTTTTCATTTTCGGGGTTATTTCTGCGGCAGGAGGCTGACGCGCCCGCTCACCGCAGAGCAGCTCAACGGCATCGACAAACGGTTTACCCTTGACCTTGATCAGATAGTCCAGAGCCGTGTAACCGCCGTATCCCTGCGACCACCACATCCATGCGCCGTTAGATATTTTCAGGCTGTCATGGGTGCGGGTCGAATAAACATCGGGAGCGTTTTTGACAAGTTCTTCCGGCTCATACAATCTGAGATAGGTCAGCAGATCCATCTGCCGAGCCCGAGCTACCATCTCCGGTTCTACATATTTTTTCATGACATTTCTGATGCCTCCGTTTCAACAATCATGATTAATCTCTCCATACTTATAGTTTTTGACACAAAAAAAGACACCACATTTCTGTGATGTCTTCATCTGTGTATTGGTATGTAATTGGTTTAGTTTTGCTTTAAGAGATCGGACAATGAGTATTCTCCCGTAGGAATATTTGATACACGTCTGTATTCTCGAATAGCGTGAACAAGCGAGTCGATATCAGCAAAGTAATCCTCTACAAACTTGGTGCTTTTCACATCCGGATACTTCAAGTTCATCTTACAGAAATCACTTGGCTTTAACTTGGATTTTTTAAACTCCTTGTATTTACCTTCCTTGAATATAACAAGCATTTCAATTTCAGGAGCTGTGATAACATTGATGACCTCAATCTTATGCTGATATGCCTTACTGAGCTTGAACTGTTCTCTGCGTGAATCAAGAATTCTGAGAACGGTGATTTTCTCTGCAAAACCTTTTCTCAAATATGTTGTCTCAAATTTCTTGGCGTTACGAATTCGCAGAACCTCGCCATCAAGCAAATCATCACGTGAAAAGGCAAGCCTGTCAGCGTCGATCAAAAGATTCATGATTGCTTCTTCCGCAGATCCTTCACAGATACAAGCGACATACTTTGTTAACTCCATCACTCGCCCTCCTTCTGAGAACGAATAAGAGCTTTCTTCAAATCCATATATGCATCATACATGGGAACGGTACCCTCAAGGAAACCGCTCTGATATGCCTCGCTTTTTTTGATATCATTTCGCTTAAGAAGAGTAGCAAGGTTTTCTGCGCTGATACCGTTACGATTGCGAACAATATATATGTTATCGTTTCTCTCAAACTCATCGAGCAGTTCTGCATAATGAGTAGAAAATATCAGCATTGCGCCTTTGGGATTAACTCTCTTGTCCATGAACAACCTGATCAATGTTGATACGATCTCGCGGTTAAAATGGTTTTCTATCTCATCAATAATCAGATATCCGCCTGATTTAAATACCTTCAAAGCGTTCACAAAAGTATTGATTCCTTTTATCGTACCGGAAGAAAGATAACGATTCAAGTCAGACAATTGGTGCAGAACGATCTCCTCATCACCTACAAACTTCAATCTAATATCCTTGTCTTTGCTATTGGATTTCACATGAAGATATTCGATGCTGGGATCAAAAAAAGCTATCATCTCAATAGGACAATCATCTGAGATGCTAAGCTGATTTGTGTTAGTATGTCTGAGCATCTCTGTCATAGAAAGAGTATCATGAGTCTTCTTATTAAACGCAACGATAATACTAACATCATCCAGTAAAAATGCCTCATCATTATTTCTCGACAACACGGAATCACAATCATCAAAATCAAAGAGACTTATTTTACTTGTTACTTTTGATGAAGACTTCGTTTTCAACGTCTCATCAAGTATAATGATTTTCTCTTTACTCTTTCCCAACACTGTATGAAGATAGCCAATTGTTGCGTTTTCGAAATAGAAAAAGACATCAAAAGACACCTTCTCAGTATCGTTCAAACCATCAAGAATCTCCCTGTACGGAACATTGTTGAGAGATTGGTTATTCAGCATCCCACATACGAAAGAGACAAGCTTCAGTATAGTTGTTTTTCCTGAAGCATTGATACCAATGAAAGACAAGACATTGTTCTGATAGATTCTTGTAGAGTCTCTTGAAAAGATACGGCTCATCTTTTCTTCATTATCTCCTGTGACTCTTTGTTGTGCAA
Organism: uncultured Eubacteriales bacterium; assembly: GCA_900314795.1. Lineage (GTDB taxonomy): Bacteria > Bacillota > Clostridia > Oscillospirales > Acutalibacteraceae > Ruminococcoides. The sequence continues at coordinate 19,696 of OMWP01000005.1, forward strand.
AGAAGTCAATCTGGCATTTGTCCTTAAACAAAGGCAGTCCTGATGCAGATATCCTCAACAACTTCATATGATCTTACTCCTTAATTACAGAATTTGCGTAATTACTATATCAATAATAGCATAACCCACAAACAGTGTCAATATTAAAAACGGATAATCCGTTTTTAATAAATCAAAACGCGTGCAATCAAAACAGCTCTGTATCGTTCACCGTTCATCACGAGAACTATGCTGACGGTCGGGAGCATCTTCACCTACATCCGATTGCTCGCCGCCGACGAGCTCATTGTCGCGTTTATCCACGTCCAATAGAGCGTTCAGCTCATTCAGGCGCGCGGTTTTTGTCCGCAACTCTTCCTCCTGAGCAAAGGGTTTTTGCACTTCGACCTTAGCGGTTTCAAACTGCTTTTGGATGTTTTCAAGGTCTGATACAGCCCTCTCCAGACGCTTTTTCATGCCGTCCAGCGCATTATCCAAACGGGTGATATTGCCATGAACATCAATGCCGAGCTTCACATCATGTGATACTCTGCCTTTGAGACGAATACCGTATTCTCTTCCGACCGTATCAAAATACATCTCCATATTGAAGCCGCGATAAGAACCGAGATGGAACGCATTAGATGATTTCATCGCTTTGCAAGCGTCAAGAATAGCTTGACCTGCCTTAGCTTTCTCATCAAAAAAAGCACCCTGAATCTCCATACCGACAAAGGTATCGTCGGTAGATCTCGGGTGCTTCTTCACAACTTCAATATCCTGTTTTAAGCCGTCGATCAAGCCTGTATAAAAAGCGATCTTCTCAGGATAATACTTGATAATCTTATCCTCCAAATCATATTTCTCTGACAGGAATCCCGCCTTGATCATCTGGAGCTTCTGGACTTGGATATCCAGATCCATCTTCTCTTTAATGTACGGATTGCCGGTGGCAAGCATCTTGATCTCAGCATAAGACAGCGCCGTTTGGTCAACGTCCTCGGCAGTACGGACAGGAGTTTTGGATGTCATGATCTGAGCACAAAACTTCTGTTTGCCCTCAACGAGCTGATAAAGATACGCGTCAAAGGTTTCCTCAGTGACATATCGGTAGATATGTACTTCGAGATTCTCGTTGCCCTGACGAATGATTCTGCCGGATCGCTGTTCGAGATCCGACGGTCGCCACGGGCAGTCGAGGTCATGTAAGGCGATCAGCTTGTTCTGAGCGTTAGTGCCTGCGCCCATCTTTGCGGTCGAGCCAAGCAGCACTCTGACCTCGCCCTTCCTGACCTTGCGGAACAGGTCGAGCTTTTGCGCTTCGGTCTTAGCGTCATGGATAAATGCAATCTGATCTTCGGGGATTCCGCGCTCGATCAGCTTATCTCGGATGTCCGTATAGACGGAAAACTCTCCCTCACCTTTCGGGGTGGACAGGTCACAGAACAAAAGCTGTGCCGAGTGTTGTTCGGCAGTTTCATCCCATATCCGATACACATTATCCACGCAGGCATTGACCTTGCTGCCGTCAAAATCCTCCAACATGGGATTAAGCAATCGCTGATCCAGCGCCAACTTTCTGCCGTCGTTAGTGATATTCAGCATATTATCCTCCGAGGAATCGACCTGACCGCCGCGAATTTTCTCAGCTCTCTCACCGAGTCCCGCGACCATTTCCTTTTGCATTTCGGACGGTTTCACAGCGATATTGTGGTAGTTTGCTTTCGGCACGGGAAGGTTCAGCATATCCGAAGTCTGGATATCCGCAACCTCACGGAACATCGCCATCAGCTCTGGCAGATTATAAAACTTCGCAAAGCGCGTCTTGGCTCGGTAGCCTGTACCTTCGGGTGTCAGCTCAACCGCTGTGATGGTCTCGCCAAAGGTTGAAGCCCACGAATCGAAGAACTGGAGATCGTTTTTTACAAGCGTTTCATACTGCAAATACCGCTGAATCGTATAGAGCTCAACCATCGAATTGCTGATCGGCGTACCGGTTGCGAACACCGTTCCTCGGCTGCCGGTTAGCTCGTCCAGATATCGACACTTCATAAAGAGATCGGACGATTTTGCCGCCTCCGTCTGTGCGATACCGCCGACGTTCCTCATCTTGGTATAAAGATAAAGGTTCTTGTAATAGTGGCTTTCGTCAATAAACAAGCGGTCAACGCCGAGTTCTTCAAAGGTCACAACATCATCCTTGCGGTCTTGTGCTTCGAGCTTTTCCAGTTTAGCCTTTATGGAACGGCGGCTCTTTTCAAGCTGTTTTACGGTAAAGTTATCCCCTCTGTTTCGGCTGAGCGATTCAATACCTTCGGTAATCTCATCAAGCTGTGCCTGTAACATCATGATCTGACGTTCTTGGCTGATAGGGATTTTTTCAAACTGCGTATGTCCGATAATAACCGCATCATAGTCACCGGTAGCGATCCTTCCGCAAAAACGGCGACGGTTCTTTCGCTCAAAATCCTTTTTGGTAGCGACAAGGATATTCGCCGCGGGATAGAGCTGTAAAAACTCTGCTGCCCATTGTTCGGTCAGGTGATTCGGCACAACAAACAGGGATTTATTGCACAAGCCGAGGCGTTTGCTCTCCATCGCTGCCGCTGCCATCTCGTAGGTTTTGCCCGCGCCGACCGCGTGTGCAAGCAGCGTATTGCCTCCGTAAAGGATATGGGCGACAGCGTTACGCTGATGCTCTCTGAGTTCGATTTCGGGGTTCATACCGACGAAGTCGATGTGGGAGCCGTCATATTCTCTCGGTCGGGTATTATTGAATTTTTCGTTATACAAGTTGCAAAGGCGTTCTCGGCGACCGGGGTCTGACCAGATCCATTCCTGAAACTGCTGTTTGATCTGCTCCTGCTTAGCAAGGGCGATAGCGGTTTCTTTTTTATTCAAGACAGCCTTCTTCTTTCCAAAAGAATCTTCCTCGTAATCATAGATACGAACGTCTTTCAAATTCAGCGTTTGCTCAATGATCTGGTAGGCGTTGATCCTGTCAGTACCGTAGGTCTTATACGCTTTGACATTGGTGCGGTCATAGGTTTTGTTCTCGATGTTCCACTCACCTGTGATGGGCGAATAGTGAACCTTCATCTTCCATCGGGCGTAGTAAGGGGTATCAAGAAGCTGATAGACAAAGTCCTGAACGTCCTCGACCGGCAGCCATGTCGCGCCGAGTCGAACGGAAATCTCAGAGGCTTTCAAGTCCTCCGGCTGAACCTTCCGTAACGCTTCCACATTCACAGCGTAGTCCTGCGGATAGAGCTGAGCCGACTGAACAGCGACCTTGAGCTTTTCACGGACATTACCGGACAGGTATTCGTCGCTGGTCAGATATTTCGCCTCATGGTTGTTCCCAAAGCCATATAAGGGGTTCAGAAAGATAACGCCTTTCAGATCCTCATACAGTTTTTCTTCGGACAGTCCCGACAGATTGGACATGAAATCTATATCCACCCTCGCGCGTTCCGTCATCGAAACAGCGAGCGCCTCCGACGCGGTATCTACCGAGGTGATAGGCTCATGAGGTCGGATGGTACGCTTGGTAAAAATATCCGCCTTACGCTCCAGATTACCTTCTTCGTCAATCACCTCTAAGGATGAAATCAGCGAATAGGAGCTGTCCATCGAGAAAGCAGAGTTGTTGGCGCGCGAGTTGATCAGACCATACTTTTTCGTATAGTTATCGTAAAGGGTATTCAGCCGTTCCTGTTCTGCTTTGATTACGTCATCGGGATAGTTCTCGGTCTGCATTTCAAGCAAGCGGCGAACGCTGTCGCGGATCGGGATCATACCCTTGATTCGATTCTGCGCCGTCGCGGACACATCGAACGGAGTCATACGACTGTTCTCACGGAAGTAGGTCTTGCCGCCTACCAGCGTAAAGGAGAAGTTCCTGACGGACGGGTCGGCGGGGATAGATAAATCTTCCTCCACATCCTCGTCCAGTTCATAGTCAGTCACTTCGCCGTGAATGTTGCTGACTGCTTCATCAAGCAACTCGCCGAGGTCGGCGTTCTCATAAGGGATGCAATCGGCAGTCATGCCATAGCGACCGGATACCATCTTCATATCGCCGAGTATCATATCGGGGTGTTCAACAAAATAGCTGTTCATCGTGATACCGTTTGCGTCAGTATCCAAATACACCCATGAAGGCTCAATGTCGATGATACGGTCACGCTTTTGGAGAATAAGTATATCCGATACGACATCCGTACCCGCATTACCTTTAAAGGTATTGTTGGGTAGACGGACAGCGCCAAGCAGATCGGCGCGTTGCGCGATAAACTTACGGACAGTGGGATTCTCCTTATCCATCGTGCCGCGTGAGGTAACAAGCGCCATCACGCCGCCCGGACGGAGCTTATCCAGTGACTTGGCAAAGAAGTAATCGTGTATCATAAAGTGGTATTTATCATACCGCTTATCGGATACGCCGAAATCGCCGAAGGGGACGTTACCTACAACAGCGTCAAAGAAGCTATCGGGGATCTCCGCCTTTTCATACGGCTGTGCCGCAATAGAACTTTTCTGATACAACTGCTGCGCGATCCCGGCTGAGATCGTATCGATCTCTACGCCGAACACACGACTGTCGCTCATGGAGTCGGGTAGCATACCGATAAAGTTACCAATACCGCAGGACGGCTCCAAGATATTACCGCGCTGAAAACCCATATTCTCCATCACCTTGTAGACGGCGTTGATCACCACAGGCGGTGTGTAGAAAGCGGTCAACGTACTGGCACGCGCCGATGCGTATTCTTCGGGAGATAACAAGCCATACAGCTCTGTGAACTCGTTAGACCATGCTTCATTGTGCTCGTCAAACGCTTCGGGGATACCGCCCCAGCCGACATACTGCGCAAGAATAGCTTGTTCTTCGGGAGTGGCAAAACGATTGTCAAACTGACACTCTTTCAGCACTCGGATCGCTTCGGCATTCCTTCGAAAACGAGCCTTTTTTCCGACTTCATCCAACTCAAAATGTTTGAGGTCAAAGGTGTGCCGCTGCGACATGGGGATATCGGGGTGCAAGTCAAAGGTCTGTGCCTTTTCCCGCGGCTGACGTTCCCACAACGGTGTGATCTTGTTTTCTTTCGCACGCTGCTCTTCCAACGCTCTGCGGACAAATTCAACCTTTTCCACACGATTAACAGGGAAACCGGTTTCACCCCTAAAGGTGAGATCCTCCATACTGACGTCGCCGTAGGCATTCACCCTTTTGATCTCAAATTCGCGATCATCAAGAGTGAGCCGCTGACCGATCAGGTCGCTGTTGGCTCCGTCCGATTCGTTCGGCGTTAAGTCCACCACAACGGAATGGAGCTTTACTTCTTCGGGCTGTTCTTCCTGTGCTATCCTGTCCGCATCAGCCATTACCTGTTGAATAAACGGATCATTATTCAGCTTTTCCTCATCGACAAGCTGACCGTTCACAATCCCGGCTTCGGCTAAACGCTGACGAATCTCTTCGGGATCAACGTCGTCGAGTTCGTCATACTCCTCATAGTAAGGCGCAAGCTCTTCCTCGCTGACATAGACAAGGTCGCCGAATTCAAGAGCCTCCAAAGCGTTATCAATTAGAGCCTGTAAGGATTCATGCTGTTCTATACGAACAACCTGACCGTCAACCATCGTAACGATACGGAAATCCTCAAGATTTGCATATGACTGTATCTCATGCAATCCGTCCTCGGTTTCTGTATATGCCAAGTTGACCTCAGACATATCAGAGAAATCCGCTCCTTCACCGGCGTACTCTGTGCGGCAAAACTCGTTGATCAGCTCCTTTGCGCGGTCAAGCAGCATATCGTGCTCATTGGAGAAAGGCGCGTAATCAATAATGTCGATCGACTTGACGGCGGGAATACTTAAGAATGGATAGTCACCAACCATACCGTCTTTATCCATATATAGTTTTACCTTTATTTCATCGGCAACGTCGCTTTCTTCCTGAATATCCGTTCTGAAATGATATTCGCTTGTGTATTCCTGCGTGTCATAGACTTCACCGGCTCTGTTTATGTACTCAACGCTTGCAATCACTCTGCTCTGTCGGGTATCTTCTTTTGAATCAGAGTTCAGACGAATCATTTGATACTCGCCGTTTTCATCGGTACAAAGCACCAGATCGTGACCTCTGTCCATCAGCATATCCGACAGCGCTTGTGTATGGTTGCGAGGAAATCCGCACATTGGGATACGATTGCCGTCGGATAACACGCGCTGAGTCGGCGTAATATCCAGCTCCTGAGCTATCTTCGGCACATCTTCACCCATGATCTCCATGAATTCACCGACACGATACAGAACGATTCGGTTGGGGTTCGCGTCCTGCGCCTGACGATAATCGTCCCATAACTTATCGCTGAAGCTCCTGTTTTCTTCAGACGGTGATGCTTCTTTCGGTTCGCCCTTCTGTTCCACCAGAATGCGAAGGTGATTGTTCAGCGGGTTCTCCTGCACCTTTGCCTCAAACTCGGCACGGGGCATTTCCGTATTGAATAAGGGAAAGTTTGAATCAAACAACATCACGCGGTCATCGTCAATGGACAACAGCTCATAGGATGAAGCGCCGATATACACTGTGTCGCCGAGGTGATACTGATATTCATAGGTATGCTGAACACCCTCATTTAGCAACCGTTCTTCGGGGGACATTTCCATCTCCATCTGACGGCGGCGTTCTTCCTCGCGGCGACGGTTTTCTCTTTCGGCTTCCTCTCGATAAACGTCCATTCTTTCGGACCAGATTGTATATGATTCCTTTTCATCTTCATTAAGATATCGATCAAGGCTTATCAGCTCTCGAATACGCTTTTCAACATAATTCCATTTGAGCAGTTGGTGCGGTCTATCCGGATCGAAACCTATACTCAGTGTAATGCCTTTTCCGTCGTGCATTTCGGAAATGCCGGTGTAGGCTACTGCGCTTGAACCGCCTCCGATACCGTATTCTTTCTTTAGAAAACGGATGTTTTCATCACGGGACAGGCTCTTTTGGAACTGTTCATATATCCGCATTTTACTCTGTTCGATATTACTGCCTCTTGTCAAAACATTGTCGATGATCTCCTGCGGAAAAACAAAAGCAGGAGCGTTGGCTCCTGCCGCGTCTGCCAGATATTGCAACTGCCCATCCTGCGACAACAGCGATTTGATATCGCTGCGCAGCATACCGAGCTTACGCATCGCGTCGAAATGACCGGCTACCGCGTCCCATCGGAGGAATCGTTGTCCTTCACGGCTTGGATAACGCCCTTTCCAGATCAGAACGCCGTTATCGTAGGTCTTGTAGCCGACACGGGTATCGTCAGCCAAGATGATCTCGGTAAAATCATTGTTGAAGATACTGCGGATATACTCGATTCGCCTGTCGGTATCGGATACACCTTCAAGATAAGCACCGATATCCTCAAGGCTTGCCCCGAGGTAGGGAGTGGTAGCAAAGATCTCATTAACGACCTCATCGACGCCGAAAAACGGATACTTTAATCTTTCGCCGTCTTCATCGAAAACATCAAAGCGGGTGTCGCCGCTGACAAAACGGTTATCGAGATCAAACGGTTCGAGGTTGTTGATTCGCTCCTCGACCGCCGCAACGATCAGGTCATACTGTTCGTTTATTTGTTCATCATTATCCCGACGATCATATGTCTCGGAAAAATATTCCAACATCGCCCGCATAATTTCTGTATCATGCAGATCATGTTCGATACGAGCAACCACCACCGGATCGGAACCGTCCTCAACCACTTCAAGCGGTTCTCCGTCAACTTCTTCATAGAAGTTGATGATATAATCGGTCAGGTAATCGTAAATACGATCCGCCAAACCAACGGTTGTAGATAAAGAAAGGGCAGGCTCATCATCACGCTGAGTCTGCTCTTTGGGGGTTATACGGTGTAGATCACCTTGTCCATTACGATTTCTCTCGCCGCCTGTCGGATGTTGTTCATCTTCCTCACCCAACTGAGCTGATCCTGTGCCTTCAGCTGCTCCGTCACGCCCTGATCCTGCGCCATCTGACGGATAAGATCGTTCTCCATCTTCAGCGCCGTCTGTTCGGTCTCGTACAGGCTCTCGATCAGCTTGCATTTCGTCAGGAGGTTGTAGTACAGGATCTTGTGATGCTCTTTCAGGAATCTGCGCCTCATCTGAGCGTACATTCCCAGCTCGACCTTCGGCTGTTCGGGTAAGGTCAGGTTGGGCAGATTGTAATCGCCCTGTCTGGTGTAAGCTATCTCTGTCATGTTCAAGTCTCCTTTCGGGTTGTATTGTGTTATTATTGTATTCGCTTCTCTGCGGATTATCAAATGTGCGATTGGCTCTGTCAAGCGACAGAACGGTTTTTGCAATCTCGGACAGCGCCATTTCGGATATATCGCCGGTGGCGTATCCCAGCGCGTTCAATGCGTCCTCCGTATTGAAGTTAACGATATCCTTGAAATCCTCGTTACTGTAATACAGGGAAGTATCCACGCCGAGGCGCGTCATCAGCATATAGGCTACGCTGTGGGTAACGAGGTTATTATACATATACCGCGCCGTATCTTCGGTCAGTCCGTATAACAGGGTGTCATCCATCGCAAGCAGTAAATCACCGACATAATCGGGAACATTGTCCTCAACAGCGTTATTTGCCGCGCTGAGGATCGCTTCTTCCAGATTTTTCCTGTTTTCCAATGTGCCGAAGGTGCTTTCAAGGGTGTCGATGATATCCTCGGTGTATTCCTCTCGCATATTCCAGATCGGAACCGGTCGGGATAAGCGGCTCTCATGTGTATCTGAAATATCAAAATAATACTTCAATCGCTGAGAATTACGCTCCGCATCCTCAAATACCGCGATACCGTTGGCTCCTCGATTGACCCATCTGCCGAACTGCTTATTCCACCGTTCTATTTCAAGAACAGCAGTCGCGTCGGGGCGCTGGGCAAAAACAAGGAGCTGCTCGTCAAAGCGCAGACGATAGTTACGGCAAGCGGACTCCAAGAAATGACGCCACACAACAGGATTGGTCATTGTTTTTGTCGTCTTATCGTACATCTCGCTGAGAAGCTCGTATTTTCTCGCCATCAGAACACCTCCTTATCGAGCGGTATCTCTGGCTCTGAAATGCTTGGGGATACCATTCTCTTCATAGTTTTTCGGATCGGCGGCAGGAACATGCCAGCCGAACATGGAACCGCACTTCATCGCCTCCGACTGCGCTTTGGTAATGCCGTGCTTTTTGTTGTTGATGTCAACCATATCCAGCGCGTCTTGCTTATCGGAAAAGGTAATATCCATTTCCTTGTATCCCATTTCGCCTTTCGTTACAACGCCGATCTTGTTCTCGGATTCGATGTAAACATAGGATTTCTCGGGTAAAGACGCTCTGAGCGGTATGACCTTATACCCCAAATCCTCTATCATTTCCGCGAATTCACAGATATGACGGAGATTCGGACCGTATTCAAAATGAGATTCATCAATATAGCGACATACATACCGAGCAGGGACATCTCTGACGGTATAGGCATTCGTCGGCTCGCCGCTGATGATGATTTCATCACCGTCGGCGATTCTGAACCTTTCACGGTAATGCGGATCAATGAAACGAATCCCGCGCTTTGCCTGCCTGATATGACTGTCGAGCCAGTCCTTGCGATAGCAGTAGCAATAGAGATTGTATTCTCCCTTATGGGGATTCAGTCGCATGAGATAGGCATGATCTCCGGTATTGACTCTCACGCCGAAATCTCTGCCGGTTTCATAAGGCAGCGCGTTTTTACTGTCAAGGCAGAACCGCATCAGCGTATCCCTGTCAGAAAGGTATTCTCCATCCTGTCTGAGTGAGTGGAGTAGCTCCGACAGCTCATCGCTGAATTCAGGAGTGTTCAAATCATTGCGAAAACAGTTCCAAGTAACCCAAAACTGATTTCCGTTTGTTCCCATATCCGCGCGAATATAACCGACCAAGCCGGTCTGACCGGAAATCTGCTGACTGTTCCGATAAGAATACAAGACCTCTTCGGACTTCATGGGGATGATCTCATATCCTTCACTACTCATTCCGTTCACCTCCCGAAAGATAAGAATAGAGCTTGTTGTCTTTAGTGTGTTTTTGAAGCTGAGAAACGACGGCAAGATCCTGCATGGTAATGCCGGGAATTTGCAGAACAGAATCAAAGTTCAGATTCTGTAAGTCCTTTTCGGATGTGATGCCGTTATCAATCAGCTTCGCCATCGTTTTTGTTTTCTGCTGAAAGGTCATCTCTGCCATTTCAGCTCACCTCCTCCTTGTGAATAGTTTACTTTTTTCTGTGGTTTTTGATGGTAATGAACAGATATACGCCGAGTACCAGCGCAAAAATAACGATACCGATAATGGTTTTCACCTGATTCACCTCCTATGTTGGGATTATTACTCCTGCTATTCTGCCGCCTGCCTTTAAGAGATAATAATAAATTAAATGAGATATAGTAATTCTCTTTCGGTAAGTAAGTGAGAGTAACAGGAGGTTAGAGTGTGAGAAAGGGGGAGCGGTAAATCACCGCGCGTCCCTGTTTGATTTGCGAGATTGCTCATACTCACGGTTGTGCTTTCGATAAAACGCGATCGCCTCGCAGATGTAATCCTCAGTCTTATTCATCGGCAAGTCGCGAGGCAAGAGCTTTCGCATACGCTCGCCGTTGAACACCATGCGTTCACGCTGATTTGGCTTTTGTTCGCACATGATATCGGCGATCACTTCCGGCGTCAGGCTGTGTTCCTCATACAAACGCCGCATTCGTATCGTCTGGGCATGAGAGGGTGTGCAGTCGTTGAGTTCGATGTTCTCCAACACATCCCTCTGAAAATCGACGTTGAGATAAGACAGCTCGACAGCAGGGCGCATTTTCATCTTGCCTTCATCCACCAACTGCAATAGTTCGGGGATAAGATAAGTCAAGCGGATATAGCGGTGAATTTGATTGCGACTTTCGCCCAATTCATGACTAAGAGCTTCAAGACTTTGTTCACCCTCCAACTTCATCCCCAGTGGGGATGAAGTTAAATCATTACGTTTTCCCTGCCGTTTAATAGCGTCATTTCGCATTTTATACGCAAATGCCTTTTCGCTGGGAAGTATAGTTGAACGCTGAAAATTGCTCTCTACCATATAGACAGTCGCTTCATCACGGGACAGATGCTTGACCTCTGAGCGCAGCGTGTCCAACCCGGCAAGCTCACAAGCTCGCTTTCGGCGGTGTCCTGCTACGATCTCAAAGCGTCCGTCATCTTTGACGCGGAGTACAGCGGGCGTCATCACACCGTGCTCTTTGATGCTTTCCACAAGCTGCAACATATCCTCGTCATCACGGACTTGGAATGGATGATTAGGGAAATCGTCGATTTCAGAGATTGGTATATCTCTGATCTTGTCGAGCTTCGCTTCATCACGCTCCTGCTGCGTTGAAAACAAGTCATCGAGCGTCGGCAGTTCGAAATCGCTCTTTCGTCCTTTGCTTGTCATGTGCTAACACCTCCTTAGCGAAATCGGCGTATGCGACGGCTGCTTTACTGCTCGGCTCGTAGGCAAAGATACTTTTGCCCTTGGACGCGACCTCGGCGGCTTTGACGGCAATCGGTATCTGGGCATTGTAGATTCTCAGACAGTTACCGAAGTTGCGCCGGATTGCCTCCACCGTACTCTTGGCAAGATTGGTGCGGTTGTCCACGATGGTCAACAGGATTCCGTCGATCGCCAATTCCGGATTGGTGTGCGTCCGTATCTTCTCAACCGTCTGAAACAACTGCGTCATCGCTTTTGCCGATAAGTATTGAGACTGAACGGGGATGATCACACTGTCTGCGGCGGTCAACGCGTTCAGCGTCAACATACCGAGCGAAGGGCGGCAGTCAATCAGAACATAGTCATAATTGTGCTTGATCTTACTCAGATACGTTTTCATCACGCTCTCGCGGCTCATCGCTGTCACAAGATAGTTTTCGGTGGACTCCAAATCCATGTTGGACGGCAGCAGATCCACGCCCTCGGGGTGTCGGATGATACCTTCATATGGATTGCTCCGTTCTTCCCGAACGACAGATATGAGCTTATTGGCGAGCGTCACGCTAAAACCATCGGCATTATAGCCGAGGCAGGTAGTCAGATCGCCCTGCGGATCGGCATCGACGAGTAACACACGTTTTCCTTGATCAGCAAGCGCAACACCGAGGTTAAGGGTGGTAGTCGTTTTGCCGACGCCGCCTTTCTGATTACAGATAGCAATCGTTTTACTATTTGGCATACGTTTTCCTCCTTCCTTTTTAGATTTGTATTTAACCCTTTCGGGGAATACACAGAAATTTATACTGCTTTCTAATAAAACAGCTTATCATCTGTTGCGTAAAATTCCGCATAACTGCGTTGTTGTCCTTGATAGGCGCCAGCCTATCGGCGTCCTCCGCCTTGTCCTGCGAAATTTTCCACTAACATCTGATTAAACCCTTTTATTAGAAATCAGTATTATTACGGTCAAAAAGTCCCGTAAACGCAAAAAAGCGCCCACTTCCTTTATTCAAAGAAGTGAGCGCTGACTCATGTACAATATTTGATTGTTAGGCGGTGTAGATTACCTTGACCTTTTTCTGCTTGGCACGGCTGAGCTTGATGAGAATCTCATCGATAGCGTCCGTGTAATGACCGGTGGCGATCAAATCGTTTTTCTTGGCGATGAGGGCATCAATGATCTCCCTGTACTCGCCGTAATCCATATAGAGATGATACTTTTTACTTCTCATAACCTCAACCTCCTTACAGCTTCATTATATATGACTACAGTATCTCTTTCCATTATGCGATTCATCTGTTTTTGGGCATCAAAAAAGAGCAACACCTTGCGATGTTGCTCTCGTTTGTTTTATATCAGGACATTCACAGTGATGTCCTTCCACTTTCGGACTGAATGCTTATTATGCGTTTCGGTGTGATATGCCTCAGCATCCGATTTCCGAAAAGTATAGGAAAAATGCGGAGTTAGCTCCTTATTACCCCTTGCAGCTAATCGCAGCCTGAGCAGCAGCCAGACGAGCAATCGGAACACGGAAGGGTGAGCAGGATACATAGTCAAGACCGATCTTGTGGCAGAACTCAACGGAAGTCGGGTCGCCGCCGTGCTCGCCGCAGATACCGATATGGAGGTTCGGATTCACGGGCTTGCCCAGCTTGATTGCCATATCCATCAGCTTGCCAACGCCGGTCTGATCGAGCTTAGCGAACGGATCATTCTCAAAGATCTTAGCGTCATAGTAAGCGTCGAGGAACTTGCCTGCGTCGTCACGGCTGAAGCCGAAGGTCATCTGAGTCAGGTCGTTGGTACCGAAGCAGAAGAAGTCAGCCTGGGTCGCGATCTCGTCAGCAGTCAGAGCAGCTCTCGGGATTTCGATCATGGTACCAACCTCGTACTTGAGGTCAGCGCCTGCCGCAGCGATCTCAGCGTCAGCAGTCTCAACAACGAACTTCTTGACATACTTGAGCTCCTTGACGTCGCCGACGAGCGGGATCATGATCTCGGGAACGATCGCCCAATCGGGATGCGCCTTCTTGACGTTGATCGCAGCGCGGATAACAGCCTTGGTCTGCATCTTCGCGATCTCGGGATAGGTGACAGCCAGACGGCAGCCGCGGTGACCCATCATCGGGTTGAACTCGTGCAGAGAAGCGATCAGAGTCTTGATCTCCTCAACGCTCTTGCCCTGCGCCTTAGCCAGCGCCTCGATGTCAGCTTCCTCGGTGGGAACGAACTCATGCAGAGGCGGATCCAGGAAACGGATGGTAACGGGATTGCCCTCGAGAGCCTCATACAGCTTCTCGAAGTCGCCCTGCTGATAAGGCAGGATCTTGTCCAGAGCAGCCTCGCGCTCTTCAACGGTATCGGCACAGATCATCTCGCGGAACGCAGCGATTCTGTCAGCCTCAAAGAACATATGCTCGGTACGGCACAGACCGATACCCTCAGCGCCCAGCTCACGAGCCTTCTTAGCGTCTGCGGGAGTGTCAGCGTTGGTACGAACCTTCAAGGTTCTGTACTTGTCAGCCCAATCCATGACGCGGCCGAACTCGCCGGCGATGGTAGCGTCAACAGTGGGGATGATGCCGTCATAAATGTTACCGGTAGAACCGTCGATGGAGATATAATCGCCCTCGTGATAGGTCTTGCCGGCGAGAGTGAACTGCTTGTTCTCCTCATCCATCGCGATGTCGGAGCAGCCGGATACGCAGCAGGTACCCATACCGCGAGCGACAACAGCCGCGTGAGAGGTCATACCGCCGCGAACGGTCAGGATGCCCTGAGCAGCCTTCATACCCTCGATATCCTCGGGAGAGGTCTCGAGACGAACCAGAACGACCTTTTCGCCTGCGCCGCCCTGAGCCTTAGCGTCCTCAGCGGTGAAGACGACCTTACCGCATGCAGCGCCGGGGGAAGCGCCCAGACCCTTGCCTACCGGAGTAGCAGCCTTGAGAGCCTTTGCGTCGAACTGCGGATGCAGGAGTGTATCGAGGTTTCTGGGGTCGATCATCAGAACGGCCTCTTCCTCGGTTCTCATACCCTCGTCAACGAGGTCGCAAGCGATCTTCAGAGCCGCCTGAGCGGTACGCTTGCCGTTTCTTGTCTGAAGCATATAGAGCTTGCCGTGCTCGACGGTGAACTCCATATCCTGCATATCTCTGTAGTGATCCTCGAGGGTCTTGCAAACCTCAACGAACTGAGCGAATGCCTCGGGGAACTTCTGCTCCATCTCGGAGATGTGCATGGGGGTACGAACGCCTGCAACAACGTCCTCGCCCTGTGCGTTGGTCAGGAACTCACCGAACAGGCCCTTTTCGCCGGTAGCGGGGTCACGGGTGAACGCAACGCCGGTACCGCAGTCGTCGCCCATGTTACCGAACGCCATCGACTGGACGTTTACGGCAGTACCCCAGCTGTAGGGGATATCGTTGTCGCGGCGATATACGTTCGCACGGGGGTTGTCCCAAGAACGGAATACAGCCTTGACAGCGCCCATGAGCTGCTCCTTGGGATCGGTCGGGAAATCCTCGCCGATCTTAGCCTTGTACTCAGCCTTGAACTTACCTGCGAGTTCCTTGAGATCCTCAGCAGTCAGCTCAACGTCCTGAGTCACACCGCGGTCAGCCTTCATCTCGTCGATGAGCTCTTCGAAATACTTCTTACCGACTTCCATAACAACGTCGGAATACATCTGGATAAATCTTCTGTAGCAGTCCCAAGCCCAGCGCGGATTGCCGCTCTGTACAGCGATGGTCTCTACAACTTCCTCGTTCAGACCGAGGTTCAGGATGGTGTCCATCATACCGGGCATGGAAGCGCGTGCGCCGGAACGAACGGATACGAGAAGCGGATTCTCCTTGTCACCGAACTTCTTGCCGGTGATCTCTTCCATCTTACCGATATACTCATTGATCTGATCCTGGATCTCAGGATTGATCTGGCGGCCGTCCTCATAATACTGGGTACAAGCCTCTGTGGTGATCGTGAAGCCCTGAGGAACCGGCAGACCGATGTTGGTCATCTCAGCGAGGTTAGCACCTTTACCGCCGAGAAGTTCTCTCATGTCAGCGTTACCTTCTTTAAAAAGGTAAACCCATTTTTTGCTCATTGGAATCTCCTCCTAAAAGTTTGTTATAGTAAGGACTGCGGCGGATTTTGCCGCAGCATACATATACAGTTGTATTATAGCAAATGATGGAAAATAATTCTATAGCAAAAGAGAAAAAAGAAGCAAAAAAGGGGCACAAAAGTCATGCCTATATTTTGTGGATATTGTGTAAAATGTTAAAATTGTCATCTTTTTGTAATTTGTTCTTGCAAAATCCCAAATATATGCGATAATAGTATTATCTACGAGAGCGCCCGGACGCGCTGTGCGCAGTGAAAAATGAATAATGAAGAATGAAGGTTTCTCGCTTTGCTCGATCATTCTTATGATCAGCTTACTTGCAATCCTTTTGTATCATTCTATTTGAGGTATCAATATGAGCAATAAATGTGCCGTTATCCTCGCCGGCGGCGAAGGAAAACGAATGAAATCCAATATCCCAAAACCCATGAATGAGGTGCTGGGCAAGCCGATGCTCCGCTGGGTCATCGACGCGGTCAAGGCGGCGGGGATCGACGACATCTGCGTCGTC
This sequence comes from uncultured Eubacteriales bacterium, assembly GCA_900314795.1. Classification (GTDB taxonomy): domain Bacteria; phylum Bacillota; class Clostridia; order Oscillospirales; family Acutalibacteraceae; genus Ruminococcoides. The sequence continues at coordinate 35,868 of OMWP01000005.1, forward strand.
ACCGGCTTCAAGACCGAGGTCACCGAAGCATATCTTGACTCGCTTCCTTTTGAGGTATCTCACGTATTACAGAGCGAACGTCTCGGCACGGGTCACGCCGTGATGATGGCAAAGGATTTTCTGAACGAAAAGGGCGGCGACGTCGTGATCCTCTGCGGTGACGCACCGTTCATGGATACACAGACCATCGCCGACGCCTACAACGATCATAACGACAGCGGTGCTTCCGCGACCGTTATCAGCGCAATGCTCGACGACCCGACCGGCTATGGCAGGATCGTCCGCAATGCCGACGGCACATTAAAGAGTATCGTTGAACAGAAGGAAGCCGATGAAGAGACCCTTAAGATCAAAGAGGTCAACTCAGGCGGCTACTGGTTCGACACCGCCGATCTGCTCAGCGTACTGGACAACATCAAGGCGAATAATTCCGCAAAAGAATATTATCTGCCTGACGCACTCTATCTGCTCCTGCAAAACGGCAGAAAGGTCGGCGCATTCACGGCAAAGTCGCCCGACACCGTCCTCGGCGCCAACGATCCCGCGCAGCTTCAAGAGCTGAACGATATCGCTAAAAGCAAGATAACAGATAACAATTAACAGATAACAGTAAATGGCGGGCGCTGCCCGCACCCGAATAATATTCAATCAGGTGAGGGCGGAGCCCTCCCAAAACTGTTCTCTATTCTCTTTTATCTGTTCTCTGATTATGCATCCAAACCGCAAGGTTATCAATAACAAAATTCATTTTAGGGGGACACATAATGAATTCACACGGTAAGGACATCAAGATTTTTACACTCAACTCCAACAAGGCTGTCGCTCACGGCATTGCGGACTGCTTAGGCATCCCGCTCGGAAAGAGCGACTGCGCCACCTTCTCGGACGGCGAGATCGCGGTATCTCTGCATGAATCCGTCCGTGGTTCCGACTGCTTCATCGTGCAGTCGACCTGCTCACCCGTCAACGACAACCTCATGGAGCTTCTGATAATGATCGACGCGATGAAGAGAGCTTCCGCTTCCTCCATCACCGCCGTTGTTCCGTACTTCGGCTATGCGCGTCAGGATCGTAAAGCCAAGGCTCGTGATCCGATCTCCTCTAAGCTGGTTGCCGACCTGATCACCACCGCGGGCGCAGACCGTCTGTTGACGATGGATCTGCATGCGGCACAGATCCAGGGCTTCTTCAACATTCCCGTCGACCACCTTGTCGGCGCTCCGATGCTCGCAAAGCACATGAAGAAGAAGGTTGAGGGGCATGCGGACGAGTATGTCGTCGTATCTCCCGACCTCGGTTCCGTTACCAGAGCGCGTAACTTCGCGGCTAAGATCGGCTGCCCCATCGCGATCATCGACAAGCGCAGACAGCGTGCCAACGTATCCGAAGTCATGAACATCATCGGTGAGGTCAGAGGCAAGAAGTGCATCCTCGTTGACGATATGATCGACACTGCGGGCACCCTGTGCAACGCCGCGAACGCGATCGTGGAAAAGGGCGGCGCTACCGAAGTGTACGCCTGCGCTTCTCACGCGGTACTCTCCGGCCCCGCGATCGACCGTATCCGCGACAGCGCAATCAAGGAGTGCATCCTGCTCGATACCGTTCCGATCCCCGAGGAGAAGATGCTCGACAAGTTCACCGTGCTCTCCACCGCTCCGCTGTTTGCCGAGGCGATCGAGAGAATCTACGAGGACAAGCCGGTCTCTCCGATGTTTGTATAATTCTCAATCAGTTCGGTTGAGATTGCCGCGTCGTTGGCTTGATCGCCAACACCTCGCAATGACTAAAAGAGAATCATGATTGGAAAGGGAGCTTCACCGCTCCCTTTCTTTGGAGTATATATGCTTTTCAAAAAGAAAGAATTCACCAACAACAGTATCGAATACATCATTGTCGGACTCGGCAACCCGGGCAAGCAGTATGAAGGCACCCGCCATAACGCGGGCTTCATCGCGATCAACTACATTGCCGAGGAGCTGGGCGTGAAGATCAACAAGATCAAATTCAAGTCCACCGTCGGCGAAGCAAGGATCAGCGGCAAACGCTGTTTGCTGATGAAGCCGTCCACCTATATGAATCTCAGCGGTCAGGCGGTAACCGAGGCGATGAATTTCTACAAAATCCCGCCCCAACAGGTTGTTATACTGTCAGATGATATCTCCCTCGACGTCGGTGTGATCCGCATCCGCCGCAAGGGCTCGGACGGCGGACAAAAGGGACTGCAGAACATCATCTACCTCAGCGGCTCCGATGCGTTCCCGCGCGTCAAGATCGGCATCGGCAAAAAGCCGCATCCCGATTACGAGCTCAAGGACTGGGTGCTCAGCCGCTTTACTGACAAGGACAAAAAACTCATTGCTGATCGTCTGCCTGATATCAAAGGCGCGGTGGAATACATCGTTGACGGCGATATCGACAAGGCGATGAACCTATATAACTGAAGGCTGAAAAATGAAGACTGAAAAATGAATAATGATGGTTTCTCGCTCCGCTCAATCAATTATAGACTTATACTAAGTATCATTAAAACACTTTAACATTTATTGCGTTAAATTCCGCATAGCGGCGTTGTCGTCCTTGACATACGCCAGTATGCCTGCGTCCTCCGCCTTGCTCTGCAAAATTTCTCGCTAACAAATTTGTTAAAGCGTTTAATGGATACTTAGTATTAGGTGCGGGTGCCCCACCCTTCATTCTTCAGTTTTAAATTTTCAATTTTCAATATTCACTACAAAAATGAAATTTTTAGATCAGGTCATCCAACGCACCAAGCAATACAAGGCGTTGGACAACGCCGTCCGTACCCGGTCACGCGCTGCCGCGATCGGCGTATCGGGCGTTCACAAAGCCAATATTATCACGTCGCTCTGTCGGGAACACGCCGCCAGAGCCTTTTGTGTTGCTCAAAATGAGCAAGAAGCGCAGATTTTGTGCAATGACCTGAGCGCCATGGGACTGCGCGCACTGGTATATCCGAAGAAGGATTTCATCTACATCCCGTCTCAGGTCAAGTCGCATGAATACGAGCACCAGCGCCTCAATGTCCTCAGCCGCATGCTCAGCGGCGACTACGACGTCATCATCGCCACGCTCGACGCGGCGGCACAGTACACCATCCCCAAGGATGTATTGCGCTCCGTCAGCCGCACGCTGGAGCCGGACGTCGAGATCGACCTGCCCGAGTTCGAGAAATCGCTGATCCTGCTGGGATATGAGCGATGCGACAATGTCGAGGGAAGCGGTCAATTCTCCATCCGCGGCGGTATCATCGACTTATTTATGCCTGACAGCGACGCGCCTGTGCGTATCGAGCTGTGGGGCGATCAGATCGACACCATCAACTACTTTGACGTTGAGACCCAGCGCCGCACCGATTACTGCGAGCAGATCGACCTCACCCCTTCGGGCGAGATCCTGATCGACGACAAAGAGAAGCTGGCGGACAAGATCAGCCGCAAAGCCGCCCATCTCAAAAGCGAAAGCAGTCAAAAGGCAAAAGAACGCCTGCAAAAAGAAGCGGATCTACTGCGCTCGGGGCTGAGCTTTGCGACCTATGACAAGTTCATCTCCCTGATCTATGACCGGCCCGCTACCCTCTTCGATTATTTTGACGATGACGAGATCGTCTTTATCTCCGAATACAAAAACGTCAAGGAACGCGACCGCTCCATGGAATTCCATGAGAAGGAGGAGCTCAAGGCGCTGTTTGCGGACGGCGTATTATGCCGCGGCTTTGAGACCTATTCCCTCAACTTCACGCAGAGCATGAACCTCCTGCTCGACCATGCGGCGATCTTCCTCGACACCTTCTCTCACTCGTCCTACAACACGGAGCTGTCCGCCGCGGTGACCTTCAACGCGCGCCAGACCTCGCCCTGGTCGGGTCAGAGCACCGCGTTGATCGAGGACTTAGAGGATATCGGCTACGGCAGTATGGCGGTCGTCATCCTCGCGGGCACCGAAAAAGGCGCCGAAAACCTGTGTACCCTGCTGAACGAAAAGGGCGTGAATGCCCGCTATGTCAAGGAATTGGATACCGCTGAGCGCGGATTTGTCACTGTCATGCCCGGTATGCTCAGTGCGGGCATTGAGTACCCCGAACAGAACTTCATCCTCTACACCCTGTCCGCCGTCAGCTCTTCTCGCAAAAAGAAACGACGCCGCACCCCCAAGGACGGCAAGGCGGTCTATAACCTCAGCGAGCTTTCCGTGGGTGAATACGTCGTACACTCCATCCACGGTATCGGCATCTACCGCGGCATCCGCAAGATGGATGTGCAGGGCTTTTTGAAGGATTACATCATGATCGAGTACGCCAAGGGCGACAACCTCTATGTCCCTGTCACCCAGCTCGATCTGGTAGCAAAATACATCGGACCTAAGGAAAACAGCCGCGTCAAGCTCAATCGACTCGGCTCCAAGGATTGGGTCAACTCCAAGCGCAGAGTCAAAGCCGCCGCCAAGGAGATGGCGAAGGAGCTGATCGAACTCTATTCCAAGCGTATGCAGGCAAAGGGTCACGCCTTCTCCGACGACAACGAATGGCAGCATGACTTTGAAGCGGGCTTTCCCTATGAGGAGACCGAGGATCAGCTGCGCTGCTGTGACGAGATCAAGCACGATATGACGCGTGCCGTGCCGATGGATCGACTGCTCTGCGGCGACGTCGGCTTCGGCAAGACGGAGGTCGCGCTGCGGGCGGCGTTCAAATGCGTGTCCGACAGCAAGCAATGCGCACTGCTCTGCCCCACCACCATCCTCGCGTGGCAGCACTACCAGACCGTACTGAACCGCTTTGACGGCTATCCGATCCGCGTGGAGCTGCTCTCACGCTTCCGCTCACCCGCCCAGCAGAAGGAGATTCTTGAAAAGCTCAAACGCGGCGAGATCGACATGATCATCGGCACCCACCGACTGGTGCAAAAGGATGTGGAATTCCGCGATCTGGGACTGGCGATCATCGACGAGGAACAGCGCTTCGGCGTGGCGCAAAAAGAGCACTTCAAGGAGATGCGCAAGAACATCGACATCCTCACCCTCTCGGCGACCCCCATCCCCCGCACACTGAACATGGCGATGAGCGGCATCCGCGATATGTCCGTCATTGAAGAAGCGCCCCTCGACCGCCATCCCGTCCAGACCTATGTGCTTGAGCATGATTCCGCCGTCATCAATGAGGCGATCCGCAGAGAGCTTCGTCGCGGCGGACAGGTGTTCTATCTCTACAACAATGTCGAAGGAATCGAAGCGAAGGCGATCCGCATCGGCGAAGCGATCCCCGAAGCGAATATCGCTGTCGGACACGGCAAGATGAGCGAGCAGGAGCTCAGCGACGTATGGCGCAGGATGCTCAATCAGGAGGTCAACGTCCTCGTCTGCACCACCATCATCGAGACCGGCGTTGATCTGCCGAACGCCAACACCCTGATCATCGAGAACGCCGACCGCTTCGGACTCTCTCAGCTCCACCAGATCCGCGGCAGAGTCGGGCGATCCTCCCGCCGCGCCTACGCCTATTTCACCTACAACGGCGCCAAGGTGCTGTCGGATATCTCTCAAAAGCGCCTGACCGCGATCCGTGAGTTCACCGAATTCGGCTCAGGCTTCAAGATCGCCATGCGCGACCTCGAGCTGCGCGGCGCGGGCAATATCCTCGGTGCGGAGCAGCACGGTCACATGGAGGACGTCGGCTATGATATGTACATCAAGCTCCTCGGCGACGCGGTGCGCGAAGAAAAGGGCGAACAACCCGAATCCGTTGAGGAACACGACTGCCTGATCGACGTACAGGTGCAGGCGCATATCCCCGAGAACTACATCGAGAGCCTCTCCAACCGCCTCGACGCCTACCGCAGGATCTCCGACATCCGCTCCAAGGAGGACGCGCGCGATGTGATCGACGAGCTGTTGGATCGCTACGGCGATGTGCCCGCATCGGTCATGGGACTGGTCGATATCGCGCTGGTGCGTAACCGTGCCGCCGCGATCGGCGTCTATGAGATCCGCCAGAACGACACCTCGCTGCTGCTGTATCTCAACGACATCCGCCGCAAGGAGGTACCCGAGCTGATCGGCAAAATGGCGGGCAGAGCCATGCTCTCAGCGGGCGGAAAGCCCTATATCGCCGTGCGTATGAAGAAATCCGACAAGGTCATCGACACGCTCAAAGCGATCTTCTCCGATTGACAGCGAATGATGATGCGATCAAATCACTCTTTTCATTTCATATCGAGGGAAGCGCTCCCATTGATCGGGAGGTACATGCCCCTCCCCTGCAAATGAATATGAGTCGTACAGGGCAGGATGATCCTGCCCTATTATTTTGCATAGATATTATTCCAAATTAGAATTAAATGCTAACAATCTGTTAATATTCGATTTTTTGCCTTAATAATATAGACAAAAGCGCAAAAATAGTGTATATTATATTAGTTAAATAATATTATCATGCGGAAATATGCAATCATTCTTTTCCGCGATAATCAACAAAGGACGGTAATTAAAATGAAGAATTTTTCGAAAATCCTCTGCGTTGTGCTTGCACTTGTCATGGCGCTCTCGGTAGCTTCCTGCTCTTTGACCAAGCAGTACGCTTACCAGAAGGACGGCGTTGAGCTGCCCGTCGGTGTATATGTCACCTATATGTACCAGGCGTATATCGAAGCGCAAAAACTCGCGCAGCAGAGCGATCTCTATGATGCTGCGACAGGTAAGTACGACGGTAAGAAATCTTTCCTCAAGATGGAGATCACCGATGAGGACGGCAACACTGCCGTAGCAGAGGATTGGATCATCGATAAGGCAAAGGAAAGTCTCCAAAACGCGGTAGCGATCGAGACCAAATTCAAAGAACTCGGTTGCACAGTCGATCAGGCTGAACTGGATCAGGCAAAAACCATGTACCAGCAGGGCTGGGATCAGCAGGGTCTTAAGTCGCTTCTCGAGCCGTGCGGCGTCAGCGTTGATTCTTTCTTTATGGCGATCTACACGATCGACGTCGCCGATAAGGATGCCGCGTTCAAGGCTGAATACGGTGCCGGCGGTCCCTCTGCCGTATCTACCGCGGATATGACGGATTACTTCACCAAGAACTACACCTCTTACAAGTATTTCTCCGCTAATCTGTACACCACCGAAGACAACGGACAGTCGGCGGATACCACCACGACTCAGACTACCGCTAACAATACTCCCCTCTCTGAGGAAGAGATCAAAAAGTATACATCGGCGTTTGAGGGCTATGCAACCGATATCTCCAACGGCGGTACCTTCGAGGACGCCTCCAAGAAGTATATGTCAGATTTCGAGGTTGCCGAAGATCCCACTACCGCTAATGTTGAGATCATCGACGAAAACGCTACCGACGAGCTCCTCAAGACTATCAAGGAAATGAAGGACGGTCAGGCGATGACCGTACAGATCGGTACCGATGAAAACTCCAAGCAGATCTATCTTGTCTATCGCGAGCCGATCGAGAACCAGATCGACGCGTACATCAACAATGCCGAAAAGAGTGAAACGGTTCTCCATTCCATGAAGGGCGAAGACTTTGACGCATTACTCAAGAAGCTCGCGGAGGATATGAACGTCCAACCTTCCTCCGCATGCAACAACTATAAACCCTCTATGTTTGAGACAAAGAAAAAATAAACGGAGTTGATTTTATGAAAAAATCACTTAGATTTATCTCTCTCCTACTCGCAATGGTCTTCCTGATATCCGGCGCTGTTATGGTCGTATGCCATGCGGAACCCAATAATAACGCACAGCCTGTCCAGAACGACCCGCAGCCTGCCCAGAACGACCCGCAGCCTGCCCAGAACGACCCGCAGCCTGCCCAGAACGATCAGCCAGCCCAGAACGATCAGCCAGCCCAGAACGATCAGTCATCCGGCAACAACAGCTATGATACCGGCAACAACGGTTACGATAACCAGAACAACTACGATTCCGGCAACAACAGCAACAGTTATAACGACTATTCCAACAACAATGCCGGTACGGTTGAGAATCAGGATCCGATCTACTACGGCGATCCTTCCAACAGCAATAACTATGTTGTCAACAGCACCGAATCGGCAGCCGGCTCGGTATCCTCTTCTCTCTACAATTCTTCCGGCATGAGCGCGGAAGACGCTAAACCGAACGAGTGGAGCGATATCACGCTGGATGAAAAAACCGTGCAGACCGGTGTGACCGACTTCTCTTCTATCAAAGAAAATACAAAGCAAGAAGATAATGGTAACTGGATCCTTTATCTCGGTTATGTTCTTCTCGGACTTGCGGGATTAGGCATCCTGTACTTTATCATCGCCACCATTGCCCACAGAAACGCTGTGAAGAAGGCGGAACGTCTTGAACAACGCAGACGTAATTCTTCGTCTCCTTCACATTCTGCTGCAGCTCGCATGGAAGAAAGAGAGCGTCGCGAGGAATACGAGGATGACCCCCCCCGCCGCAGAAGATCACGTTATGCGGATGAAGATGACGTAGGCTACTCCCGCCGCGCGTCCTCTCGTTATGACACAGGTGAGGTATATGTACCTCGTCGTGCCGCAAAGAGATAACTGCTAACGATCAAAAAACGAAAAGCACTTCTGAGAAATCTCTCAGAAGTGCTTCTTTTTTATCCATTCATTACTTTGAGCTTCTGTCCCCTGCCGGTGACACGTTCATTCACCTATACCTGCATGAAACAGGTTAGAGTTGCCATGAGGAAACAGCATATCTGTTCGATCCATCACTTGAAAGCGATCAGCGTATACTGAGCGTTATTCTCGTTCAAATTCAGCTTGATACCGTTCGAAGCTTCACTCTCACTGACCGATACACCGCTGCTTGTCATACTGATACCCGCCGTGGAACCATGGCTGTATGAGCCGGCGGCAGCATTGACGATGTTTACGTTGTTACTATAGGTGACAAAAGGCACGCCGCGCTTATATACGAATACGAACTTCGGATGGAAGTCAAGCGCGATCACACGCTGACTCTCTCCCGTTCCGGCATACATCATGCTCACAAACGGTTCGCTCAGCTTTGCTTTCTCAGCTGCGCTCACATGGATTCCGCTGTTCGCGATATGTCCGCCGAGCTGTGTATCAATAATGGTGTTATCAGATACAAAATCCGCTCGTTTGGGGCGGTCGGACGCATTCCATGCGCTCAAATGTAAATTAGGTGTATAGTTACTGGATGCCATAAAAACCCTTCTTTCTCTTTTTCGTTTTAGGCCGGGTCGGATGCGGTACGATTATCGATCTGATCCCACGTCAAGTCTTCCTCATCAAAGGCGCTGAAAGTCCGGTTCATTCCATCCCACTGTTCCCATGTCAACGTATTAAACGACAGCTGGAATTCGATATGTGCCGGGACGATTTTTGAGACTTCATTTTTGATCCACGCCTGCTCGATCGGAGAATAATCGCTTGTCGCGATCACATTCATTCTGCCGATTTCGGGAAACTCACTGATGATATAATTCAATCCAAAGCTCTCCAGCGCCTTATGAAAGCCTTCTACGGTGAAATCGTTGTTTCCCAGATTGATACGCAAAAGCAGCTGTCTTCTGCGCTCCTCAACGCTTTCATCCACTCTTTCCGAGCCGAAGATCTTCTCATAGGCACTCAGCCCTATATCCTGTGCCGTCGAAATGAATCGCTCGCGGAACATTTCTTCAAGACGAATATACAGCCGGTCGATCTCAGCCGCATAAGCCTTCAGCTCCCAACCGAGCACAACCGCGTCATCATCATACATTCTGATCGATGACAGACGCTCCTTCATTCTATCAAAAGCTGTCATCATTCATTCCTCACTAAGATCATTCCGGCTTTCGCATAGCGCGTCAACGGCACCTCTCTGTCGGAACCGTACGACTCTAAGAAGCGGTACCCTGAGACGCCTTCCGTATGGTAGATCACCTCGCCGACATCACTCAGCCACAGGTTTTTGCCGATCCCCAAAGCGTTGATGTAGTTTGTCACGGCGACTTTCACCTTTTCAGCCACCGTATCAAAATCATAGCCATCCGCGACTTTCAGGCGAATATACAGATCGATCTCCAGCGGGGTGGGCACATATGCTCTGACGTCAACATTAACTTCTCGTTTTTCGTTCAACAGCGTCTGGATCTCGTGTATCTTCTCAGCCGACAGATTTCCGCTTCTGTCACAGGCATATACGTCTACCGTTCCGACGCCGCGACTGCAGCCAACCGCCGAAGCGGAATACACACCGTCCACCGAATAAGCGATAGAACGGTAATACGCGGCGTTGGCGCCGTTGGAGATGTTGCGATAACTCTCCGCTACTCTCTCCCTAAGCAATTCATCGCTTTCGTCGTCCATGCCGCCGGTAAATCCGGCATTATTTTTGACAGAGGCGATCCCGATCACAGGCGTCACCAATACCCCGATGCTGTTGGTGCGAACATTGTAGGCACTGCCGATCTCTGCCGCTGTCGCATTGACCATCACGGACTGTGCATTGGACGTCAGAACCGCATCACTGTCCGTCACAAAACGCAACAGCTCATCCGTCGTACATACCTCTGTTCCTGCCGGGATCAGGATATTATCATGTGTTTCGTTTTCGGCAGCAAATATGAGTCTGCCCATAGCCTTTGTGCCGTGCTTTCGCGATAAACCGCGTTGAGCAGCATGTGCCTCCAGATATCCTCCCGACGCTGTCGTGGGGAACATCTGCCTGAGGATATACTCCGCACGGGCGTTCTCCTGATAGATCTCGCCCGCCAGTACCCGCAGGCGCAGCATGATATCCGACTCTTTCTCGGGACGGAATCCGCTTTCTTCCTCATATGTATCGAGCATACGCTCTAAAATATCATTGTATGATTCCAGACAAATCCACCTCCGTTGTCGTTTCATTGTTTTGATAGACCACCTTGATCACGGCGATCAGATCATCGCATGACAGTACCTCGACCTGTGTGTCATAGATATCGGCACAGCTTTCTTTCATGAGCATATCGAGCTTCTCACACAGCAGACTGTCATCCGCATGAAGCTCACGATAATCCGTGCCCAGCTCTCTGTCATAGACAAAGTCTCCCTTCATCGTCAGCGCCGATATCCGCACGCGCTGTACGGCTTCCTCGATATCTGTGATGTACTGATAATCTCCCGACGCCGTCATCGAGATATCACCGTCTGATAATCTGACGTCCATCAGGACACCTCCCTGCCGTTGATCAGCACCTTACCGTTGTTTTTGAGGACGATACTGGCGCCGCCTGCGGAGTAGAGCATCAGCTCCCCTGCCTGCAGGTCTTCCTTCGGTGCGGCGATAACGCCTAAGCATACCGCACCGCCCGCGCCCTCCATCACCACGGTAGGCTCTCCTATAACGGGCACATACGCGATCCCGGAGGGTGCGATCAGCGGCAAAGCGCCGTAGTCACGCATTGAGCTGACCGACACATTTCCGTTATTTGTCGAGCGGATCTCCCCGGCGGAAGCTCCCTGCGCATTGAACGAACGTCCTGTCATATATTCATTGATCCACATCAAGAAATCCTCCTCTTTAGTGTGATGTTACTGTATGCGCCGTCACCTTTCATCCGATAATGCACGGCGCTGATATACAGGTCATTTTCTTCGCTGAGGATCCCATCATTGATCACAGCCCGATCACCTTCTGTCCCCAGCAGACACCCCTCACAGCGCAGATAGACCGCATATGACTTAGCGTCGCCGTTTTTGATCATGGCGTCGGCACATTTCATCGGGCTTTCCGTCAGTACCGCATTCAGGTATCGCTCACGGCGCACCCCTCGCTCCCTAGCCGATGCGTTTTTGATTGGGAGCGAGTAGGTTCCGCCGTTGGAGGCTTTGACATGCACGGCAGATATCTCCTCACAGCGCTTTTTCACTTCGCGCAGTTGAGTATACCGCACACCGCTCTCACCGAACACCGTTACGCCGCTGTGCTCTATTCCTTTCGGATACAGCACGCCGACCGAGCTGATCCGCGGTGCCGTCAGATAACACGCGTTACAAAAGTTCTTCATAGCCTTCCAGCAGGAAGTGCCCTTCGTAACTCTCTGCTCACCGAAGAATACCTCGTCGCAATCCGTACCGAGAGTGATACCGAACGGCTTTGCATATCGCTCGTACATCAGTGAAAGCGTGGGGTGATCGTACTCACACGGCAGTGCCTCATTGTCCAGCAAATGTGCCGCCAACGAACGTGCGTTCACCTTGAGATAGGTGCCTTTGCTGCTGCAAATGTGCTCCTGCTCATCTACCACACCGATAAACAACGGTTCATCCCCGTCATACAGCGTGATCTCACTCAGCTCTGCTGTCGGTGTGTACGGAAACAACGCATAGAGCGCGTCTGCCGGGACGCCCTCATCCACATCTACCTGCAAGGACAGCAGCTGTGGCATGCTCCGTTCTTTTCCGTTTACATCCTTCAACACACATTTCAGCATATTCTCACCCTTTCTCCCTTCCTGATATCATCAATCAACGGGATCTGAGGATTCAGCGCCGTGAGATCTTCGATCGGTCTGCCGAAAGCGTAAGCGATATCCCACAGGCTCTCACCCTGTGATACCGTCACATAAAACCGCTCCCGCGGCATTCCCTTGTACGGGCTTTTTGTCTCGATGAACACAAAGCGGTAACGCAAGACGTCATCCTTCGGTTCTGCCGCAACAGAAAGCTCCTTGAGATATGCGTACATCGGCTGCAGCTTCGGCAGTACCAGCTTGGACGGTGTACGGTTGATACGAAACAGTTCAAGCCTCTGATACTGTTCGATGCAATCGGCACCGAACAATACACCTTCCCCTGAGATGCGATAGAGCTCCTTGCCCAAAAACTCACTGTCCGCCTCACAACACGGCGACAGATATTCCTGTACACGGTTCTTTCCGCTGATACTCAGCTTTTCGGGATTATAACGCATGCTCATACCGCAAAAGCGCATTGGCGCCAATTTCATATCAGCCTGACCTCCTCTTCCTCAGTGAACGCCTTGTTATAACGCCGCGCGTCGCGCTCGAGCTCCTGCGACAGACGCTCACTGTCGTTGTTGAATGTTTCGTTTACATATTCCTCATTCATCATCTGTCACCGCTTTTCTCATTTGATCTGCTTCGAGGATGAACACCTCGACCGCCTTTTGATTGCCCTTGAGCTCCGTTCTTTGCTCCGTTACACGACAGCCATCATATCGATACATCGTGTTGCCATCCGCTACACGCAGCGTAAAATCCTCCTGCGTCGGCAGTTGATTGTCAAACAGCGTCATGAACTCCAGTCTGATCTCATGATAAGAGCCCTGAGGAACACGCTCACACGGCTCCGATCGGAGATACTCATAGACATCATAAGAGTGGTTTTTTTGAACAGCGGTGAAGCTCGTCACTCCGAAGAGCGGCACATCTCCGATGAACAGCTTGACATCTGTACCCCTGACGATCCTCAGCTCCTTCATACGACCGCCTCCTCTATCATGCTCAGGCGCGCTGTAATATCCCTGAACTCGACGCGGGCGGCAGTATCGTAGCCGATGCCCGACAGGATCAGTGCGTCGATCGCGTTCTCCTCATCCTGCTGTTCGAGTGCGTCCATCAACAGCGTGCTTGCTCTGAGCAGCGCCGATCCCGAGCTTCCCTCGGGCGCATAGACTCTCAGGCAAAGCTGGATCTCATGGAGCCTTCCGGATCGCTGTTCTGCGGTCTGGCTGCCGATGAAGAAGGTGTCTGTCTTTTCTTCACTCTCGGTGACAGCTACCGTATATTTTGTGACGGGGCTGGGCGTTTTATGTGCGGGATAGCCCGGAATGAATTCAAACGCCTTCAAAGCGCCGTATGCCTTCACGCGTGTGATCCATTCATCGATCCTGTTTACGATCGAAGTCATCATAATAATCCTCCTTACGCCTGTATTCCGGCATCAAGATCGCCCATACATAGATATCCTCGTCATGCGCGGTAAAGATCTCCGCCGTCACCACCGTATACCATGTGCGCTTACACAGGATGCGCATGCCGTCCTCCAGCGGTCGGTCACCCGGCCCGATATACAGCAGATAGCGGTTATCAAAATAGCCCGCGGGGATATAGCGATCGTTGATGTACAGTCGGTGTCGCCGCCTGAGCGGCTGGACAAAGGCCTTTGTGACCTCTGTCCTGCCGCCGCGGGATATCCGTACGGTGTTGCCGAATTGTTTCAGTGCGCGGTCAAGATAGCCTGTCAGCCTCATACCCTCACACTCCTAAAGGCAAAGTCACCGCCGAAATCGATGATGTCGGATATATCCGTCTGCTCCGATTCCCAGAGCTTCTGCGCCGCCTGTCCGATCGCCTCCATATCCATCTGCACGTCGCCGACCTTGAACGACTTCAAATCATCCAGTCGACCCATCTGACTGATGCGATAGAACGCGTAGACCGCACAGGCGTGTTCGGCACGCCGCAGATCGCTTTCATCAAGCTCACCGCACCGTGATTCGAACAGCGCCTTACAGTCCTCGATGATCGGCAGAAAGCGCGACACATCCTTCATCTCAAAGCCCGACACCAGCGTAAACCGTTCGATGATCTCTTTGAAACGCAAGTGTCACGACCTCCTTAGTAGCTCAGCTTTTTTGCTGCGCCGTTATAGATCTTCGCAAAACCTGCGATACAGCTGATAGACGCCTTCTCGAGCTGACGATCGATCAGCTTGTCATAATCGACCGCTACGTCGCCTGCCACGACCATCTCGAGCGCACAGTTCTTGTCCAGACCGATGATAGTGTTGCCGGTCAGCGCAGAGGTATGGATAAGGTTCGCGCCGAGCGGTGTGATCATCTTACCGCTGCCCTGGAAGTTCAGACCCGCTACCGCATCCTTCATCTCGGACATGGTCAACAGGTCGGTCATCGCGGGCGTACCGGCGAGCACGGTATTCAGCTCAAAGGGAGCAAGGGATGCCCACATGCCGATCAAATCAGTATAACTCAGGATGCCCGATGTTGCGGGAGAGATACTGCCACAGCCGTTCTGGTTGCCGTCGCCGTTGAGGATGACGTCTACCGCGTCAGCCATCTGGGTGCGCGCGATATAGGCACCGATCTGCTTGAGGGTCACGGTGAAGAGATCGATGCGCTGGAAGCGCAGTGCCTCGTAGCTGGCGACCAACATTCTGCCGCGCTTGTGCAGATGCACCAGATGATCGCTGGTCTTGATCTCAGTCGTCGGGATGAAAGCGCCCTCGGCGACACGCTTGAGGCTCTTGTCATCATCGCTCAGGCTCGAGGTGCAGGAACGGTAATCCATGCCGTCAATCTTGGTGACGGTAGCGACGATATCGCTCAGCATATCGGCTTCTTCTCTGCCGGCGTTGACCGCACGACTGACATACTCGGGGAAGAGCGCCGCGGAATCGGTGGTAGCGAAGAACTTCTCGATGGTATCGGAGCCCTTACCGCTGACCTTGATGTCAAAGCGCTTGAGCTGACGCGAGAACGCGTCCAGACCCTCCAGCGCGGTACCCTTATAGTTCTCGGAAGGATCCATTTCCTCCAGGATCTCGGTCAGGGATCTGCCGGTCTGGTACATTCCCTTTTCCAGATTGATTTTTTCAAAATTAGCCATATGATCTCCTCCTTTACAGAATAAAGCCGACAGTGCTGTCGTCGGTATAGATGACCAGTCTGTCAATGCCGCTCTCAGCCGCCTTAACGCCTGTTGCTGTTGCCGCGAGCTTAGCATAGCCGACGTTGACAGTACCGGACTTTGCCGCTTCTACATAACCCTCGAGCTGAACAGCGGCATAGCCGTCGTTCTCGCCGACGCATACACCGATGAAGCTGTCGTTAGCTGCCGCCTTGGTGACCTTGCCGGATGCGGACATCTTGACGAGATCACCCTTCTTGACGGTGTTGGTACATTCAAAGGTCAGGACATTCTCCTTAAAACCTGCAAAACTGATATTCATAGTTACCTCCGTTAGATTCTGAATTCTGTGTTGCCGACGGGCTCGTCGCCATCATTGCCGCTCAGCTGGACCTTGACCTTCTGTTCCTTGCGGCTGAGCGCCTTTAAGAGCGACTTTGCCTCGTCGATACTGAGCTTGGAGAGAATACAATTCTCGACCGCAAAATCAAGCTGTACGCCCTTTTCTCTGAGGGCGGTTTTCAGGTTTTGCACCAGCTCCTCGCGATACGCCTTGGCGTACTCGCTGTCGCTCTCCAAGCGTTCGATATACTCCTTCAGCGAGGCGGCCTCACCCTTGGTGAGTGTGACCTCATTCTCGCCTGTCAGAGCTTTACAAATTTCGTTCATATCTTTCTCCTTATATCCTTTTATCACGCCTGCCGCACGCTGTGCAGGTACGGCAACAAAGCTGAATTCATACGCGTCCTTCGGCTCTGTCAGCTCACCGTAGCACAACTCGCCGTCATACTCTCTGCCCTTTTGATGGCTGCACAGCGGCGAGTGCATCTCGTTGCGGCAGATGGAACATACCGTGTGTCCCACGCTGCAGCCGACCGAGACCTCCTTGACGATGCCCGCCTCGATCGCCTCGATCAGCTCCGCGTTACCCTCGGTGCGGCAGATATACGCTCTTGCCGTGAGGCGGAAGAGCTGATCCCCGCGTGAGGTGAAAGCGCCGTCCACGCTCTCGACCTTGCAGGAAATGATCCTCGCCTTCTGATTCTTGGCGGTCGGGTCGTGGTCGATGATGCCGGTCTTGCCGACAAAGAGCTTTTCGAGCTCAAACAGCGACTCCACCGTAAAGCGCTCGTAGTCGCGATCGATGTCGTTGTCACACAACGCTACCGAGAAGAGATATACCTCATCGGCACTGAGCTGTCGCCGTGAATACTGATTCACGAGCGCCATCTCTTCTGTCAGATCAACGCTGTCTGCGCTTTTGATCACCTGTCCGTTCTTCATCCGTTCACCTCCGTACTTTGTTCGATCTGCGCCGCACGCGCATTGTCCAGTCGTGCCGACGCCAGCTCCGTTTCATCCTGCAGGCTGATATTGCTCCACTCCACGCTGACAGTAGGATCCAACCGCACGGAATCCAGATAGATCCGCGCGATCTTCTCGATCACCGGTGTAAGCAATGAGCGGTAATAATCGATCTCCGAGGTCAGGATATCCGCCTGCTGAGCGGACATCCTCTCAGTCGATGACCATGACAGTCCCAGCAAAAACGGCGGGATAGAAAGCTTTGCCGCGATCTGTTCGAGCACATGGCGGATCGGGATGTCGCAGTCGATGATCTGGCTGTCCGCTCCGATCGCGCGGATGTTGACGTCGCCGACCGATACAAAGTCGCACACTCTGCCCTTATCACGCATGGCGCGGCTCCATTCCTCCGCGATCTCCTTAACGCGTTGACGCGCGCCGACTGCACCCGTTCCCGCGGGAGGATGGTAGGTCACAGCGTAGCGCACGTTGCCCGCACGCTCAAAGTTTTGACCCACACAGCGAAAGATCTTCATCAACAGCTCGCTGACAAACGGTAATCCGCTCAGGATCGAGGTCCCACGCAGCGTGCCCGGCTGCGGATTGAGCAGGGTCAGACAGATCAGCTCGGGGTGCTCGAGCTCCTTTGTGCAAAGCCCGTTCGGGAAGATGCGAACATCCACGGGGCTGTCGCCCATACGCAGGGTCACCGCGTCATCGGGCGCGTTATACAGCGCCGCGATACTGCCGTCCTCGTAGGTCACGATCTCACCCACCGCTCTGCCGCAGGTCAACAGCTGGTCAAAGTACGAGCAGATAAAGGTGTGCAGACCTGTACCCGTACCGCCGACCGAGATCTCCGATACGAAACGATCCAGCATTTGCTGCGCCCCGATATCGGCACATTCGATCTTGAATTCACCCAGCAAGCGGATCAGCTTCATGATCGCCGCGTCAATGACCGGCACCTGCTCTCTCAGAGCACGATACAGTCGCATTTCCTGCGGATGATCCGACAGGTGTAACGGAGGGATAATGCCCCTGTCCGCCGTTGTACAGGTCTGCACATCGGGTACATGAGGGCGGTTTCTCTTCGAAAACAATCGCAAGATTTACCTCCTGTTGTGGTTATACTAAGTTTCCATTAAACGCTTTGACAAATTTAACGCAATAAATGTTAAAGTGATTTAATGAAACTTAGTCTTACATTCGTTCGATAAAGGTGAAGTTGAGGGGCTCCTCATTCGCCTTTATGTAACTGACAAAATATCGTATGTCATCCATCGCGTGATCGTCGCGCTTGATCACCGTATCCATCGGCTTGTTCTCATCCCAGCGATAGAGTGAGAACTCGCGGATTGCGTCAGTGCAGGTGTCGCAGATCACGATCTCCCCGTCTCGCAACGCTTGGCTCGTCTTGCGGATGCCGTCGATAACATTGTTATCCGCTCTGACGACAGGATAGCGCCCATGCCGCTCGATCACCTCGATAAAGCTGGCAGCGGACGGATCGACGATCACCGCGGTCGGCAAAAGCTCACCTAATAATTCTGTTAAAGAATCATAATGTTCCTCATCTGTTCTGCTTTTGCCTGCCTTTCGCGCGTCATAATAACTCTCGCGCAGGCGATACCATGTATCGCCCCTACGCCCCCACAACCC
Source organism: uncultured Eubacteriales bacterium (assembly GCA_900314795.1). GTDB lineage: Bacteria > Bacillota > Clostridia > Oscillospirales > Acutalibacteraceae > Ruminococcoides. The sequence continues at coordinate 54,472 of OMWP01000005.1, forward strand.
CATTGAAGTCGGATTGACCGTGCCGTAATCGCAGGAGACACAGTATTCCTCAAACGCTTGGTCGGGCGGCGGGATGAACATACCGCTGTCGCCCATAAAGGGATAGACAGCGCCCGAGACACTCACCCATTCTCCCTCGACGAACCGACGATAAAAAGCGCCCGTATACAAGCTCTCATATCGCTTGAGCATCTTCTGAGAAAGAGAGGGGTTGTCCCGCATGCGGAAATGGATATACAGCGCGTTCTTACGCTTTCTGTTCTGTATCCACTCCCGGTAAAACCAGTGTGAAGGATATTCGGGGTTGCAGTTGAAGAAGAACCGTGAGCCGCTCACCGAACAGCGCGCCAGCGCCTGCTCCACAAACGACTTGGGCATCAGCGCCACCTCGTCAAAGAGCACACCCGACAGGGTGACGCCCTGGATCAGCGAGGCGGAGCCTTCATCCTTACCCGAAAAGAGAAAAAAGGTATTTTCATGTTGTCCGTATCGGATCGTCAAGCGATTGTTACTCACGCTTTCTTTGACGTCAAAGCCGAGCTCCTTCAGACAAGGCAGGAGAGGGATGATCACGTTGCGTCTCAGCGCCGTGATCGTCTTGCCGCAAAAGCCCAGCAACGCGCCGTCAAAGGTCACGCTCGCCCACAGAACAAAGGACAGTGACAGCGCGAAGGTCTTGCCCGAGCGGACCGCACCGTCACAGATGACAGCGTCATGGTGCTCATATCCCGAGCCCTTCGCCCACCAGAACATCGCCTTGAGCTGTTTTTCGGACAGCGATTTATAGGTCATCGATCTCACTCCCGGAGCGACTGCCGAGCGCCTCGGCGGATGTCAGGATCGCATCCAGTAATCCCGAACCGCTCCCCTGCTCCGCACTGTTGCTGAGCAGCTCCTGCAGCTTGTCGATCGCCTTGATCCTGTCGCAAAACTTTACTTCGATCCCTTTGTCCGTACGCTTGATCTCCGATACATTCCTCAGGTCGAGCATCCTCAGATCCCCTTCACTGAGGTCATCCCGATAAAGCAACGTAAGAGCGTCGCTCACACCGCCGTAGGCGAGCTTGTACAGACCGCAGATCGCGGTATTCTCATATACTGAGCGGATATTCTCGCATCGGCGGCGGATCTCGCTGACGATCTCTTCCCGCGCGGCAAGCTCGAACCACGCCCTCTCTGGGTGCTTATATCCCGCTTCCCGCGCCGCCTTGATCGGATCGGCAACCACCGTCATCAGACGGCAAAATTCTTTTTCTCTCGGTTTCATCTTATCCTCCTATTACCGGTCTCACCTATGCCGAGATAATAAAAAAAGTTGCATAAAACTATGCAACTCCGAAAAAAATAATGAAAAAATCGTATTTAATTTAAAATGCCCCCTGATATAAGGGAGCCTTACTCTATCCGAAAGGATCTGATTCTATCTTCACCGCATCCTATGAAGCCAACCGCAAAAAGCTGTCCACTCTCCTTCGGTGTGACGACTGCTTTGACATCATCGAGCGCAACATCGTCATCTCAGGCAGGAAAGCCGTCATCTTCTACATCAACGGGCTGATCAAGGACGACATTATGGAAAAGCTGATGGAGTTTTTCTATAACCATACCAAACCCGAATACCTCGCCTCCGCCGAAGAATTCTGCCGCCACTGCGTTCCCTATGTCGAGATCAGCATCGTCGATCAGCCCGACGCCGTCGTCAAAAACGTGCTCAGCGGTATCCCCTGCCTGATCGCCGAGGGCTTTTCCGCCGCGATCGCCTTTGATATGCGCACCTATCCGCAACGCTCCACCTCCGAGCCTGAGGATGATAAGGTACTGCGCGGCAGTAAGGACGGCTTTGTCGAGACGGTCATCTTCAACTCCGCGCTGATCCGCCGCCGCATCCGCTCCGCGAACTTCGTCACCAAGGCGATGACCGTCGGACGCGAGAGCAAAAGCGACATCATCATCTGCTATATGGACAACAAGGTCGACCACACGCTCCTGCACGATATCACCGACCGCATCAAGAACCTCGACATCGCCAATCTGAGCATGAATCAGCAGAGCCTGATCGAGGCGCTCTATCAAAAAAAGTGGCTCAATCCTTTTCCGAAGATCAAGTATACCGAACGCCCCGATGTCGCGGCGGCAGTCTGCCTCAAGGGCAACATCGTCATCCTCGTCGATAACTCCCCCTCCGCGCTGCTGATCCCGACCTCTATCTTTGACGTCCTCGAAGAAGCCGACGACTACTATTTTCCACCCATCACGGGAACCTATATCCGTATCACGCGCTATCTGATCACCATCGCGTCCGTCCTGCTCACCCCACTGTGGCTGTTGTGCCTGCAAAATCCGGAGCTTGTCCCGCCGGTCTTTCAATTCGTTTTGAGGGTCGAGCCAACCAGTCTGCCGATCTACTGGCAGCTCATCATCATGGAGCTGTGCATCGACGGACTGCGCCTTGCGGCACTCCATACGCCAAGCTCCCTGACCTCCGCCATCGGCATCATCGGTGCGATCGCATTCAGCCAGTTTGCGGTCGACGCGGGATGGTTCACCACCGCCTCGACCCTCTACGTCGCGTTCGTCACCATCGCCAATTACAGCCAGCCCAACTACGAGCTCGGCTTCTCGCTGAAATACGCGCGCTTCATCCTGTTGACCGCCACCTATATCGGCAACATCACAGGCTTCATCATCGGGATTTTCATCCTGTTCTTCCTGCTCGCAAGCAACAAGACCATCAGCGGCAAAAGCTATCTCTACCCCCTCATCCCCTTCAAGCCGAAGGAGCTGAAAAAGAAGCTCACCCGCACAAGGATGAAGCAGAATTAATCCCTACGACATCAATAGCCCTACCGCCACCACACTGATGACGATCGCAGTGAAATCCGCCAACAGCGCCGAAAACAGCGTGTGGCGGATTTTTGTGATCCCTGCCGCGCCGTAGTACATACTCACCGCGTAAAAAGTCGTTTCCGTCGAACCCGCCACCACGCTCGCGCATCGCCCGACAAAGCTGTCGGGGCCGTTGTTCTCGTAGATCCCCGTCAACAGCGCTGTCGCACCGGAGCCCGATACAGGGCGCAGTAAGCCCATCGGCACCAGCTCGGCAGGGAATCCCACCTTCTCTGCGAGCGGTCGGATCAGCCCCGCCAGATAATCCAGCGCGCCCGACGCACGCAGTGTACCGACCGCTACCAACAGCGCGATCATCGTCGGCGCGACAAACTTCACCGTCGCAAAACCTTCCTTTGCCCCCTCGATGAAGCTGTCGAAAATATTCACGCGCTTGAATAATCCGTAGACGCACAGTGCGGTAATGATGATCGGGATGACCGCTTCCATCGTAGCCTCCTTATCAGATTCGAAGATACCAGCGCGGCAGTCAGCGCCGCCGCCGAAGTGATCCACACGCACAACAATACATCAAAGGGCTGCGCTGATCCGTAGCTTTTCCTGAGTGCCGCCACCGTGGTGGGAATCAGCTGCATCGATGCTGTGTTCATCAAGACGAAGGTCACCATGCTGTCCGTCGCGATATCATCAAGGCTATGCTTTTTCAACTCCCCCATCGCCTTGATCCCGAGCGGTGTGGCGGCGTTGCCCAGCCCCAACAGATTGGCGCTGATGTTCATGGAGATATAACGGAACGCGTCCGAATCCACGGCGACGTCGGGATATAAGCGTTTGAGCAACGGTGCAAACAGTTTTGACAGCTTCTCGATCAATCCGCAGTCCTTGGCGATCCGCATGAAGCCCGACCACATGATCAGCATCCCGCTGATAGAGATCAGCAGCTCGATCGCCGAACCTGCCGCCTCGGGGATCCCCGTACTCATTTGTTCTATATTCCCGCTGAGCACCGCATAGATAAACGATATCGTGATCATCGCACCAAACACATACGACATTGATCCACCCTCCCCTTATCTCAAACATCAAAAAACGACCCTTGAATTTGTACATGTTTTACAAAATTCAACAATCTTTCTATATACCTTGACATAATTACCTGCTTTTGGTAAACTTTTGTCATAAACAGAAACAAAAAGGAAGTACCAAAATGAAACCTGCGGGATTTTTATGTAAAATCGATAAGCTCGGGCGCGTCGTTATTCCAAAGCCCCTGCGTTCCAAGTATGATCTGCACACAGACGACACCATCGAGCTCTTCACCGAGCCGGATGCGATCATTATCAAGAAGTATGCCATGAGCTGTACCTTCTGCGGCAACAGCGAGGATCTGACCGATTTCAAGGGCAAGCCTGTATGTGCCGATTGCCTGAGTAAACTCAAAGAACTCAATCCCTAATCCGCATAATTCTACTACCAATATACGAAAAACCGTATCACGATATACCACCAGGAGGTCAAAATGAAAAGAAAAGACTACATTTCTTGGGACGAATACTTCATGGGCGTAGCGGTATTGGCGGCGAAACGCTCCAAAGACCCCAACACCCAGGTCGGCGCTTGTATCGTCAATAAAAGTAAACGCATCCTCAGCACCGGCTACAACGGTTTTCCCTACGGATGCTCAGACGACACCTTCTCTTGGGATCGCGAGGGCGAGGACACCAAGTATCAGTATGTCGTACATGCAGAGCTGAACGCCATCCTCAATGCTCACGGCAAATCTCTTGAAGGATCCCGCCTCTATGTCGACCTCTTCCCCTGCAATGAGTGCGCCAAGGCGATTATCCAGAGCGGCATCACAGAGGTAGTCTATCTCTATGACAAGTATGCTGATCAGCCCGCGACGATCGCCTCAAAAAAGATGCTCACCGCGGCAGGGGTTCGAACCACTCAGCTGAACCTCCACCGCGACACCATCACGATCGACTTCAACCGCAACAAATAATCCACATTATATGATCCCCTATCAACAAAAAAGGCGACGCTGTTTGCGTCGCCTTTTTTTACGTTTGATGATCAAATTTGTATTTTTCAATGACCTGCGCATAGTTGACCATCACTTCAGGGATGATCTCCTCCCATGTGGTCGCGATCTCCTTTCGCGCGCCCTTGCCGACCTTTTCAATCAGACCGGGTGTGGAAAAGATCCGCATGATCTCGCGGAACATCGCCACCTTATTCTCATCCGCTGTAAAACCGGATACATTCTTGACGATCGCCTCGGATGCGGTGGAGCCGTCCGTCAACAGCGACGGCACGCCCAATGAAGCCGCCTCACGCACCACCAGTCCGGAGGTATCATACATCGACGGGAAGAAGAACAGATCACTCAGCAGATACATACCTGACAATAGACTGCGGTCGTTGATCCTGCCGAGAAAGCGCACACTGCCCTCGGGGAAATGAAGACTGTCCGCGTACTCATGGATCGCCTTGGCGTCGAGTCCGTCGCCGATCATCAGCAAACGGAAATCCTTATCCCTTTCACTCAACAGCTTGAACGTATCCAACACCAATTTCAGGTTTTTGTGCCATCTGTGCTGACCGACATAGAGCAGGATCTTTTTGTCGGTCGGTACCATAAAGGTCTCCGCAGCTTTTTTGCGCAGTGCATCGGGATCCTCGGGCATAGTATAGGTCGTGCCGTTCTTCACGACCGTAATATCGCCGTGATAGCCGTAAGAGTGCAACACCTCAGCCGCACCGTCCGACACCGTCCACACGCTGTCGACCGTGTTGTAGAAGCGCACGATCTTCGCCGTGACGATCTTTGCCAGCGTCTTGGAGCCGGTGATATTGATCACGTCGTCGTAATACTTGGAGTGGAATGTCGCGACGCACGGGATCCTCAGCTTCTTTGCATAGGCAGAAGCAAAGGTGCCCTCCGTAAAGGGACTGTGCACATGAAAAATATCCGGATATCTGTTTTTCAGCAGCGTCTTGATCTTACTGTCGAGCTTTGGTGTTGGAAGGGCATATTCCGTGATCGGCAATCTGACCGATCCGGTGCGAAACACCTCATAGCTCAGCCGGCTGTCATCATAAGGCTGATAATAACGCGGACACACCACACAGCTGTAGCTTTTTTTATTCATCAGCTCAGCATAGTTGTGCACCGCCAAAATCACGCCGTCAACAAGCGGATAGTACGAGTCGACAAACTGTGCCGAGCGAATCTTTTCGGGATTGATCATGGTTTCTCCTATAGGGTTACATAGCAAACACAGACGGAGCAGCTCCGTCCGTGTGGTTCGTTATTTATGAGCCGGGTTCTTGATTCAGTTGCGCGGCTTTTCTCTTATCGCGGATCTTTGTGACCGCATTGAAGCCGTATACCAGAACGCCGATAATGATAAAGGAATAGTAGCAAAGTAAGCGCCAGAGCAGCATTGCCCAGAAGGTGCCGGACTTTCCGAGGGAGCTGAACACGATGTAGAACAGACCCTCAGCCGCGCCGGAGTTACCGGGCGTCAGGATCAGCGAGATCGCTGACTGGATGAAGATGCATAGAATCAGTGCCTCAAAGAATCCGATATCTCCGCCGAAGGTACGCACGGCGAAGAACGGCATACTGCACATGGCGAATTGCAAGATCACCGACAGCAGCAACAGCTTGAAAAGCATGCCTTTGTCCTTAGTGATCATCTTTAAGTTCTCGCTGTAATTGTTGAGATAGCGAACCGCCCTCATGATCGTGTGGTTCGGCTTTTTGACGATATGGAGTTTTGCACCGATTCGCACAAAAAACGCAACGATTCGCATCGCGATCTTCGGCGCAACACCTGTGATAATGATCATCACGGGAACGATCGTATAGCCGATTGCGCCACAATAAGCCGTGATTTTGATACCGGGCGCCAACACGCCGTTCACAACACCGTTTCCAAAGATAAAGGCGAAAATGCAGAGGATGACAAAACCAAACTGCATCGTAAAAAATCCGCTCAGCGGCATTGCCGAGGCAGGTCCGTTACTGTAGCCGTTCGAATGTAGATAGTAGATCTGGAACGGTTGACCACCAGCACCGGAGGGCGTAATGCAGTCATAATACTTGCCCAGCGCCGTTGTGCAGAACGCATGGCGAAAACTCACCTTCTCACCCAGATGGCGCATCATGATCATATATTTTGCGGTTTCACATCCAAGGAAAATGACCAGACAAAGAATACCGCCAAATAAATAGAGCACATTGGTAAAGTCGAATTTGATCGGCGCGGGTGCTTTTTTTGAGAACTCATTTGCCGCGGTAAAGTAGATGACCGCCGCATTGAGCAATACAAACGCAATGATGCCACCGCGCTTGACCCATTTGTTTTTCTTCTTCGGTTCATCAACCTGATCGGGAGTTTCGGCGGAGCTTTGCTCCATCACTTCCTGATACAGTTTTTCGTTTTCAGCTTTTTTCTCAGCACGGCGTTCCGCTCGCTGTTGCTTTTTTTCTGTTTTTGACAGAGAAGTGTTTTCTGCTTTGCGCGACAACTGCATCATCACTCCCTTCGCAAAGATAACAGTATTATACTACAAAACAATAGCATTTGCAAGAAATAATTGTCGTAAGGAATGAAACCCGGCATAGAAAAAGTTTACGTATGGATCAGCTTTGAATGGCGATCGCATCATATTTATCCTAAGAGCAAAAGAAAGGAGGATCCGACCATCAAAGCAATGGATCATAAGTCCGATAACAACAAAAGACCCCGCATAAATGCGGGGTCGATGTTTCAATTATATACCTTAATCACAAAGGAGATTAAGTGCGCTCTTTCTTACGAGCAAAGAAGATAACGCCTGCAGCTGCTACCATTACGCCGAGCATAATGAACAGAACTGTCTCGGTCTGACCGGTCTGAGTGTTAGAAGCAGAACCGCTCTTGGAACCCGAAGAGCTGCCGCTGCTGCTACCGCCGCTGGAACCGCCACTGCTGTTGCTGGAACCGCCGCTGGAATCGCTGCCGCCGTTGCTGCTGTCCTTATCGTCGCCGGAGCCGCTGTCGCTGCCGGAACCGCCGCCGGAGCCACCGGAGTCACCGGAGCCCTTTGTCTTAGCGTCACCGCTGGAATCAGCAGGCTGGCTGGAGCTGTCCTTGCTCCACTCGGTGGTTACGCCTGCTTCTTTGATCGCAGCTTCGATATCAGTTGTACCGATACCAAGAGCCTTTGCGGTATCATCGATCAGTTGCTGATCACTCTTACCGGAGAACTTACGAGCATTCTCAAGTGTGTCCTTCAGGAAGCTGACGAACATGTCATACTTGGATGTGTAAGAGGGGCAAGTCTCGCCTACAACATTACCGATAGAGGTGATCTGCAGACGCGGACCGAGAGAGCTGTTGGTCCACTTAGCTTCCTTTGCTTTCTTGTTGGAGTCAACCGGATTCTCAATCTCATTACCGGTAGCCTTAGCGGTATCGCCGAAGCAATCGGTAGTCAGCATCAGGTCATAGGTCTGAGCAGTGGAAGCACTATCATAGAAGATAATGCAGTATTCCTTACCGCTTTCAAGAGCGGAGGCGTCATAAGACCAGATACCGCCGCCTTCATCAGTACCATTGAGCTTCTTAGAGCCCCATGAACCCAAAGGCTTGGTTTCATCTTCGGGACAATAGACATAGAACTGAATAGGACCGGCCCAGTTTGTGCCGCTGTTATCAAATTTGAGTATGCCGGCACCGGTGGATGCGGAACCGCTCTCAGCACCCTGAGAAGCAGCGTCGCTGTCTGCACCCTGCTCTGCTACTGCAGTATCAGCGCCGTCAACAGCTACTTCTACCTGTGCGGCAGAGAAAGAAACTGCGCAAACGCTCATGAGTAGCATTGCAACAAGAGCAAGGCTCAAAATCTTTTTGAACATAATAATCTCCTCCGTATAAAAATACTTCTTTTGGAATAAGCACAGTTGTACACTATTCCTTAGTATCATATATTATAGCGCAAAACTCAAAAATTTTCAATACGTTATTAGAAAAACGACGAACAAAAGTATACAAAAATCAATTTTGTCTTTACTGCATATTCACTAAATTTTTAACATTTTATTCCAGTACAGGAATATGTTATGTGATCAAGCGGCTTGTCGATCCACAAGCACCTCGGTGCTGCTTTCCCTGACGCCGTCGCCCTGTTACAGTCACCTGTTCTTTCTCGCCAAGTAAATCACACATGCCATAATGGAAAGAAAGACCACCGCGCTGATGCACACGATCCAGATGGTTGCCACGCGTGTATTGATGCCGTCCTCCTTGATCTCATCCGCATCGTACTCCGTAGCGGTCTGCACATCAAGCAACCCCTGTCCGTTTTGACCCATGATGAGTTCGTTGCCTGAGACGATGCCATTTTGCGGCAAATCGTCGTATCCCGTCGTTGTATTCGTCGTAAACCGATCTGTTGTCTGCGCTGAGCAGCTGAACGAAAGAATCGCCGTTGCCGCAATCAACAATGCAGTCAGTAAATATAATACCCTCTTCATTTTATCCTCCGTAAATCATAAAGAGGCCGTCTCATGGAGTCAGCCTCTGAATGGATTAATTATTGATTATCGGAATCGGATGCATCATCCGCTGCCTGTGTCTTTTCGTCTTCGTCCGCAACTACCGTCTTTGCCTCGTCCGCGGACTGCGTGTTATCTTCGTCCGCGAGTTCGGTCTTTGCGTCATCAACGGGTTCGGATGTGATCTGCTCATCGGAAGCAGGTACATTCTCAGTGTTAGCCTCATTGACGGGAGCCGCCGCATTAGCAGAGGGTTTCTTCTTCATGAAGAAGTACACTGCCGCACCGCCGCCGGCGAGAACAACCAGAGCGATGATGATCCACAGAACGGGAGAGGGGCCACCCTTTGCGTTGTCGCTGTTTGCGTTTGCCATCTCGGGCGCTTCATCGGAGGTAGCGACCACGTTGCCCTCAGCGTCTGTCGCGAGGATATAGTATCCTTCTGCGGTTGTTGCGAGAGGTGCGGCTTCTGCTCCGGAATCATTATTTGAATTTGCTGCTGCACCGTTATTCGCGTTGGAAGCGTTACCTGAATTATTAGAACCGCCGCCATTTGCATTGCCGCTATTAGAGCCGCCACCGGAACCGCCCGTGTTAGAGCCGCCCGTGCCGGAGCCGCCTGTGTTAGAGCCGCCTGTGTTAGAGCCACCTACCATGGAGCCACCCGCTCCGGAGCCGCCATTGGAACCACCGTTGGCATTACCGGATTTACCCTGTGAATTACCGCTGCCGGATTTTTTCTGATTGCCCCTATCTTCAACGCCGGGGGGATTATCGGAACCAATGTTTTCGCTGTCACCGTCATAAGAAGGCACAAACTTTCCGTTCTCAACAGGATGTTTATCATCCCACTCAGGAGGAACGTCATCCAGCACTTTATCACCGTTTACCGAAACGTCAGCTGTAAACTTATAGGGTGTGACATAGGGCTTGTCCTCGTCAAATGCACTGTTGCCATATAAGAATCGAATTCGATAGGTTAAATGAGTGTTAGAGGCATCTTCTTTCGCCTTAAGATTCACTGTAATCAAATTGCGCTTAGAGGAAAAATCCACGCCCTTGAGGATGGACCATACACCTCTGACTTCTCCGTCCAATTTGGGGTTAATGACAGCTGTCCAATCATCGGGATCGGTTTTATCATTAAAATCACCAACAGATTCCAAGGTGAATACAGAAGAATCATAATAAACCGAAAAATCACTGCCGACGATAGGTTCATTGACTTTATCCAGCTTAAGGACATAGCTCACTTCGTCGCCCTTGTTAACATCGATTGCGTTTTCGCTTTTGTCCGCTGCGGATGCGCCGACGGCAGACGCCATGACCATACCCATAATCAGCATACAAACGCACAGCAGAGATATCCACTTCTTCATATCATGCATTCCTTTCAGAAAAGAATTATTTGATTACTTGTTCATTATAATACATGATGGCGCATATTTCAATAAATAAATTGTAAACACTCGATAGAAAGCGGCTTATTCGTCACTTCCGTTTGAACTATATTCTAAATTAGAATTATTTTGCGAAATCAATCATTGTCAGTTCATCATTACAGTACATAAACTGATCCCCCTCCGCAAGGGAGGGGGATCGAGGTTATGGATTCAAATGATCAAACCGATGTATTATCAGTTCTCTTCTTTTCTCTTCTTGTTGAAGAGGATGATACCTGCAGCCATCACGAGGATCACTACGAAGATGATCGCCGCTGCGGGTGAGCCGGTCTGAACAGCTGCACCGTTTGCAGATGAGGAGGTATCGTTTGTAGAAGTGCCGCTGGGATTGCCCTGAGGTGCGGGAGTAGTCGGGCTATCAGAGGTGGCATCGCCATCTGTAGAGCCGGGAGTAGTCTCGCCGGGAGTAGTCTCGCCAGGTGTGGTCTCCTCAGGTGTAGTGGGCTCTTCAGGAGTGGTGGGTCCTTCTACTACATGCAGAACACCCTGATCGGTTTCGCCATCGGTGAATACAAACTTGATCTGATAATCGCCGGTTGCGAGAGTCTGCATATAATCAGGCTTCAGCGTTACCTGTAATGCACCGTCATCGGAAGCAGAGATCGTATAGCTATCGAAGCTTACGAGTGTGTAGTCATCACTGCCCTTAGGTGCGATCCAGAGAGTTCTGAACTTATCCGCAGTCTTTGCGGGAGCGTTGTTGGAAATGACTGTATAAGTCTTTTCTTCCATGGAAGCAAGCTCATAAGTCTGCTCGCCGGATACTGTGTAGGTATCGGTAACCTTCTCGCCGGGCTTACCGTCGAGTTCGCCGTCTCTCTGTACAGGAGGCTGCTTAACATCGGTACCCTCAAAGATCTGTTTCTCTTCATCCGGACCCTCTAAGGTCTTGACTTTCGTGGTGATGTAGTAGGTACCGGCGGGAGTCTGCTCATCTACATGGATCTTTAAGGTGATGACCTCTGCCTTATCGCCGCTGCAATCAGCGCCGTTGACATTTGTCCAGTTGAATCTGATCTCGTCGATGTTGCCGTCCTGGTCGTTGAAGTACTTGTAAACTACATTGCCTTCAGGATCAACCTCGCCGAGTACGGGGAAGGTCGGGTTATCTACTCTGGTGATGTACGGAGCATCCCAAGTAGTAGTAGCGTCAATACCGTAGATCATGCCGGCATCCTTCAGGAAGAAGGTGTAGGTATGATCGGAACCTGCCTCAACCTCATAGAGGTTACCGTCAGCATTGATGAAGATCTTGCCGGGTTCGGGAGCCTCGGTCGGAGCCTGAGTCGGGATCGGAGCCTCTGTGGGAGCCTCGGTCGGAGCCTGAGTGGGCTCAGGAGCTTCTGTCGGAGCCTGAGTCGGGATCGGAGCCTCAGTCGGAGCCTCGGTCGGAGCAGCCTGACGCTCGTCGAAGCTTGCCTCTACCGGGATCTGCTTATCAGGTTCAACAGGTGTACCGTTCTTGATGATCGGTGTCAAATCGTCATCAGCAGCAGCCATCGTCTGGATCGCGTTTCTGACCTCACCTTCGCCGGGAGCGGTTACGGTGTAGGTAGTCTTGATCATGACGTCGTCATCGCTGTTGAATACGAACGCACCGTCAGGTGTAGATGCAAGATAGAGGATCTTGCCTGACTGATCCTTGTTCTCAACTACTGCGGAACCGAGGATCGGATATGCAGTAGAATCAAGAGAAACAACGCTGTCAGTGTAGGTCTGAGAAGCATTCAGGGAAGCGATCTTGCCGCCGTCAGCGAGCTCGGAAGCGTTCAGATAGGTGTATACATCGAAGGGTTTATTAACTTCGACCTGCTTAGTCCTGAACTGACCGTTGAAGCCGTAGATCGTGATAGTAGCGTACTGCGGAGCATCAGTGGGAGCCTCAGTCGGGACAGGTGCCTCGGTGGGAGCCTCAGTCGGGACAGGTGCCTCAGTGGGAGCATCGGTCGGGACAGGCGCCTCGGTGGGAGCATCGGTCGGGATCGGAGCCTCAGTCGGAGCCTCAGTCGGCTTAACCGGCTCGCCGAAGGTCATGAACTCGTCGCCTTCGCCCAGCTTGTCGTCCTTGACCTCGCCCTTGCTGATGATCTGAGTCAGATCCTCGTCAGCAGAAGCCAGGGTCTTGAGAGTAGTCTTGATGTCTGCGGTAC
>OMWP01000009.1:0-76247 GCA_900314795.1 uncultured Eubacteriales bacterium
TGATTTCTTCAAAGTCCTCCGTCAGCGTGAAGAAGAAACCCTTTTGGATATCATTGTCGATCACGGAGACGGGCTTGAGCTGTGCGATGGAATACCCCTTCATCAGCATCAGTTCTTTATAGAGCACATACGTCTCCGGCTGGGCGAAGATCAGCTTGACGGGCTTGATAAGACCGCTTCTGACTTTTTCGCCGTATGAGGGATTAAGCTGTGACAGATGCTTGCCAAGACAGGAACGGATCGTTTCCTCCGTGAGCTCCTGCGGAACGCGGTCGATCTCCATCAGACAGACATATTGCACTTCCTGCGCATCGGGATAAAAGGAGCTGTCCACCAGCAGGAAGCCGCATTCCTTTGCGGTACGATCGGCGGCGATCCTGAGCGCCATTTCGGTCGTCTTTTCTCCCATCAAACTGACAGTTTTGTCGATACGGTACTGGAACTCGACCATCGGCGTTTGATGATAAAAGCCCGTGACAAGCAGAACGTCCTTCATTCTGTAACGGTAAAATCCGGAGTGATTGGTGATGACAAGTTCATACTTCTTGCCGACCTCCAGCTTGTCCATTGTGACCGGAGCGGCGTCTTCGCCGTCTATCGGAATAAACTCGTAAAACAGGGAATCCGGGATCAACGCCGACCCGTGAGCCGCCAATTGGACGGGAACCGAGAAGATACCCTCGGAAGCGGAAATGCCGCGAAAATAAAACGCGATCTCATAACCGAGATAACGCTCACGCACCTCGTTGGTGTATCGGGAAAAGCCTGCCGAGGCGCCGCCCACGACATAGCTCAGCTCCGGCCATACCTTAGGGATAAACGGAGTCTCGAAGCCCTCTTCGAAAATCGCTCTCAGCTCAGCCGCTCTCTCGGGCATAGGCGCAAGCTGTGCGCTGAGTTTTTCTCTGAGCTCATCGGGAAGCTCCACCGATTCACTGATAACGCCCTTTTCGATATCATCGACTAAGAGCCGCCAGTTCTTCTCTATATATCGGCAAAAATCCAGCAAAAAGCCCGTAAACGTGCAGTTGATATTATTCAGCTCCTTATCGCAAAGGCCAAAGCGGGCGTTCAGGTATCTGACGTCGGTTCCTTTGGGCGAGAAGGTAGCTTCGACCGGCGTGGAAAAAATATGCTTCCACCTGTCGACGTAAGGTCTGAGCGAAGCCTCGGACAGAGGGCCGTAGGGTACGCCGTCGGGAAGCCTGACGAGATCGCCGCAGCAGCGGATCAGATTCAGCCAGCGGCCGCCGAAATATCTCTCTTTCAGATTTCTGTACAAAAAGCCCGACTGATAGCCCAGACTGTACCGCGAAAAGCAATCTCTTGTTTTTTGCGAATAGGGTATTTTTTTCGGAGCGCCGGCGGTGCCGGAAGTCTTGTTATACCAAACCGGTTTTTGGGCGCTGATCAGGTTTTCTTCGCCGTTTTCGGTCATGCGGTCAATATACGATACATAATCGCTGTATTCCGTAAGGGGAACACGCTGCTGATACTCTTCGATGGAATGGATATCGGCAAAACCGTACTTCCTGCCGTATTCCGTATCCTTATGCTCTTGAAGCAGGTCAAGCAGCAGCTTTTTTTGTACCTCCATCGGCATCATCGTTATCTGTTCAAAACGCGCGAGTATCTGCTGATTTTTCTCCGCACTGTTTCGGCGCATGGCGTTCAAAGCTTCATACATGAATTATCCTACCTTTCTGAGTATAAGAATATAGTTTAATAATAGCTTTTACGCTCGCATCTGTCAATTATTCTTTCATGAAACGCTTGCAATAACAGCGAGAAACTGTATAATGGTTTTAGCGATCACAAATCCCCTAAAAGAGAAAGGATAAGAAATATGGCACTGACATTGGAAAGAGCAAAAGAGATCAACAAAACAATGGTAACGGAGGATCATCTGATCATCCACTCGCTGAACGTGTGCTACGCGATGGGCGCGATGGCGCGTCACTTCGGCGCGGACGAGGAGCATTGGATGGCGGTCGGTTATCTGCACGATTACGACTATGAGAAGTTCCCCGACGAGCATTTACAGCATACCGAAAAGGAATTGCTCTCGGAAGGCGTCGATCCCGAAGACGTCCGCGCGATCCTCAGCCACGGCTGGGGCATCTGCACCGACGTCGAACCGCTGACGGATATGGAAAAGAGCCTGTTCACCGTAGACGAGCTGACGGGCATCATCCAAGCCGCCGCAAGGATGCGTCCGAACGGCATCACCGACCTGAACACCAAGAGCTTCATGAAGAAGTTCAAGGACAAGAAGTTCGCCGCCAAATGCGACCGCGAGCTGATCAGAAAGGGCTGTGAGCTTCTGGGCATGGAGGTCAGGGATGTCGCCGAGATCTGCATCGACGGCATGCGTCCGCACGCTGAGGAGATCGGCTTGCAGGGAACGGAAAACCGATCATAAACGATCACACCCGCAACAGGTACTTTTGTCACTGTTGCGGGTGTTTCTTTGTTAAGGCGCGGTAAAATTCGTCGTGTGATTTGCTCTTTTTAAGCCTGTCAAGGAGGACAACGAAGTTATACGTTATAGGGATCCCCGACGCGCCCCTGCGCGGTGGGGAAAGGAGGAGCCGCCACACGAGGTCAAAGCGTACGCAACGCAATAAATGTTAAAGTGTTTTAATGAAACTTAGTATTAATCTAAAATCTGACCGTCTCTTGCAATCGTCACGACCTGCCACGGAATGAACTTTCCGCTGTTTTTGAGCGCCTGCTCTGCGGCTCTCTGCAAGCCGCCGCAGCACGGCACTTCCATACGGACGATGGTGACGCTCTTGATGTCGTTGTTGCTGATGATCTCGGTCAGCTTGTCGGTGTAGTCCACCATATCGAGCTTCGGGCAGCCGATCATGGTGATCTTGCCCTTCATGAATTCCTCGTGCATATTGGCGTAAGCGTAGGCGGTGCAGTCAGCGGCGATCAGCAGCTTTGCGCCGTCATAGAACGGAGCGACCGTCGGCAGCAGCTTGATCTGGCAAGGCCACTGGTTGAGCCTTGATACAGGCTTGCCTGTTATAACGGGTGTTTCCTCAATTTCGGGTTTATCAAATGTCATTGTTTTGGAACCGGGGCAGCCGCCCTGATGATGGTGCATTTCCATTTTCTTCTCCTCCTGTGCTTTCTTAACTGCTGTTTCGTCATATTCGGGAGCCTCGCGCTCCTCAAAGGTGATTGCTCCTGTCGGACAGCTCGGCAGACAATCACCGAAGCCGTCGCAAAAATTCTCACGCATCAGCTTTGCCTTGCCGTTCACCATCTCGATCGCGCCCTCGTGGCACGCGTTGGCGCAAGCGCCGCAGCCGTTGCACTTCTCTTCATCAATGTGGATGATCTTGCGGATCATATTTATTCCTCCCTTGACTTTCTGAGGTCATTATATTATGATTGGCTTGACAAGTATGTTGTAATTACAACAAAAGGAGAAAATATGAAAAGTTTTTATCCATCCGTTATCTTTAAGGATATGACAGAGGAAGAAATCGAAACGTGCCTGACGGAGCTCCGCGCCACGGATAAGGCATACAAGAAGGATGAAATGATCCTCATGGCAGGAGATACCACCGAACGCTTCGGGCTGGTACTGGAGGGCAGCGTGACGATCGAGAGCAACGATATCTGGGGCAACCGCACGATCCTCAGCCACGTCGGCAATCGGCAGTTTTTCGCCGAGACCTACGCCCTGCTCGAGGATGAAACGCTCCTCGTCGACGTCCGCGCAAACGAAAACTGCCGCATCCTGTTTTTCAGGATCGGCAGTTTGAAAAAGTTGCGTTCATCCAATGAGCTGTGGGCGATGAAATTCATCTGCAATATGCTCGAGATCTCCGCGCACAAAAACGTCGTGCTCTCGGGCAGGAGCTTTCACATCTCACCGAGGACGATCCGTGAGCGGATCTTATCCTATCTCAACACCGTGTCGCTCCAAAAGCACAGCACGGAATTCGATATTCCCTTCGACCGTCAGCAGTTGGCGGACTATCTGAATGTCGACCGCTCCGCTCTGTCGAATGAGCTGAGCAAGCTGCAAAGAGAAGGAATCTTGAAAAGCAGAAAGAATCATTTTGAATTGCTTTCTCATTGATCTGAATGTAGCTGCCCAATTGGACCGGAGAATCGATTTTCATAACGAGCATATCCGCTCTTAAACATGAAAATTGTGCGCACAAATTCAGAGTTGTCCTTGACAATGGGGACACCTCAATGATACACTTGAATCATCCACAAGAACCGCAAAATATTGTTGACAGGGGGCGGTGGTTCGTCGCCGACGGTGACGAACTATCGCCCCGGCATATTCCGGATGGGAGGAGAATGCATGTACTATTTTCACGGAGACTGCCTGAGGTGCACCCTCAACGTCGTGAGGGCGCTTCTTAAAGAAGGAAAGAGCAAATTTATCCTCTACCCTTTCGAAGATAAGGGAATGAAGGTGAAGAGCATCCTGAACGTCCTGTTGGGTGTGCAGGAGTATCTGATAATAGACAACGACCTCGCAGGCAGATACCCTAACGTCCGGCGAATTGACAGCCTTACGAAAGAAGAGCTGAAAGACGCCGTTGTGCTTGTGACAAGCAGCGAAGAAACGGTTCTCAACGATATGGCGGAACCGGAGGATGCCTATCAGCGGGTTCGCTCCATCCTCTACAGGTATGTCCCGCGGGAGCAATGTGTCGACCTGTTTCCTCGTCCCCGGCAGCTTCCCGATCCGAAGGCAGCCGGCGAAATGAGCACGGATCTACAGACCGTCATGCACCGGATCGCCCAAAAGGAGTCGGCGGAATTTGCCATGCAAAACCTCTTGGAGACACCCTGCTTTGACAATCGGTTCGAGATGATGGAGCACATTTTCTGCGATGAGCAGATGGACGACGCGGGGCTTCTGCTGGAGTTTGGTGTTTTTACGGGCAACAGCATCAATTTTATCTCGGAATACCATCCAACGCGAGTGGTTTACGGTTTCGATAGCTTCGAAGGACTTCCGGAAAACTGGACGTGTGACCCCAAGGGAAAGTATTCTCTGGGAGGCGGGCTTCCTACAGTGAGGAGCAACGTGCGCCTCATCAAAGGATGGTTCGACGAAACGCTTCCGGCGTTTGTCAGAGACCACGAGGAACCCTGCTCGTTCATCCACATCGACTGCGATCTGTATTCCTCGACGAAGACCGTGCTTGACCATCTGCGTGAGAAAATCGTTCCGGGGACGATCATCGTCTTCGACGATTTTTACAACTACCCCGGATGGCAGCAACACGAATACCGCGCATTTACGGAGTTCACCGAAGAGTGCCGGATCAAGTTCGAGTACATCGCCTATTGCAGATACGGCTTGCATGCAGCGGTGAGGATCCTGGCATAACCGCCGTGGAGGGGCTGATATAGCATCTCAGTTATTCCCGGCGATGAATCGTTTAGGCTTGCACATCTTTCTTAGTTAGATTGTGTATTGTAATCTGTTCTGTGACTTGTTATAATGCTAACAGACACATTAATACTAATCCTTGATAAAAAGATTTAATCAGATATTAGTGATATATTTCGGATAGCGCGGCGGGCGACGCAGGCAGGCTGGCGCCTGTCAAGAAGCAAAACGCTGACAACAAGGGGGCGCAGAAAATGAAAGCTGACAGTTCTTTAGCGTCTGTCGTTATCTACTCTCCGAACAACTCCGGTAAACGTGTGTATCCGCTGACCCGTATTTCCGTTCATTGCGTGGTCGGTCAATGTATCGCGTATTCTGCCGGAATGATCTTTGCAAATCCTGACTTTGAGGCATCCTCGAACTACGGAATCGGTAAGGATGGTTCTATCGGTCAGTATGTCCCGGAGGCATATCGCTCTTGGTGTACCTCCTCATACGACAACGATAACCGAGCCATCACCATTGAGGTAGCGTCCGATATTGATGCTCCGTACAAAGTGACCGACGCTGCGTACAAGGCGCTCATCAAGCTGCTTGTGGATATTTGCCGGCGAAACGACAAAAAGAAGCTGTTGTGGTTCGGCGATAAGGATCAATCCCTGAGCTACTCACCTAAGCCGGATGAGCTTGTCATGACTGTTCATCGGTGGTTTGCGAACAAGTCGTGTCCCGGTGACTACCTCTACAATCTTCACGGCACGATTGCCGCTGAGGTGACTAAGCAGCTCACAGGTTCTGCCGCATCAGTCTCTGCGGCTGCGGCTGCGGCTGCCGCTCCTGCCTCTTCGTCATCCGCGAGGAAAGAGACCGCTTCTCTGTCCGCGGTAGATCATGCGGAAAGCGGGTACACCATCAGCACAAAGCAAGCCATGGCAGTACAGATCCTCTTGAATGCTTATGGCTACAAAGGCAAGGATGGTAAAGCTCTCACGGTGGACGGAGCGTTCGGCGTCAACACCGAATATGCTGTTGTTCAGTATCAGAAGAAGAACAAGGTTCCTTCGGATGGTATTGTGGGACCTGTCACTTGGAACCTGCTGCTCGGTTCAAACTAAATAAGCGCAGAGTTGCAACCTCTCATTCCGTTCATTCGGTGTGGGAGGCTTATTATTGTATCGTCTGCTCTGTTCGGAGCTATCAAATCCATCACAACAATATGGCTTCAGCGACTTTTCTTTTTGCGCGAAAAGGTCAGGCGTTCATACAAAGCGAGTATTATACTAAGTAGCAATAAAACACTTTAATATCTATTGCGGAGAATTCCGCATAACTGCGTTTCGTCGTCGCTCGCTGCACACAGTGGCGCTTAGCCAATCGCTACGCTCTTGGAGCGCTGTTGCATGGGAGTTGTAAACCAAATCACAGATTTGGACAACTCCTCATCGGTAGGCATATCCGGTTGGTATGCCTTGACCTCGTGTTGCGGCTCCTCCTCTCCCCATAACGCGGGGCGTTATGGGGACCCCAAGAGTTGACAGGCGCCAGCAGTGACACTAAGCCAATCGCCGACACGCGTGTCCGCTCTTGGAGTGTTGTTGCATGGGTGTTGTTAGCCAAATCAGCTAACGCATGGGTGCTGTAACCAAAATCAAGATTTTGACAGCACCTCAAAAGATTTTTACAATAAACGCATATCAGTTTTGGGTCAGACCGAGGAGAGGATGGTGTTTTGCAGGTGTTGCTTTCTGTGATCGTTCCGACATATAATTGCGGGGATTATATAGAAGAGTGCATCGATTCGATCACGAACGGGCTTCCCGAACGATCTGAGATCATCGCTGTGGATGATGGTTCAACCGACGATACCAGGGACAAGCTGCGCTCACTTTGTGCTCACTGCGACAAGCTGCATGTGTACCATCGGGAACACGGCGGGCCGTCACGCGCCAGAAACGAAGGGATCATGGTTGCCAAGGGCAAATATGTCACCTTTGTTGACTGTGATGATATCATGCACGACAGCTTTTTTGAAAAAGCGTTTCCTCTGTTGGAAAAAGACCTTGATTACTATATTTTCAGCATGGAGCGTCATCTGCAAAACGGCGAGACAGATCACTGGAGCGTTGAGGATCATTTCTATCCTGACGTATCCTCCTTTGCGGATGATTATATCAGACGGCGCAGGCTGTTGATCTACTCCTCATGCAATAAGCTGTACAAACGGCAGCTGCTGATCGAGCACGATATCCGCTATGACGAGTCCTGTACCTTCGGAGAGGATCGTCTGTTCAACTATGATTATCTCCGCGTGTGCCGAACGATCATGACAAGCTCCGTCGTCAAGCACATTTATCTGCAAAGAAGCCTGAATTCCCTGTCTACCCGTTATGTTCCGCGGTTCTTTGAGCGCTGCATGGCATTGCATGACGCAAAGACCAAGTGCTTTCTCTCACTGTCAAAGGGCACGACCGAAAAGGAACGGGCGGCGTTTGTCGCGTATGATCTGAGCAGAGAGGTCGAGAATACGATCGATCGCTTCCCGTACAGCCCCGAAGAAAAGGCGGAGAATCTTCCGCTTGTGAACCGACTCGTTTTCCGCGGTCCGTGGGATGAGAACAGTGCTGTCGATCTCCTGCTGGTGCTCGGCAGCAGGAACTGCGGTTATAAGATAGAGAAGGCGCTCGAGATAGGCAGAAAAATCCCGGTGTGCGGTATATCGTCAGCGGCGGAAACCCCCATATCAGTGAAGAAGCTACCGAGGCGGGCTTTATGCGCGATTATCTTGTGAAAAACGGTGTGGGCAGCGCTGATATCAGCGTCGAGGATCAGGCGCTGTGTACCAAAGATAATCTGGTATACTCGCTCCCGTTCATCGAAGAGGTGCAGAAGGAGTACGCAAGACCGCTGCGGATCGGGATCGTTACGGGAGGCTTCCATCTCCCGCGCACCAAGCGTATCGCACAGAGCATCGACGCATACCGACGGTTTTCCCTGCACTATTTTCCTGCGTACGGCAGTCATACCCGGCCTGATAACTGGTTCAAAGACCCTGTCGGCAGAAAAGTCATTTTATCGGAGCTGAAAAAGAATATGCTCACGATGGGACACGAGGATGAACTGTCGGATCAATAAACACCGCCAAAGATCGTATATATCGCCGGAGATCGTATACAAGAAAGCGTGCGCACCAAGCGCGCGATTTCGTCTACCCATCGCTCGTGCGCACGCAGTGCGCTACTGAGCGGGGACTATCAATTATTTTTATTTGACAGATGTTACCCACAATAATACAATTTGTATAATCTATCTTTTTGAATAATCAAATATACAGTTTGTTGTAGTTTTCTGTCAAATAAAAATATGCTGTAAGGCACATAGAACGGAATAGAGGAGAAAAGCACAATGGAATTCCAACCGTCGCAAATCACAGATAAGACCGGGAAAAATTATACCTTGCAGAGCGCGCATGCGGAGGACGCCGCGGAACTGATGGCGTTTGTGGAGCAGGCGACCGAAGAAAGCCCTTACTTTCCGTGGAGCAGGGAGGGCTGTCCCAAGCTGTGGGAAAACACAGTCGGGTATATCAACACTTTTTTGGCTGCTCAGAGGTACGCGCTGCTTTTGCTGCGCGATGGTGAGAACATCATTGGTTTGACTGAACTCAACGGGTTCGGCGACGAACCGCAATACAGGC
The DNA here is from genome assembly GCA_900314795.1 of uncultured Eubacteriales bacterium. Lineage (GTDB taxonomy): Bacteria > Bacillota > Clostridia > Oscillospirales > Acutalibacteraceae > Ruminococcoides. The sequence goes on from OMWP01000009.1 coordinate 9,075, forward strand.
ACAGATGCACCCCCGCTCCGGGCTTGCTGAAGAGCTATTGGGGACGCGGGCTTGTACACGCCATGTGGAAAGCCATAGAAGAACTGGCTGTGTCCCTCGGCTATGAGCAGATCGAAGGGTCTATCGATTCAGGTAATCTGCCCTGTCGGCGAGCGGTCGAAAAAAACGGATGGAAGGTTTTCGGCGTTCTGCCGAAATACTATAAAGCTCCGGACGGAAGCTACAGAGATAAGTATCTGGTTCTGAAACGGCTGACAGAGGATCGCGAATGAACAGGGTAAAGCTCGTTGACGGGTATACCCTGACGCATGAACACATGACAATCGATCTCAGCGACGGCGACCTGGGGACGACTTCCTTCGAGCCTCTGGTCAGGGATCTGAAAATGGCATATGACTGCGGTGTGCGGAATATCGTCGATCTGACAAATCAGTCAATGGGCAGGGATCCCGAATATGTCCGTCGGTTGATGGATGCGACCGGGATCAATATCATCCTGTCAACAGGCTACTATCTGGAGCAGTATATCAAAGGCGATGTCGAGGATACTGCGGTTGCCGAGCTTTCTCGGCAGGCGGTAAATGAGCTTTCGCAGGGGATCGGCAACTCCGGCTTATGCGCAGGCGTGATCGGAGAGATCGGCTGGTGCCATGATGGGCCGGAAAAATGCGAGCGCAAAGCATGGCAGGCAATGAGCGCGGCGGCATTGGAAACGGGCGCGGTAGTTTCCACACATCCCAGCATAGGGACTCAGCAGATCCCCCAGGCGGACTACCTGATCGGACGCGGTATACGACCCGAGAAGATCGTGATCGGTCATATCGAGTTCTTTCCAAACGATGACGCCCTGAAAAGCCTTCTCGAAAAAGGCGTCACTATCGGCCTTGATATGATCGGAAAGCGCGGAAGAGCGAGAGACGAGTACCGTGCCGATATCGTGCGCATGATCAAGGATTGGGGCTTCCTTTCTCAGCTGACGCTGTCAATGGATATTTGCAGAACGGAGGATCTCAAAACAGCGGGCGGATATGGATACGTGTATCTTTTTGAGACGTTTCTTCCCATGCTGAAGGAACGGGGACTCGGGCAGAACGACATCGAGCTGATTTTGGCAGATAATCCTGCAAGGCTTTTCGCATGAACCATATACAAATAACCCCGGTGGTATTATATAATCAATGTAACACAGAATAACATGTCGAAAGTAACCGAAGCGACTGAGGATAAGGAGGAAACCGTCGATGAATACGGCGTTCAAAAAGTATCGTCTTACGCGTGATGAGCGCGTTCAAATCAAACAGAGGTTCAAGCGTACGGGAGAATTGACGCGGAAAAAGCTGATAGAGTACATCCCCGCTATGTTGATCACGAATCTCTCTACGCTTCTGCTGATATCCGTCGACGGTCTTGTCGTAGGTAATCTGGTTGGCAGCAAGGCGCTGTCAGCCGTCAATATCTTTTCTCCGGCAACGCTGTTGATCGGCGTCATTTCCGCGATGATCGCGAGCGGCATCGGAGTATGTTTGTCGACGGGGATCGGCGCGAACGATCCTCAAAAACTGCTGCGCACCAAAAGCGCCATGAAAAAGATGATGGCGATCGCCGCGATATTTGTCGCCGTAGCGCAGATACCTGCGGTCTACCTGATCATCAGCTCCTATCATCTTTCGCCGGAGATGGAAGCGATGACCCGCCAGTACGCGATAGGAGTCATGATCTCCTCTCCATTCGGCTTGATATCCACCGCGGGCGTGCATCAGCTCCAGATCGTCGGCAAGATGAAGGCGCTGATGTGGCTTGCGATCATGGAGGGCGTCGCCAATCTTGTGTTGGATGTTGTCTTTGTCAGCGTTTTTCATATGGGCGTTGCGGGCGCAGGCTTCGGTACCGCCGGAGCGAATATCCTGCGCTGTACGACGACGGTCCTGTTCCTTGTCAAGAAAACGAATGTTTTTCAAAGTCACGGAGTGAAATCGGGCTGGAAAGAGTGCAAGGAGATCCTCACCTACGGTTTGCCGGACGGTTCTTATGCCCTGATCCGCGCGGTGCAGAACTATTTCATCATGCTGGTCATTCTCGCCACACTCGGAGAGGACGGCGGTATCATCAAGGGTACCTGCGCGTTTGCGTTCAGCGTCGCCAATGTCCTGATCATGAGCGTACAAGGCTCACTCAGACCGCTGATGGGCTTGATGATCGGCTCAAAGGATCACGACGGAACACGGATGCTCCTGCGTCAGGGGGTTGGTTTCATCACGGCCTTTGTGTGTATTATCGTAGCCGTTATTGAATTCTTCCCGGGAATGTTCTATCATTTTCACGGCGTCAATGATATACCGAGCGGCGGTGAGCTCTCGCTTCGCTTATACGCGGCGAGCTTCCTGTTTGCGGGTTTCAACACCATCTTCCGTTTGTATTATTCCAACAGGAAGGATACCGGCTTTTCCAGTACACTGACCGTTGTGGGTCACGCCGCTATACCGCTGCTTGCGTTTATCCTCACACGGTTTTTGCCCGGTCCGTTTCTGTGGATCGCCGATCTGATCGCCGAGCTGATCATCTTTGGCGTCAACATGAAGAGATATGCCTACTGGCTGGAGAAAGACAGCGCCGAACAGGATAAGGATGAAAAGACATTTTATCTGACGGTGACGCCTGAAAAAGCGGTAGAGGCGTCTCAAATGATCCGCCGCTTTGCGAAGGAAAACGGCTACCCCGCCGACATCGCCTACAATGTCGGTCTGTGCATGGAGGAGATGGTAGCCTATATCGAGGCGTCCGGGGAGGGCGCTGAGATCGACACACAGGTCATCGTTCGGTTCTCACACGACGCGGCGCACGTCGTCATCATCGACAACGGACGCTGCATTGCGCTGGATGACGCGGCCGAATCGCAGGCGCTCATCACCAACAACTACGCGCTGATCAAAAAATTGGCAAAATCCGTACAGCACCGTTATATCCTGAATCTGAATTATACGATGCTTGAATTTTGAGTGCGACTCCCTTTATCCTAAAAAAACGAGCATAGATTCCTCAATGGGGATATCTATGCTCGTTTACTGTTTCTGATACTTAGTATGATAAATAGTATTCCTTATACGATCACACCCGCAACGGTCATCAGGTCACTGTTGCGGGTGTTGCTTTGTTAAGGCAGGGAAAAATGTCATGCGGTATCTCTGTTACCGACCGATCGAACGCGCTTCGCTCCGACCGTTCATAAAAAGGAGCTGTCGCAATAACAAAAGCCTTCCCCTCGGGGGGATGTCCGTAGGACAAGGGAGCCGCTTCCGGCGAGGAGAAGGCAAAAGCACGGAGCTAACATCATTTTTAATTGAGGGCTATCGCACGCTCAATGCGACAGCCCCTTTCACCATTTCGCTTAAACAGTATTTTGAATCAAGTATACAAACGAGGATGTGGCGATATGTTGATGACCGCATATCAGCACAACTTCTATGGCAGTGAAGATTTAGAGTAAAAACTGGTCGAATCCCGTTACTTCCATGATCTCCTTCACGCTGTCGGTCGTTCCCACCAGCTTAAACTGACTCTTATCATCCAGTGCTTTATACATGATAAGCAGCACCCGCAAGCCTGCGGAAGAAATATAAGACATCTTCTCTACATGAAGCTCTATCGCTTTCACTCCGTCTGCCTTTTGGAATTGCTCCAAAAGCTGAGGAGCGGTGATGGTATCCACGCGACCTTCTATCCGAGCGGTGAACTTACCGTCCGCAAACTCGGATTCAACACGGAAAGGAATGTCCTGAGCGGTATTCTGTTCGCTGTTCTCCTTTACGGTCAGCTCCCAGAAGCACATACCGCGGAACACATCCCGAACCCTTGCGTCCTCAGCGCTCATCGGAGCAAGAACGCCGAAATGATTGGGAAGATAATCACCCATACCGATCTCTTTGACTTCAAAGCCCATTTTTCCGATGAAGGTCTTGATCTCCTCATCGGTTCCTTGAAAGATAATGTTATCATTGAACTAGACGTCAGCCGCAGTACCGGCGGCTTTTTTCGTAATGGCGGTGTATAGCGCGACAAGCCCCGGATCGTTGTCCAGAACAGCGGAAGCGATCGCGGAATCGTGAGTATAGTAAGTACGATCCACAATGATCCAGCTGCCGCCGTGCTTCTGTAGGATACGGCGGATATTGGAGAAGACCTCTTCCAGCTCCTGCTGTGTAAAGTACATCAAAAGGCCCTCTGTAGTGATCAGGAGATCTTTCTTTTCATCCTTCAGCGGAGCTGCCATGGAGTCGTAGTTCGTGGCGTCCACCGCAGCGTAATGGATGTTTTGATCATCACCGATGATCTTGGCGGTGGCGGGGGCGATGTCGTCTGTAACGGCAGGAAGGTCAAAGCCGTAGTAGACCCTACCCTGACGCGACATCTTGATGCCGCGCGCGGTATACCCGCAGGGGAGGTCTACAATAGTCCTGTCCGAGAAAGACTTGATAAGATTGTTGACGATCTGAAAGCGGGAATCCGTTAAGACTGTGTAAATGGGAAAAAGCCGCTTCACCTTCTCTGCCAGCTCCGCAGGAACCCGCTTGTTGTCCTTTTGATCGGCGAATCCTCCGAATCCCAAAGCGCCGAGAAGCTGTCGGGAATCTTCATCCCCTGTGGCGGCATGTAACTGTACGCAGGATTTTGCGGTGTTGAATACGGGATTGACGATCTCTCTTAATTCTTGTACGTTGTCCATCTTTATCGTTCCTTTCTCATATGTTTTGTGTTATCATCGTCAGCAACGATAATATTCATTATACAGCACATCGGCAAAATAGCAAGTGTTTTTTCATCCACGAACCTTGATAAAACGATGAGGAATCTTGCCAATCGAATAAGGGTGTGTTAGTATATAGACATAGTAATTGCCGCATGACTTGTCTGCGACACGAATCATGACTGCGGCATGATAAGAGAAAGATAGCAGGAGGTTTATCCGATGAGATACGAGCAGGAAATGCTTGAAAAGATTATGTATTACGACCGCTCGCCACGGCTGCTTATTTGCCGCTGACGGAGCGAGCCGCGCCATCGACAGCGCCTGTGAAAAGGTGTTTGATTCAGCTAACGGTCGGCTGAAATCTCCCTCGAAAAAGAGCTGTTCAAAGGGGAACCTTTCGTCCGCCTTGATACCCTTTCTCATCAGCTTCTCTCTCATCGACTTCTTCTCTGCGGGATATGACATGAAATCACCTTCTGCTAAAGTTGTATCAGTTACAGATACATCTTATCATACGGTGATCTCCTGTCAACAGTCTGTAGAGCGATCGAATCATTATAATCGTTATCTATCAAAAAGCAGGGGCTGTGTTCGATACACAACTCCTGCTATCGTTTTGAGCATATTACTGCTGATTTGACATTTCACGATGACGGCGTTACACCGATCGGCACCGCCTCATCCTTTTGGTTGTATACTGCAATCGTTACTTTCGCAAATACTCCGAAGAAACGGGAAAGTCAAAATAGGTATCGGGGTATGGCTCGTCTTTGAGGGTAAAATGCCACCACTCACAGTCGATCGGCTCAAAGCCGCCGCGGAGCATGACGCGGCGCAGGAGCATGCGGTTGCCATACTGCTCCTGTGTGATGCCGCGATAGTCGGGGTGAGAGATCGTGCCGAAGCGGTCGAACGGACTGCCCATGTCAAGCTCCCTGCCTGTCGCCATATCCAGCAGAGTGAGATCGATCGTACTGCCGCGGCTGTGGGAGGACTCTTTTGCGATATAACCGCGCTCGAACAGCTCCTGCTTTTGCAGATCGGGGTAGAAATAAGGCTTCATGCGGACATCCTGATCCTCGATCCCCCACAGCATGAAATGCTTGACCGCGCTGACGGGACGATAAGCGTCAAACACCTTGATGCGGTAGCCCTGCACCATCAGCTCGTTGCTGATCGCTTTGAGCGCGCGGGCGGCTTCTTTAGTCAAAAGTGCGCACGGCTCCTCATAGCCGTCGATGCGCTCACCGATAAAATTGTAGGTCGAGTAATAGCGGATCTCCTGGATGACGCCGGGCACATGATCCGCGAGCAGAACAAAGCCCGAGGGATCGTGGATGATATCTGCGTGAATATTTTTCATGGGAACTCCTTGTCTGAGCAAAGTGATGTGATGGCAAATCTATTATCAGTATAACAGATTCGTGTCGATAATGCTATAGGATTTTGAGAGAAATATTCTGCACAAAAAAGCCCCTCGGGGTGAGGGGCTGAACCGTTATGACTGCTTCTTCAATTTTTTGATCACCGCGTTGTAGCGCAGCTTTTGCACAAGGGTATTGAGCGGATAGGACAGCACGCCGAGGATAACGCCGACCGTGATACCCAGTCCCCATGAAACATGAGCGCCCAACAGAATACCGGTCACCGTCGCGAAAATCGGGAAGATGATCGACCAGAGCTTGTTGACCTTGTTCATCTCGGCGATCGGATCGATCTCGTCACAGGTATGGGGCGCGTTCTCGATGAAATCCGCCGCACCCTTCGCACCCGAGCAGGAACGAAAGTCATCACTGCATTCCTTGGCGGCTTTTGCGTATTGTGGATCGTTCAAAAGCGTTTCGACCGTCCGCCTGATCCCCCCGGCGGAATCATCGTCGAGCAGCACGCCCGCGCCGAGCTCTCCCGTTCTGCGCGCGACAGCATTTTGCTCGTCGGTCTGGGGATAGAGCGCCATCGGGGTCGCCATGTACAGGCTCTCTGATACGCTGTTCATGCCGCAGTGGGTGATGAACACATCGGCTCTCGACAGCACCTCGAGCTGATCAACGCGCTCATAGGCTTTGATGTTGTCAGGCAGGGCGCCGAGCTTTTTCTCATCCATATACTGCCCGCGCGAGATGATGACGTCGGCATCCATATCCCTGAGTGCCGCGATACACTTCCGATAGAAATCCGGACGATCATTGATGACCGTGCCCAGCGAGATATAGATCAGCGGACGCGCCTTGTCCTTTTGCGGCGTAAGCTTAGAGAACACGGACGGTCCGACAAAATCATAATGACTCGTGAAGCTCTCGGCATAAGGCTGGAACCGCCGCGAGGTATAGACGACGGTATCGGTCTGATTATCGTTCGTCACCAATGCCAAAGAGCTTTTGACCTCGTAGCCGTAGGGGCGCAGGGTTTTGAGCTCCTTGTTGATCTTCGGCAGCCCGAGGATCATATCCTTGACCTCGGCGCCGCTCTGCTTCATGTACTTTGACGAGAGCTGATTGAACGCGAAGGTGGAGGTGGAGCACACCATCGGGACATGGTGCTTCCACGCGTTGAGCTTGCCCCAAAAGCACACCGCGTCGGTATAGACGACGTCGGGTTGAAGGCTCCTGAACTCCTCCTCAAGAAAATCGTTCATGTTCTGTGTGGTGCGGATCGCCTGCAGGGTCATCTCTGTCTTGGAAACGCTCATCAGGCGCGCCATCTGCTCCTCATCCACCGCGGGCAGATAAGCATCGCAGGAGATAAAATCAGCGCCTGTCCTCTCGATCTTATCGCGAAACTCGTTGAAGGAATAGAAGCGCACGATATGACCGCGTTTGACCAGCTCTGCCGCGACGGGGAGCATGGGATTGGTGTGACCGTGCGCGGGAATACAGAAGAACGCGATCCTCTTCATTTGTCAACACCGTCCTTTGGATCGAATACCGTGTTGAAAATCTCACTGAAGGAGGATTTGGGCGGGATCGCGATGCCGCGGTCGATATCGCCGAGCAGGATCAACGTATCGCCGGGATTGATATCGAAAACCTCGCGCGCCTGCTTTGGGATGACGATCTGACCCTTTTCGCCGACCGTCGCCGTCCATGCGTATTTTCCTTTTGGAGCTGCCATCCAATCACCTCATGTTTGTATGTTAGTATGAAAAGTTATACAAATCATACCATAGAGGTGTGAGGTTGTCAAGGGGGATTGTGATAGGTAGGATTCATCTGCTCCGCGTTTAGGTGACATTATTCATTATTCAGTTTTCAGTTCATCATGCAAGCGGGAGATATCGGAAAGGTTGTGGGAGGAGCAAGCCCCTCCCCTACGGTAGACGTTGCATCGTTTGGTAACTCCTCACTCCTAACTCCTAACTAAAATCGCCGTACCCTATGGAGGAATTGATCTGCTTCGCGTTTGGACGGCATGTATCGGATAGGTGTCGGGTCGTCGGGGGCGCCGACCCCTACAGTAAACATTTCAACGGATTTGTAGGGGAGCGGCTTGCTGCTCCCGCGGCAGGGGGTTGGATCATGAACCGCGTCGGGTGAGGGGATGTGCGTTTTGTAGGGTACGGCGCTTGTCGACGTACCGCGTAACTGAAACGTGTGTTTTCTATCTCACTTTTTCGATTACAAAATCCTCCGTCATTCTCGGTACGTCATAAATGCCGTACCCTACGGAGAAATTGATTTGCTTCGCGTTTAGGTGACATTATTCATTATTCAGTTTTCAGTCTTCAGTTTTCAGTTTATCATGCAAGTAAGAGATATCGGAAAGGTTGCGGGAGGAGCATTCCTCGGCGGAGACGCCTTTCTCTCAGCGAGAACGGCAACCCTTTTGTCCGCTTTGCGGACATTTCCCCTAACAGGGGAATCTCCCACGTTTCATGTGCTTCGCATTTGAACGACATTGGTCGGAAAGGTTTTCGGCGGGAGCAAGCCCCCGCCCTACGGTAGACGTTTCATATGCTTCGCATTTGAACGGCATTGGTCGGAAAGGTTGCGGGAGGAGCAAGCCCCTCCCCTACAACACACTGCAACGCCGCATACAAAAAAACCGCCGCAAAATGCGGCGGCTGAAACGAACCTATTGGGTTAATACTCGGTCGTAAGGGTATCGACCTGATACATTTCCTTGAACTTTTCCTCATCCTTCTTGTTGCGGATGAGCATGACCTCGGTAAACTGTCCGTCGATCTTGCTCTTGAAGCCCGCGACCTTCTCACCTGTGCAAATGGAGCAGCGGATCACCGCCTTTTGGGTCTTTGGATCATACGGCTCTACCGCAAAGCGAGAGGACGATGGGTGCTTGAACCACTTCATGCGATCACTCCTTCTCTGTTGATTCGGCTACCGTCTGCGTTTCTTCCTCTTTCTTCCGTTTGAACAGTCGGAAGGTGCTGAACTCATGTCGGTAGACAAAGTTGATCTGTACGCCATACAACAGCAGGTAGGTCAGAAAATACACCCAGATCATCACCATGAACACACCGGCTAAGCTGCCGTAGACCGAGCTCACCGCAAAATGGCGCAGGTAATAGACGACGCCGAAGGTGAGGATCTTCCACGCGATGACGGTGATCAGCATACCCGGGATTAGCGCGCGCATGGTGGTATAGGAGCGCTTGACCTTATTGCGCAAAAACAGCTTGAGCGCCCAGGTCATCAACAGCACCTGCAAAACCGTTAATAATAATTGCAGCAGCACGTGCGTCAGCCAGTGGATCTGCTCTCCGTCGCCAATCAGATGATTGATCGAGGACGCTAAGAAGATGTTCGCCAAAACAACGCTCAATCCGACGAACAGGATCAGAAGCATCACGATGGTATAGCCCATCGCGTAGATACGCCGCAGCAGCCAGAACTTGTTGTTCGGGATACGGTAGATGCGCAGGATCCCGTCTGTGATACAGTACATGCCCTTGCCGGCTGACCACAGCATGATGATCGCCGTGATGATTGCGGTGCCGGAGGTCGCCTTGTGGACGGAATCGACGATGTAATTGACCAGCTTATCAAAATAAGGGAGCGTACCCTGTACCGGGATCGCAGAAAAATCCTCCGCCTTGAGATCCTTGCCGGTCAACAATGAGATCATCGAGAACACGAACAGGATCAGCGGGATCGCGGATAACAAAAGAAAGAACGCGGATTGCCCCGCCAGCGCAGGGATGTTGTCGCGGTAGCTCTTGTCGAGGATATATTTGATCTGCGCAAACAGACTATGCTTTTTGGTTTCTTTCTTCATATCTAAATTATAAATATTGCTATGTAACAGTAATCATTTATAAGGGCTTTCTATACATTATCTGAAAGCCCTTTTTGTGCTTTTGGTGATTCTGCAACAGCTTCCTCCAGCAGTGCTTCGACATTAATCAGCGGCAACTGAATCGGCTCCAGTCCGGGTTGAGTCGTCACTAATGATGCCTGACTGCGTATATAGGGAAACATAATTGCCAGGGTATTGATCTCAATCAAATGTTTAGTATTCTTATCCGTCATGTCGATTTGATTCAATTTGAATTCAGCAACAGTCTCCATCTCCAAGACAATAGAGTCCCCCTTGTTGCGGAAAACTGTATCAACGGTTACGCAAATCTGCGTTTTGTCAGGGTTCAGTGCATAACCTATCTGAATATTCTTTAAAATAACTTTATGATGCTTTTGTCTTTTTTGTTTGAAGTCTACTTTAGTGAAATAGAAATCGATCAATTGTAAACTGCTTTCGTTTTTCATATTTCCTCCTGTTTAAACCATCGCTGCAACATACGGTAAAACCGAAAACGGGTTTTTATTATCAGAAACATTAATTTTTAGTTTTTCACCGGAGATATCCGACACAACTTGCGCATCTACATCAAGACTTTTTACCGTAAGCGACTGATACTCTGTCTGAGGGAGTTTTTCCGGGACAATGGTTTCTACACGATAGCGCTCTCTGAGAAGCTCCGGATTACTATCAAACAACTGTAACAACACTGCGCTGCTACCGCTGACACGATTGACGCCCTGTTCCCATTTTTCTATCGTCTTCTTTTTGACGCCCATGATATTTGCCAGAGCTGCCTGTGTTAAGTGATTCTTTTTTCTGAACTGCTTCACAAAGACACTGTCGATCTCAGGTTCATACAGGGTCACTTCTACCCGTTTAGATTCCTTCAATATCTTCTGAACATCAATCATAATTTTATCCTTTCTAATACTAAGACTTGTAATTAGCCTTTGTTAAGTGATGATGAATATTCATCCACTAAGTGAGTTAAACTGCCCTTTCCTTTTGCTCGAAGAATTCTCTTTAATTCCCGATCTACTTGTTTACTGTGTTTATATATATGAAGAATAAAACCGACATTATTCACATAGTCTACCAAAACGATACATCGGTAGCCGCCGGACTTTCCCCCATTCTGATTCAGGGTGATTGTTCGTATCTTTGCCGAAGCAGCCTTCCGATCATTTGACCAGTGTAGCGCTGCTGTTATCGGTTTTCTCTCAATACCCTGCATGATCTCATCAGCTATTTCATTTGACAACTCTACCAGTTTATCATCAGAAAAAACCTTGACATCTTTTTTATAGTTAAAAGGTGATTTCTTCCATATTTCTTCATAATCATAAGGGTCATAATACACACTAAACTGTGTCGATTTACTCAACCATAAACTCCACCCCTCATATAAAGTCCTATTAAATAGGGTAAAGATAGTATATCACAAAAGTTTATTCTTGTAAATACTTTTCGGAAAATAAAACGGTGTCTCTAAATACAATTCACTCAATTTAGAATATATGTTCTATATTAATTTTACTCTTCTTTTCCTTTTTTGTCAACCTGATCTCATCAATCCTTCTGTTATTCCAAACACTGTGCAGACAGTGAATGGAGCAAAGTGTTCTTATTATCCAAGCTCGATATTATTGAGACTTGATAAACACCGAGAGCGGTGGTATAATCATAATCAGAAAAATGTTGACAGAGGTGACGCTATGTACATCAAAACAGTATGCCCTCAATGCGGCGCAATGGACGACATGGATGACGCCCGCGAGTTCCAGTTTTGCCGTTACTGCGGTACGCAGGTGAACATCCGATCCGCCGCATGTGCGGGACAGGCGGTCAGTACCGGAGCCAACACGGATCAAAGCGGCGAGCGACCGAATCTGACCATCCAGTATTACTCGATCAATCCCGGTGTGACCATGATCGTGCGCTTCTTATTCTCCGGACAGGTACAGTACTTTGTCAGCGGACAGAGCTTTTCGTTCCGCCTGCCCTACGGCACTCACAGGCTCACCCTGCAGATCGGCAGAAGAAACTATGCACGCGATATCTTCCTGCCCGATAATAACGGCGCGGTGACCATCTACGCTTCATGGAACGGCAGAGCGCATATCGAGATCAGCAATCCGCCGTATATCCCGCCCGCACAGGTACAGCAGGTCGTTTATGTTCCCGTACAGACGCCGCCCAACATGGCAGTCCCCGCACCTTCTCAGGCGCCCGCGCCCTCTCCCGAACCGACCCCGGTAAACGGAAAGGTTTGTCCGGGCTGCGGCAAAATCAACGAGTCGAATTATACCTTCTGCGCCGTATGCGGCACTCGACTGGACGCACCAAAAGAGGAAAAGCCGGAAGGCTCCGCTGCTGCACAGGAGGAGAAAAAGGAACGCATCTGTCAGGAGTGCGGCAGAACACTGCATGATGACGAGGCTTTCTGCCCCGGCTGCGGCGCAAAAATATCAAAAGATTAGGCGATCCCCATGAAAAAGACAATTTCCCTTCTTTTATCCGCGATCATCCTATGCACGCTCTTTTTGAGCGCCTGCGACCGATTCGGCAACGGTAAAAAGGCTGAACCGACCGTTGCGCCGACTGCGGCTGTGACCGAGGCGCAGACTACCGCGCCCACAAAGGCGCCCGCCGCACCGACGCAGGCTCCTACGCAAGCGCCCCCTACCGACCCGCCTGCGCCGACCGATCCCCCGGGTCCCTCTGCGACTTACACCGCGATCCGTAACTGCCTTGCCGACAACGCCGATGCTAACGGCTATACCATCGCGCGTATCATCGGCTCAGATAATGACCAGCTCATCCTTTCTTTCGGTGTATCCGAAGCAGAGAAAGTATATGAGGTCTACACCATCCTTAATAACGGCATTGAGTTCCAAGGCAAACTGAGCGCGTCGCATACCATCCCCTATATCGACAGAGATACAGGCACTTTCGGGTGTTTTTCGGGTCATATGAGCGCTTACGCCTACGGCCCCGCTACGCTTGTCGGGGGACTGCATATCGACGTGCAGGAAAGCGGCACTATCGAACCGGGTGAACAGTACCCCGAGGTGCCCGGCAGCAAGATCGAATTTGATGCGATCAATGACTTATCGCCTATCGATCCATATTATTGATCCGATCACACTCACACAAGGACAGCTCGATCGAAGAGTTGTCCTTGTTTTTTGCAGTTATTTTAAAATTTTTTCATTTTGTCCCGCATCGTGTCCGTATCTTGTCACAGTCGATATGGTATGCTATAGCCACAGTAAACAAAGGAGCGAGAAAAATGAAAAAGGAAACCATGATCGACATCAACAACATGACAGAAACCGATATCAAGAAACCAACCACGATCCCGAAAAAGAAGAAAAAGATGAACATCAAGGTTTTGGCAACGGTTCTGATCGTTGCGGCGGTAGCCGCTACCGGTACGATGGCGATATGCGCCTGCAATCAAAATCTTGCCAACGAGGCAAATAAAGCGTCGATCTCAGCGACTGTCAACAGAATCAGCCGCAGCGCGAACAAGAAGTCGGCTCCCGCATCACAGAGCGCGACCGCTCAGCCAAAGCCCACCGTCAAGCAGGCAGAGGCAAAAAAGCCGACCCAAAAACCGACGCAGAAGCCTACACAGGCGCCGACACAAAAGCCTACGACTGCACCCACTCAGGCTCCGACACAGGCGCCCACTCAAGCGCCCGTCTTTCAAGCGCGATCCGCTAACGTATAGCAGATCACCTTACAGAAACTTTACCGGACACTGTTCCGTTTACTATAGAGAATAACTCCTTCATTCCAAAATAACATCCCCCTCCATCGCCCGCTGTTGCTATTGTGACAGCGGGCGATCCCTTTCACAGATTAGGGTCATAATAGAATTTTTCACATATCATTCACAAATTCATCAAACTTTCGACATATCTGTGTATTATTATATAATCACAGTCAAGGACAGACTGATAATTCCTTATTTTCATGAGAATTCCTTTTTTGCATTAAACTCCTTTTTATGCATGACAACTCCTTTTTTCAACAACTCCTTTTTGACAAAAGACCGCTCGATGATCGAGCGGTCTTTGTCATTGATGAAGCGATAGCATATCATCCAGTATTTCCGCGGCACAGCGGCACAGTGCGGGACAGGGGCGCTTTTTATAATATGCTTCCGTTCGCTGTTCGGGATCGCTGCCCTCGACGGTCTGTACGCCGCTAAGCAGGTCACGACAGATGATCGAGCCGTTCTTTTCCCTAAAACGTCGCGCGAACTCCTGCACGCGGTGATAATGCGCCTTTTTGCCCTCGTGATCATCGGGATCGGCATAGCCCTTGACCAGTCCGAGTACCATCGCAGCCCCCGATACCGTGCCGCAAAGCTCGCGCATCCTGCCCAAGCCGCCGCCGAAGGAGGATGACAGCATGGCGGCAGTGCGGTCATCGAGTCCCGTTATATCGCCGAAAGCGAGCAGCACGCTCTGGGCGCAGTTATAGCCGAGGCGAAAATTCTGTTCCGCCTTTTCTCCGTGTGTCATACAAATTCCATCCTTTGCACCGATCAGCCTTTGAGCAGTGCTTTCATATATGCCTGTGTGCTCCTGTCAAGCCCCTTCAAGATATCGACGACAAATGCTTGCGGCTCTGCAAAATCGCTTGTCACCCATCCCCCGATGACCGCTAAGGTTCCGTTGGAATGATAACGGATCACGCTGTCGATCCTGCTGTCATTCATTGCAACATCAAAGCTCTCCGACCAGAGCATGCGGTTGAGCCCCTCGACCATATTCTGCACCTTCCAATATAATGCAGTCGGGCTGTGAGGGCTGAAGATCATCTTGAAATATGTCGGGTTCTTCCGGATATAATCGCACACCACGCCATAGACCTCAAAGGTCGGGTTCACGCCGTACTCCGTGATCATGATCCCCAACTCACTGAGGATCATCTTCTCGAGCTGATCATATGCGTCATAGATATCCATAAAGTGCTTATATAAGGTGACGCGGTGGATATCCGCCTTGTCCGCCAGCTCCTGCACGGTGATGTGTCGCAGTTCCTTTTTGGTCATCAGCTCGGCGAGCGCCTCAAACACTGCCTTGCGGGTTCGCATGGTTCTGCGGTCGAGCCTTTTTTCTTCCATCCGTATCACTTCCTTTTTGTTATGCTCACATCATAGCACAACGGTTTTGCGTTTGCAAGTAGCAGACGATTTTGCTTGTGTTTTATCGCTTTGGCTACAGATCTCCCCATGAGTGTAGTTTAGGCTACAAAACAGGGGTCATTTGCATATAGTCAAAGCGGCTTTGTCATGGTATACTGTCAATGTAATCAATCATCACTTCACTAACAACTCCTCAGTTTTGAATAACAAGTGGGAAAATGCCCTGTCGATCTTCGGCAGGGCATTTTGGTATATTCGCGGAGTTGCGTTATTCCTCTTGTACTCTGTTGAGATCCAAAAATATTTCAACCCTCAGTCAGCTTTGCTGACAGCTCCCTTAGGAAAGGGAGCCTAAAAACCGGCATTAATGTTTGATCAAGCAGCGATACCATCACATACAAAAACAGCCCCGGTTTCCCGAGGCTGTCAAAGTCATCATCGGTTGTTGAGATTATGACGGGAAAATCGGTTGAGATTGCCGCGTCGTCAGCTCAGCGCTGACTCCTCGCAATGGCAAATGATATACTTCCCCTCTCAATGACCATTTAAAGATTATTTCAGGCTGTTCTGGATCGCGACAGCTACTGCGACGGTAGCGCCGACCATGGGGTTGTTACCCATGCCGAGGAAGCCCATCATCTCAACGTGAGCGGGTACGGAAGAAGAACCCGCGAACTGAGCGTCACTATGCATACGGCCCATGGTGTCGGTCATACCGTAAGAAGCGGGGCCTGCCGCCATGTTGTCGGGATGCAGGGTACGACCTGTGCCGCCGCCGGAGGCAACGGAGAAGTACTTCTTGCCCTGCTCGTTGCATTCCTTCTTGTAGGTACCTGCAACAGGATGCTGGAAGCGGGTGGGGTTGGTGGAGTTACCGGTGATAGATACGTCAACGCCCTCTTTGTGCATGATCGCAACGCCCTCGCGAACGTCGTCAGCGCCGTAGCAGCGGACGTTAGCGCGCTCGGTGTCGGAATAGGGGATCTCCTTGACGATCTTTAACTCGCCGGTGAAGTAATCAAACTGAGTCTGTACATAGGTAAAGCCGTTGATACGGGAGATGATCTGAGCGGCGTCTTTGCCCAGACCGTTGAGGATAACGCGCAGCGGCTGCTCTCTGACCTTGTTCGCGTTGCGGACGATACCGATCGCGCCCTCTGCGGCAGCGAAGGATTCGTGACCTGCGAGGAACGCGAAGCACTTGGTGTCGTTGGAAAGGAGCATAGCGGCGAGGTTACCGTGGCCGATACCGACCTTGCGGTTCTCGGCTACGGAGCCGTCGATGCAGAAGCTCTGCAGACCGATACCGATGTAGCGGGCAGCTTCCTCAGCGTTCTTTGCGCCTGCCTTCAGTGCGATTGCGGCGCCTACACAGTAAGCCCAGCATACGTTCTCAAAACAGATCGGCTGGATGCCCTTGGCGATCTCATAGGGATCGAAGCCGGCAGCCTGGCAGATCTCGCGCGCTTCTTCAACAGAAGCGATGCCGTACTCAGCGAGTACGCCGTTGATTTTCTCTATACGTCTGTCGTAGTTTTCAAATAAAGCCATACTGTGCACCTCCCTTAGTCTTTACGCGGGTCGATATACTTCGCCGCGTTGTCCCACTGACCATAGTGGCCCTTAGCCTTTTCGATCGCTTCGTTAGCGTCCATACCGGCTTTGATGAAGTCCATCATTTTGCCGAAGCTGATGAACTCATAGCCGATGATCTCATTGTCCTTGTTCAGCGCGACCTGAGAGCAATAGCCCTCGGTCATCTCGAGGTAACGCGGACCCTTCTCGCGGGTAGCGAACATGGTACCTACCTGAGAACGCAGACCCTTACCGAGATCCTCGAGGGATGCGCCGACTAACAGGCCGCCCTCAGAGAAAGCGCTCTGGGTTCTGCCGTAAACGATCTGTAAGAACAGCTCGCGCATAGCGGTGTTGATCGCGTCGCAAACGAGGTCGGTGTTCAGCGCCTCTAAGAGAGTCTTGCCGATCAGGATCTCGGACGCCATCGCAGCGGAGTGGGTCATACCGGAGCAGCCGATGGTCTCGACCAATGCCTCTTCGATGATACCCTCTTTGACGTTCAGTGTGAGCTTGCAGGCGCCCTGCTGGGGAGCGCACCAGCCGATACCGTGTGTGAAACCGGAAATATCCTTGATTTCTTTTGCCTGTACCCACTTGCCCTCTTCCGGGATGGGAGCAGGGCCGTGATACGCACCCTTAGCGACCGGGCACATATTCGATACTTCTGCTGTGTAATACATAAGCTTTTCCTCCTTTAAGGTTTATACAAAGCCGATTTCAATCATAGCGATGAACCCGGCTACGCTTATGTTAATTATAGATGAACACAGCGCATAAGTCAATATCAATGTTGATGGAATTTGACGAAAAAACAGCAAACGTCGCAGAGAATTTGTAGGGGAGTGCCTTGGTGCTCCCGCGGCAGGGCGTTACCGTGGTTTTGTTGGGGTCGGCGCCCTCGACGTCCCGCATGGCGAAAGCGTTTGTTTCCTATCTTACGTTTTCGATTTCGGAAACGCCCGGCATTCTCGGCACGTCATAAATGCCGTACCCTACGGAGAAATTGATTTGCTTCGCGTTTAGGTGGTATTGATCGGAAACGTTTCGGGAGGAGCAAGCCCCTCCCCTACAATAGACGTAACAGCCGATTTGTAGGGGAGCGCCTTGGTGCTCCCGCCGCAGGGCGCTGGATCACGCACCGCATCGGATGATCGATCAAAACAAAAAAGCGGAGACGGACACGTGTGCTGTTCACGTATCCGCTCCGCTTTTCGCCTTGGAATTGAACTTGTCTTCCATATATAGGAGAATAAATGGTTGTATCGATTGAATCACGGCGGCGTGTGAACGCCTCGCAATAGCGATTTGTAATCGATCTCACAAAGGCTGTTTAATACACATTCTTCAAATACAAGACGGAGACGGGGGTGACCTTACCCGCCGCGTCCTTTGCCGTGACCGTCAGGGTGAAGCTGTCGTTATAGGTCAGGCTCGTCACGGGGATCTCCACCGAACTGTCATCGATATAGCCGGTCGTGATCTGAAAATTGCCCGGCTCGGGGTTGACGTCATCGAGATAGAATTTGCCGAAGTCGCTGCCGTAGACCGAGGCGGCGTACACCGAGCCCTCGATCCGGTATTGATACTGCACCGGTTCTGAGCCGAACGAGGATGACGCCTGCGCGTTGAGCTTGCCATCGGCGTCCTGATCGATCGCCACGCCCGCGGTAAAGCCGTGATGATACAGCGGATTGCCGATCAAGGTGCGCTGGATGCGGGTCACATCGATCGCGTCTACCGATCCGTCCGCGTCATAATCGGCGAGAGATGTGAGCCGATTGCCGAAATTACAGCCGTAATGTTTGAACCACCAGCTTGATTCTTCGAGATCTGTCATATCAACCAAAAATCGCTGGGTCAAGGTCGCGTCGATGATCGTCAGTTTACCGTCGTGATCCGCGTCGCCGAGCAGATCGACATTGGATTCGGATGTTACCCTGTTGAGAAACACGTCGTGCAGGTCGGCATAACCCTTGTTCCACGCTTCGGCGATGCTGTAATAGGTGTCCTCGGCGCAGTCGTACACGCCGTAGCCGAAATCGAAGGGAGAGTACTCGGAAGAATACACCACAATGTCGTCAAACACGCCGTAATAGTTGCCCTCGGTCGGCACCAATGACCGTGCGCTGATCAGCACCCAGTCGTGCTGATTGAAATGGCCGAATCGGGGGTCGGCATGGTAGTAGACCTCATCATAGGTGCATCGCTCTCGCCAACCGGGGAGATAGCGCGTGAACGCGTCCTCATAGAGATTCCGCTTTATCTGCCGATCGGTCACGGGAATATACTCGGTGGAATCCTCCTGCGGCGGCTCGCAGGGATAGGCGCGGACATAGCAGTCATACCAGCCCATATCTGTGCTATCGCCGACGTTATTACCCGATGGGGTGAATTCGACGGTCATCCATCGACTGTTATAGCGCGAGATATAGTCGTTGCCCTCGCCCTCGGGATAGAGCTTGGTCACTGTATCTAAATCCTGAGAATAGGCGATCTTGAAGGGCGTGGAGGTACTCAGGGTGACACTGTGGATCACCCACCGTCCGAACTCGGCATGCAGGCGGTTGCGCTGATGAATTCGGTAGTCATCGCCTTTGAAGACGATATAATAGCCGCCGTCGGTCTCGTTATCATTCGCGGCGCTTGCCGTAACAATGAGAGCCGACAGCAACAGCGCCATAGTCAATAATAATGCGATTACTTTTTTCATGTTCTTTCCTCCTTATTATAGCCTTCCCCTCGGGGGGAAGGTGGGCTTTTCGGCTCCCAAAAAGCCGAAAAGGTCGGATGAGGGGCTGACCTATCCGCTTGATCTATACCGCAAAGAGCGAGTCACTTCGATGAAATAGCAGTCACGCTCAGCTGTAATTGAGTTCGTAACGATAGTTGAAGCCTATGCCCCTCATCAGTCAAGCAAAGCTTGACAGCTTCCCCCCGAGGGGAAGCCTTTTTTCAATCCCATCAACGCAAATCAAACATTCATTGCCTTATCCGCAATAATCCTGCCATTGCGCCAGCTCATTTCCGTTCTGATCATAAAACACAAAGGTATAAAAGCCGGGACGGAAGATCAATCCGTCGGGAGTTTCATAAAGCACCTCGGTATACTGAGAGGATGTATCGAGGATCTCCGCCTGATGAGAGCGATCGTACAGATCGGAACTGCCGATCAAGTTGTCATAGCTGTAAACCTTGCAATATACACCGGTAACACCCGCCATCAAGCTCGAATCGAATCGAACGTAAACCTCAACGGGAGCACCCGTCATAACGCCTCCCTCGCTAGGCAGGATCGACCACGGGTCTTCATCATCAGGCGGATCGGTCGGCTCGGGATCGTTCCACGGCGGATCGATAGGTTCGGTCGGTGGGACATACGGCGGCGTATCCGGCTCGGTAGTAGGCTCCGTGATCGGGGTGGAAGCACCCGCTTCCGTCGCCTTAGGAGGGGGATCGAGCGATTGATCGGACGGCTGGGTCGCGCTCGGAATGGTGGACGGATTGCGCCGTGACGGCGATCGCCCTGCGGATCCATTCCCCTGCTCAGTCGGCGAGACCGCGGCAGAGGAACCGCCGCGCTCCGATGATGCTCCCGACTCCTCGGATGCTTCGGGGAAGAAAAAGTCACGGATCCGCTGTAAAATGGACTTCGAGCCGTTTTGATCGGCGCCGTCCTGCTGATCGGGATCGTCGCCCCCTCCCTCGGTCGAGGAAGGGGTGATGAGTTTGTGTTGGGAGGGAGCGACAGTGAGGGGGGTGTTGTTTATATTTCCAAAAGAGAAATATATAATCAAACTCAGCACGCTGACGAGCACCAAGCTCGCCGCAGCGATGAGCTGTTTACGGAAGCGTACAAAAGGGATGATCTTCTCCCTTTTCCTCTCAGGGTCAAAGGTGAAGGTCTGCTGTGAGTCGGCTTCACAATAATTTGTCAGCATTTTTTCCAGGCGTTCATCGCTGATCTTCTTCATCATAAAGCCTCCTTTTCAACAGTTTCTTCGCGGTGTTCAGGCGCGACTTGACCGTGCCCTCGGGGATGTCGAGCATATCGGCGATCTCCTGCTGCGTGAACGAGCGAAAATAGTACAGCACGAGCACCAGACGATGCTTCTTCGGCAGTTCCATCATCGCCGTGTGCAGATCGAGATACGCGTCAACGTCCTTTTCCTCGGCAGGGATCGAGCGGATAAAGCGCTCCTTTTCCTCCTGCGTCGCGAACACCGCTTTTGACGAATTATATTTGAGCTTTTTCGAGTTCTTGAACAGATTCGCACAGATAGCGAACAGCCAGCTCTCAAAGCTGTATGAGGGACGGTACTGATCGATCCTGTCGAATTCCCGCGCCCATGTATCCTGAAACAAATCCTCCGCGTCATGGATGTTGCCGCAGAGCTTCATGCAAAAGCGCGTCAGCTGCGGCGAATACTCCGCCACATAGTGCTCAAAATCGGTCAAGTCCTCACCCCCCTGCTTGACCCTTGTGAAAGCCTTTCAACCTGTATACAACTCAGTGATCGAAAAGGTTCATTTTTTTGAAATTGCCCGTCGGCGGTCGAGCCGCCTGATGAATGGGTCGGATAGAAAAAAGCCCTTCGGTAATAGGGCTTTTGAATGAAAGTTGCTGTGATAAAGGTCACATATGGTTGTGCTTGCGACGTACCGCGGTAGGGCGTTACAGAGGATTTGTAGGGTACGGCGCTTGCGACGTACCGCGGTAGGGCGTTACCGAGGATTTGTAGGGTACGGCGCTTGCGACGTACCGCGGCAGGACGTTGGATCTGCTTCGCGGTTGGCGGCGTTGATCGGATAGGTTCGGGTCGTCGAGGCGCCGACCCCTACAGGTGGGATATGCTCCGCATTTGGGTGACGTTTATCGGATGGGTTGCGGCGGGAGCAAGCCCCCGCCCTACGGTAAGCGTTTCATTATCATTGTAGGGGTCGACATTTATGACGACCCGCGGCAGGGCGTTACAGAGGATTTGTAGGGTACGGTGTCATATTCCCGATAAACGTAAAAAATCGCCCTCATACGGGCGATCTTCTACACTTGTACGGCTGTTTGCAATCAAACGCCTAAAATCCTACGATCGGAGAAAATCCGAGCAGGGTCAATATCTTCGCTTCTTTGAGCATTTGCTCTTCCTTGGTTCTTTGATCAGTGTAATTCTGACCCAACAAATTCAGCACACCGTGAACCGAAGCATAGACGATACCCATCTCGAACGGGCGGTTATACACCTTCGTCAATTCAATAATACGCTCTACTGAAATGATGATTTTTCCCAAACAATCCTCTTCCTCAGATGGAACAGCAATCACTTCGTTCGCCTCAAGCGTACCGACGCGGGTCGCGTCGTACTCGCGCAGCATCTCGTTATCCACGAAATCAACATAGATATCGGTGCGGCTGTCGAACTGTTCATACTCCAAAGTCGCGTGACAGCTGCGGCGAACCAGCATGCGCGTTCCCGAAGGAATCTTGATCGTAGTTTGAGGATTGTTGATGATAACCTTTAGGTTACTTGCCATGTTATCACACCCCATCTATTTACCTTGACAGGATTATACCATACTGCGACGATTTTGTCCACAATAAACAAAACAAAATGGAAACTTTGGCAAAAAGCGACATAAATCTTAAAGGTTTTTAGTGATTTTAACTGTCAAAAAACGTCGTTTTTCCTGATTTACAAGCCATTTTTAAGCAAAGTTGACAGAATGTCGGTTGAATATTCTTTTTCGGTTTTTGAATAAATATGTAGATTCTGAGATTTTAACGATAAACCGGCCGTTTTTTAAAATCAAAAGCCGACAGTCGGAAACACGGCTGTCGGTCATTTTCAAGCATATGTCACAAAGATGACAAACGATATGGTCAAAACGAAACTTACTTGAGCATGAAGAAGAGCGAGAAGGTGCCCGGTCCGCAGTGGGAGGTGATGACACAGCCCGCGGTGGATACGATGATCTCGTCGCATTGGATCAGCTTTTTGAGCTCCTTTTTGTAGCCCTTGATCTCTTTTTCGGTGAGGTCGCAGGTAGTGTGCAGGATGATGCGGCTCGTGTCGATCCGATCGCCGAACTCCGCGATGCGATCCTTCATATATTTCAGGCGGCACATCTCATCCTTGCCGCGGTATTTCTTCGCTACGCTCATGGCGCCGTCCTTGACGACGATCGAGGGCTTGATATTGAGCAGGTTCGCACCCAGCAGAGAGATACTTGAGCAGCGACCGCCCTTGTGCAGGAATTCGAGCTGGCTGAGCAAAAAACCGCCGATGTTCTTCTCGGTCAAATCGCCGAGTGTTTCGGCAATATGCTTGGCGGAGATGCCCATGTCCTTGAGCTCGCAGGCACGCAGACAAAGCAGCATCATGCCGACGGACAGACAACGGCTGTCAACGACATAGATCTCCTGATCGAACTCGCCCGCGGCGATCACGGCGTTCTGATAGGTGGACGACATATCGGCGCAAAAGGCGATATGGACGATCTGCGTATATCCCTCATTCAGGATCCCCTCAAAAAATTGACGGTACTCCTCGGGAGTGGCCGCGGAGGTGGAGGGCAGCTGCTCACGCTCTTCATAGCGCTTGAGGATATACTCGGGCGTGATGTCAACGCCGTCGGTGAAGTCCTCGTCATCATACAAAACGTGAAGCGGCGCGACGCGGATATTGTATTTTTCGGCGATATCGGCGGGGATATCGGCGGTACTGTCGGTGGTAATGATCATTTTGTTCATCGGGGTACACCTTTCATCTAATATCAGATTGTAGAAATTTTAACATTATGGTGCGTTAATGTCAAGTAAATGCGCGCGCATTGTTGCACAAAGATTCCTAATCGATTGATTCGTGAACTATGGAATGATGACAGTTTGAGCGGTTGAGATTGCCACAGTCCTGACGGACTTCGCAATGACCATGAATAAAATTGGTTGAGATTGCCACAGCCCTTTGACGCACGTTTTGCACGTGTGTCAAAGGGCTCGCAATGACTATTAATAAAAAAGGGCAGTCCGTGAAGAACTGCCCATCATATATTTATTGCATTTCCCGGTCGCCGCTGTTGATATCCTGCTTGAACTCCTCGTTCAGCTCGGGATAAGCGGAGAGCATGGGCTCGACCTTTGCGCCCTTTTTGCGGTCAAAATAGTTCTTGGTGATCTTCGCGACCAGACCCGATAATGCCACCAAGCAGATCAGGTTGGGCAACGCCATCAAGCCGTTGCAGGTGTCGCTGATATCCCAGACGACCTGGCTGTGGATGGTCGCCGATACCGCGATCAGCAGGACATAGAGCACCTTGAACACGGTGACGGGGTACTTGCGGTTTTCTTCCTTCATAAAGCCGAAGAAGAATTCGACCGCCTTCTCGCCGTAATACGACCACGCGATGATGGTGGTGAACGCGAACAGCGGCAGGATGATGGAGAAGGTCGCCGTACCGAACGCGCCGAAGTTGTCGGAGAACATCGTCATCGACATGAAAGAATCCAGACCGTTCTGCGACAGATCGAGCGCGTCAAAATAGTGCGCGTCAAAGGTGGTCAGGAACATCAAGGCGGTCAGGGTGCAGATGATAAAGGTGTCGAAGAAGATCTCGAATACACCCCATAACCCCTGCTTGACGGGCTCACGGGTCTCGGACGCGGAGTGCGCGATGACCGAAGAGCCTAAGCCCGCTTCATTACTGAATACGCCGCGCGCCATGCCCTTCTTGATGACGGTGGCAAAGGTGAAGCCGAGGATACCGCCGCCGACAGCGTTGAAGTTGAACGCCTTCGTAAAGATCAGGGAGAATGCCTCGGGGATGCGGTAGTAGTGCATGCCGATGGCAATCAGCGCCAGCACGATGAACAAGAGCGACATGAACGGCACCAGCATGGACGCAACCTTGCCGATACGCTTGATACCGCCGATGATGATAACAGCGGCGATCACGGCGACGACGATGCCGACGATCAGCTTGACCGTCTCGGCGTTCTCGGTGCCTGTCATGCGCATGTATGCCTCCGACAGAGAGCCGGAGATCTTGTTGGTTTGCACGCCGCTCATTCCGATCGCGGCAAGGATGCAGAAGATGGAAGCAAGATACGCGAGCCACTTCCATTTCAAGCCGTAGGCGATGTAGTAGAACGCACCGCCCGCGAGATTGCCCTTACTGTCCTTCTTACGGAAGTACAGACCGAGCACGTTCTCGGCATAGTTGGTGACCATGCCGAAAAAGGCGGAGATCCACATCCACAACACCGCACCGGGGCCGCCCGAGAGGATCGCCGCGACAACGCCGATGATATTACCGGTGCCGACGGTGCCTGAGATCGCGGTGGAGAACGCCTCGAACTGGGAGATCGAGTTCACCCTGCCGTCCGCCTGCTTTTTCTTGCCAAGACTCTTGATAGTCGGGACGATGGTGGTGTTGAGCGATTCACCAAACTTGCGCACCTGTAAGACTTTGGTACGAATGGTGAGTAGCAGACCGGTACCCAAAATCAGGATGATGGTCGGCCAGCCCCAAACATAGCTGTTGAGCACGCTGTTGCCTTTTTCAACAGCGCTGAGAATACTTTCCCACATTTTATTTGTTCCTCCTTGTGGTGATGGTTGGTATGATAAATTGTATATTTGTATGGGACGAGATTTGAACACGCGTGTTCGACGACCCACGGTAGGGCGTTACCGAGGATTTGTAGGGTACGGCGCTTGCGACGTACCGCGGCAGGACGTTGGATCTGCTTCGCGGTTGGTGGCGTTTAGCGGAGAGGTTCGGGTCGTCGAGGCGCCGACCCCTACAGGTGGGATATGCTCCGCATTTAGGCGGCGTTGATCGGATAGGTTTCGGGATGTCAGACACGCGTGTCGGCGTCATCCCCTACGGTAAGCGTTTCATTATCATTGTAGGGGTCGACATTTATGACGACCCGCGGTAGGGCGTTACAGAGGATTTGTAGGGTACGGCGCTTCATCTGTTCCGCGTTGAGGTACCTTCGTAACCAAACGTGCGGTACGTCGCAAGCGCCGTACCCTACGGTAAATGTTGCAGCTTTCGGTGAGATCGTTCCATCACCAAAAAACGGGTCACAGCCGAAGCCGTGACCCGCGTGAATACGTTGTCAGAAAGCTCCGTCCTTTTGCCTGAGAGATTGACGCGCGGATATGCGCGCTTGCCCCTTCGGCACCCGATCAAACAAGAAGAACATTAAGGAAATGAATCTCGCAGACCAAAGTCTGCTCGGTCAATTCATACAATTCCTCAGTCACCAAAGGTGACAGCTCCTTTTACCAAAAGGAGCCTCCTTAAAGTGTCTGACAGGGATTCTCCGGAGTGCCGTCCCCACGCAGTCAAGCCCCTACAAAACTATATGAAACAGGGCTTTTCAGCATGATTCAGCCGGCACTTTTTCTTTTTTCGAATTATATTATAGCACGAATCAGACAAAATTCAATAGGTTTTTGTTGACTTTGTCAAATTTTTGGCGGATAATAACAGGGAAATGATAGGAGATTGTGACATGAAGTATTATGATCCCGCGTATTATAGCGAATTCCGCTGTATCGCCGCCGCCTGTCCCGACAGCTGTTGTCAGGGGTGGGATGTGGTGATCGACAGTGAGACCGAGGATTTTTACAACAGTGTACAGGGAGTTTTCGGCGACAAACTGCGAAACGCGATCTACACCGACCCCGACGGCGACCGTGTTTTTCGCTTGGCGGATGAGAAGAAATGCCCCTTCTGGGGCGCGGATCACCTGTGCGATATCTATCGCGAGCTGGGCAAGGAGCACCTGTGCGATACCTGCGCGCAGTTCCCGCGGATCACGATGGATTACACGACGTTCACGGAGCATACGCTCGCCCTCGCCTGCCCCGAGGCGGCACGGCTGATCCTGAGCGCCGATGATGCGTATGCGGATTTTGCTGCTATCGACTGCGAAAGCTGCGAAGAATATGACGCGGATGTGATGCGCTTTTTGCTGCGGGTGCGGAATCGGGCGGCAGAGATCCTCACGGAGCAACTGCCGCTTGCCGAGCGATTGGATCAGCTCCGCAAATTGGCAACAGAAGCGCAAAAAGAGCTGACGGGAGAGGTCGTCGAATGTGAACCCTTACCGTCCACGGTGTTTGAAGAACTGGAATACATCGACAAACATAACCGCGAGAAGATCATACAGGCGGCAAGGGAGAAAGCCGATTTTTCCGACCATGAAATGGAATTGACACGGCTGGCGCTGTACTGGCTGTACCGCTATCTGCTCGGCGCGATAGACACCTATAACCTCATCGCACCGATACGGTTCATCATCGGCTCTGTCGGTATCGTCGCAAATTTGGCGCAAAAAAGCGGCGATGTCATCACCGCCGCGCAGATCTATTCCAAAGAGATCGAACAGAGTTATGAGAATATGGAAGTTTTAATGAGGAATTAGGAATTGATGGTGGACTTCGTCCACACCTGATTCTATTATTTCACTGCAAGGAATTAGCAATCGCTAAAATACGCCCGCAACTTTATTAAAGCTGCGGGCGTAAATTAATAAAACATCTTTTTACAATCAAAAAACGCGCAAGCGTTTTCCCATAATTCCTAATTCCTCATTATCTCACTATCTCACACTCTACCGCGACGGTGTCGCCGAGGGCGACGTCGAAGAGCTCCTTACCGTCCTGCTCCGCCTTGCGGATTGACAGCAGATCACCCTCATGGGTCTGACCCGCATAGCGCACCTCGATCGCCTTTACAGGATGCTCGCGCAGCTCCTTGACGGTGTAGGTGTTCATGATAAAGCGGATATAGGACACGTTGTTGGTGTGCTGGACAAAGTCGATATCGCCCGACCGCACCAACACGGTATCGATCTCAGAGAGTCCCTCGTGCTTTAAGCGGCTGAAGGAGATCTCACGCTCAGGCGCTTCCACATGCGTATCGGAGGTGATGCCGACGTCACGGATGCGGCGGATCTTCTGGGTGCTCAGATCGAGCGCGCACATTTCGATGCGCGAATATACGCAGGTGTTGCCCTGCTCATCCTTTAAGATGGTGTCGACCGTCATCTTCGCGCCCTTGGCGGATGAGATAAAGCTCTCGGCAGTGTAGGGCTCCTTCCAAGTGAATTCACGGTCGATCTCGATCCGGTTGCGGGTAAAGATCCATACGCAGCCGTATTTTTTGCGCAGTGACACGCCGTCGATGCCCAAATCCCCCATCATCTCGGTGAGGTAATCCTGCACCAGATCAAAGGTGCCTTTTACGCCCAGCTTTACATTGGAATCACAAATACTGGCGGCGATGACCGCCTCTTTTTTCAGTTTCATCATATCCCTTCTTTCCGAAAGAATCATATCACAAAACAGGAGCTTTTTCAACAATTATCTTGCGCTTTTTCTGCTACAATCAATGCCGTTAAGTTAAGGAAATAGTATCTCGCTGTCGCTCGGTCAGTTAATGCAATTCCAACAGTGGCGCTTAGCCAATCGCGGATGAATCCGCTCTTGGAGCGCTGTTGCATGGGAGTTGTATGCCAAATCGAGATTTGGACAACTCCTCATCAGTCACCGGACACGCGTGTCGGGTGACAGCTCCTTTTCCCAAAAGGAGCCTTCCTTAACTTAAGCGGTTTTCTTGACATATATCTCATATTCATGTAAAATAGCCTCGGCAAAATCCAAAGGTATCACTCATTTGGGAGGAAGAACAATGGATATTTTTGATAAATGCGAACGCTTCACACTTGCCGATCAACTGCGCGATCAGGGGATCTACCCCTACTTTCACGCGCTGGAAACACGGCAGGATGTGGAGGTCATCATGGAGGGCAAGCGCCGCATCATGCTCGGCTCCAACAACTATCTGGGACTGACCACCGAACCGACCGTGGTGGAGGCGGGGATCAAGGCGCTGGAGAAATACGGCTCCGGATGCTCCGGCTCGCGTTTCCTCAACGGCACGCTGAATATGCACCTGGAGCTCGAGCGTGAGCTTGCCGCCTTTGTCAACAAAGAAGAAGCAGTCACCTTCTCGACCGGTTTCCAGAGCAATTTAGGTATCATCAGCGCCATCGTCGGCAGGAACGACTATGTCGTCTGCGACCGTGAGAACCACGCGTCCATCTATGACGGCTGCCAGCTCAGCTTCGGCAAGATGGTGCGCTATAAGCATAACGACATGGAGGATCTGGAAAAGATCCTCAAAAAGATCCCCGACTCGGCAGGCGTGCTGATCGTCACCGACGGCGTGTTCTCGATGGGCGGCGATATTGCCAACCTCCCCGCAATCTGCAAGCTTGCCGAACAGTACGGCGCACGCGTCATGGTCGACGACGCGCACGGCTTAGGCGTGATCGGTGAGGGCGGCAAAGGCACCGCAAGCTACTTCGGGCTCGAGGACAAGGTGGACATCATCATGGGCACCTTCTCGAAGTCCTTAGCTTCTCTGGGCGGCTATATGGCGGCGTCACACACCGTATGCGATTATGTGCGCCACAACTCTCGGCCGTTCATCTTCTCGGCGTCGATTCCGCCCGCCTGCTGTGCGGTTGCGTTAGCGGCACTCCGACACCTCAAGGCGCACCCGGAGCTGCCCGAAAAGCTCAACGCCCTGTCCGCGCACGCGCGCAAGGGTCTGCGTGACGCGGGGCTGAAGATCCGCGAGAGCGAAACGCCGATCGTACCCATCTACACCTACACGATGGAAAACACCCTGATCAAGGCAAAAGAGGTCTATGAGGCAGGCGTATACGTCAACCCCGTCCTGCCCCCCGCGACTGCTCCGAACGAGTGTCTCTTGCGCACCAGCTACATGGCGACGCTGACAGAGGATCTGATCGATGAGGCGGTCGACATTATCGCAAAGGTGCTGTTAAAATGAGTGATGAGAAAAAGGTAGCCGTCGTCACCGGCGGCAGCAGCGGCATCGGCAGAGAAACGGCGCTGAGCCTGACCAGGCAGGGCTGTACCGTCTATGAGCTGTCCCGCCGCGATCACCCGCCCTACGGCGTGCATCACATCACTGCCGACGTCACCGATGAAGAACAGGTGAACAAGGCGATCGATGAGATCATCACGCACGAGGGGCAGATCGATATACTGATCAGCAACGCGGGCTACGGGATCTCGGGCGCCGCGGAGATGACAAAATCCGCCGATTCACATGCGCAGCTCGAGCTGAACCTGTTCGGCGCCGACAACGTCATCCGCGCCGTACTGCCCCATATGCGACAAAGAAAGTGCGGACGGATCGTGTGCGTCAGCTCGATCGCGGGCATCCTGCCGATCCCGTTCCAGCTGTGGTACAGCGTGAGCAAGGCGGCGATCGCAGCCTATGTGCTGGCGCTGCAAAACGAGATCCGTCCCTACGGGATCACCGTGTGCGCGGTACTGCCGGGCGATATCGCCACGGGCTTCACCGACGCGAGGCAGAAGGACGATTGCGATAACAGTGACTACAGCGAGCGCGTGCGCCGCTCCGTTGCCGTGATGGAAAGGGATGAGCGCGGCGGCATGAGCCCCAAAAAGGCGGGCGATTATATCGCGAAGCTGGCGATCAAAAAGAAGTCGCGTCCGCTCAAGGCGATCGGCTTCTCCTACAAGGCGGTCGCGGTGCTGACAAAGCTACTGCCGCGCCGACTGTCGAATTATATCGTGGGCAAGATCTACGCGAAGTAAATGAAATAGATAAAGGGCTTCCGCTGTGGAAGCCCTTTTGTATTACTGTGTTCTGCTCGAGGCGCTTTCTTTTACCTCGATCCTTTTATCCTTGGGGGTGTAATAGACACGGATGGATTTGCGTTTGGTTGCTTTCGCATTATTATAGGCGGATTCCGCAAGGGGATGCTCCTTATCGAGCTCGTCGGCATACTCATACACCGCAATATCGTAATTGCCCGCGGGCAGGAAGAATGACGCGTATGCCTCATCCTTTTTATCCGATGCATAACTGCAGGCGGCGGAGTACTCCTTTTTGTTAGATTTATCCGTCATCACGATGGTGAACTGCGGACGATGGTCGTCATCATAGGCGGGGTTCGGCGACACGGATGACGTTGAACCGGAGCCGCTTTTGAGTGAACCCGATTTCTTCTCGGGTGCGGGGGCATCCGCCGACTGTCCGTCCCCACTGTCGCTGTTGTCGTTGCTCTGTCCACTCCCCTGCTGAGGAGCAGCCGCCGCAGACGATCCGCCCGATGCTTTGGACGCCTCGGATGATGCGGGAGAATCACCCTTGTCATCATCCTCGTTTGCGGACGCGCCTGCTGATGCCGCCGCTGAGGATGATACTTCGCGGGAGTCATCAGTCGCGCTTTGATCGGCAGAAGCCGAGTCGGGCGTAGCGCCGTTATCTTTATTGCCGCACGCCGTCAGGGAGAGTCCCATCAACAGTGCGAATATCAGGATGATCGGTAACAATCGTTTTTTCATGTCAAATACCTTTCTGTGATTTTAATACTAATTTTCAATAAAAACTCGACATTCTTATCGGTCTGATTTCCACAATACTTCGTTGAACTCCTTAACATACGCCAGTATGCCTGCGTCGTTCGCCTCGTCTTGCAAAAATCATCCTCGATAATAATTTGTCTACTTTTTATTGAATATTAGTATTCGGCGACGGTCTCGCCCGTCCAGTCGATGATGCCGCCGAATTCCTTGACGTTGTTGTAGCCGAGGTTCGCGAGCTTCTGCGCCGCCTCTTTACTGCGTCTGCCGCTGCGGCAATAAACGAGTATCAGCTGATTTTTATCCTTCAGCGCGCCGAGCTCACCGCCCGCGATGGTCTCGTTAGGGATACAGACCGCGTTCGGGATGTGACCCGATTTGAACTCTTCCTCGGTGCGGACATCGAGGATGATATAATCCTTTTCGGTTTGCATCAGGCGAGCCGCTTCCTCAGAATCGATCTGCGTATAGGGAGCGTTTTCCCGCGTTGTCGCGGATTGCGCCGTGTCGGAAGCGGGCTGATGCTGCGCGGTACAGCCGCACAACGCGATACACAGCACCGCCGTCATCGCTATTAGAATTCGTTTCATGATTTCTCTCCGTAATCGATGAAGCGACCGAGGTCGATGCGCACGATATCGTGGCTGACATGGCGCTCACTGACAGGGATCATATCCATATAGTCGCCGTAGAGGTAGGTCAGATATTTGTCCCACTCCTTGGGGATGGGGAGCTTGGTGTCCTCAAAATCGACATACACCGCTTCTTTGAGCCATTCCTCGGGGAAAGCGCCGCGCTCCACGTTGCGCCCCATGCTGTCATACAGCATGCCGGTATCTTTGTTGTGATAGCGCTTCATGATGCCGTTCTGCATTTTTTCGAGGAGCGAGAGAGGCAGGATCGCCTTGATAACGTCGCCGACGAAGGAGACGAGCTTGTTGTTCGCGTTCATCGGCGTGCCGCGCCATTTGTTGAGCACGAGCCAACGAAGCTGGGCGGTCATCTTCATGTGGAGCTTTTGGACAAAGCCCTTCTTAGCGGTCTTATCCTGCGCGAGGACGTCGAGGAACACACCATTGTGCAGTCCCTTAAATCGCGCGGAGAACTCGGTGGAGAGGATAGTATCGTTGAGCCTCAGCTTGGTGAACGCGAAATGATTCGCCTGTTCGGTATTCTGGTCGGTGATATAGGGCGGCAGATCGGTTTTCAGCACGCTGCGGAACTTTTCGTAATCATCGCGGAGCATCATCACATCCGCGTCATCGTCCCACGGGATAAAGCCCTTGTGACGTACCGCGCCGAGCAGAGAACCGCCGCCTAAGAAATATTGAATATCGTTCTTGCGGCAGATGCGGTCGACCTCTTTGAGGAAGCCGAGCAGGGTCTGCTGTACGGCGCTGAGCTTTCCGTCGTAGGAATCGCTGAACATGAACACGCGGTCGGAGTTGTCGTATGCGTTTTTGGCGATCAAAAGCGCGTCCTTGGCGCCCACCAGAGGCGTCCAGCCGAGCTGCTTGAGCTTGTCGCAATTCACGGCACAGCCATGCAGACGAACGCCGTCATCCTCAATACTCACGGCAGCGCCGAACAGCTCCTCTGTCACGGCGGCGAGCATTAAAGGCGAGAGAGCGCTGTCGTCACCGCCGACGTTGTACACCTCTCCCGCGTCACAGCGCAAGAGTCCGTAATACAGCGCGGTGAGCAGATCGTTGATCGAGACGAGCGTGACCTTTCTGCCATGCGGAGCAAAGGTGAGCGGTTGGTTTTGCGAGAGCGGCTGCAAGAGCTTTTCGCTCACTTCCAGCTCCGCGAAGGGCGCCGCCAATGCCGCGGATCGCAGGGTCGTCACGGTGAAGCCGTGCATATGCGCCGCGCCCGCAAAGATGTTCTCCACGCATTGGAGCATCACGGCGGTCGCGTTGCTGAGCGCAAAGCCCGCGTCGGCATACTCGTTTTCGGAGAGGGACATCTCCCTGCCGGGCGTACCGTAGACGGCGGTCGAGGACAGCAGGAGCACCCTGCCGACCTGCGCCTTGGATAACGCGGCGGTCACACGCATCGCCCTGTCGATACAGGATGAAAACGCCGTATCATCACAGCCCGCATAGCGCAAAAAGCCCGCTTCGATATAGTAATCGACCGCGCCGAGCTCGTCGGGCTCTTGGACGCAGAAGCCGTCATCCTCGTAGAGGGTCGAGAACCTCTCCCCTACGCTGATCACCTGCATATCGAGGGCTTTTGTTTCATTCAGATATAACAAACTGTAGAGGATCGCGCGGTGCAGATCGCCGCCGCCCGAGACCGCTACGGTTTTTTGTTTGAGTTCATGGAGCGGCAGGTACTTGTCGCGCAAAACGGCAAGCGCCATATCCAGCTCATATTGGTTGAGTTTGTTTTTAAGAGGCATAGGTCCTCCAAATGAAAAGTGAGGAGTGAGGAGTGAGGAGTTGCGGGAAACGCTTCGCGTTTTGTATTTGTATGTGTTTGAAAAGCCAACGAAAGTCGGTGACTCCATACAAATCGGGTGCGGGCAAAGCCCGCCATTAACTCCTAATTCCTAACTCCTAACTCCTAACTAAAATTTTATTCTTCCTCTAAGATCGCGACCGCGCGGCGGATGCCCTCTTTGAGGTCGATCTTCGGCTCCCAGCCGATGGAACGGATGCGCTTGTTGTCCATGATCTCGGGGGTGGGATCGAGCGGCGAAGGCTCGGGCATCACTTCATCCTCGGGATTGGCGAACGCGAGCTTCATGTGGCGCTCGGGGAACACCTCGCACGCCGCCTGCGCAAAGCCGCGGATGGTGGTATTGGATTTCTCATTCGAGATATTGTACGGCACACAGTTCTCGCCGTCGAGCAGCACATGCAGCATGGCGGTCACGGTGTCGGTGACATAACAGAAGGAGCGGTTGGTCGCGCCGTTGCTCTTGAGTAAGATATCCTGTCCGCGGACGATATTCGCAATGAACTGCGCCCATACGCGGTCGTCATCCAGACGGCTCGCGCCGAAAATATAACTCGGGCGAACGATGCGGATGTTCATCTCATACTGCTTACTGTAGCTTGCGGCTAAGGTCTCGGCGGCACGCTTGCCGATGGCGTAACAGTTTTTATAAGAAGTAAAGTCGACATAGCCGTTGTCGTCCTCTTCGATATAGGGCTTGCCGGTGTACAGGGTGCCGTAGACCTTTAAGGAAGAAACGATCAGGGACGCTTCGCTGTTGCTGTCCTTGGCAAAATTCAGGGCATTCTCGGTGCCGCTGAGGTTGGCGCTGATGGTGCCGACAGGGTCGCGCTCGAATTCGATGGCGCTCGCCTGAGAAGCCGCGTGGATGACGAAATCCGCACGCTCCGCCTTGATGGGCTCGGTGATGTCCTGTACGATCAGCTCGACGTCGTCACGCTCTAAGAGCTTGCCGAACTTCTTCTTTGCGAAATCACCGAAGCGCTCGAGCGCGAGCACCTTGATGTTATCGCCGTAAAGGTCGTTTCTGAGGAGGATGCCGCAGGTCATGTAGTAGCCGATAAAGCCGCCCGCGCCGGTGAGGAGCAGGGTCTTGTTCTTCAGCTTGTCCCATGAGATGGGCGCGTTCGCGATGTCCTCCAGATTGGTATAGATACTCTTTTTGACGTAGTCCTTCACCTTATAATCCATACTTCAATTCCTCCTTGGCGAATTTCTTGTAATTCTCATAGTAATACTGAGAGCGCAGGGTGGTCAGATCCTCGGGAGTCGTGACCTTGATATTGAAGCGCTCGCCGATGAAGATATGTACCTTTTCGCCCAGCTCGATGAATAGCTCGCTGGAGGAAACAGGCTCTAAGATACCGCGCTTGTATGCCTGATCATGCGCCCAGAGGATGCGCTCCATGGTGTAGCCCTGGGGCGCCTGAGTGATGTACATGGTCGAGCGCTGGTAGCTCTTGCCGCAGGTCTTACCGTCCTCGGAATAGAGGAGCGAGTCGATGGACGGGGTGACGGGCACGGCGGTCTTATGCTTTTTGGTCTCTAAGATACAGTTGGTGATGAGCTCCTCGGAAAGCATCGGGCGCACGCCGTCGCAGATCAGGATAATATCATCGGGATCGCGGGAGAACTCGTGCGTCGCCACCACGCCGTTATGGATGGAATCAAAGCCGCTGGGGCCGCCGGGGACGATGGACTTGACCTTCTGCACATTGAACTTCTCGATCAGCCCCTCGAGGTGATCGATCCAGTCCTCCTTACAGGCGACCACGATATGGTCGACCATCGGATGACGCGCAAAGTGCTCCATGGTGTGGATGATGATGGGCTTGCCGCCCACCTCTAAAAACTGCTTGGGCAGATCGACGGATTTCATTCTCGCGCCTTTTCCGCCCGCAAATAACATCGCGGTAATCATAATCGTTTTCCTTTCCTTATCAAGCGGTCATTGCGAAGTCCTCGATGCGCACGTCCACGCGTGTCGGGGCTGTGGCAATCTCAACCATATTATACATATGCAAAGGGCATAGTTATACATGGTTATTTTAGCACAGAACTGTCGGTATTGTCAACATATATAGACATGGTAAAAGGGACTCCGCGGAGTCCCCGTATCAGAAGAAAACATTTTTGACAAAAATCTCGATCCCGATGAGGATCAGGATGACGCCGCCGACCACCTCGGCATGCTTGAACACACTGCCAAAGCGCTTGCCGATCCACAGTCCGAACAGGCAGATGACAAAGGTGACCGCTCCGATGATGACGGAGGCGGTGAGCGCCGAGGGCAGCTCAGATGCTGCAAGGGTAAAGCCCACCGAGAGCGCGTCGATGCTGGTGGCGACCGCCTGCATCAGCAGGATCGGGACGGTGAGGCGGCGCGCTTCTTTCTCCTCTCCCCCGCGCAGACATTCGACGATCATTTTGATTCCGATAAAGAGGAGCAAACCGAGCGCGATATACGGCACAAAGCGTTCGATCACTTGAAACCAGCCCATCAGCGTGGTGACCAGCACCCAGCCGAGCATCGGCATCAAAAACTGGAAAACGCTGTAGGCGCCCGCAACGGCGGTGCATTTGAGCCGCCGCATTTGCGGTTCGCTCATGCCGTTGGCAATCGATACCGAAAAGGCGTCCATCGCCAGCCCGACGCCGAGGAGTATGGAGTTAAAGAGAAACAGCCACATAGAATCGCTCACTTTTCACAGATACTAAGCCATTGACAATCGCGGCAAACCTCTTTGAGCCTGCCGACTTTGATGATACTATCATATGCGCGCGTATAACATTCATGCCAAGGAAGGGCAGTGCCGATCGGAAGCGCCATCATTTCCAGCGCTCTTTCATCGATTCCGCGTACCTTTTCGTCATGATCGCAGACGCCGCCTGTATTGTGCGGACATTCGGCGCACAGGATATCACAACTGTCAACGAGGGTGACCGCGGGATCCTCACGCTGTAACATATCGATCACATCAGTCATATGGCGAATGAACGCTTTGTTGTAGCCCTTGCCCTCAAAGAAGCGGATACACAGCGCGTGATGGGGTCGGAGGAAAAGCGGATCGCTCACAGGGTGACGACCTTGGAGAGGCGGTTGGAGAGGATCATCGCGAGCGCGATCTTCACCGCGTCAGGGATCAGGAACGGCACCACGCACAGCATCAGCGATTCGCCGAGGTGCATCTTGGTCACGACCATGAACCATACCGTACCGACGGCATAGCAGAGCAGGACGCCGATCACCATGGCGATCGTGAGGGGCAGTGCCTTGCGCTGCCATTTATCCGCCGCGAATCCGACGACGAGCGCCGTTAGGATAAAGCCGATGATATAGCCGCCCGTAGGACCTGCCAGGATCCCGATACCGCCCGACATCCCTGCGAATACAGGTACGCCGACCGCGCCGAGCAGGATGTAGATGAGCACGCTGAGCGTGCCGCGCTTCCAGCCGAGCATAGCGGCGGCAAGGCAGATCGCGAAGGTCTGGACGGTGATGGGCACCTCGCCGATGGGAATGCTGATAATGGAGCATACCGCGATCAGTGCGGTAAACATAGCGGTAAAGACCAGATCCTTGACCGCCGTGGGAGCTTTTTTGTTGTCATGGGTGTTTGCAGACATAAGATACCTCTTTCCTTTGAACTAAGTGTATTATACGATGTTTTATAGGGGAAGTCAAATCATAGTGAGGAGTTAGAAGTTAGGAGTTAGGAGTTGTCGTATCTCGCTTTGCTCGATCAATCTGTGCAATCCCTCAGCTTCGCTTTGCTCAGCAGCTCCCTTTCCCAAAGGGAGCCTTTGGTATCACCGCAAACTATCATTGGGTGTGGGCGACGCCCACCATTAACTCCTCACTCCTAACTCCTCACTCCTAACTCCTCACTCCTAACTGACTTTTTGTGTATGTTGAATAGAAAAGAGGCGCAAATATCGCCATCATGCGGATTGCGTTTTGTCAATCTTTATGTTATTATATAATATGTATAAAAATGTACAATTACAATCATAAGTTTTTATCACTTTAACTAAGTAAAACGTGATAAAAGACAAGGAGGGTCACGATGGCTGACAGAAGCAAAATCATTTTCGGCAACCAGATGAGCGCGAAAGATTATAAAAAGGCGCTCGAAAAAAAGAAGAGTTATCTCCGGCAATTCGGCGACGACAGCAAGGCGGCATATTCCGCCAAGCTGGTCGAAAACGCCACCCTGCACGAGCCCTTAGGGGTCTATGATATCCGCGTAAACGAGGGCGAGGGGGAGATCCCCTTTGACACCGAGAAAGGGATCATCGTCGGCAACATCCGTATGGGCTTCGGTCACTACCGTATCTCCATCGCGATGGCGTCCGCCGCCAAGGCGCTGGGCTACACCCCCTACTGGATGGATCTGAACTCCTACAAGGACACCACCTGCACCAAGGTGATCGGCAAGCAGAACGATCTGTACAGCCTCGGCTCACGCCTGAGCCAAATGTTCAGCCTGTTCAACAAGCTCGTATGGGAGCCGATGAACTATGAGGGCTTCAGACAGCTCAGCTACAATGCCGCCGACCAGAAGAACGCCGAGCTGATGGCGCCGGTGTTCCACAGCATCCCCAAGGACATCCCGCTGATCGGCACCCATGTATGGCCGGCTCAGGCGGCGCTGCACGCGGGCATGAAGCACGTGGTCAACGCCATCCCCGACAACTGGCCGATGGCGCTTCACCTCGCTGAGGGCGCAACCCACACCATCCAGACGCACCAGAGCTACATGGGCTACCGCATTCTCAACGGCTTCAAGAAGAAGGAAGTCCTCCATCCCATGCCGGCAGAGGATCTGGTCTATACGGGACATTACATCGACCACGAGCTGGTCGCGAATATCGAAAAGGACTGTGACGTGCGACTCGCACGCAAGAAGAACGGCGATCCGATGCGATTCCTGCTCACCATCGGCGGTGCGGGCGCTCAGCGCGAGCTGTTCGCGGCAGTCATCAAATATCTCCTGCCCGCTGTCAAGGCGAAGAAAGCCGCCCTCTATGTCAACGTGGGCGACTACAAGGCGGTATGGGAGGAGCTGTGCCGCGAACTCCCGGAGCTGAACGAGATCAGCACCACCCACTTCAACGATTGGGCGGACACCAACGCCTTTGCGCAGGACGCGATCACGGGCAATGTCGAGGGCGTACACGCGTTCTGGCATGAGAACATCTTTGAGGCGGTCTACTGCACCAACCTCTTGATGCGTTCGGCGGATGTACTGCTGACAAAGCCCAGTGAGCTTGCCTTCTACCCCATCCCCAAGCTGTTCTTAAAGCGCATCGGCGGCCACGAAAAATGGGGCGCGATCCACTCCGCCGAGATGGGCGACGGCACGCTCGAATGCAGGGATGTCCCGCATACCTTGCAGATGGTCAAGCTGTTCTTAGAGGAAGAGGACACCCTCAAATACATGTGTGACCGCATCAAAGCGAACAAGGTCGCGGGGCTGTACGACGGCGCATATGAGGTCGTCAAGCTCGCAATGGCTAAGAAATCAGAATAAAGAACTCGTTCCGCCCCCTCTGACGGACACGCGTGTCACGGGGACAACTTGCAGCTTTTTCAGCCCCCTCTGACGAGGGGGCAAGCGAGCAGTCATTGATATAGGGGATTCCGTTCTGTTCGCGGGGGAGAGATAACGCAACGCTGCCGTTACAATAACAGTCCGCCTCAATCGAGCGCGGAAATATAGGAGCAACAGATATGAAGCCATATCGCAGAAGCAATGTTCCGTTAGCAAGCGAACTGCGTCAAAACATGACGAAATATGAGCGATTGCTTTGGTATCGTTATCTGCGTTCCTGTCCGGTTCGTTTTCAGCGGCAAAAGCCCATCGGGAGATATATCGTTGACTTCTATTGCGCCAAAGCAAGGTTAGTGATCGAGCTTGACGGATCGGGGCACTATGAAGAGGAACAAGAGCTTTATGATAAAAAACGTACCGCTTATTTGCAACGCATGGGATTGAAAGAAATCCGCTACACCAATCTGCAAATCGCCCGGCAGTTTAAAGAGGTATGCGAGGATATCTACCAACATATCGCGTATGTGGTAGAGGAACACAACTAATTTGATACAGAAAAGTCTATCATTGGCAGAAGGGGTGGATAACGGTTACTGTCGTTATCTCTCCCCCAACCCCCTCGTCAGAGGGGGCAGTATAAAGTCAGCATAATATTATACCCACGGAGGATAACATGAAACGATTAACCAAAAAACAAATGAGGATCTTTGCTGTCGGTCAGCTCGGATGGTCGACGCTCAGCGGTATCATCAGCGCGTGGTTCGTCACCTTCTACCTGCCCACACAGGTGGATATCGAGAACGGCGCGATCCAGTACATCGTACCCGGTCTGGTCATCGGCGGCTTTTTGACCGTACTGGGTCTGATCACCGCCCTGTCCAGAATCTTTGACGCGATCACCGATCCGTGGATCGCCTCACTCTCCGACCGCAGTAAGAATCCGCGCGGCAGACGTATCCCCTTCATGCAGTATGCGGCGATCCCGCTGTCCGTGGTGACCGTGCTGCTGTTCTGCGCGCCGATCAACGCGATCAGCTCCTGGAACATCGTGTGGATCTCGGTCTTTATCGTCCTGTTCTATCTGTTCATGACCATGTACTGCACGCCGTATAACGCGCTGATCTCCGAATTCGGCAAGACGCAGGACGACCGCATGTACATCTCCACCGCGATCTCGCTGACCTTCTTCGGCGGCACGATGCTCGCGTACACGCCCTTTGTCTTTGCGGGCATGCTGCGCGGCGCGGTCGGATTCGCGTGGAGCTACCGCATCTGCTTCATCGTGCTGGCGATCATCTCGTGCATCTGCATGCTGATCCCGACCTTTGCTCTCAAAGAAAAGGAATTCGTCGATACCAAGCCCTCCAACGTCAATATGCTCAAGTCGCTCTCCGCGACCTTCAAGAATAAAAGCTTCCGCACCTTTGCCGGCTCCGACATCATGTACTGGGTCGGTCTGACCCTGTTCCAGACGGGTCTGCCATTCTTCGTCAAGGTCAGCATGAAGCTCGACGAGAGCTTTACCATGTACTTCCTCGGCGGCATGACGGTGCTGTCCGCGTGCTTCTATCCGTTTGTTTCTAACCTGGTCAAGAAGTTCGGCAAGAAGAAGCTCGTTATCTTCGGCTTCTTAGGTTTGGCGCTCGCGTATGTCATCGCGGGTCTGATCGGTATCATCGGCACCACCGTGATCCCCGGCGTGGTATACGGCGTGCTGATCTGCGTGATCGCGGCGTTCCCGATGGCGCTCTTGGGCATCATCCCGCAGAGCATCGTCGCGGATGTTGCCGAGGCTGACGGCATCGAGACCGGTGAGAACCGCGAGGGCATGTTCTTTGCGGCACGCACCTTCGCGATGAAATTCGGTCAGTCGCTCGCGATGCTGGTATTCACCTCGCTGGCGATCATCGGAACGACCCAGAACACCAACAGCAACGACATCACCGCCTCTGTGACGGGCATGATCTTAGTCGGTTTTGTCGCGGTAGCGTTCTGCGTGCTGGGCGCGATCATCCTGAGCTTCTATAACGAGAAGAAGATCATGGAAACGATCGAAAAGAAAAACAAGAAATGATGATTTCCCCATTACAGTTAATCTAAGGAAACTTGATATGATCAAAATAATCAACGGCAGTCAGGAAACCTTCCTCCTGCAAACCGACAACACCGCCTACGTTTTTACGATAGAACCGTCGGGACATCCCGAGCATCTGTACTACGGCGCGAAGATCGACGCTGAAACGCTTGACGAGCTGTTCGCGCTGCGCCAAAAGCGCGAGTTCGAGCCCGGCAACGTCATCGTCTATTCCGAGGAGCACAACACCACCTCGCTCGAGGATATCTGTCTGGAATGCTCGGGAGAGGGTCACGGCGACGTCCGCGAGCCCTTCATCGAGCTTGTCCGCGCGGACGGGTCGCGTACGACCGACTTTTTGTACCGCGGCAGTGAGATCACAGAAAGCAAGCCCGCATTCGACTCCCTCCCCGGCTCCTACAGCAAGGACGGCAGGGTCGAGCACCTGTGCCTGACCCTCGAGGAGGACGGGATGCTCCTCGAGCTGCACTACTATGTCTATCCCGCGTGTGACGTGATCACCCGCAGCGCAAAGCTCATCAACAACAGTCAAGAAGAGATCAGGCTCGAGCGCCTGCTCTCCACCCAGCTCGACCTGCCCGACCACGGCTGGGCAGTCACCGCCTTCCACGGCGCGTGGGCAAGGGAAATGGACAAAAGCACCGTCATCCCCGATCGCGGCAAGTACATCATCGAGAGCCGCACGGGCTGTTCCTCCAACCGCGCCAATCCCTTCTTCCTACTGCATCGGCCCGATACGAGCGAGGACGTCGGCGCCGTGTACGGCTTCAACCTCATCTACAGCGGCAACCACTATGCCTGCACGCAGGTCAGTGCCTTTTTCAAGACGCGCGTTGTACAGGGCGTGAACCCCGCAGGCTTCTGCTATATCCTTGAACCGGGCGAGATATTTGAAGCGCCCGAAGCGGTCATGACCTACTCCGACCGCGGCTTTTCCGGTCAGACGCGCAATATGCACCGCTTTGTCAAGAATCACATTCTGCGCGGCGAGTGGGGCAACAAGGAACGCCCCGTTCTGCTCAACTCATGGGAGGCGTCCTACTTCAATATCAGCGAGAGCAATCTCGTCTCGCTCGCAAAGGCGGGCCGTGACCTCGGGATCGAGCTATTCGTCATGGACGACGGCTGGTTCGGCGATCGCAACGACGATTTCCGTTCCTTGGGCGATTGGGACTGCAACCCCAAGAAGCTCCCCGGCGGTCTGAGCCGCCTTTCCAAAAAGGTCACCGACCTCGGTATGGGCTTCGGTCTTTGGGTCGAGCCGGAGATGGTCAACGTCAATTCCCGCTTATATGAAGCCCACC
The DNA here is from genome assembly GCA_900314795.1 of uncultured Eubacteriales bacterium. Lineage (GTDB taxonomy): Bacteria > Bacillota > Clostridia > Oscillospirales > Acutalibacteraceae > Ruminococcoides. Next base: position 51,672 of record OMWP01000009.1, read on the forward strand.
CCGACTGGGCGATGTCGATCCCGAATAAGCTCCACAGCGAGGGCCGTCACCAGCGTATCCTTGACCTGAGCAACCCCGAAGTGTCCGACTGGATGATCGAGAAGATGAGCGAGGTCTTTTCCTCGGGCAACATCACCTACGTCAAGTGGGATATGAACCGCATTTTCTCCGACGTCTACTCCCCCTATCTGCCCCCGAAGCGTCAGGGCGAGACCGCCCACCGCTACATGCTCGGTCTGTACAAGGTGATGAAGGCGCTGACAGAGCGTTTCCCGCAGATCCTCTTCGAGGGCTGCGCCTCGGGCGGATGCCGCTTTGATCTGGGCATCCTGTGCTACTTTCCGCAGATCTGGGGCAGCGACAACACCGACGCTGTCTGTCGCTCCCATATCCAGGAGGGCTACAGCTACGGCTATCCCCAGTGCTGTATCGGCGCACATGTTTCCGCCTGCCCTAACCACCAGACCCTCCGCTCCACCCCGATCGAGACCCGCTTCAACATCGCCGCCTTCGGCGCGCTGGGCTATGAGCTGAACGCGAACGATATGACCTCGGACGACAAAGAGAGCGCCCGCATGCAGATCTCGCTCTACAAGATCTGGCGCGATGTATTGCAGTACGGCGACTTTTACCGCATCCGCACGGGCGGGAACTACCATGAATGGATCGCCGTCAGCGAGGACAAGAGCCGCGCCGTCGGTATGCTCATGCAGGAGCTGGTACAGCCTGACCTGCAATCCCACCGCTTCGTCTGCAAGGGACTTGACCCCGATCGCACCTACCGCTTCCACAACATCTCGGGCAAGGTCAATATCAAGCTGTTCGGCTCCTTGATCAACACCATGACCCCGATCCATATCCGTCAGGACGGTATCCTGCACAACCTGATCGCCCGCTTTGTCAAGATGGGCGGCGAGGTAGAGGACTACACCGCCACGGGCAGTGTGCTGATGGGCGCGGGGGTCGCACTGCGGCAGCAGTTCTCGGGCAACGGCTACAACGAGAGTGTTCGCCTCTTCCCCGATTTTGCATCGAGGATGTATTTTATCGAGGCAGTGGAATAAAAGCATTACGTTATGTTGGGGACGGTGCCTCGACGTCCCGCCTGACAGAAGCGTTTGTTTCCTATCTCACGTTTTCGATAGCGGAAATACCCGTCATTCTGCGGATGACCGATTGAGGAGTTGTCCAAATCCTTGATTTGGCTAAGCGCAACTGCTGACCATCCCTACAGAGGAATTGATTTGCTTCGCAAACAAGCGCCATTGTTCGGAAAGGTTACGGTACGTCGACAAGCGCCGTACCCTACGGAGAAATGGATTTGCTTCGCGTTTTTACGGAACATATAACAACAGCGGCACGGAATGATCCGTGCCGCTTTCGCTTTTATTGGTTGAGATTGCCACGTCGTCTTTACCGACTCCTCGCAATGATAATGATCAATGCTTCGGGAGGATATAGCCGATCTTCTTCATCGCCTTTTCCACCGTGCGGTGGCTGAAGCGCTGAACGAATTCGACGCTCTTGGTATAACATTCCTCGATATACTTCTTGTCCTTGACATACTCCTGATAGCGCTTGCGGATGGGTGACAGCTCCGCTACGACCGCCTCGCCGACAGCCGTCTTGAAATCGCCGTAGCCCTTGCCGTCAAAGTCATGCTCGATCTGCTCATAGCTCAGTCCCGTGACCGCGGAATAGATCGACATCAGGTTGTTGATGCCGTCCTTGCCCTCGGCATAGCGCACCTTCGCTTCACTGTCGGTGATCGCGCGCTTGAACTTCTTCATGATGACGTTATCGTCGTCGGAGAGCAGGATGTAGCTGTTGGCGTTCTCATCGCTCTTGCTCATCTTGGATGTCGGATTCTGCAGGCTCATGACGCGCGCGCCGTCCTTCGGGATGAAGCCCTCGGGGATCTTGAACACGTTGCCGTACACGCCGTTGAAGCGGTTGGCGATGTCGCGGGTCAGCTCGAGGTGCTGCATCTGGTCGTGACCGACGGGCACCTTGTCCGCCTGATAGAGCAGGATATCGCCCGCCATCAGGCTCGGGTAAGTGAACAGCCCCGCGTTGATGTTGTCGGCGTGCTTTGCGCTCTTATCCTTGAACTGGGTCATGCGGGACAGTTCGCCGAACTGGGTGTAGCAGTTGAGGATCCATGCCATCACCGCGTGATCGGGGTTGTGGCTCTGGATGAAGAAGGGCGCCTTCTCGACGTCGATACCGCACGCCATGATGGAGGCGTACATATCGATGATGTTCTTGCGGAACGCGGCGGGATCCTGGCGCACGGTGATGGTGTGCAGGTCAGCCAGCGCGTAGATACAGTTATACTGCGGATTCTCCTGCATTTTGACCCAGTTTTTGACGGCGCCGAGGTAGTTGCCGAGGGTGATGGAGCCGCTGGGCTGGATCGCGGAGAATACGATTTGCTTCTTTTCGGTAGTGTTTTCCATAATATCAAATCCTTTTTTAATTAGGAATTAGTAATGAGGAATGAGGAATGAATGGCGGACGCTGTCCGCACCTGTTTTATATTTTTGTACGAAACGCTTCCTTTTCTCTTTCAGAATCCAAAACGCGAAGCGTTTCCCTCAATTCCTAATTCCTAACTCCTAATTCCTCATTATTATATAATTTCCTTCGCCAGCTCGCCGATGATCTTGATGCCCTTGGTGAGATCCTCATCGGTCGGGGTGGAGAAGTTGATGCGGAAGCTGTGACAGGGCAGATCGCCGTCGGTGAGGAAAGCGTTGCCGGGCACGACGCAGACCTTGCGCTCGGTGAGCTTCTTGCAGAAGTCGAGCATATCGACATGCTCGGGCAGGTCGCACCAGATGAACAGACCGCCCTCGATCTTGTTGTAGGTAATGCCGTTGGGCACGACGTATTCGTCAAGCAGATTCATGCACAGATCCGCCTTGGCGCGGTAGAGGTCGCGCAGATATTCAAGGTGACCTTCAAAATCATACTTGGTCATGAACTCATAGCAGAGCATCTGTGACCACATCGCGGTGTGAACGTCCTGACCCTGCTTGCAGATGATCATCTTCGCCATCGCCGCCTTGTTCGCCATCATGTAGCCGACGCGGATGCCGGGCGCGAGCACCTTGCTGAACGAGCCGGAATAGATGACGATGCCGTCGGTATCAAAGCTCTTGATCGCGGGGACGTTCTCGCCGTAGTATCTGAGGTCACCGTAGGGGTTATCCTCGATGATCAGGCAGTTGTGAGATTTTGCGAGCTCATACAGGCGCTTTTTCTTTTGGAGCGACATGGTCACGCCCGAGGGATTCTGGAAGTTGGTGATGGTATAAATGAGCTTCGCGCGCGGATTGTCATCGAGCGTCTTTTCGAGCACCTCCATGTTCATGCCGTCGGGATCGACCGGAACGCCGACCAGCTCGGTGTTGTAGCTGCGGAAGGTGTTCAGCGCGCCGACAAAGCTGGGCGCCTCGCATACCAGCACATCGCCCTCGTTGAGGAAGGTTTTGGCAGCGAGATCCATGACCTGCTGCGCGCCGGATACGATGATCAGCTCGTCATCCTCGGTGCCGATATCATGCTTGTCTTTGAGATAGGTCTTGAGCGTGTCGCGCAGAGGGGTGTAGCCCTCGCTGACGCCATACTGCAATACGCCGATGGGGTTCTCGCGGAGCATGCGCTCGGAGATCTCGCGGATCGCCTCGACCGGGAATGCGTCGGGAGCAGGATTGCCCGCCGAGAGAGAGATCACGTCGGGATCGGACGCGCTCTTCAAAATCTCACGGATCGCGTTCGGCTTGAGCGCCAGAACCTTGTCGGAAAAAGAATAATTCATCAAATCACACTTTCTGTTGATATTAGGCGGTCGGCTGACGCCGACAGTTTTTTCATATATCCCAATAGGAGATATGGCAGCTCACTTTAGACTGTGAGCCTATCTTGTTTATCATATCACATCTTTTTCGAGAGTGCAAGAAGTATGATGAAATCGCGGTATTTCGTGTGGTGAAACCCGTAAAATGGTGTTGGATCATCGGATTCCGACGTAAAAAACAGAAAAATTCGCAGATAATTGCCTGATTATTCACAAAAAATGCAGATTTTTTATTGTATCGAAACGGTTTTTGTTGTATAATGTAAAAGGTTATACTACTCATAGATTAGTTTTTTCTTATGATTAGTATTAGATGGGTTTGTACTGATTTTGCCGAAAAGGGTAGGATCATCTTTTTGCTACGAAACAAAACCCTTTCCACAGGAGGAACCAATGAATCATCCCAATCAACCGACTCAGGCAGAGAACAAACGCGGATTCACATTGAAACGCGGATTCACGGCGATGCTGTGCATCGGCATGGCGGCGATCGTGATGCTCAGCTGCACCCAATGCGTGAAACCTACGAACGGGGACGCTGAAAAGGAAACAACGGCAGAGGATGTGACGGAAGCACCGGCTGAACCCACTACGCCGGCGGTCGATCTGACCTTTGAGACACCCAACATCCCCGACGACGGCTCCAACGGCTATACCTCCGCCTCCGACCCGGGCGTGTACATCTACAAGAACGCGGCGTTCGAGCTTTGCGGCGCAAGCGATGCAGCGGGCAAGGATTATGCCGCCGCGATCTCCGAATTCAAGACCGCGGCTCCCGATGTTACGGTCTACAACATGGTCGTACCGACCCACACGGAGTTCGGGATCCCCTCGCGTCTGGCGGGTGAGATCTACACCCAGTCACAGTCGCAGAACATCAAGACCATCTACAGCAGCTACACCGCGGACGTCAAGCCCATCAACTGCTACAACGCGCTGTGCAAGCATAAGGACGAATACGTCTACTTCAACACCGACCACCACTGGACAGGACTGGGCGCGTATTATGCGTATCAGGCGTTCTGTGAACAGACGGGTCAACAGGCGCTTGCGCTGACCGACTGCACCGAAAAGACGGTCGAGGGCTTTGAAGGCTCCTTCTACAGCGCCGACGCGTCACTGACGCCGGATACCGTCCACTACTGGCAGTTCCCGTATCAGACGCACGCAAAGCGTCAGGAAGAACCCGGCGCGGATATGTACGATACCGACGTCTACTACGAGGGCGCGGCAGGCAGCGGCGCGTACATCACCTTTATCTACGGTGACTCGTCCCTGTTCGTCGAATATAACGATACCAACAAAAACGGAAAGAAGATCGCTGTCGTCAAGGAAAGCTACGGCAACGCCTTTGTACCGTATCTGACCAATAACTACGAAGAAGTCCATATCATCGACTTCCGCTATTTCTCAGGAAAGCTGAAAGACTATATGCAGGAGAACGGTATCACCGAGATCCTGTTCCTGAACAACACCATGTCGGCGAACGCCGCAATGCAGGTGGACAGAATCAGAGAGCTGATTTAAAACGTACCAAAAGAGGGGGTGACGGAAATGATAGCGAAAAAGGTCAGGGTCAATGTCTATGGGATGCTGGCGGATAATCTATACTCGGGCTATGCGAGTACGGATACCGTCAAGAACCGCAGTGCCTATATCATCACCAAAAAACCCCTGCGCGACTTTATGTACGGCATCGTGATCGCCGTGGCAGAATTCAAGGGCGCGGGAGAAAAGCTGATTGTCGCGCCCGAGGGCGAGATCTACTATGAGCCCGTCATCCGCGAGAGGCTATCTAAGCTGCACAATGCACAGCTGCTCAGCATCAGCTGTCTGTACGAAAAGAGCTGCGGCGCGATCGTCATCCACAAAAAAGGCGACCGCTGCAAGATCCTCTTGGTACGCAACCATAACGGCAGAAACTACAGCTTCCCGAAGGGTCACGTCGAGATGGGAGAGACCGAGGAGGAGACCGCGATCCGCGAGGTCAAGGAAGAGACCGGACTCGACATCACCATCATCCCGTCGTTCCGCGAGGTGGCGGACTACTGCCCGTTCGGCAAGATCCGCAAGCGCGTGGTATTCTTCATGGCGCAGACCATGAGCGATAAGGTACACATCCAGGAGGAGGAGATCGACTCCTACATCTGGGTCGACCTGGAGGAAGCGCACCACCGCTGTACCTATGACAACGATCTGCGCGTCATCCGCAAAGCGAGAGAGAATATCGGCAAGCTCCAATAATTCACATGATTCCGAGGCGACACCCAAGGGTCGCCACCGAAACCCAATAGTCAAACCGCACGGTATTGCTGATGTTTTGATCAACATATCGTGCGGTTTGTCATATAAATGATATCCAAAAAAGAAGAGGGGGGCTTGCTCCCGCCGGGACTTTTCCGAATAATACAATGATAAAGGCGTAGTAACTCAACACATAGACATGCTATGCTATATCATTGATGGTTCCATCACATCGGCGGGAGCAAGCCCCCGCCCTACGAATATACATTCAACAGTTTTTATTGCAAAACAGGAGAAATCTTATGAAAAGGAATCTATTGAAAGCAGTAGTAAGCCTTATCCTCACCGTCATCCTTTGCGCGACGGGAATCGTGCCCTTTGCCGCGACGCAAACGGATGTCACCGTACAGCCGATCGAGATGAAAAATCCCGACTTCATCCGAGGGATGGACGTCTCGTCCGTGATCGCGCTGGAAAAATCAGGCGTGATCTTCCGCAACGAAAGCGGCAAGAGAGAGGATATCTTCAAGATCCTTGCCGACAACGGCGTCAATTATATCCGCGTGCGCGTATGGAATGACCCCTACTCCTCGGACGGCAGGGGCTACGGCGGCGGTAACAATGAGATCAATACCGCGGTACAGATCGGCAAACGCGCGGCAAAGTACGGCATGAAGCTGCTGGTGGACTTCCACTACTCCGATTTTTGGGCGGATCCGGGTAAGCAAAAGGCGCCCAAGTTGTGGAGCAACATGAGCGTCAGCGACAAATGCGCCGCTCTCTACGAATACACCCTCGATTGCCTGCGCTCCCTGCGTGACGCGGGCGCGAACATCGGCATGGTGCAGATCGGCAACGAGACCACCATGGGGATCGCCGGTGAAAACAGCTGGCAAAACATGGCAATGCTTTACAACGCCGGCAGTCAAGCTGTCCGCGATTTTTCACGCGACGTTAAAGTCGTGATCCACTACACCAACCCCGAGAACAGCTATATCAAAACGCTGGCGGACTTTCTGCACGACTACAACGTCGACTATGATGTGTTTGCCACCTCATACTACCCGTGCTGGCACGGCAGTCTGAGCAACCTGACGGAGGTGCTCAACTACGCCGCAACGAAGTACGACAAATACACGATGGTCGCCGAGACCTCCTACCCCTACACGCTGTCGGACAGCGACGGTCACCCCAACACCATCAGCGAATGGAACAACAACGCGGGTGAGAATATGCTGTGGGATTTCACCCCGCAGGGACAGGCGAATGAGGTACGCGCCGTGATGAACGCGGTCAATGAAGTGGAAGGCGGCAAAGGTCTGGGCATGTTCTACTGGGAAGGCGCATGGATCACCGTCGGCGACGTGACGGGACTTTCAGGTGACGCCTACACGGAGCGTCTTGCTCAAAACAAGCTCCTGTGGGAACGCGACGGCTCGGGCTGGGCGGCAAGCGGATGCGCTGAGTACGACCCCGATGACGCGGGCAAATGGTACGGCGGATCGGCGGTGGATAACCAAGCCTTCTTCCTGCCTGACGGCACGGCACTGCCCTCACTGCATGTCTTCAAGGATGTTTTGCCCGAGGGCTCTTACCTCCTCGGTGACGCGGACGGCAGCGGCGAGATCGACATCATCGACGCGACCTGTATCCAGCGCCGTTGTGCGATGCTGCCGATGAAGATCGAGGACAGGATCCTGATGCACGGTGACATCGACGGTGACGGCTTGACGATCATGGACGCAACGATGATCCAGCGGCATCTGTCAGGCGCAGCCCTCCCCTATCCCATTGGGGTATGGAGGCAGGAGGAGAAATAAGCGCGAAAATGATTCGACCTCTTTCTGACTCCTTGTAGCAACCCTCCGCCCTTCGGGCACCTCCCTTAGGAAAGGGAGGCTTAATTGTACTCTGCCTTACTTTAAAGATCTCTTATGATACGATAAAATCCCCATGCTGTGTATGGCATGGGGATTTGTCTTATTTATGATTCGGAACAGGTGACGAGGAGACAGGTGATGTTATCCTCACCGCCGTTTTGGAGAGCCGCGTCAACCAACGCTAAACACGCCTCGTTCGGCTCTTTTGCCATCAGCTTCGACATCCGGCGGTCAGAGCACATATCGTATAAGCCGTCGCTGCACAGCAGGAGCTTGTCGCCGGGCTGCAGCACAAACGGCTGATAGATCTGGGGCGCCAGACCCTCGGCGTCGACGTCAACGCCTAAGAATGACGTCAGCTTGTGACGATCGGGGCTGGTGAGCGCCTCTTCCTCGGTGATGATGTTGGCGCGCAGCTTTTTCATCGCCAAGGTCTGGTCGTTGGAGAGCTGACGCAGATGCTTGTCACGATACAGATAGATGCGCGAATCACCCAACGAATAGGGATAGACCACGCCGTTATAGAATACCGTCATAACAAAGGTGCTGCCGCCGCGCTTGGAATGAGTGGATTCCAGCATATCGACGATGGCGTGGTTGCTTTTTTCTACAAAGCGGCTGACCAGCTCATCGATGTTCACTTCACGGTTTTTGACCAGCTCATAATATACGAGCGCCGCGACCTCGGCACAGAGCTTTGAAGCAAGCTCGCCGTTCGCTTCACCGCCCATGCCGTCAAACACCGCACAGAACAGCGGTTCTCTCAAACGCTTACCCTGCAGTTTTTTCTCAGGATCCTCCAGTCGGCGGTAAACCGTGTTGATCGCGAAATTATCTTCGTTTCCGGAACGCACCTTTCCGGGGTGTGTGGAAAGATGCACATCATAACGCATCGGCTGTGTATCCGATACATCAATAAGCTCCTGTGTCACGCCGATACGGGTTTGTCTTTCATTCATATTCTAAGCACCTTCCTTCCCATTAAGAATCTCTGTTCTTGATTTTCAGGCTGAGAACGCTGACCACGGCGCTGACCACGGTGATACCGATGCTCCACAGCCATGCGACGATCAGGGTGCCCGCCTCATGCTTGTAGACGTCGTCGAGCGGGTACTGCTGCGCGATCATCTCAGCCATTTCGGGCAGCTTCTTTGCCATCACATGCTCGAGGCTGTTCATATCGCCGGTGCTGCCAAAGGCGGACATGCCCCATTTACTGAAGGTGATATATGCCACGCCCTCGCTGAAGCCGCTCAGCTCAAAGAGCACGCCGCTCATGATCAGCTGCAGGATCAGGACGAACGGCATGATCGTCATCGCGGTAGTCGGGTTGCCGGCGATGGACGACACCATGATACCCATGACGGACGAGCCGAAGGTCAAGAGGAAGATGGTGATGAAATACTCGATGAACGCGGGCATCATCGAACCGTCGCTCGGGCAGTTCTCGAAAAAGCCGAAGGCGATACAAATACCGTAGATGATGATCGACTGAACCAGACACAACAGCGCCTGCCACATGATGTTCGCACAAATATAAGACGACATCTTCATGCCCTGGCGGTATTCGGAACGGATGATATCATGTTCCTTACAAATGCTCTGGATCGAGTTGAAGATACCCAGCCAGATACACGCCGAAGCCAGTGTGAAAAAGCCGGACTTGGTGGACTCAAAGTTATCGAACATGTCCTCACTGACGACCGCCGCCACGATGACGGCGATGATCGCCGCGAAGACAACGAATTTCCACGCCTTTTCTCGCAGCGCGATGCGGGTGATCTTTTTGAAATATACGGAAGTTTGTTTTCCGAAGCCTACGTTATTGATAAAAACCGCCGCCTTTCTGTGTCAGGAATTTGTTGATATAATAATCGGCTCTGCCCTTGCCGCCCTCATAATCGGGATTGATCTCCTTCATGATATCCTGCAAGCGGTTGACGCCGAAATACTCGAGTGCGTCATAGGGCGATCCGAAGAACGCCAGATGACCCGCGTTATCCGTTGAGGACTTGGCGAGCACCAGCACCTTGGTGAACAGGATCTCGTTGGTGATCGAATTCACCGCGTCGTCCGGCTCATGGGAGATGACCATAACGATCTTGCCGTTGTTTGCGATCTCCTTGAGGATCTCCATCTGCTGCACGCGGGAAGCGGCGTCGAGACCGGAGTCGGGCTCGTCACAGATAAACACCTTCTGGAAACCGACCAGCTGAGCGGCTACGGAGACCTTCTTTTTCTGTCCGCCGGAGAGCTGACGAATCAGGTGGTTTTCAAGATTCTTGACACCGAGTCGATTGAGGATCTCATCAACGCGCTTCTGCTTCTCTTCTTTGGAATAGAATTTGGATGACAACTTGATCTCAGCGATATCCATCAGCGTCTGACGCACCTTGTCGTTCAATCGCAGATCGATAAACTGGGGCACCAGACCGATCTGCGATTTCATCGTCTTGAAGTTCTTATACAGATCGAGTCCATCGAGGATGACCTCTCCGTTGGTCTTGACGCCGGGAGAATTGTTGCCGAGGATGGCGTTGATGAGGGTTGTCTTACCGGCGCCGGAGCCGCCCAAGATGAGAATAAAATCACCGGTATCGGCGTTGAACCGTACATCGTTGAGCAGGGTCTTTCTGCCGAAATTGACAGTCGCGCTGCGAACATGTACCGACAAAGCGCCGACCTTTTCGCCGGGGTGGTTGTAATAGATCTGATTGCCGATGACGATCAAAAGGGTGTTGGCGATACGGATGACGTCGCGGTTGAAGATCTGGATGCCGCCCTCGACCTGTCTGCCGTTGACGGAGATACCGTTCTGGCTGTTGCAGTCATACAGGAACATCCCGCGCTCATCCTTGATCATATAGGCGTGCTCACGCGACGCCATGATGTCCTGCAGGCGGATCATATTGTTCTCGCCGCGGCCGATGGTCACCCTTGTCATTCCGGGGATGCGGAAGCTCTGCCACTGCTCCTCGGGGTCAAAGCTGCGGGAGAAGATGATCAGCACAGACTCGGGATGGGGGTTGCTGAGGGTCTTGCGGTCGATGCGGATGATATCGCCGTCCCAGAGCTTGTACGCCTTAGAGCCCCTCGCGTTGTAGGGCGGGAGCTTGACGCCGTTGATGTAAGTACCGTTGGTACTGTTGTTGTCGATATAATAGAAGCTGTCATCCGAGTCATCGTGGACGAACTCGCCGTGTCTTCTGCCGGTGATCAGGGACTGGACGCGGATGTTGGTATCTGCGCCGGGATACTCCCTGCCCAGCGTCATATCCCAATCGAGGGATACGATATACGGGACATTTCTCTTGTCGATGATCAGCAATGTCGCCGGTCGGATCGCTACCGGTCGGTAATAGGCTGTTTTTTCCTCACTCATTGAAAACTCCTCATACTCATTACGTTTATACGATCATGATGAACGGGTTGGCGGAAGCGTTCAGCTTAGCAAGATAAGCGAGCACGCTCGACTCATCCGTACCGACGCATCCCGCGGTGGGATTGGACGAAATATGGAAGAAGATCGCCGAGCCCTTGCCGTATGCCGCCGCGGTATTGTAGTCGATGACAAAGCCGTAACGGTAGCCGCTGATATCGATCATATGCTCAGCAGAATTCCAATCCTTCTCTGCGGTGCCTTCCATATGCTGATTATAATGCGACGAGTCGGGATCATCGACCCAGTAGGTGTCACTCGTGATCCGGAACGAATTCAGCCCTGTGGCGGGTTGATCGTTGATATAGAACGCGTCGCCGATATGGTACAGTCCGAAGGGGGAAGCGTTACCGCCCTCGTGCATGTCGGATGTGACGCCGTTCCTGCCGACAAAGCCGGAGCAGAACAGGGTCTCGTCCTCCGTCCATGTGTTGTTCTCACAGCTGAAAAAGCGGAGCTGCGCGCTGCTGCCCGAGGAGGACACCGTTACGAGCTGGGTACAGCCGATGTCGCTGAGCTGCTGCAAGGAACTGCCGCCCTGTGCGAGGATCTCGGTCATCGTATCCGGAGCCGATAATGCCGCGGGCGCCTGCGTAGCATCAGCCGCCGTTTCGGTGATCGCGCCGGTCGAGGGATCGGGCGACGTCTCAGTCGTTGCGTCTGCGGCGGTATTCTGCGGCGCTGTGGCGGTCACCGTCGTTGTCGGGATCGCCTCATCCTTTGTCGCCGCTGGCTGCGGTTTTTTCTTATTCATGACCACATACAGGGTGATCGCCGTGCTTGCCAGGATGATCGCCAGGCAAACGAGCGCAATGATCACAACCGTTTTTTTCTTCATATCAATCCACCGTATTCGATCACAGGATCCTTATTTGGATTCGGTCGCGATCACCACAGTCGGCTCAGCAGCCGCGTTCTGCTGCACCTCTGTCACAGCAGCGGTGGGCTGCGGCGCTGTCGTCTTCGGCTTCTTCTTGTTGATGACGATATACATGGTGACCGCCGCGCCAAAGATGATGACCGCCAGACCGATACATGCCATAATAACCATTGTTTTCTTTTTCATTTTCATTCTCCTTCATTCTGTTACAGATTCTAATCAAGATTTGTTTTTATGATGACCGCCTGCCGGATGATCGCCGGGCAGGCGCCGGAAAAATAACGACTGTTTTTCTATCAATCTACCGTCAATTCTATGACGGGATTTTTGTTTGGGTTTAATTTTGAGAGCAGATCGCTCATGTCATCAGCCGAAATATCAACGTCGCCGTAGGTAGCAGAGAGCGATCCTCTCTGACCGCGCACAAAGAGCGCCGATCCGGCGCCCGGAGTGACGCCATCACTCGAGAATCCGTCGCCGTTAAACTCGATAAAGATTGCCGCATTCTTGAATTCATCATAGGTATTATCAAACTTGATCTGTGTGGGCACATCTTGTTTTTCAAAAATCCGGTTATAATACGAGGAATATATATCGGTCACAACGCCGGTATTGGGCGTAGCGCTGTAGGTCTCCATATCGGTCGAAACATCGCCCTTTGTCAGCACCACGCCGAGCTTATGGGTACCCTCGGGAGTGGTCTTGGAGCCCTCCGAACAGGTGCCGATGCCGTTCACGCCGACCTTGGCGTCGTACTCTGCAAGTTCGGACCAATCGCCGTTCTTCCACTCATAGAGGGTCGCGGTCGCCGAAGAGGAACCGCTCGCGGCAGAGACCGTCAGCTTTTGGTCATAATCATAGGGGCTTGTATCCGCGCCCTTGGAAACAGTCAGTGTGACTGTGCTGCCGGGCTCAATCTCTTTATCCGCTTCAACACTCTGTTTGATGATGCTGCCCTTCGTCACATTATCGCTGTATTCGTACTCGGTCTCAACGGTCATGCCGGCGTTTTCGAGATTCGACTTTGAATACTCTAAGCTCATGTTGACATAATCAGGCATAGTAAACACGGATGCGGCATTCCCATCCGACGCCAAGCTCGATGAGTTGGGGGACGGATCGTTCTTCTTAGGAAGAAGCAGCAGTACCATCAGGGTAATAGCGGCAACAATGATGACCGATGAGATGACGATGATCGCGGCGACCGCCTTTTTGTTCGTTTTATTCTGCGGCACGGGCTGAACAGGCTGTCTGTTCTGCGGGAGGATATAGCCGGAACCCATATTCACGGAGGACTGACGCGGCTGCGTGGAGCCGCTGCCGGTGAACTGTTTTTGCGTCTGTTCTCTGTAATAGCCGTCCGCCGCCTGCGTGCGGTTGATGTCGGCATAAACGTCTTGTGAGTTCTTGACCGCGATCTTTTGCTTAGACAGCGCCTTTTCCATCAGATCTTCAAGCTCGTCCATGTTCTGACAGCGATTCTCCTTAAAGACGGCAAGGCCGTACAACAGCACGACCTCCATCGACTCGGGGATATCGACGCCCATCTTTGAGGGCGGCTCTAAGCTATCGCTCCTCAGGCGCTCGAGCGCGTCCACCGGGATGACACCGGTGATACAGCGGTACATGGTCGCGCACAGACCGTACACATCTGTCCACGGTCCCTGATCGCCGTTTTTGCGATACTGTTCCTCGGGCGCATAGCCCTGCTTGAGCAGTACCGACATCTCTTTTTGGTCGTTGGTAAAATAACGCGCGGAGCCGAAATCCATCAGCTTGAGGCTCCCGCTCTTGAGATACATGATGTTATCGGGTGAGATATCACGGTGGATGATGCCGGCTTCATGGATGCGCTTGAGGGATCGCACCATCGGCAGCATCAGCTCAAACATCTGTGCCGCGGGGATCGTACCGCTGCTCCTGACATAAGAAGCGAGGTTGACGCCGTCGAGATAATCCATGATGATGTAGGCGGTGCCGTTGGCTTCAAAGTACTCCCTGACGCCGACGATACCCGGCTCACCGACGAATTTCGCGATTTTTCGCGCTTCTTCCAAAAAGTTGTCCTTACCCTTGGCAAACACCGTCTTACGGCTTTCGGTAGAGGCAGTGACATTTTGATCGACGGTATTATTGCGGTTCACATAACCGTTGGGAAAATACTCCTTGATCGCAACGCGCATATCGAGCGTCAGATCTCTGCCGATATAGGTGATGCCGAAGCCGCCCTCGCCGATACAGTTGCCGACAAGGTACTTGTTGTTCAATATCGTACCGGGCTTAAGCCGATAGACGGTATCGTCCGCCTTATTCTCTTTCAGACAATGGTGACATATATTGTCGTCCGTGATCTCATTCATACAGGAATAACAATAATTCTTCACGCGCTGTATGTTGCCCCCTTCTGATTCACGTTTTGGATCGAAAAAGCCCATATACGGATATCATACCACAAAACAGGCTCACACGCAATCCAAAATCCGTAAGGCTAATTTATGCAAGTTGTACACTGTCATTCTGCACAAAATACACCTTCTATTTTTTATACCCGCCAACACGGTTTTTGTGACAGCGCTCATCCTATCTTTCTTTATTTATGCTATAATAAGGACAGACACTGTTCAATAGTTGATCAAGGAGGATTCATCATGAAAAAGATCATCTCGATCCTACTGGTTGTCTGCTTACTGCTCAGCGCGTTCCCGCTGATTGCGTCCGCGGTGGCGGCTCCCGAACCGCCGTTGCCGGAAAAGCGGGTCTACTTTGCGGACTACAACCAATTCAAGGACGCTTACCTGTATTGCTGGGATTACTTCGTTTACCCGCCCTATGAATGGCCGGGGATCAAGATGGACGTCATCGAAGAGGATGGAAACGGCAACGTCATGTACTGCGCCGTTTTGCCCGAGGATACGAGCTCTTATATCATCAGCAACGGCGACGGCATGCAAACGGTCGATATCTCCTACGAAAATTGGGATCTGATCACGCTGACGGACGACCGCGATGATGACTATCATTATCAGGTCAATCAAACACCGACTCATGAAGGATATATCCCCAAGCTGTTGAAGGATGACCCGCTGCCGACCGAGCCGGTGACCGAACCGGTGGTTGAGGAAAAAAATCTGATCGTGCTCGACAATATGGAGATAGAGGAGCCCGTCTATATCTGTCTGCGCACCGGTGAGGACGCAGCGGAAGAAACGACGATCCGCGCGAGGATGGAGCTCTTTGATTCCGGCGATTACGGCGAGCCGAGATATCGCTTCACCTATCCCGACGGGATGAAATACTGCTACTTTACCAACGGCAAAAAAAGCACGCAAGAGGTGTCGATCGACAGCTACAGTCATTCAACACATGTCTACTTGCCCGGATCCGTTGACGAAAACGGCCTCTACAACGTCTACTATGACAACTGGTGCGGCGGGATCGACCCCGCGTTCACAAAGGGGCCTTCTCACACGCTGTTCGACCGCTTCTGCGAGGAATATGTCGTTCCCGATGACGGCGGCTTTGACAACAGCTTCACGGATCTTTATCAACTGTATGACGAGGTATGGGAGCACAAAAACAGCTGGTATGAGGTCGACCGGGTATTGGTACACGCGGAGTCCTTTGTTCAGCTCACATCGATCTACCGTGAGCTGATCGGCAACCGTGTGGTGACAAGATCGGGGGTAGGCGCTCCGTTTGATTCCGGCTACGGTATCTATGACGTAAAGCAAGACAGATTTATCCCGCTGAACGGAAAAACGGTCGAGGATTATGACGGACTGAAAGAAGCGTTTGACAAGATCGGCGAAGGCAGGCTGCTGGGCGATATCGACGGTGACAACACCATCACCGTGCTCGACGCCACCATGATACAGCGCTGCACGGCAATGATGGCGCAATACCCCGAGGACGATGAAATGGGCTCTCCCATCGGAAATATCCGCTGTTACTCCGACTTCAACCGCGACGGAGAGCGCGACATCCTCGACGCGACAGCGATCCAGCGGTATTTGCTCGGGCTGTGATCTCAATCACTGAAAATAATCGGTTATCTGAAACCAAAAGACGTTTGAAAGTGTTCAATATGTAAAAGACTCTTTCATATATGAAAGAAAAGGAGGATTTACCATGTTAAACGGCAGCAAAATCGGCTTCATTCTGATGAGCATCGTCAATTACAGCCTGATCGTCATTGCGCTGATGATCGGCGGATACAGGGCAGCGATTTGGCATCATTCACTGATTATGATTGCGGCTCAGATCATATTGATCATTTTGAACACGGTCGCCGCGGACAGCCTCAAGCGCCATATCATTCTCAGCGTTCATTTAGCGATATCGACCGTTCTGGCTCACTTTGCTTATGCATTCTCATATAACGATTGGGTAATCGGCATGGGTGCGCTTGACGGTGAAACCCTGCTGATAACGCTGATAGCATGTTTTATAGGGCTGTTTTTAACAGCCACGTTATCCTTTTGCGCATTCTGTATCAAAAGCAAAATAAAAGAATAAGTATACCCATAGTAAAAAGCCGTAGGAGATCATCCTACGGCTTTTGCTTATATTGATGGGCACACACGCCCTTTTCACTTTATCTGGCAAAGCCGCCGCCCATGGGGCCGCCGTTACCGTTCATGTTGGGGTCAGCGCCCATACCGCCGCGACCGCCGCCCATGCCGCCGCCCATCATCTGGTTGGTCAGCTCGGTGACCTGAGAGCCGTTGACGGTGACAGTGCCGCCGTTGAGCTGTCCCTGACCGTCATAGTCGAAGGGGGATTGCGCGGTGATGTCGATGGTGCCGCCGTTGATGATCAGATCGCCGTTGGAGTCAAGACCGTCGGTGTCGCCCTGACCCATGTTGACGGTGACGTCGCCGCCGTTGATCTCGATCTTGACGGACTGTGAGGTCGACTTGGAGGTCGCGTTGATGCCGTCGTCGGAAGCGGTGATCTTGATGGTGCCGCCGTTGATCTGCACATAGGTTGCTTCGATTGCCTCGGCAGCGCTTGCGGTGATATTGCCACCGTCGATCTGGGCGATGGTGGTCGCCTGGATGCCGTCGGAGGTGGCGGTGATGTTGAAGGTACCGCCGCAGATATAGACGTAACCGGTCGCGTTGTCCTCGTCGTTCTCGGCATGCAGTGCGTCCTTAGAGGACTTGATGGTGAGATTGCCGTCGGCGACCGCGATGCTCTCGTTGGCTTCGATCGCGTCGGAGGTCGAGGTGATGTTGATGGTGCCGCCGGTGATCTTGATATCGTCCTTGCCGGAGATACCGTTGTCGGAGCTGTTGATGGTCAGGGTGCCCAGACCGTTGAGCACGAGATCATCCTTGGAGAAGATGACGGCGTCGGTGTTGGTGTCGCCGTCAGCGGTGAAGGTGCCGGTGACGGACAGCTCGGTGGTCGTGCCCTCTACGGTGGTGACGAATACCTTGTCGGCGTTCTTGACATAGACCGCGGGCGCGGAGCTGTTCTTGACGGTCGCGCCGTTGAACACAAGCTGAACCTTATCGTTATCGCCGGCGTCTACGATGACGGTCGCATCAGTTGCGGAGCCGGAGATCACATAAACGCCCTCTTTGGTGATGGTGATATTATTGTTATCGCTGAGATCATAATAGACCGCGTCGGAGAGATCCGCTGTTTGCTTGAGGTCACGATCGGAGAAAATCTTTGACGCGTCGATGGCGCCGTTCGAAGTGACGTTAGCGGTGGTGGTGACCTCTTCGGGCTGGCTGAGCTTGGTGCTGCTGTTCGAGGTCGTCTGTGTCGCCGACACGGCGATCGTTTCGGCGGTCTTAGCGGATGTATCCGCCGAAGCGTCATTGGATTCCGTAGGCTGATCCTGTGCTTTGCCGCAGGCGGTCAGCACGGCTGTTATCATTAATAAGGTTAATAATACGACGATGATCTTTTTCATTGTGGTTCCTCCTTCATCTTTGGTTGGGTCATCACGAAAGGCGGATGATACTGCTCCAAACAATACAGTATAGCGATCACGCTCTCGCAATGCCGATGTGGATTGTTTTTTGATGACAGCCATATCATAACCTGTCAATCTGTTGTCTGCGTGATACAAATATGAACATTATGTGAAAAAAGTTGAAGGTTCTGTGAATCGGAGCATTGACAACAATGTCATTAAGTTAAGAAAAGGTATCTCGCTGACGCTCAATCAATTGATGCAATTCCTCAGTCGCCAGACACGCGTGTCAGGCGACAGCTCCTTTTACCAAAAGGAGCCTTCTTAACTTAATGACAATGAGTTTTGAGTCGTTTACAACAAGGTGAAAAAACTCTCACAAAAAGTTCACACTTCAATCACTTGGATATCATATTGACAGCTTATGATAATGCCATAGACAGAAAAACCAAACTTCCCCTACGGACTATGACACAGCAAACTGCGGGACAGTCCACACACTTATATTCGGTTGAGATTGCCACAGCCCTCAAAACGCGTTTTGCACGCATGTCAAGGGCTTCGCAATAACGATAATGACTATTATATATTAAGAAAGGCGGCGTAATAATGAAATCGACTCTTACACTGAACACAATCGACAATACCTATGATCTGCACGATCTCAGACGAGAGAGAGTCAGGGAGCGCAGAGTTCGCAAGGCTTCCTTGCTGATGGGCATCATCCTCCCTGTCAACACAGCCGCTGCGACTGACATCATCGACTTCCCCTCTCCCGGATCACCCCGCATCGCATGATTGGGATCATCATACAGCTAACTCCGACATGACCGAGATTTTTCCTTTCTCCTACAAAAGCGCCTTTGCCACAACGCAGAGGTGCTTTTGCTTTGTACGGAATTTTCGTTGAATATCGTATGATAACGTGGTATACTCACTGTAGAATGAAAAAGACGGAGGATCACGATGAACTTCAGCCTGTTATATCCCGAAAACGCCGAAAGAAGCTATCATACGCTCAGCGATGAGGCGGTCAACGATCTGTCGCTCGAGTTCATATTAGACGCATTGACCGACCGTCACACAGAGCGCCCGCATCTCTTGGGCATGATGACTAAGCTGCCGACGGACGCTGAGACCATCCGCTACCGTCACGAGGTCTTTGCGGACTTTCTGCGGTATCCAAAGCTCAGAGAAAGAATGCGGGAGCTGGTCGCAAAGCTCTCCGACCTGCGCGATCTGGAGCGCTTTCAGATGGATAACGACTCCTCTGCGCTGTGGTCGCTCATCAACCGTCTGCGCGAGATGGACGACTATATGGCGTGTATCAACACGATCAAACAGACGCTCCGTGAGATCCCGATCACCTCGTCAGGACTGCTGCGCCTGCGTGAGATCGTCACCGACATCGCACAGGAAAGCGGCTTTGACGCGCTCAAGGCGGATATCGACGAAGTGATGCAAAAGGCACAGCGGCTGAAGAGCATCACGATCGGCGTGAACCTCGACAAGCTCCTAAGACCCGAAAGCGCCGGGATCGTCGCGCTCAACGACACTAAGTTCACCGACTCCGGGCTGATGAGCCGCTTCAAGGGCTTTGCCGATCAAAAGGATGACCTGCACCACGGCGCCGACCTCGGCAAGAGTCACCGCTATCATCCCGCGAACCCGAATCACAAAGAGATCACGATAGGCAGTTATATGATCAGCGCCGCTACGCATGACGCGCACATCGAAACCAGTAATGTCACCGGCAAGGATCCGCTGTCACAGTCGCTCCGCAAGCAGGTGACCGAGATCATGAAGCGCACAGTCGCGGATATCAAATCAACCGTCAAGAAATACGTCAACATCAACGGCTACTCGCTCATCAGCCTGCTGCCGGAGATTTTGTTCTTCACCCGATGGGCGGAGCTGACGGAAAAGCTGCAGGGCGTTGGGATGCCGCTGTGCGATCCCGAGATCCGCGCTATCGAGGAACGCTCCTGCATCTTTAAGGATGTCTACAACTTAAAGCTCGCGATCAATAAGCTGAACGGAGAGGACATCAACATCATTCCCAACGACTTCGAGTTCAATGATGAACACCGCATCTATATCCTCACAGGCCCCAACCGCGGCGGTAAAACCATCTTTACTCAGGCGATCGGGCTGGCGATGCTGATGGCGCAGTGGGGTGTATATGTGCCCGCAAGAGAGGCGTCGATCAGCCCCTGCGACAACATCTTCACCCACTTCCCCGCCGATGAGAACGAGACCGTCGATCTGGGCAGACTGGGCGAGGAAAGTCAGCGCCTGTCCAAGATCTTTGAGATTGCGACCCGCCACAGTCTCCTGCTCCTCAATGAGAGTCTGGCGACCACCAGCGTCGCCGAGGGTGTGTTTATCGCCAAGGATGTGGTCAAATCCATGCGCTACCTCGGCACACGCGCGATCTTCAACACCCATATGCACGATCTGGCACGGTCGGTCGATGAATTGAACGAAGCGGTCGAGGGCGACAGCCGTGCCGAGAGCCTGATCACCGGCGTACACGACGGCGAACGCAGCTTCAAGGTCAGCATCGCGCCGCCGCAGGGCGTAAGCTACGCCGCCGATATCGCGAAGAAATACGGCGTGACCTTCGAGCAGATCAAACAGGATATCGACCGAAAGCATCCGAATCAACAAAACCTGTTAAGCTGATTGAAAGCAAACTATATACAGTATAAAAGAGGGGCTGTCGCATTAAGCGTGCGATAGCCCCAATATTTTAAAAAAGATGTAGCTCAGTGATTTGCCTTCCCCTCGGGGGGAAGGTGGGCTTTTCGGCTCTTTAAGAGTCGAAAAGGTCGGATGAGGGGACGACTATTCCGCTTCATCAACAATTCGGTGTGGCTGAAATGCGAAAAAACAAGAGGTGACGTTCAAAATCCTCCGAGTTTGCCATCAAACAGGAAACGTATTGTTATTGCGACAGCTCCATTTATTTAGATGATCCCTTTATTCCGCGAGAGCTGAGAGTTATTATAGCGGCGGTCGCGGGTGACCTCTTTGATGAGGGTAACACACGGCGGGATGGGAATGGGCGTGTCCTCGCTGTCGACCTCTGCCTCCAAGGTCGCCTTGTCATCCCAGAAAGTATAGATATCCAACTCGTAGGTCAAGCCCTGATACAAAAAGCTGTGGCGATCCTTCTTGATCGTGATGCTGTCGGGCGTTTGGTGCGTTAGCATCTCGCGGTACTCATCCTCGGTGATCTCCTTTTCGAACTCATGACGCGTCATGTCCGAGATCCGCACCTTATAGGTATAGACATATTTCACGCAGTCGCCGTCGACGATACGGCGCACTCTGCCGCCGGGGAAATCGCCCTCCTCCTGCAAATAACGCTGCTCCATATGCACCACACGATAATCGGGCATTTTGCTCAGCTCATGGATATCGGGGTACTGTATGAGGAATTTGCGCTCGATCTCCAGGGGTGCTTGATTGATATCGAAATGTTCCATTATGTTACCTCTATCATGACCAGCTCACGGGGGTTGAAGAACCGCGGACAGGCGACCGTGTTGGCACAGCCTGCGGAAACGATCATCCTGCCGTCAAAGAAGCTGCCGTGAGCGTATTTTCCGAATAATCCCTGACCGGGGACAAAGAAGCCCATCCCCTTCTTGCCGATCAACACCTGACCGCCGTGGGTGTGACCCGAGAGAGTCAAGTCGATCCCGCTGTCCCTGAGCAGCTCGGTATATTGATTGGGCTTGTGACACAAGAGGATCTTGTAGCCGTCCTTCTGTAGAAAGGTCGGCAGCCAGTCTTCATAATCCCAGCAGGACATGCCGCCGAGGGTGAAGTGAAAACCCCTGACTGTCACGGCGGTATCAGCGTTGTCGAGCAAGGTGACGCCTGTCTCGTGCAAAAAGCGATAATCACGGTGCAGGAGCTTTTGCTCATGATTGCCGAGGCTCATATAGACGGGTGCGACGGTGACGGCTTCTTTGAGGAAGCGGAGCACGTTCTCTTCATTTGCCTTCGCTTTCTTCGGCAGGAGCTTTGTCAACAGAAAGTTGGAATAGTGGATGACATTGATGATCACGCGCTTGATCGGTCGGCGCTCAAACTCATACTGGGGGCGATTGTCGTAGCGCTCAAAGGTATCGCCTGTCACAAAAATCAGATCGGGGTGTTCTTGCTTGATCGCAGTCATGATGTCGTCACAATCGCGCTCATGCAGATCGGATACATGCGCGATCCGCACAGGCCGGCGCAAATGCTGTTTGCTGTCCGCCGTATAGCGCGTGATGATGAACTTTGACAACCCGTCACCCCCTTTTCATAAGCGTTGTTGATTGGTTGAGATTGCTACGTTGCGGACGGAACGTCCGCGCCTCGCAACGACATTTTTATGGCTTTATTATATACTATGCGGTTTTGTTTTGCAATATCCTCACCTTTCCATAAGGGATATCAACAATTCACCTATTGACATAGTAGGTTGATGGGAGTATAATGTTAATGATTCCAATATGGAATCAGAAAAGGAGAATCCCCTATGCAGATATACGCAGATAACGCCGCGACCACCAGGATGAGCGCCGCGGCGATCGAAAGCATGATACAGACCACGCAAAACACCTATGGCAATCCGTCGAGCCTGTACACCATTGGGCAGGTCGCGAAGGAAGAATTAGAGGAGGCACGCGCCGAGATCGCCGCGATCATCAACGCCGAACCGCGCGAGATCATCTTCACCTCGGGCGGCAGTGAGGCGGATAATCAGGCGCTGCTCTCCGCCGCGATGATCGGCAAAAAGAAGGGCAAGAAGCACATTATCTCCAGCATGTTTGAGCACCACGCGATCTTACATACGCTCAACAAGCTCGAGAAAAACGGCTTTACAGTCACCCTCTTGCCGGTTCACGAGAACGGTATCATCCGCATCGACGAACTCGCCGACGCGATCCGCGAGGACACCTGCCTTGTCACCATCATGACGGCAAATAATGAGATCGGCACCATCCAGCCGATTGCGGAGATCGGCAAGCTCTGCCGTGAGAAGGGCGTGATCTTCCACACCGACGCGGTGCAGGCGGTCGGACATCTGCCGATCGACGTCAAGGCGCAGAACATCGATATGCTGTCCGCCTCCGCGCACAAGTTCCACGGCCCCAAAGGCGTCGGCTTCCTGTACGCGAAGAAGGGAATCGTGCTGAGCAGCCTGATCGAGGGCGGCGCACAGGAGCGCGGTAAGCGTGCGGGTACGGAAAACCTTCCCGGGATCGTGAGCATGACGACCGCTCTCAAAGAAGCGGTCGATAAGATGGACAGTGCCAACGCGCATAAGACAAAGATCAGGGATTATCTGATAAAGGGCTTGTCGCAGATCCCGCACAGCGCCCTCAACGGCGACGCAAAAAACCGCCTGTCGGGCAACATCAATTTCAGCTTTGAGGGTATCGAGGGCGAATCGCTGTTGATTTTACTCGATCAAAGAGGGATCTCCGCCTCATCGGGCAGCGCCTGCACCTCGGGCGCGCTCGACCCGAGCCATGTCCTGCTGGCGATCGGACGCATCCACGACGTCGCCCACGGCTCCCTGCGGTTGAGCATCGGTGACGAGATCACCATGGAAGAAGCGGATTATATCATCGAAGCCGTCAAGGAGGTCGTCGCCTACCTGCGGAGCTTCTCCCCCGTTTGGCGTGACCTGATGAGCGGCAAGAAAGAATTCATATTGAAGTAGGAGGTACATGATGGCTTTATATAGTGAAAAGGTAATGGAACACTTTTTGAACCCGCAGAACGTGGGCGTGATCGAGGACGCGGACGGCGTCGGCGAGGTCGGCAACGCGAAATGCGGCGACATCATGAAGATGTATTTGAAGATCGACAACGAGGTGATCTCGGACGTGAAGTTCGAGACCTTCGGATGTGCCAGCGCAATTGCCTCGAGCTCGATGGCGACCGAGATGATCAAGGGAAAACCTGTAGCAGAAGCGATGCTGTTGACCAACAAAGCGGTCGCCGAGGCGCTGGACGGACTGCCGCCCCACAAGATGCACTGCTCGGTGCTTGCAGAAGAAGCGATCCAGAGTGCGCTTGAGGACTACGAGAACAAGAAAACGAAATCAGAATAATGCACAGGATCGCACATCCTCCGCTTATGAAAGCTCGATGACGATCCCGACAAACAATTCCGAAATACCCATGAGACAGCCGTTTATCGAAAATCTCATGGGCTTTTTCATGCTAATACTAAGTAGCAATAAAACACTTTAATATCTATTGCGGAGAATTCCGCATAACTGCGTTTCGTCGTCGCTCGCTGCACTCGGTAGGCATATCCGGTTGGTATGCCTT
>OMWP01000009.1:76267-108715 GCA_900314795.1 uncultured Eubacteriales bacterium
AAGATTTGGACAACACCTCAAGCCTGCCTGCGCCCTCCGCCTTGTTCTGCGAAATTCTCCGCTAATATCTTTTTAAAGCTTTTTATTGCTACTTAGTATAAAATTAAAAAATTTACTTTTACCTATTGACATAGTAGGTAAGTAGTGTTATAATGCAGTTGTCGTTGAGAGAGAAATAAATCGGTTGAGATTGCCACGTCATCGGCTTGGTCACCGATTCCTCGCAATGACAAATCGATGAAAGGAGAAACAACCATGTCAGCACCTTATTATGAGCAGTCCCCCATCATGCAGTGTCGAATGTTCAACTCCCGGGCATGTCAATATGGTCGGAGCATTTTTCACTGTGCTCAGAAACACTGACATTGTTTCACTTGCCATGTTGCCCGGGAGATAAGCCGGGCATTTCTTATACATAATCATCCCAAAGGAAACGCTCGTTTTTAAATACCAACCCTCCGGCTCCTTTGGAGCCACCTCCCTTAGAAAAGGGAGGCTTCAAGTATCATCTCCCCTCAATATCATCATATCAATTTAGAAAGGAACTTTATCATGAGCAATTATAAATTTGAAACCTTACAGTTACACGTCGGTCAGGAACAGGCTGACCCCGCCACCGATTCCAGAGCCGTCCCGATCTATCAGACCACCTCTTATGTTTTCCACAACTCTCAGCATGCCGCCGACCGCTTCGGACTTGCCGACGCGGGCAACATCTACGGCAGACTGACCAACTCCACCCAAGAAGTGCTGGAGAAGCGCGTCGCCGCTTTAGAGGGCGGCAGTGCGGCACTGGCGCTCGCATCGGGCGCGGCGGCGATCACCTACACCATCGAGGCGCTTGCCGCGAACGGCGGCCATATCGTGGCACAAAAGACCATCTACGGCGGCAGCTATAACCTGCTTGCCCACACCCTGCCGCAGTACGGTATCAGCACGACCTTTGTTGACGCGCATGACCTCGATGAAGTAGAAAACGCGATTCGGGACAACACCCGCGCGATCTATCTCGAGACCCTCGGCAACCCCAACAGCGACATCCCCGACATTGACGCGATCGCCGCGATCGCCCACCGTCACGGACTGCCTGTCGTGGTGGACAACACCTTCGGCACCCCCTACCTGATCCGTCCGATCGAGCACGGCGCGGACATCGTTGTTCACTCGGCGACCAAGTTCCTCGGCGGTCACGGCACCACCCTCGGTGGCGTGATCGTGGAATCGGGCAAATTCGATTGGAGTAAAAGCGGCAACTATCCGAACATTGCCGCGCCGAATCCGAGCTATCACGGCGTGAGCTTCTATGACGCGGTCGGCCCCGCGGCATTCGTCACCTACATCCGCGCGATCCTCCTGCGTGATACCGGCGCGGCGATCTCACCCTTCAACGCGTTCCTGCTGTTACAGGGCGTCGAGACCCTCTCGCTGAGACTCGACCGTCACGCGGAGAATACCAAAAAAGTTGTGGAATATCTCGCGAATCATCCGCAGGTCGAGAAGGTCAACCATCCCTCGCTCCCCGATCATCCCGATCACGCGCTGTATCAAAAGTATTTCCCGAACGGCGGCGCGTCCATCTTCACCTTTGAGATCAAGGGCGGCAAGGAAGAGGCATGGAAATTCATCGATAACCTCAAAATCTTCTCTCTGCTCGCGAATGTCGCCGACGTGAAGAGTCTGGTCATCCATCCCGCCTCCACCACCCACTCACAGCTCAATGATGAGGAGCTTGCGGAACAG
Organism: uncultured Eubacteriales bacterium; assembly: GCA_900314795.1. GTDB lineage: Bacteria > Bacillota > Clostridia > Oscillospirales > Acutalibacteraceae > Ruminococcoides. Next base: position 78,008 of record OMWP01000009.1, read on the forward strand.
GGCATTTATCAAAACACCATCCGCCTGTCCATCGGTACGGAGCACATCGACGACATCATCGCCGATCTGGAAAACGGATTTGCGGCGGTTTGAGTGATAAGGAGAGAATACCCTTTTCAGAATCAACCCTCCGGCACTTTGTGCCACCTTCCTCGCCGGAAACGGCTCCCCCCTTGTCCGCTTTGCGGACATTCCCCCAACGGGGGTACCTTAGGAAAGGGAGGCTTTTGAGTCACGAAGAAACGTAAAAGAAAAGAATAAAAAAGGGCACGCGTGCCCAGAGTCCCGTTTATGGGCAACGTATTGTTATACAATAGAATCACAGGAACAAAATGCAATAGGTTGAGATTGTTACGGCTCTTTGAGCCTCGCAATGACAATCCATGTATTGAAAAAAGTATGAGGTGATTTTATGTTTGATGATGCACGCTTTTACTGCCGACTGGCAGAGGATTCGGGAAGCTATGGAAAGGCTGATTGCTCTGACTCCGCGATGTTCCTTTCGATCAGCAAGCTCGATTTTGAAGACGACTTGCTTGACGCGATGGACAACGCCGACGACTACCTCCTTGACGAGTCAAAGGATTTAGCCGCATAATAATCCGCATAAAGAACCGCCGCAGACGTTAAAATCTGCGGCGGTCTTTTGCTATTTGATCGAACGGTACAGTTCGATATGGATACGATGTTTTAAATACAACGGTTCGTCATATCGCGCGAGGATACGGCGATATTCCGCTTCGAATTCCCGTACCTTTTCGGGCGGGAGTGAAGCGCCGACGCCGCGGCAGGTCAGCACCCTGCCGAGCCACGCTTCTTTGGTGAAAGCGAGCGCTTCATCATAGGAGATGACCGCTTCACTGACAAAGCGAGCCTGCGCCCAATCGGGGAAGTGATAGTCGTATTCTTGAAAGCCCTCAGGATTCCACGCGGGATTGTACGCTTGCACGAGGGCGATCATCTCGGCGATCACAGCGTCCTCCTGCGGCAGCCAGTCCATGAGGATCTTACAGAAAAGCCCCTGCGGTTTCAGGACACGAAAAATCTCGGCGGCGGCTCCATCTGCGTCAAAATACGGAAAGCACTGCACCGCTGTCACCGCGTCAAAAGCGTGATCATCAAAGCCCGTAGCCTCGGCGGGGCACACCTTGAACGCGATGCGCTCCATGCCCTTTTGGCGGGCAAGCGCTCTGCCGACGGTGATCTGATTCTCGGCGATATCGGTCGCGATAAAATGCGCGCCCGAATGGTACAGGTTCATCGGCAGGATCGCGGTACCGCTGCCGAGGTCGAGGATCTGCTGCCCCTCTTTGCCGATCCCCCACTCAATGAGCTTCTCATACATGCTCTCGGGGTAGATGTCTCGGAATCGGGCGTAGTTTTCGGCGGTCTTGCCAAAGTCAAAATCATTGGCATTATCGATATAAGATAGCTTCATATGTTTCACCTGCCCTGATTGTAGCATGTAGAGCAAAGCCCGTCAACCGACAGAACGAATAAAACAAACCGTCAACTTCGCTATGCTCGTTGCCGCCTCCCTTGGGAAAGGAGGCTATCACACTTGCCATTTCATGCAATTTGGGTTACAATGAGGTTCGGTGATAATATGAAGAAACAGAAAACAGAAAAAACAAATGTGATGCGGATCATCGAACAGCACAAGCTACCGTATGAAAGCCATGATTACAGCCAATCGGGCGCGATCAGCGGCATGGAGGTCGTGAAAGCGCTGGGACAACAGCCCGGGCAGATGTTCAAGACGCTGGTGACGCAGGGCGCGAGCAAGAGCTACTATGTCTTTATGGTGCCGGTCGACGGCGAACTGCACTTAAAAAAGGCGGCAAAGGCAGTCGGCGAGAAAAGCATTGCGATGATCAAAAGCAAGGAGCTGCTGCCCCTGACGGGTTACATCCACGGCGGATGCTCCCCCATTGGGATGAAAAAGCAATTTCACACCACGATCCACCATACCGCGCAGGATTATCCGACCATTTTCTTCAGCGGCGGCAAGATCGGCTGCCAGATCGAGATGTCGCTCTCTGATCTGCAAACAATCGTGCCCGTGGAATGTGCGGATATTATATAAACCGTAGTTATCAAAAAGCCTTCCTTTGGGAAAGGAAGGTGTCAGCGGACACGCGTGTCTGCTGACGGATAAATTGTATAAAATGATCGACCGAAGGGAGATACCATGTTATTTCGCATGTTATTCATGCAACGTAACAATACAGAGATACTTGCTCCGCTCGAACGATTCAATACAATTCCTCACCCGCTCTCGCGGGAGCTCCTTTTCCCAAAAGGAGCCTTGGAAAACAGCTGCTCATATATAATGAATCACTTTTTTCGACAAGCTAAAACAACCGCTCAGCCATCAACTGAGCGGTCTTTTTATGCTTGTATTCTTGCTTATATTCTCGCAACGCCGGTTTCCCGAGCCGCCTTGATGACGGCGTCGGCAACCACCCTGCCCACGCTTTTGTCGAGAGCGGATATGATGATGTTCTCAGCGTTCAGCTCGCTTTCGGGGATCATCGACGCGAGCGCGTAGGAAGTGGCGACCTTCATCTCCTCATTGATACAGGTCGCGCGGCAATCGAGCGCGCCGCGGAAGATGCCCGGGAAGGCGAGGACGTTGTTGATCTGGTTCGGGAAATCCGAACGACCCGTGCCGACGACCGCCGCGCCCGCGGCTTTGGCGAGATCGGGCATGATCTCGGGGGTCGGGTTCGCCATCGGGAAGACGATCGGCTTGTCCGCCATACTCTGTATCATTGCTTCATTGACGATATTCGGGGCGGAAACGCCAATGAACACATCCGCGCCCTGCATCGCGTCGGCAAGGGTACCGCTGCGCTTTTCACGGTTAGTGAGCTTCGCGATCGCGGCATGCGCCTCATTCAGGCTGTCGTCACCCTCACGGATGATGCCGAAGCGGTCGACCATCGTCAGGTGCTTGACGCCCATATTCAAAAGATGCCTGCCGATCGCGATACCTGCCGAGCCTGCGCCGTTGATGACGACCTTGACGGTATCGATCGACTTGCCGACCACCTTGAGGGCGTTCAGCAGAGCGGCGGCGACAACGATCGCCGTACCGTGCTGGTCATCATGGAATACGGGGATATCGCAGATCTCCTTTAATTTGCGCTCGATCTCAAAGCAGCGCGGTGCGCTGATATCCTCCAGATTGATGCCGCCGAAGGAGCCCGACAGCAGGTAGATGGTGCGGACGATCTCGTCCACGTCCTTTGAGCGGATGCACAGCGGGAACGCGTCCACATCGGCGAACTCCTTGAACAGCGCGCACTTGCCCTCCATGACGGGCATGCCCGCCTCGGGGCCGATATCGCCCAGTCCCAGCACCGCGGTGCCGTCGGTCACGACCGCCACCAGATTATGGCGGCGGGTCAACTCATAGCTTTTGTCGATATCCTCATGGATGACCATGCAGGGCTCCGCTACGCCGGGTGTGTAAGCAAGGGACAGATCCTTGCGCGTTTCGATCGGCGCGCGGGAGATGACCTCGATCTTGCCCTGCCATTCATAATGCTTTTGTAAAGATTCTTCTCTGATGTTCATATTTTTTCTCCTGTTATCGTCTATCCTATTTCTCAATTATATACCATGATCTTTGTAGGGTACTCGACGTACCTTATAACGGTAACGTCATATCTCTATCTCAAAACGGAATATATGATATGCCGATGATTTGCGGTACGTCATAAATGCCGTACCCTACAGTAAACGTAGCATTTACTTCTCGGTATGGAAGATAACGGAGAAGGCTCGACAACCGATACCTCCATCGTTCCGACACACCGCCATACCATTAGACTAATTCTTCGGGATGGAATACTTTATCGAATTCCTCCTCGCTCATGAAGCCGAGCTCGAGACAGGCTTCTTTGAGGGAGAGATTCTCTTTATGCGCTTTCTTCGCCACCTTGGCGGCGTTGTCATAGCCGATATACGGATTGAGCGAGGTGACCAGCATCAGCGAGCGGTGCAGGTTCTCGCTCATCTTCTCTTTGTTTGCCGTGATACCGCTGACGCAGCGCTGCTCAAACGACAGGATGCCGTCTGTCAGCAGCTTGGCACTTTGCAGGAAGTTGTAGGCGGTCACAGGCAGAAAGACGTTGAGCTGGAAATTGCCCTGTGACGCCGCCATACCGATGGTCGCGTCATTGCCCATCACCTGCACCGCGATCATCGTGATCGACTCGCACTGGGTGGGGTTGACCTTGCCGGGCATGATGGATGATCCCGGTTCGTTCTCGGGGATGAAGATCTCGCCGAGCCCGCATCTCGGTCCCGAGCTGAGCCATCGGATGTCGTTGGCGATCTTCATCATATCCGCCGCCAGCGCCTTCAGCGCGCCGTGAGCGAACACCATGCGGTCGAGTGAGGTCAGCGCGTGGAATTTGTTGGGATTGCTGACAAAGGGACGTTCTGTCGCTTTGCTGAGCTTTTCGGCGACAAGTTCGCCGAAGCCCTTCGGCGCGTTCAGTCCCGTGCCGACAGCCGTGCCGCCGATGGCGAGCTGATACAGTCCGTCAAGCGACTTTTCGAGCTGTCTTTCATCCGCTTCGAGCATCCCGCGCCATCCGCTGATCTCCTGTGAGAAAGAGATCGGCACCGCGTCCTGCAGGTGGGTCCTGCCGCTCTTGACAATGCCCTGATTCTCTTGTTCCAAACGCTTCAATGTCGCGATCAGAACATTCACCGCAGGGATCAGCTCGTCATGGATCGCCGTTGCCGCGGCGATATGCATCGCGGTCGGGAAGGTGTCGTTGGAGCTCTGCGACATATTCACATCGTCGTTGGGGTGCAGGAGCTTTGCGCCTGCGATCGCGTTGCCGCGGTTGGCGACAACCTCGTTGACGTTCATATTGCTCTGCGTACCCGAGCCTGTCTGCCACACGGCAAGCGGGAACTCGTCGGGCAGCTTGCCCTTGAGGATCTCATCACACGCCGCACAGATCGCGGCGCATTTTTCTTCTGTCATCTTCTCGGGCTTGAGCTCGCGGTTCGCCTGTGCCGCCGCCTTCTTCAGCTGTGCAAAGGCGCGGATGATCTCCTTGGGCATCTTCTCCCATCCGATCGGGAAATTCTCAAAGCTGCGCTGTGTCTGTGCGCCCCAATAGCGCTCTGCGGGCACCTTCATCTCACCCATCGAGTCGCGCTCAATCCTGTAGTTTTCCATCATTACCTCCGAATCCACAAGCATTTCTACGTCGGTACGTCGGAAACCGCCGTACCCTACAGCTCTTCTATCAATTTCAAAACAGTATTATTTTATCACATGAGCGTTTGTTCCGCAATAAGTCGGCGGATGACTTGCAGTACAAACATTTGGCATTGTTCGCCGTATTTTTCGTTGAATTCTTCCTGAGAGTGCCATTCGCTGTTGCTGATGACGCGGATATCCGCGCACGGTACATCTAGCTGAGCGCACACCTGCGCGACGCCGAAGCCCTCCATCTCTTCGCAGTCCGTGCCGAGGATACGGCGCAGATGGGCGATCATATCCAGCTCACGGTTCCAGATATCCGCCGCGCCGATGGTGCCGCGCCTGACAATGCCGTCTGTGTATGATACAGATTCCGCGGCGTTGAGAATACGGTTGTCGCTGTGTAAGATGTTGACGCGCTCAATATTGTTGTTCACGTTGATCTCGGCGCCGGGCTGTGTCCAATCAAAAATCGCCGTGCCCTGCCCCTCATCGCGATGCAATGTATAAAAGCTGCCCAACTCCACCAAATTCTCGCCGAGGATGATATCCCCCTGATGCAGATCGGGATCATGCGCGCCCGAGGTGCCCTGGATGATCACACACAGCGGATCATACTGGGCAATCGCCAGCGTTGTCGCGGCGGCGGAGTTGACCACGCCGATATAGCATCGACAGATCACAACGGGATAGCCGTCGATCAACCCCTCATAAAAGGTATACGCGCCGAACGCTTTCTCTTGCCGATCACCGAGCTGATCGATCAGCCATGCCGACTCGCTCTCCATCGGGCCGAGGATCACGATCGGTTTCTTGTCAAACGGTTGATTCATACAAACCCCTCACTTTTCGTCGCCCATATTCTACCATATTCGGGCTTTTCGGTCAATTCCGTCCGAAATTGTTCACCTTGCCAAAAATTCTTTTGCGGATTTCTGTAAACTTTTACTTGCATTTTCCGAAGAAGTGTGATAAACTATCAATTACGGCAGTAAGCCGAATTAAATAGCTTAGGTGGTCGCTTTGACGACTACTGAGCAGATACGCGCCGGTAGCTCGCCTTTAGTGTGAGATTGCCCGCGCAACGACATACGCGCTGGTAGCTCAGCTGGATAGAGTGTTTGGCTACGAACCAAAAGGTCGGGGGTTCGAGTCCCTTCCAGCGCGCCATAAATGCTCATACACCGTTTGGTGTATGAGCATTTATATTTTACCAGCAAAGCGCGGTGGAAGGGACTCGAAGGCGACTGTGCCGAGGTTCTAGCCGCGCGAAGAACCGAAGGTAAAAACAGTCCGGTGGACTGGTTTTAAGAAGAGCGTAGATGAAGCTTTTGTCAAATGCTGGATGCTCCGAAGACGAGGTGATCTGTTACCTAAAGAAGCAACGTACTTCCAGCGCGCCATAACAGCTCTCGATATTTCGGTATCGGGAGCTGTTATCTTTTGCTTAAAAGCGGCTTAAACACTGGGTTTTCGGGGTTCTGTCAGTTTTAATTGGCTTCATTCAACCTGAAAACAACTCTGAAAGATTTCGAGGAAAAATATGGTCAAAACAGCTTTTGACCACAATTTGACCACAACGCAAAACGCGACTATAATATTCGCAAAAGTTATCGGTAGGATTGCTCTTTCCGATTTTTCTTTATATTGACTTGTTATGCCGAAAAAGATCATCTTCTCTTCGTTCTCGTCCTTTTTACATTTTAATTGCTCTCCCATCGTGTCGGCGACATTCTGCTGCATGGCGTCGGTCACGTGCATATAGGTTGGATCCCGCGTCGATGGTATAGACAAATGTCTGTTTACTTGCTATAATGATTTCATCAATCAACGGAGGGTTGAAAATGAGCGTCATCGGAGAGCAAATCAAGAAATATCGCATCCAAAAGAACTTTACGCAGGAAAAGCTCGGCAACCTGATCGGGGTCACGACGCAGGCAGTTTCCAAATGGGAGCGCGGCGGCACACCCGACGCGGAGATCCTGCCGCGACTCGCCGACGCCCTTGAAGTGAGCATCGACGCGCTTTACGGCAGAGAAGAACAGGATTTTCAGCTTGCCATCATCAAAAAGCTGAGTTCTATGCCGGGCGATGAAGCTTTTCGCTGTGCGTTTAATTTCTGCTGGTCGCTGATCCTGGGGCTGACGGGAAGAGAGAACTTCTCTGAGGATTTTGCCGATACCTTTGTCATCCATTCCGAGAAAAAAAGAGATCCCTGCCCGGATTATTTTGCCAAGATGTTGAACGACGATGGCTTAGCCTTGGCGAGGATATCAAACGACTTCCGTCATTTCTTTCTGATGACGCGTCCCAAGGAAGACAGTATTCTCTCGCATTTTGAAAGTGAGGACGCGATCCGACAGGTTTTCGCGTTGTTTGCGGACAAGAAGATGCTGCAAATCGTATATTATCTGTATACGGTATCTGATATACCGGTCACCGCGCCGCTCATCAGTCAGGGAACCGGGCTTGCATTGCAGGACGTAGAGCGCTGTATGAAGACACTCTGCGACAAGCAGATCGTGCATCCCATGAAGATCGCGTCCGTTGATGGAGAAATCAACTCCTATATCATCCGTTTCGAGACCAATGTTCTGCCGTTGCTTTGCTTTGCGGATGGGATCGCCAAGGGCTCTCCGCACCCTGTTTTCGGTGTGTGCGACAGGAAAAAACCGGTTTTCTAAACTAATAGTTGTATTATTCTATTATCCGTCGGATAGATGGTTAAACAGTTGCTTGATATTGATCAGGCAGCTGTTTTATTATATAGATGGTAAACAACTCACAAATCGTTGTTGATCGGTGGAGATTGCCACACCTCCTGACGGAGGTTCGCAATGACGATTGAATATTTTACGAAAGGATGGTTTTATGAGAGCTGTTTTGACAAAATGCTTTGCTTTGATCCTCGTTATCTTTATGATGATCTCCTGTGCTATAACCGTTGTCAGCGCACAGGACATGAATTATCAGCCACAGTGCTCCGTCGAAGAGGCGATCGCTCAGGCGGAATCAGCGGAAGGAGAATCGATCGCCACCAACCGTATCTTCTTCCAAATGCCCCGTTTGGACAGCTGGTACAGCGAATACGGCGTCTATCAAAACAAGTATTACGCGGGCGTTTACTGGTGGAGCGGTTCCGTTATCCCTCGATACTATCCCGGCTATCGTGCGTGTGTCGATCATTACGATCAGGGCGTCTACTATGCCGACGTCCCCACCGACGTGATCGAAGTGATCTGGAACGGTGGCTTTTTCGCGGATAAATCGGAGAACCCCGACGTATTTGATCAGCATTGCCAGACCGAAATCATCAATATCGAAGAAGCATACGCAGGCGACTATGACACCCTCCCCGAGGGCAGTCCCAACCAAAATAATATGGACGGCTGTATCTTTATCGTTGATCCCGATCCCGAGATCATCACAAGTCAGTATATACCGAACAGACCGTACGCCGGCAACTGGTATATTTACTATGGCGACGGCTGCTACGGCAGCTACGCGACAAAGAGTGAGAACTTTATCTCTTATGACGCAAACTGCCTGAACCCCGATCACTTCGATGAGGCCGGCAACCATATCGGCGGCGATCATATCAAAGCGCCGGTCGCGTTCGTCTACGGTGACGCTGACTGTGACGGCGAAGTCACGATCCTTGACGCAACCGTGATCCAGCGTGTATTGATCAATATGGAATGGGAGCCGTTCAACAGAAAAGCCGCCGACGTGAACGGAAACGGCTTGGACGTCACCGACGCGACCTTGATCCGGCGATTCAATGCAGGATTGCTCGATCGTTTCCCTGTAGAAAATGAAACGGCAAACGGATAAACATTTTAGTTGAGGAACAGAGGAATGAGAATAATTATCACAAGAACGATCTGCGTCATTCTGTGTATTTCATTCATCATGATCGCCGCGGGATGTACCAACCGAACAAAAGAATCCCAAAGCACCGAAACCATATCGGAAACGATCTCAACCGGCAGGAAAGCTCAGATGGACGCAGTATTAACCGATAATCAATTCAAAGGCATCGTGCAGATCACCAAGGGCAGCGATGTGATCTATCAGTATGTCAACGGCAACGACGATAACGATAAGCCGCTGACGATCGGCGCTTCTATGCCGATTGGTTCCGTATCAAAGCAATTCTGCGCTGCCTGTATTATGCTGCTTTGCGACCAAAATAAGCTCAGCTTGGATGATACGTTGGAAAAGTTTTTTCCGAAATATAAAGAGAGCAAAAGACTGACGATCAAAAACCTTCTTAACATGAGCTCGGGGATCAAAAATTATCTTGAGCTGGTGAACCCGTCAACTATGGGTACAAATGAAAAGGATAACGTGAGTATCATTAAAAATGCGATATTCCATGAGGAGCTGCGTTTCGAGCCCGGAACTGATTACGCATACTCCAACTCCAACTATTTTCTGCTCGCTGAGATCGTTGAACAGGTAAGCGGCGTCCCTTATCACGAATTCCTCAGGAAAAACTTTTTTGAACCTTTTGAAATGACTCACACAGGCTTCACGGATGAGGTAACCGGGAATAATGAATGGAACTTCGCGCTTTCCGAAACAGAATCAACGCAAGAAGGCTTCTACGAGCCCGGATTGACCAAAGGAGCCGGCGACGTTGTATCTAACGCTGAGGATATGGACAAGTGGATGCATGGGCTTAGCAGCAGAAAAGTGATATCTTCCGACGCTTTCCGTCAGATGACGCAGGACGCAAATCCCGAGAGCGGAGAAGAATACTGCTACGGCTTTTGGCATATGCCATATGGCGGCGCGGGTCACGTCGGACAGATCCCGCCGCATTTCGGAGCGGTGGATTACATCAATACCGATCGTGATGTCTATCTGTTCGCAGTTTCAAACTCCGGTCGTGGAATGTCATATGTGCAGGAGATCCCGCAGGCGCTGCTCAGTATTCTGTTTAAAAAGGAAGAGGAGACTTATCATGAAAAGAATAACAGCTATGATAATGAGCGTGATTATGATGATTGCATTGATGACGACATTGTTAACTGGGTGCTCAGACTCCGGGAATACAACCAAAGGCACAGATGAAATCGACGTCACAACGCTACCGTCGCGATTTGATCTGAGAAATGTAGACGGCAAGAATTATGTCACACCTGTCAAAACACAGCGTTATGGGGATTGTTGGACGTTTGCTATGGCAGGTTCTGCCGAGATCGCGTATTTATATGCGAACGATATGGGCGTTTCTGTGGGAGAGAAAAACGATCAGGTCGATTTCTCCGAAAAATATATTGCGTGGTATATGTTTCACGGTATCACAAAGGATGACGTTGTAAAGGGCAAGGTTCGTTCCTCGCAGGAAGGAGAAGGCTTTGATCCATCCGCAATGGAAGAAGAGAAAGGCGAACTCTCCGCATATTTTATCGGCGGACCGTTTGTACAAGCCGCGAACTTTTTCGGCTCGGGTTTTGGACCGGTTGATGAAAGCATGGAAATCAACTCAGAGAAACCTTATGCGTATAATGATTCATGGAAGGGAGAATGGACGCTTCCGTTGAACGCAGAGTATCGCGGCGTTCCTGCTTCCGCACTTTTCAGAGACAGTCGTATCCTGCCGCCTCCCGCAACTTTTGATGCAAACGGCAGCTACACGCTGAACGCAGACGGACTGAAAGCAATCAAGTCGGAGTTATATCAGGGACATGGTGTTACGATAGCCTTAAATGCTGAACACCCGGGCTTCAACAGCAAAAACCGCGCCGTTTACGACAACGGTGACAATGAGCCGAATCACGCCGTTGCCGTCGTGGGATATGACGATGACTTCCCGAAGGAAAAGTTCACAAGGACAAAATCAGACGGTACGGTGATCGAGGGGAGCACACCACCCGACAACGGAGCGTTGATCATTAAGAACAGCTGGGGTCTGACGACCTTTGACGGAGATATCGACGACGGCTTTTTATACCTTTCCTATTATGATCATAGTTTGTTAGCCGCACTGAGCTATGTGTTTGATAACAATAACAAAGCAAAACACACCACGCAGAATATCGATCAGTACGATCTGATGATGACGATATGGTACGGTACCTCGGATTATGAAACTGAAACCAAAATGGCTAACGTATTTGATGCCGAAGAGGATGAAAGCCTATTTCAAATCGAGTACAGAACAAGCTATCCGGACGCTCAGGTGAGCTACGAGATATACAAGGATATCGACAAGGATGATCCTTCTTCCGGTACACTGCTGGAAAAAGGAGAACACACCCATCAGTACACCGGCTTCCATGTGATCGACCTGAATCAGGAATACTCTCTTAAAAAAGGAGATCGCTATTCGATCGTTCTGACGATGAAACGCGGCGAGACTTATACCGAGGTATTCCCGTATGGCACAGAGATCAACTGGGAAATGATCAAGGGCTTAAAGATGACGGGTATCATCAATCCCGGCGAGAGCTTTCTGTACACGGACGGCAAATGGAGCGATATGTCGGAGAGGAAGGACAGCCTCATCGACAGCGCGTATCAACAATGCGCACAGGTCGTCGCTTCCGACAAAGCCATTCCTCAGTTAGAGCTGAATAAAAAGGATTTTACCATTGACAACTATCCGATCAAGGCGATCCTCTCGCCAAAAGAGAAATAGCAAATCATAAGAGGATGAACTTGAATGAAAAGAGTTATAGCGTTAGTTTTGATCGTGGTAATGGTTATGCTGTTTTCGGTTGGCTGCGGCGGTACAACAGAAGAGTCTGAGAAAAAACCGCAGCCTGTTACGAATCTCTCTAAGCCCGATCTGACAAAATGGCACTACAACAAAGAATTCGATCTTTACTATCAAACCGGCATCGGCTATTGTGAGAAGCCTGCCGATGAACAATATGAAAAGCTGGCGGTGTTTGTTCCCGGCGCGTATATGGATGCGAGTGATAACGGCGACGGTACCTATACCTGTAAGGTGAGCGAGAGCGCAGAGCTCAACGGATACTCCGCGGCAACAGCTCCGATTATGATGCCGGTCGAAACACCCGGGTATGCTTCTGCCAAGGCTTTGAACGATGAGATCCTGATGACGCATCAGGGTATACTCGAGCAGCTATCCGACTATACCTCTCAGGGCTTTGTATTCGTTCTATCCGGTTGCCGCGGTACCAATGAAGGCGCGCCTACAGGCGTTACCGACCTGAAGGCGGCGATTCGCTATATTCGTTACGCTGACGACGTGATTGCCGGAGACGCGGAGAGCATTTTTGTATACGGAATGAGCGGAGGCGGTGCTCAGGCGACGATCCTCGGCGCGTCAGGCGACAGCGAGCTGTATACCCCGTATCTCGAAGCGATCGGCGCGGTACAGGGCGTGTCGGACGCAGTACAGGGCGTGATGGCATGGTGTCCGGTCACCAATCTTGATACCGCCAATGCGGAATACGAATGGATGATGGGCTGTACGCGACCGAAACGAACCGACGAGCTGAACGCGATCTCTGACAAGCTGGCACACGCCTATGCCGATTATGTCAACAGCGCAGGCTTTACCGACGAGAACGGTAAGCCGCTGACATTGACTGAGTCAGAAGAAGGTATCTATCAGGCAGGAAGCTATTATGATCATGTCAAAGGTGTGATCGAGACCTCGCTCAATCATTATCTGACTGATACTAAGTTCACCAATATCACGGCGCAGGATTATATCAACAGTCTGAACACAGACAAAAATTGGGTTATCTATGATAAGACCACAAATACCGCCACGATCACAAGTGTAGCGGATTTTGCAAAGCACTGTAAGACCGCTTCCGAACTGCCTGTTGCGTTTGACGGGCTCTGGGGTAAAAACACGCTGTTTGGCAGCAGTGAGGGCGAACTCTCCCACTTTGACCGTATCCTTGCGGATGTATTGACTGAAATGAACAGCGAATATGCCGCAGATTTCGCGGCAGATCTGGCAAAAGCAAATTTCGTCGGTCATACTGTTGAAACACGCGTGAATCTATATTCGCCGCTGTTTTATCTGATGAAAAGCCGCGAGGGATACGGTACATCCAACATTGCAAAATACTGGCGTATCCGTTCCGGAATCGAGCAGAAAACCAACTCGCTGACGACCGAGATCAATCTTACTCTAGCCCTTAAAAGCTGTGACAAGGTCGATAATGTTGATTTCGAGACCGTATGGGCGCAAGACCATACTGAGGCGGAACGCTCGGGCAACAGCACTGAAAACTATATTTCTTGGGTCAACACTTGCACGAAAGGATAATATGACAATGAAAATAAAGAGAATACTATCAGGCTTATTATGCGGCGTCATTCTTCTCTCACTGCTGACAGCCTGTTCCGATCATGCAAAAAGCACTCCTGACTCGAAAGCGGAGCTGATGCATGATTTTGTTGTCAGAGCGCCGAAGAAAACCACGGAGCTGACAGCGACGTTCTTGAATACGGGCAACGGAAATACCGTCGATATTGCAATGGAAAAGGACAGCGAGGATGACAGCAGTACCGTCTTCCGCTGTGAAGCGGACGTCAACCTCTACAACATGGTGCACGTGACCTATCAAGATGAATCGAGCATGGACGTCGCATTCAACAGCTTAGTCAGCGGATGGAATTATACAGGCAAGGATTTTCTGCCGTATACACAAGGCAAAACCCCGAGTTATGATCCGAAATTCGAGACTAAAGAATTTCAGTTTGACGGACGGGACAAGCTCGTCTATATCTGGACGCCCGAGGATTACGACGCAAAGTCGGCTGAGAAGTACTCCGTCATCTATCTGTTTGACGGTCAAAGCGTGCTTGCGACAGGCAAGGACCGCGGCATGGACAACGATCTTGTCTGCTGGAATGCTGCCGAGCATATCGAGAGCATGATGGCGACAACCGAGCATAAAGCGATCGTGGTCGGCATCGAGAACAACGACGTTTACCGATGGGACGAGCTGGTTCCCGATCTCGGTGAGATCAATATGGAAGAATCCCCCGAAAATGCCAAAGCGGAAGATCTGACGAAAAAGCGCGGCACAGCCTTTGCGGACTTTCTCATCGATACCGTCATGCCGTATGTGAACCAAAGCTACAACGTCTATACTGACGCAAAGCACACAGCACTGGCAGGCGCATCCTTAGGCGGTCTCGAGACCTTCTATACCGTTCTGTCCCATCCCGACAAGTTCGGTACGGGCGGCGTGATGTCAGCGACCTTTGATATGTATGCCGATAAGGAATGGACAGCGTTTTTGAAGGATAAAATGAAGATGAAAAACGCGCCGTTTCTGTACTTTTACGCAGGCAGCTATATGGGCGACAACGGCGATGTATCTCAGTCCATGTATAATAAGCTGATCGAGGACGGCTACGCAAAGGACAAGCTCGTGTTCAGTAAATATGAACCCGGTGAGCACCTGATCGAATATTGGAGAAATATCTTTCCCGAGTTCTTAGAAGCGGTTTTCACGCAGAATGTCTCCGCGCTCGATTTCGCCGTTCCCGTTGAGTATGAGGATAAAAGCGATCCTCTGGAAAAGCTCCTCGACGATCTGGAGCTTGATCCTAACGATATCGAGCCCGGCTATGTCTACTACGACAACAGTGAAACAAAGTGGGATAAGGTCTATGCCTACTGGTGGGGCGGAATGGCATTCGACAGCTTCACCAAAGAGCCCTATTATTTTGCCGAATGGCCCGGCTTCCCAATGGAACAGATCGGAGATACCGACATCTATCGCGTCAAAGCTCCGTGGGGCAATCAGGGAATCATCTTTGACTCAGGTGTGACCGACAGAGAGGTCGCCGAGGGCAAAGCGGCGTTCCAGACGACCGATATCCAGTATAACAACGACCTGATCGGGAAGCTCTACGAGATCGATCTGTCGGTCGAGCCGAAAGCTGACCCGGGGAACATGAAATCAAAGTTGAGATATCCTGCCGGAAACTGGTCTGATTATTCACCGAAACAATAACAGTCAATGATTGATATCGAAAAAGCTGCCTTGGATTTCAAGACAGCTTTTCTTCGTTTATTCCGTTTTCATTGATTCATCGTGCTGTTTTATCGAATCGTTCCGTTCACGATGGCGGCGTACTGATCCTCGGGGATCATCGGCGAGGTGATCGCTTGCATCACATCGTCACTGATGGTGTAGCTCTCGGCAAACTGCCTTCCGGCTTCTTTGATCTTCTTCAGGCGCGGTTCAGTGACGGCTACCGCTTCCGGCGCATTGAACATCGGGCTTTCGGGGACAGTGATGATGGTATGGTTGTTGGGGAAGCATAACTTGAACTGACTGATCGCAGGCTCAAAATTATGCGTGCTGTTCGGGAAGCCGCAGCCACAGATCATCACATAGCGCAGGTGCGTAAAGTCACGCTGACCGACATGCTCATAGCGGTCGCCGACCTTGTGCATCGCCATACTGCTCAGCGGCAGGGTGCGGTCAAGGAGCGTCTTGAGTGGCGCGGGCATCCCGTAGCAATACAGCGGATAGCTCCAGATCAGCAGGTCGCTGTTAAGGATCTCTTCCAATATCCCGCGCATATCGTCACGATGGACGCACTCACCGCCGTTTCGCATACATGAGAAGCATCCTGTACAGTATTCGATGTGCTGATCCACTGCGTGGATGACGCGCACGTCATTTTCTGCCGCCGCGTTCATTCCCTCCAAAAACGCATGGGTGATGTGCATGGTATCGCTTTTTTCTCTCTTCGGACTTCCGTTGATGACCAAAATTTTCACAGCTTATCCCCTCTTTCTCAATACGATCTTGATGAAATTCAGATAGTTTCCGCAGCCTGCTTCCATTGCCCTGCGGTCGCCGACGGCATAGTCGTTCTCCTGTTTGAGCCAGTCTGCCCAGACCTCGGCGTTTGATTCCATCTCGGATATTTCCAGCACCTGAGCGCCTTTACACCCTTCGACGATATTCTTCCAATAGGAAACGTCGTGCAGATAATCGAGCTGATCGGGCGTCCATGAGAGCAGCAGCTCCGCCGGCAGATTATCGTGACAGTCCTTTTTCATCCCCGGGACGGTGATATAAATGGTGCCGCCCGGCTTCACAAACGGCAACAGCTTGCTGTCGAGATAGGCGGGATCACGTCCGAAATAGTTGTACGAATCCGTCGACACGACCGCGTCGAAGAATTCCTGCTCAAACGGCAGATATTCGGCGTCCGCCTTGACGGGGATGATCTGCGCTTCACTCAGCCCCATCGAGGCAAAGAACCGACGGTTCTCCTCGGGATCGCTCCACAAATCGGCGGCATAGACCGTAAAGCCGTATTCCTTCACCAGAAACACGCTCGTCAATCCCTGACCGCTGCCGAGGTCGCAGACGGTCGCGCCTTGGGGGATTTGATGATTTGTCAAGAGCTCCTCTTCGAGCTTGATGGGGTTCGGTCCCATGATCTTTGCCATCAATTCGTCGGTCATATATTTTTCACTCAGCGGGTAATGCATGTTTTCCTCCTTATAAAAATCCAGCCCTTGATGATCAAAATCGCAAAGCAGAATACGCCTGCATAGGGCTGTCGGGTGATCATAAACAGCAGGCACGCGATCACAGATAAAGCGAGCCCTGTTATCAATCGATGCTTGCTCCACAACGGATTATCCAATCGGCTGATGATCAGTCCGCAGACGCCGTTCAGTACGGTCAGGCTGATGACAACAGCATAGATGATCTTGATCCAATGCGGTGTATCGGTAAGAGAAAAGAATGACACCGATCGCTTGTCCGCGCCGTTGCCGAAAACGGGGATGAACAGCAGTAAAGCCGTGAACACATCCATCACATGGCATAACAGTGAGGTGTATTGTCCGATCAGTTCCTGCTTTTCTTCCTCTGCCGCGGTGATGATCTCGTCCGTAGACAATAGCTCGTCAACAGTCACGGAGAAGAATTCGGCAAGCGCCTTGAGCGAGTCGATATTCGGGTAACCTCTGCCTGACTCCCATTTTGACACGGCGGTTCTGGACACAAAGATCGCCTGCGCCAGCTCCTCCTGCGTCAGTCCTTTCCTTTTTCTTAATTGCTGTAGTTTTTCACTAAACTCCATTTTTGTTCCCCATATCTGTTGCGGCTACCGCACTTTGGTAGAGCTTGAATAAGCCGAAGCTCAGCAGGACAGCGCCGATGATATCCGTTGCCCAGTGAACGCCAGAGATCAGTCTGCCGATCACCATCAACATTGAGAAGATCACAGCAAAGCCAATGATACCATTTCGGATGGTTTTGTGATGACTTCTTCGTTTTATCTGAAGTGTAAGCGTCGGCATAACGGACAACACCAAGAGTGTTGTCGAGGACGGATAGGACGCTTCCAAGCATCCGTCGATCAGGATCGGGCGGTAATTGATCGGCACCATCTCAAAGAAAAGATAGCCGAAAATCACCAGAATGTAATAGCCGCCCAACAGCAAGATGTCCCTATCGACCTTGAACAGGCTTCTTCTTTTGATGAGCTGACAGAGTCCCAAACAGCCAAAGCACAGGCATACGGCGATCGGCACTAGTCCGAGCCAGTCTGTGACGGTATACAGCGTCATATGCACGCCTGTCAGTTGATGGAACCATGTGTTGAAGGTGGCAAGCCCCACTCTCGACCTGTTCGGTCCCACTGCCTGCACATCGACGAACAGGATCAATATCGTCCATATGACAAATGCAATCAATGATCCGATACCCAACGTCAATTTCCTTTTCAAATCATTCAGTCCTTTCAAAAGGTCTGATTTGAAAGTATCACAGGAGAGAGAAAAAGGGAAGAAACGCACCGTCACACAGGGTGACACGAATCGTGTCATGCGGGTCATGATGCGGACGAGCAGTGCTCGTCCCTGCAATCCAATTTCTTCCACAAGAAGGTAAAATGCTTGTCCTTTTTGAAACCAAGTTTTTCATAAAACGTCATATCGGACAGGACATACGCTTTCCTTGCGCCGAGGTTTTTTGCGCGGTTCAACTCGATCAGAAAGTCGCAGACCGTTTCATAGTCTTTGCTGTTGTAGTTTTTGAATTTCATCGTATCATCTGCTCTTACATCATTTCGTTCATTACATTTTGTAGCTTTTCTAAGAAACTTCCCGCGTGAGAGCCGTCCATCTGCGTGTGGTGGAATTGGAACGAGATCGGCAACTCGACCCTTAATTCTTTCTTGCGGTATCTGCCCCAGCTGATGAAGGGATTGTTGAAGATACCGCTATTCATACCGACGATGCCGTCAAGCTCAGTCTCGATAATCGCCGATGTGCCGATGACCATACTGTTGTCTGACAGATCTTTGTTATCGCAATTCTCGGCGACCCATGCGGTGTTTTCCAGATATCTTTGATTGAATGTTTCCAAATCAGCCGCGTAAGGAATATCGCAGGAATTGATCTCTCCGCGCTTGTTCTTCACAATCACGCTGACGGCAATTTTGTCGTATTGCAGCAGCTTTTCGCCGACAGGGAGCGTGTAAAACTCATCAATACCGATTGCAGCTTTAGCAATGCAAAAACAAAGCAGCATATTGTATTTCATATTTCTTTTTCTGCTGACTGTAAGCAGATTAGTAACATCGAGCGTCTTGAAAAAAGTCACCCTCGGATTCGGCGCTTTCATCCACAGCTCATACGCTGTCGCTCTCGGACTGTCTTTCGGATCAATTTCTTTTGGCATTATGATGTTCCTTTCGTGCTTCTGCCGTCCATTTGGAGATAAAACCTATCTTTGCATCTGTACGCTTTTTCTGTTCTTTTTCCGGTAAAAGACGAATCCGTCCTCAATCTTTATGATACGATAGCCTAATCTTTTGTAAAAAGCATTTGTCCGTTCATTCCAACTTGGGGTATCCAGATCAAACTCAGCAGCGCACGGAAAATTCTTTTCTATGCATTCCATCAAACGAATTCCGTAACCTTTTCTATGATAGATGCTATCAATAAATATTCTGCCAATGTACACGCTGTTTTTGGTTTCATCCGGGAAAATAACGGCTGCACCGACCAAATCGTTTTCTATCATTGCCAGATACAAATGTCCCTCGCGTGCCATTTGTTTGTGCCATTCTACCGAATCAAATCCGGGCGGACAATCACCTTTTGCTCCGCCGACATTTACATCTGTTTCAAAAGCTCTGACAGACATATCCACGATTTTTTCTACTTGATTTGCTTCTGCTTTGACAATAACCATCTCACTTCTCCCAACTGACTATTCGATCGTCCAATATCCGTCATAGGCATAACCGGTTTTTCCAATCAGCAGATGTTCTGATTTTGTAAAGCCGACTTTTTGGATCGCTTTGATTCTTTCTACGGCGTATATCGGAACTTTTGTCAGAACACCTTGACAGCCTATCATTTCATCAAGTTTTGGTGTAATAAGCGAAAAAAGATCATATAATACATTTTCTTCTTCATAGTCGCTTCTCACATCGACTCTTAGAATCCCCATATTGTTAAATGCGTCATCCGACACTCTTTTGCAACATTCAACCGTTCCGATAACACTTGCTGTTGCTTTATCAACAATCGAAAGTCTCGCAAACCAACCGTTTTCATAGGACATACGCCAAAAGGCGATCGCCTCCGCCATTCTTTCTTTTGTCGGATAGTAGAAATTATCACCGTCACAATTATCACTGTTAAAGAACGGCAGCGCGTTTTTATCGCTGTATACTGCTAACAAATCATCACAATCATAATCTTCAAATAATCTGAGTATAAATCTTTCACTTTCCAATGTCGGACAGGTTTCATAAATATTCATAAGGTACCTCTAAATTTTGATTTATATTACTAATACGGTATAGCTTTCCATGATCGCCGCGACTGTTGCGACTGCGCAGACAAAAACGGCGGTGTATCGTATGTTGATGATCGTCAGTGTAAAAGGCAGGATAAACACCAACGCTCCCGTGACCTTATTGATAACGGAATGAACCGCTGTCAGCGTGTGATTGCGGACGAATCCGATTACGATATTGACGAGCTTGATCAGCGCGATCACGCCGATCCACACGATTATCCACACAGGTAGCGCAAGGATTGGCATGAGCTTAATCAATACGACCGCGGCAAAAACGATATCGGCAAGGGTGTCAAGCTTCGCGCCGAATTTTGTTGCGGTATTCGTTTTCCGCGCGATCCATCCGTCAAAGATATCGGATAATCCTGCGGCTGTGTAAAGCGCATAGAACGGCAGCGACAGCGGCATAAAGAACAGCAGCGCAAGACTGCACAATATCCTGATGATTGTTATGAAGTTCGCCGCATTACCAATAATTATTCTGCTCACGCTAATGTCCTCTGTGTTTTTCTTTACGCTTCTGCTGTTTCAACTCGAACAACCGCCGCTTTTCGGCTTCTTTTTGCTCGCGGGATCGCTGCTTGCGTTCAAGCTTGTTTTCTTCATACTGCTTTTGGAGTGCCTGCTGCGACTTGGTGCCGACGCCCGATTTTTCGAGCTGCTTCTGCGCGTTTCGCTGACGGCGTTTCGGGTTATCCGCCTTATGCTTGATCTCTGTTCTGACAGGATGGCTGAATCGCAGGTGATTGAAATATTTTAGGATAAAGGCGTAGATCTCCGCATCGGTCGGCTCGGCTCCGAATACTACTTTGCAAGCAGAAAGCTTATCGCCGTCCAACTCCTCGAACACGCCCACCCAAAACGGCTCGTCAAAAAAGATCGTCAGCTTTGATTCCAATAACATTCTGTATCACTGTGTTTTTTCATTTATTCCGTATCATCTTGAACATGCCCGGTCCGTCCCACGCGCAGGGGCGTTCCTCAAAGCCGTGTTTTTGATAGAACCCGACCGCTTCCTTAGAGCTGATCAGCTCCAGACTGACCGCCCAATCACGGGCGATGTTTTCTTTGATATAATCTTCCAAGGCATGAAGCAGCAATGCGCCCACACCCTTTGATTGATATTCCGATATAACGGCGAAATCCTTGATGTAGAACGACATCCCGCCGTCGCCGATCAGCCGCACCATGCCGACGGGGGTAGTTTCATCGTAAGCGGTAAAGGTCGCGAGAGTGTTCTCCAACGCCTTTTGCACCTGCTCGATCCCGGGCGGTTCCCAACCGACGGAAGTGTAGAGCCGCAGGAATAATTCAGCTGATAATTCATTTGTTTTTACTGTCATACGATTCACCTTTTTTCCAAGGACGCGCCTTACCTGTCCAACCTTTCTCTTTCCAATAGCGCATATCCGCTTCGTTCCAACCGTTTCTTTGCAAGAGGTGCATCATCCAAAAGTAGCCTTTGGTTTTCAGACCGGGCTTTACGCGGTCTTGACTCCGACGTATTCTTTTCGCGATGGAGTCTGTTTCCCTTTTGATTCTCTGCTTTTTCTTGTCAGACACCTTGTTCCAATCAATAGCAGCGACGCCGATCCCGAATTTGTATATCTTAGCGACGCCCCAGAAAAACAAGCTGTCTGACATATCCCTATTGGTGGATTTCATACCGCCGCCCGCGGCTGTGGAAATGCACACACCCTGCTTTTTAAACATCTTTTCCTCAGGACGGTGAACCATCCATCTGTAACCGTAGTGATCTAAAAATGCTTTCATCGCTCCCGTTGCGTGATAGACATAGACGGGACTTGCGAGGATAATGACATCCGCTTCATCAATTGTCTGTGTGATAGTGGCGAGCTTGTCATAATGCGGACATTTTGTTTCACTATCAGTAAAACAACGCGTACATCCGCAGCAGAATTCTCCGAAATCCTTCGGCAAAAAGAATTCCGATATTTCTCCGCCGATTTTGTCCGCGAGTATACGCGCAATATGACAGGTCGATCCTGTGTGACTCTGACCGTGAATGATAACTGTTTTCATTTTGATTTCTCCCTAATCCAATTATTTAAATACCGCTTTTGTTCTTCGGTGTGGAACCAATGCTCGCCGTTCTCCATCACGGTAAGGCTTGCGCGGTGTTTTTCGGCAAACGCCGTGATGGTTTCGTAAGAGGTGAGCGCGTCATTTCTTCCGTACAGAATATCAGTCGGGACACTCCATACAACAGGGTGCTCACGCACATAACAGAGATACTCCCATGACAACTCCTCGCCGAATGCGCTGGGGATAACGCCCTGCTTTTTCAGCTCACTCTCGGTCACATTTTCCCACGCCATCCTATCCGTGATCAGCCGCTCCATATCGACGATCGGTGAGATAAAATAAGCTTTGCCGATCAGCGCGTCGATATTCGCATTCATACTGAAATACGCGCCGATGCTGTTGGCGATCAGGATAAGGGATT
The DNA here is from genome assembly GCA_900314795.1 of uncultured Eubacteriales bacterium. GTDB lineage: Bacteria > Bacillota > Clostridia > Oscillospirales > Acutalibacteraceae > Ruminococcoides. The sequence continues at coordinate 100,506 of OMWP01000009.1, forward strand.
CGTATTCCGCTTTCAGCTTGATGACCGCGTGATAGATCTCTTTGCCTGTTTCCCACGGCGTGAACGTCTGATATTTTAAGCCGATCACATCATCATCGGGAAACAGCGGCTTGTAATGCTCGCTCTCCGAAGCGCTGCCGCTTTTTCCGTGAATATATATTACTGCACTTTTCATGATTTTATGATTCATTCCGCCTAAGCTCTCATATACACATCGCAAAAGTGGCGGATGTGCCGGTCGATGTTCTCTGTGATCTCTTGTTCAAGCTGCGGTTGTCTGTCCGCTTGGGCGATGAGCAGAACGACCGGCGCCGTCAGCTCGTTGGCAAGCAGCGCGGGATCGTCCTTGATGAACAGCCCCTTTTCCATCATGCCCTCGATGATCCTTGCGTACATCTTCTGAACGCCCTCGAGCTGGTGGCGGGTGGTGATGGCGGCAAGTCTTTCGCTGCGGAATTGCTCCTGCACCAAAAATTTGCGGATCTTGCGGATCATCGGGTCGCGCATGGTGAACAGGATCCTTTCCGTTGTCACGCGGATGAACGCTTCCCTGCTCTCGGGGATCGTTCCGATGCGCTGTTCTGAGCCGAAGTATTCTTCATAACGCGCTTCCGCGTTGTCGATCAGCGCGTTCAAAATATCCTCTTTGCCCTTAAAATGCTTATAAAGCGACGGCGCTTTGATACCGACCTTCTCGGCGATCTGCTCCACGCCGGTACCGTCGTAGCCGTTCTCAGAGAACAATGTTAATGCTTCTTCCAATATTCTATCCTTCGTTGACATACGTTCCTCCCAAAGTTAAGCTAATAATCTTTAGCCTTATTATAGCTAAAGAGTATTAGCTTGTCAATATACAAAATCGGTCAGCAGTTTTGAACTTTCCTGCTGACCGATCGTTTTATCTTTTCTTGTATAGTAAGAGTTCCGGATGCTTGCCGTCTGCGTCATAGGTGCTGATCAGGATAAAATCCATGCTTGCCAAAACACCGAAACAGCGTTCACCGCCGAAATCCGATTCCAGCTGATTGCCGAGATAGGTGGTGTTATCGTCAAGGAACTTTGCGCTGCTCCCACTCGGCAGCGGGTAGGCGAGATTGACGAAGCTTCCGACAAGCGCGTTCAGCCGCTCGACCTTTGGCATACCTTCGATACGGAGGTCGTTGATCTCTTTGATCAGCTGTTGCTTGAACTGCTCAAACTCGCCGTTATCGCCAAGCTGTTCAACCCGTTTCCAATAATCGAGCTGCGGCAGCTTCTGCCTCATATACTCGCGCGCCTGCTCCTCGGTAAAGCCCTCCTTTGCCATGTGGGGAATACACACGTCGATCAGCTCATCCATATCGCTGTAGGTGTACCGTCCGTCGGCATAGCACCATTGACAGTAGTCCTCATTCAACGCGCCGTTCTGATCCTTGCCGATGATGCTGTCCTCCAACGGCATACCGCAGCACTGACAGATCAGCTGACGCGGTGAGCCGAGCAGCGTGTTGATGGAAACACGGAACAGCGCTGAAAGCAACTTGAGCGTATCCGTATTCGGTACGGTATCGCCGTTCTCCCATCGAGACACCGCCTGCCGTGTAACAAATACCTTTTCCGCCAATTCATCCTGCGACAGTCCGTTCTTTGTCCTGAGCTCATAGATCACGTCTTTTGTGTCCATAAAAACACCTCCTTTGTATTCATTCTAATACAACCCCCTACGAATTGCAAGCAACCGTCTGTTGCGGTAAAAAAGGAAAAAGGGCTGCCGCAAAGCGAAACAGCTTCACGACAGCCTCTCATGAGGAAAACACTAATTCAAATGAAATCGCTACAATTCATTGATCGGTTGATTCAGCCAGCGATTTGCCGAGTGCTTCACACGCGGCGGTCGCCTCATCATCAGGCGCTTCGTTACAGATAACGGGCTCTGCGGTCAGAACAGCGCCGAGCTCAACGCACTGCTCCTTCCAATTACGCATCCACTCGCCGTCGCCCCAGCCATAGGAGCCGAACAAAGCGATATGCTTACCGCTGAGCTTTGGTGCGCATTTCTCAAACATCGGCTCAAATTCATCTTCTTCCAACTGTTCAGCGCCCATGGAGGGACAGCCGAAAGCGATCGCATCGACTTCATCGACCATCGCTTCGCTGAAGGAGTCGGATGTAAACAATTTTGCCTCAGCACCTGCGGCTTGAGCGCCGTTTAAGACGGCATTTGCCATTGCTTCGGTATTTCCTGTACCGCTCCAATATACGATTGCTACTTTACTCATAATCATCTTCCTTTCTATTCCGGGGTGATAGGAATCGAACCCCAATCGGTTTTTCCTCGACCGGACACAAATCCTCTCGCCAAAAACTGCTTCGCACCGAGAAAGAGATCAGTTTCTTGGATTTTTCGGTGCAGAGGAGGAGTGACTCTTGACGGGTTGCGACCGACGATAAGCCGAAAATTGCCGAAATATTGCCATTTTCAGCAGGTTCGGATTATTCCTGTCACCCTATCCCTTTGAGGGCTTCTACCATATCGATTTTTTTGTTCTTTCTTGCTACCATCAATCCGACTAACAGCGACACGCCGAAGGTCATCAGGATGGAAACAGTGTAGGTCAAAACACCCAGCATCAGCTTCATCTCATACTCACCTGCAAGAGCGGTGAGCAGCCATTGCAGCACGCCGACGCCCGCGGGCAGTCCGATCGCGACGCCGATCACGGTCAGCCAGATATTCTGCGAGATCAGCAGCTTGCCGATACTGCGATTGCGAAATCCGAGTACCTTCAATGTAGCCAGCTCGCGTGAGCGCTCCACATAGCTCATGATACCGAGGTTGTACAGCACCACGATGCCGAGGATGACCGCCGCTACAACGAGGATAACCACCATGCTGTCCATGATCTGCACAAAGCTGTTGAAGGTCTCCATCAGCTGTGTCTTATCCTGCTTGCCCGCGATCAGATCGGAAGAAGCTATCTCGTCTGTCTTCTTATCTGTATAGATCGCGGTGAGGGTATAGTCGATACCGAGCTTGTCGGCGAGGGTGTCGGTCATCGTCACACTCTCAGTCATGATCGCACGATTATAGCCGACGACCTTTGCCGTATAGGTATCGCTCGATCCGTAGGGAGAGAACGTGACCGTATCGCCGATCTTAGCTTTGTCCTTTAACCTCAGACAGAGATAGATGCCGTCGTCGCTCAGCTCGATCCGCCGGTTGTCCTCATCGATGACGTTGAACATATCGTTCGGGTTATGGATCACATCCAGCGAAACAGTTTCTCCGTCAAGGCTGATCCCGCTGAGGCTCTCCCAGTCTCCGCCGATTTGATCAGCGAGCTTGAGCGCGTCCTTTTTATCTGCGTTATCAACGAGGTTGACCTTAGTGGTATAGTTGGAGATATCGTGATCGAGCAGGTCAAGAAATCCCGCCATCGTATCGCGCATGCCCAAACCGCCGACCATCAGGATCATACAGCCGACGATACCGAACAGGGTCATCGCCGAACGGCTCTTGTGGCGGCTCAGGTCACGCAGGTTCCACTTGGTACCGAACTTCATCGTATTCCAGAAGCGGAAGCGCTCCAAGAGCATCTTGCGCATCTTCTTGGGCGAATAGGGGCGCAGCGCGTCGGCAGCAGTGCCCCTCAGCTGTTGTCTGACGGACAAAAAACTGATCAGCGTCAGCAGGATGATCGTGCCTACCATCACGGGGTAGCAGAAGGTCGGCACCGCCGCAGACCAATCGGGCATGTCAAAGTAGGTGCCCATCATGCCGTTCTCGCTCATCACGAGCTTACAGATACCCAGTCCGAGCAGGGCTCCGATCACGGTACCGGTCAGTCCGATGAACAAACCGTATGAGGTATAGTGTCTGAGTATCCTGCGATTCTTGTAGCCGAGCGCTTTGAGGGTGCCGATCTGGAGCTTCTCCTTGGTCGCGATGCGGTGCATGGTGGTGACCATTGTAAGGATCGCGATCGCGAGGAACAGAACCGGCAATATCGAACCCATCGTTTTGCCTTCCTCTGCCTCACCCATCGCCTCCTGATAAACGACGTGGTCTTCCTTGGGCGTGACCATGATCGTGCGGCCGAGCTTTTCCTTGACCGCGTCCTCTAAGGCTTTTTTATCCATATCGGACAGCAAATTGATTTGTGCGTAGACCTGGTCCAGTGCCTTGTCGATATCTTTGTCGGTGAACAAAAGCTTTGACAGGCTGTCGTCGATGAATTCCTCGGGGACTCCCGATTTTTTCAGTTCATCGGCGGCGGTATTCTTCATTTTGGATTCAACGGCGGTTCTGAGCTTTTTCGGCGTGATATACGCGTAGCCGAAGCTGTTGTAATCGGGCATGAGCTGATTGGTATCGGCAACGCAGATCATATGCTCGCCCGACTTGATCAGCCCGACGATCTCGCCGCTGATCTCCACACCCTTGAATTCGAGCGTGAGGATATCGCCGACCGCGTAAGCATTTGCCGCGGCAAATTTGTCGCTCAGCCAGAAGCCGTCGCTGTCTTCATCATATGCCGCGCCTTCGGTCACCAAAAAGGTCGATACGTTGAAATCCTCGCTCACATCCAGCGCGAGGGCTTTGTTCTTCTCTCCCTTGATGTCGAGATTGACGGAGAGGTATCGCGTCGCCCGATCGACGCCGTTGATTGCGGCGATCTTTTGCAGATCATCCTTTGTAAAGCCCTTTTCCGAATAAAGACGATAATCGGCATAGTTAGTATTGTCAAAAAAACTGCCTGTATCCACCTCGATCGTGCGCCACTCCATATTGAAGCCGAGGAAGATCCCCATGCCAAGGGTGATCATAATGATCATGGAGATGAACTGCGCCTTGTAGCCCCACGCGGTACGGAACAGCTTGCGTATCAGCATCACCACTCCACCTCGTCCGCACTCATGGGCTCAGCCTGTTCTTCGATCGAGCGGATCTTTCCGTTCTTGACGCGGATCACAACATCAGCCATCTTCGCGATACTCTGGTTATGGGTGACGATGACGATGGTCTTGCCGTAGCTTTGCGCCATCTTCAAAAGGAGCTTGAGCACCATCACGCCCGTCTCGGAATCGAGCGCGCCAGTCGGCTCGTCACAGAGCAGGATCTTCGGGTTTTTGGCGAGTGCGCGTGCGATCGAGATGCGCTGCTGTTCACCGCCCGACAGCTCGGAGGGGAAGTTATGTAAATGGTCGGACAGTCCGACCTCGGCGATCATCTGCTTTGCATCGAGGGCGTCTTTTGAGATCTCCGACACTAACTCGACGTTCTCGTATACCGTCAGGGTCGGGATCAAATTATAGAACTGAAACACAAAACCGACCGTCGCCGCGCGGTAATCGGCAAGCTCGTTGTCGGACAGCGTGCTGATATCCCTGCCGTTCACGGTGATCGTGCCCTGTGTCGGGCTGTCAAGTCCGCCCAGCAGATTCAGCAGGGTGCTTTTGCCGGCGCCCGAGGGGCCGAGGATGACAACAAACTTTCCCTCATCCAGCGTGAAGCTGACGTCGTTGAGCGCTTTGAGCTCATGGTCGCCGCTGGTATAGGCTTTGGTGACGTTTTCAAATTGAACGATTGCCATCAGATCACCTTCCAAAGAGAGAGAATTTTTTCTTTTCATAAGGCTCGGTGCTGTATGCGAGCACCTTGTAGCCCGTCTTACCGACGGCTTCTCTCACAGCGCTTTCATCCAATTCTGTCTCGCTGATGATCTCGGTGATCCCCTTTGTGTGGGAGGATGAAACCTTCTTGATGTTGAAATCCTTTCGGATCGTATCGTTGATGTGGCTCTCGCACATCGAGCACATCATGCCGTCGATCTTCAATGTCGTTTTGATCATGATACCTTCTCCTATCGTGTGACGGTCAAGCATGTCAGCGGCTTGCCGTCAGCCCATTGCTGTTGATAAATTCGCGTGCACTTCTTAAAACGCTCAAATTGCTTTTGTGCCTTTTCCGTGTCGCCGTAAACCTTCCAGCACCCGACACATTTTGCACAGGCAGCGTTATTGTCGATGAAGCCCTTGACGTCCTCACACGGATAACCGAGGAACAAGCCGATCTCATGCGGAAAGTCCTCAGACTGCGACAGGCGGCGGATCAGGTGAGACAGACACGCGGAGCAGTTTTGTGAGCAATAGCCGCGTTCTTCGAGCAGATCGCGTGACGCCTCCTCCTGCAAACTGCTTTTCAGCTGCGAGGGGCGAAAAACATAGATCAGCGCTTTGCCATCCTGCACTCTGAGCGGGATGATGCGAATGCCCTTGCTCTTCAAAGTGATGTTCCACGTTCTCAGAAATGAGAACAGCTCCTCTTCTGTTTGATAGGAGCAGTTGAACAGACTGCCTGTTTTGATCCCCGCCAAGGTCGGCGAACAATATCGGATCAATGCTTCCTCTGACATGATACACTTCCTTTTACCCAAAAGTTAGCAATCGCTAACCGCTAGCGAATAATAAAAGCCAACCGATAAGTTAGCGCTCGCTAACCGCTATTATACACAAACATTTATCTTTTGTCAATAGCTTTTGAAAAAACCGTTTGATTATTCAAAACAAAACAAAAAATCCTGCCTCGGAATTCCGAAGCAGGATTCGTTTTTCTGATTACTGCAATCCCGGAGGATCGCATCATTCTTTAATACACGCCCAGTGAGCCGAGCAGCAGGATGACCAGCATGATCGGCGCGATCACCTTGATCATAGCGGTATAGAGCCACTTTCTGCCGAACTTCTCGCCGTTCTTGGTCGCCTCGTCGATGATCGTCTTGGGCTTTAAGATCCAGCCGACCAGGATACAGGTACCGATCGCCAGAATCGGCATGAGGACGTTGTTCGAGAGATAGTCCATGATGTCGAGGATCTGTCCGACGGAGCCGTTGGGCAGCTTGAACTCAAAGTAGAATACATTGTAACCAAGGCATACCACGGTGCTGAGCACCAGCGCGATGATACCCTCGGTGATGGTCGCTTTCTTACGCGACATGCCCTTGTCGATCATGCCCGAGCAGATCGCCTCCATGATGGAGATACAGCTCGTGAGCGCCGCGAACAGCACCATGATGAAGAATACCGCGCCTACGATATTACCGGCAACCCCCATCTGGTTGAAGATCTTGGGCATTGCGACGAATACCAGTCCGGGACCCGCGTTTTCCAGACCCTCGGTGCCGAGGAAGACATAAACCGCGGGGATGATCATGATACCCGCAAGGAACGCGACAATGGTGTCGAAGATCTCGATCTGGTTGACGGACTTGATCAGGTTATCTTTATCCTTGAAGTAGGAGCCGTAGGTGACCATGATACCCATCGCGACACTGATACTGTAGAAGAGCTGACCCATCGCGTCCATGATGGTCATCAAAATCCCGCGCGCGTCCGTGCCCGAGAAATCGGGGATCAGATAGATCGACAGACCATGCAGACCGGTTCTGCCCTCGGTTGATTCGTTACCGCTGAGGGTCAGCGAATAGATCGCGATACCGATGATCAGGACAAAGAGGATCGGCATGAGCACCTTAGACAGGGACTCGATTCCCTTGTTAACGCCGCGGAAAATGACGATCGCGGTCATCAAAAGGAACACGAGGTTATACACAATCGGCTGTGCATAGCCGGTGATGAACTGCGTAAAGAAGTCGTCGCCCGCCGCGGCGGCGCCCTGTCCCGTAATGAACACCAGGGAATATTTGAGCACCCAGCCGCCGATGACGCAGTAATACGGCATGATGATGAACGGCACGATACTGGCGAGAACACCTAAGAAGCCCCAGTTTTTATTGAGCTTGCCGTATGCCGTCAGGCAGCTTTGTTTTGTCTTACGTCCGATGGAGACCTCGGTCATCAAAAGGGTGAAACCGAAGGTCAGGGCAAGGATGATATAGATCAGCAGGAACCGACCGCCGCCATCCTTTGCCGCAAGATACGGAAATCTCCAGATATTTCCCAGACCTACCGCACTGCCTGCCGCCGCAAGCACGAATCCGATAGAGCCTGAGAAGGAACTACGTTTTTCCATTGTTCTACTCCTCAAATTACTAATTTGCAGATATGCCCCTATATTGTAGCACAAACGGCAAATCTTGACAATACCCGCAGCAAAATGAATAATCATTGATTGTAGGTTTACAATAGAGTCGTTACAGTAGGTCATAAAAAAGAATAGCAAATAGGAAAAACCTGTGTTACAGTTAGTTCGCTTACAACAAAACACAACA